>JAVBLA010000057.1:0-14873 GCA_031553775.1 Bacteroidales bacterium
TTGACTCCCGGACAGGCTTATTATTTTGCCGTTACCGCTTCCAATGCCGCAGGAACCAGCCCCCGGTCAAACGAGGCCACAGGATGCATCCGTATCCCGGAAAAACCTGTGATCAACTATATCCATGAAGACAATCAGAGGGTAACCATACACTGGGAAAGCGTACCTTTTGCCTCAGGATACAAGGTTAGTTACGGAACTGCTCCCGGAGTATATCTGCAAACCATCGATGCCGGAAGTATTTCAGGATATATTTTCCGGAAACTCAATAACAATACCCGGTACTATTTCACCGTAACGGCGTACAACGGCGCTGGGGAAAGTCCCGCAGCAAACGAAATTTCCGGAACTCCCGTCGCCTGCCGCCCATGGACACCGTACCTGGTCAACGCAACAGAGAAAACCGACGGGTCCGTGCAGATTGCCTGGACACCTTCCGATTCGGCATACAATGCCAGGTACAACGTATATTATTGTCCCACTCCCTGGGATGAAGCACACTACAGCCTCATCGCGGAAAATATTTCCGGAACCGGATTCTCTGATACGACACCGCGCAAAGCGGGAACACATTATTACCGAGTCAAAGCAGTCAATGATACGGGTATCAGCCAGTTCTACTCCCAGACGGCAACTGTGATCAAAAAAACGGATACGGGTATTGCGGTTCCGCAAACCACAAAATCGCTGAAGGTTTATCCGAATCCGGCCAAAGAATCCGTAACTATAGAATTACCGGATAATAACGGAGATATCAGTTACAGGATTTACAGTCAACTGGGGGTATTGACCAGTGAGGGAAAAGGTAACTGGGTCAGCCTGGAAAAATGTCCGCACGGAATCCTCATCCTCGAAGTTTTTACCGGTAAGGATGTGCAATATGCACGGATTATCAATCAATAACCATTTGGCAATAAACAAACTAAAAGAAAATATCAGGAATACGATTCTGAAATTCCGCGGTATTTCTTAAGCAATCAGAACAAATACCAGTGAAAAAAATTATTTTTATTATTCTGCTATGGACCTCATTCCAGTTGCATGCTTCAACAGAGATCCCATTCGATTTCAATTGGAAATTTTCCCGGGGAGATTACCCTGAATCCATCCGGCAGAATTTTGACGATACGAACTGGCGGATACTCAATCTTCCGCACGACTGGAGTATAGAAGAGAACTACGACTCAACCGCCAATGAAGGAAGCTGGCAGAATGGATATCTGGCCGGAGGCATTGCCTGGTACCGAAAAAGTTTTTCCTGGCAGGAAGAATGGAAAGGAAAAGAAATCCATATCCTTTTCGACGGCATCTACATGAACAGTACCGTCTGGATAAACGGACTTCTTTTGGGAAACCGGCCCTACGGATATATCGGTTTCAGTTACGACCTGACTCCTTACCTGCAGGAAGGAGAAAATATCCTGACAGTAAAAGTAGATCACAGCAAAGCACTCAGCAGCCGTTGGTATACGGGATCCGGTATCTACAGGCATGTTCGGTTGCTGGTATCCGACCAGGTACATATTCCTGTATGGGGAATATACTTCACAACACCGGAATGTTCGGAAAAAAAAGCCGAAGCCTGCATCCGTACAACCGTTATTAATAAAAGTACTGTTTCCGAAAAGATCCTTTTGAGGACGCAATTAAAAACCAGAGATGGAATACGAATTGCTTCGACCGAAAAGGAAACTACACTTGCAGCCGGATCAGAACAGGAAATCACACAACAGATAACAGTAGCCAGGCCCCATCGCTGGAGTCCCGAGAAACCGACTTTGTATGTATTGGAAAGTACAGTGGAAACAAATGGTAAAACGAGAGATTCCCGGAAACAGTTTGTCGGATTCAGAAAAATAGAATATTCCCCATCCGGCTTTTTTTTGAACAATGAACCTATCAGGATCAAAGGTGTTTGCGATCATCACACGGGGGGTGCACTCGGAGCTGCAGTTCCGGACCAGGCATTGGAGCGAAAGATCAAAATACTGAAAGCTATGGGCTGCAATGCCATCCGAACTGCGCACAATCCGTTTTCCCCTGAATTCTACACCATCTGCGACACGATGGGACTGATCGTTATGGATGAAGCTTTCGACGGATGGGATAAAACAAAAACCAGAGACGATTATGGGAATTACTTCGATGCCTGGTGGGAAAGAGACCTGACCGACATGATCCTGAGGGACAGGAATCATCCTTGTATTTTCTTTTGGAGCATCGGAAATGAGGTTCGGAAAGGAACACCGGAAAGACAAAAACAGTTAGTGGATCTGATTCACCGGCTGGATCCCACGCGACCGGTCTCCCAGGGAGGAACAGACCCCACACGAGGCATGAAAACCAATTATGACGCTAATTTCCGGTTTCTCGACATTGTGGGTTTTAACGGGAACGGAGAAGAAGTGGGTGAGCTTGAAATGTTTCACCAAAACATGCCGGAAAGATGCGGAATAGGTACAGAAATTCCACATACCTATCAAACAAGAGGTGTATACCGTACAAAAACAGCCTGGAGAAGACGGGATTTCCCAGCCCCCTGGGAAAAGCCGGAAAGCTGGAAAGAATATAAAAACAAGGTTTTCGATAATCCGGACCTTTCGGAAACCGAGGTTTTTCCGGAAGAAGCCGCCCATCCGTATTATCAATCGTCGTACGACAACGCAGCTGTCAGGATCAACGCCAGAAAGTCCTGGCAAAGATCATCATCCTTTCCCTGGTTTTTCGGAGAATTCCGGTGGGGAAGTTTCGATTACTTAGGAGAATCCGAATGGCCGCAGCGTACCAGGAACCAGGGGATAATCGACCTGTGTGGCTTTCCGAAAGACCACTATTATTTGTACCAAAGTCTTTGGTCGGCTCAATCGATGGTGCATATCCTGCCTCATTGGACACATCCCGGAAAAGAAGGAATTTCCATTCCGGTGGTGATATATACCAACTGCGAAAGCGTAGAACTGTTCTTGAACGGAAAATCTATGGGAAAACAAACATATAAAGGCGAACAATTAATGTGGCAGGTACCTTACCAGGAAGGAGAGATCAAAGCTATTGCCAGAAACGGGAATAAAATCGTTGTTCAAAAAATACAGAAAACCGCCGGGAAGGCCAACAGCATACAAATACAAGCCGATAGATACACAGCGCATGCAAACCAGACAGATGTAATTCATTTTGAACTGGATATTACCGACTGCCTGGGGACTATGTGCCCGTATGCAGATAATGAAATTCGCTTTAACATAACCGGACCGGCCAGGCTAATTGGAGTGGATAACGGAGATCCCGTCGATCTTTCTCCCTACCGGGCTCCCAGCAGAAAAGCCTTCCGCGGAAAGGTACTCCTGATCTTACAAACAACCGATAAACCGGGGAAAGTCGTCGTAGAAGCATCTTCACCCGGTTTGAAAAATACAATGACTACAATTAATATTTTGCCATGATTTCTCTACTAAAAAAAAGAAAAAGCAATGCCCTGACCGGAACAATCTGCCTGATCGCCGCATGTTGTTTCCTTCCGGATGCAGGAGCCCAGACAGCAGGCGATGCAGTTATTTACCCGGATCAATACATCGGGAAAAAGATCGAATATTTTCTCTATGACCTGAAAGGATGGCCTAACAGGGTCAAAAATGCCAGTGTAGCCGATGATTTTTTCATTACAGATGATATGAACGGAGTCAGAATTTCCATTTACGGAGATCAATCCCACCCGGCTCATCCGGCTGCCGGTCAGGTAGACGAATCACAATATACACAAACACTGAATTCCCTCAACCGGGCGCGGACGGCCCGGGGAAATAAAGATTTTTATGTCTTTGCCAGTAAAAAGCTGGATGGGCAGAATTCTTTTCCGGAATGGACTAAAAATGCCAACGGTGTCATTGTAACAGAATATGTCAAACTGCTTACGGACTACTTTCTGTTCATGAAAAGCAAAGGAGTGACTATCGATTACCTGGGTATACAAAATGAGGAACAATATAACGAGGGGAATATTACAGCCCAGAAACACAAAGCCATCATCGATTCGTTGCGGATCATTTCCGTCCGGGAAGGATTCAAAATGCCCCTGATCGTAGGGTATGAGGGCTATGGTCCCAACAAAGAAAACTGGATGAAAAATATGAGTAATAACGGATGGATGGACCGCATGGATATTTATGGGACTCATTATTATCCGCACCTCCGCCCGATTGCCAATCTGAAAGCTGATCTGTTATATGCCGGAGAAATGCCGTTCTGGAGTACTGAGCCCCATTGGGATTCAAAGGACGATGTTGACGACTGGAAAGAAGCGGAAGAAGCAATCTGCGCCTTCTGGGACCAGATTGAAGTAGGCATGAGTGGTTTCATGTGGTGGAATTACCAGCGGGACGGAGATATCCGGGGTTACCTGATGAAACATGTTTCCGTACCTCTCAAAGATGCCCGGATGATAGATATGGATGATATCGACGGCAGGAGCACTACCACTGCCGGAAAATTACAAACCAGGGCTTTCCGGAAAGGAAATATACTTACCATATATGCTGTTAACAATAATGCTTCCCGATCGTACAACAATTACGGTTTCCGTATAGATAAAGGAACAATCGATGGAAACGTAAGTTATATCCAGTGGTTAAAAAACGGATCGGTCACAGGATCGGCAGGCACAGCCACCGTAGAAAACGATGAAACATTCCGGCATACGATTCCCGGTGAATCGATCTCCATCTTTACGGTGCAACTCAAAGACGATACATCTATCCCCTCCTTACAATCCGGTAAACAGGGAAAATTGCAGGTACGATTTACAAATTCAGGACAGTTGCAGGTCGTTGGTTTAGCCGGCGGAGATTGCTTTTACATTTCCGACCCGTCCGGACGAAAAATACTGGAAGGCCGGAACGGAACAGCAAATATCTCATTACTGCCGAAAGGTGTTTATATGGTCCATACAGACGGGGCTGCCGGCAAATTTGTAAAATGAAGAATTTGTCACCATTTTTGATGATTCCGAAGTCATCATCCGGGAAAAAATATCCTAAATTTGTACTTTCTAATCAGTTAATATTCCACGAAACCGGCAAAAAAACATATCCGATTGTTGTTAGGAGCTACTTCCCTGCTCTGTCTTCCGCTGGCAGCTCAAAAAAATCAGCCTAAAAATATACTTTTCATCTTGGCCGACGACTTGGGATGGAAAGACCTGAGTTGTACGGGAAGCGACTACTACGAATCTCCCAACATCGACCGGATTGCACAAAATGGCATCCGGTTTACCAATGGATATGCTGCCTGTTCTGTATCCAGCCCGTCAAGGGCCAGTATCCTCACCGGCCAGTATACCCCACGGCACGGGATTACCAGTTGGATAGGAGACCCTGCAGGTGAAGCATGGAGAAAGAACAACCGCTGCACCAAATTACTCCCTCCCGATTATGCACGGGAGTTACCGAAAGCAACCATCACTTTGGCTGAACGATTGAAAGCCCATGGCTATAAAACCTTCTTTGCAGGGAAATGGCACCTGGGGGATGTAGGATCGGATCCGGAAAACCACGGATTTGAGATCAATATCGGAGGATGGGAATCCGGGAGCCCGAAAGGAGGATATTTTTCACCTTATAGCAACCCCAGGTTACCGGATGGTCCCAAAGGAGAAAACCTCTCTATCCGGCTGGCCAACGAAACAAACAAGTTTATTGAACAGCATATAAAAAAGAATAAAAAACAACCTTTCCTGGCTTACCTTTCTTTTTATGCGGTACATGCCCCGATACAAACAACCAGGGAACGCTGGGAATATTTCCGTGAGAAAGCGGAAAAGCAGGGCATTCAGGAAACCGGATTCGTTTTCGACCGGCGGCTTCCTGTAAGGCAGGTTCAGGATGACCCCGTATATGCCGGCCTGATACAGCAAATGGATGATGCCGTAGGTATTGTCCTGAACAAACTGAAGGAACTGGGATTAGATAAAAATACCCTGATCGTCTTTACTTCCGACAACGGAGGCGTTTCTTCCGGAGATAACTATGCCACTTCCAACCTGCCGTTGCGCGGAGGGAAAGGCAGGCAATGGGAAGGTGGCGTCCGGGTGCCTTTCCTGATGCAAATACCCGGTACAACCAGTCCACATACAACTTCCGCTATTCCTGTCATAGGAACTGATTTTTATCCGACCCTGCTGGATTATGCAGGTATTCCCATGCCGGCAGGGCAAGTTTGCGACGGTATTTCCCTGCTTCCCGTTATACAAGGGAAAGACATCCCTTCCCGGGCATTATTCTGGCATTATCCGCATTACGGAAACCAGGGAGGAGATCCGGCTTCCTCTATAAGGGAGGGCGACTGGAAGCTGATTTATTACTACGAAGACAACCGGTATGAATTGTATAACCTGGCCATAGATGCAACAGAATCAGAATTCATGAATGCGCAATATCCGGAAAAACTAAATGAACTCCGGATAAAACTGAATGCATGGTTATCAGGTATTCATGCTACCACTCCGGTAGCAGATCCGCAATACGACCCTGTTAAGGAATCCGGTTATCTGAAAAATCAACAACAGTCGGTATCCCTGCGCGAAAAACAAAGGCTGGAAAAACTGCAACCAGAATGGTCTCCCAATAAAGACTGGTGGAAAAGCATGATCATACCCGACTAATTCCCAATTATCAAACAATGTTCGCCATCAGGCAAATTTTAATTCCTCAATTATTTTCCCATGAAAAAATCCCTATTACTATCTTTTGCCGCCACCCTTCCTGCTGCCGGAAGCATCGTCCCTGTAATTGCCCAGGATAAACCGAATATTCTATGGCTGACGATTGAAGATACCAGTTGGTATGAGTTTGGAACTTACGGCAACGAGCATGCCAAAACACCTAATCTGGATTACCTGGCAGCTAACGGGGTCCGCTTCACCCATGCCTGGTCTTGCGGTCCGCAAAGCTCTCCGGCCCGTTCCACCATCATTACGGGATGTTATTCTTCCACATATGGCATGGAGTGGCATCGCGACAGGGTATTGACTCCCAAAAACATTTTCTTTCCCCAACTACTAAGAGATGCGGGATATTACTGCACCAACAACGCAAAAACAGATTATAATACTACTAACAATAACAATGCCTGTTGGGATGAATGCAAGAATACCGCTTCATATAACAATTCTAAAAGAAAAGACGACCAACCTTTTTTTGCTGTTTATAACACAGGAATGACACATATGGGAAGGATCCGGACTTTCCACACCGATGGCAGAAGGGATTTCTCTAAAGAGGGGATCGATCCTGCCCGGTTGAACCTGCCTCCCCACCTGCCAGATCTCCCGGAAGTACGATCGGATCATGCTTTCCATTTAGAAGGAGTGACCGATGTGGATAAATGGGTAGGGATCTTTATCAGCGACCTGAAACAGCAGGGATTATGGGATAACACCATCATCTTTTTTTACAGCGACCACGGAGGATGCTCTCCCAGGGGGAAAGGGTATTTATACGAATCCGGATTACGGGTACCCATGATTGTTTATATTCCACCCAAATACAGGGATCAATTCAATATAATACCTGGAACCGTAAGCGACCGTTTAGTCAGTTTCGTAGACCTTGCTCCCACAGTACTCAGCCTGACAGGAGTCAGCATTCCTGCCCACTATCAGGGACATGCATTCCTGGGACCGAAAAAAACGCCCGACAACCCCATGCAATACGGAATCTCCTGCAATCAGGCTACCCACTACCAACCGCTCAGGGCAGCAAACAATGGCCGGTACAAGTATATCCGCCGGTATATTCCGTATAAACAACATTCCCTCCGGAATTATTACCAATGGGGAATGCCGGCCAATATGGCCTGGGATAAAACATTCCTGACCAAACAATGCACCACAGACTCCTGTAACCTGCCGTTTACCTGTGAATTTACGGAAGAATTGTTCGACCAGAGTGTAGATTCTTTCGATGTCAATAACCTGGCAGATCATCCGGATTACAGGGAAATATTGTCTGCAATGAGAGATTCGATCAAAAATTTCAACCGGAATACCCGGGACCTGGGTTTCTTCCTCTCGAAAACAAGGATGTCTAAAGATGTATATACTTATGTACGGACAAGTTCTTTCCCCTTAAACGATCTATATGACCTGATCGATATGACATTGGAGAAAGGGAATGTTGACACCAATAAAATCATCGCCTATTTAGATAACGAATATCCCGAATTCCGCTTCTGGGCAATTGTTAACCTGGCCCATCTGGGCAATACAGGCAGACTCAGCGTTTGTCCCCCGAAACTGAAAGAACTGATCAACGACAGCGATCCGCAAATAGCGACCGAAGCCGCATGTGCTTTATGCTTCCTGGGAGAAGGAGAAAGAGGGATAACTTACCTTCTAAACGATATGCCGACATACAAGGAAGAAAAAACAGCCATCCTGGAATGCCTGGCGCTGAATCCACAAACACAAGCCTTGTTTACCCCTGGAAGGATTAATTTCCTGAAAACAAAAACAGCAATCAACAACTACAATAACCAAAAAGATATGGGCTTACTGGTAAGAGGAATACTGGCAAACCTGGGAGAGTGGGATGCCGACCGGATTTTCCCTCCCGAATCGTATGCAGAAGGAGTATCCCTTAACCAGACCAGAAGAGCCATCAAACCCATGCCGGGAGGAGATAAAACTGCTAAAGTCATCTTATCGGAAAATTTTGAGAAAATAGGCTCCGGAATCAAAAATACCCCTGTTACCAATTTGGATAAATACACCAACATCCCCGGATGGACATACAGTTCCGGAGTATTTTACGACCAGTCAGGCAGTTATGGAGGAGGACTAAAACTGGTTTCAAATGAATCTTTCTCAGCTTGGGTGGATACCCCTCCTCTCGACTTGCAGACCTCTTTCACACTTTCTTTCTATTCCAAAAAGAATGGAGCAATCAACGAAGGTACGATCTATGCTTTACTGGATAACGATACCATTTTCCAGTTTGAAAATCCGAACAATACCTATAACCAGCGAAGAGTCGGTGCATCGTTCATTGCAACACCGCAAAGCAAAATACGCTTCCTCGGAAATATGGCAGCCAATAATATCGTCCACCTGGACAGCGTAGTCATCACAGAATCTATAGAACCTGCCATCAACCTGCCTCAACGGAAAATCCTGGATCTCGGCACGCATCCCATAGGAAAAGATACAACAGCCATGCTAATGCTGGAAGGAGCGAATCTGGAAGATTCTCCAATCGTATTCAGGCTCGCGCCCAATCCTTTTTTCGAGATCACCGGAACAAACGAGATTATCCTCTCCGAAGACCAGGAAAGTGATAACACCGTTCATTTCCGTTTTCTATCACCTGAAACAGCAGGAATATATACTGCCAGGGTAGATATCGATGGCGGCGGACTCACCCCCAGGATCCTCTGGCTGAAGGGAACCTCTACAGGATTATATTCATCCATGGGGGCAATTCCGGCATCCAAAGTCCTGATCACTGTCTCGTCGGGTAAAGTCTTGATAGAATCGGATGCTCCGGGAGAAGTGCAAATATTCGGTATATCCGGACAGGTGATCCGGAAACAACCGATCGGACACACAGCCGAAGTAGCCTTACACTCCGGATTTTATATCTTCAGGGTTATTACATCCTCCGGTATAACAGTCAAAAAAATCATCCTGTAAACTATTCGAAAAAAATAAATATGATCACATCATTTCCAATTTTCAATTCTCAATTTTCAATTATTTACGTATGAAAAGGTCCATACTACTATCCCTGGCTACAATGGCCATTCCCACTGCAGGAAACATCAGCATACTGTCTTCACAGGAAAAGCCGAATATACTATGGCTTACCATCGAAGATACCAGTTGGTTTGAATTCGGTACCTACGGACATCCACAGGCTAAAACGCCTAATCTGGACTACCTGGCATCTAACGGGATTAAATTTTCCCATGCCTGGTCTTGCGGACCGCAAAGTTCCCCTGCCCGATCTACGATTATTACAGGCTGTTATTCATCTACTTACGGAATGGAATGGCACCGACAGCGGGTCAAAACTCCCGAAAACATCTTTTTTCCACAATTATTGAGGGATGCCGGATATTACTGTACCAACAATGCAAAAACAGACTACAACAGTACCAACGACAATAAGGCCTGCTGGGATGAATGTAGTAACGATGCATCTTACCTGAGCCCGGAACGAAAAAAAAATCAGCCTTTCTTCGCTGTTTTTAACTCAGGAGTTACTCACATGAGCCGGCTGACGAGCTATCATCTCGACGGCAGAAGGGATTTTGCCAAAGAAGGACTGGATCCGAAAAAACTGATTCTGCCGGAGCATTTGCCGGACATCCCTGAAGTACGCTCCGATTATGCCTTCCACCTGGAAGGAGTAACCGATATAGACAAACAGGTGGGTCTGTTTATCAAAGACCTTAAGAAACGCGGATTATGGGAAAATACCATCATCTTTTTTTACAGTGACCACGGAGGTTGTTCTCCAAGGGGAAAAGGCTACCTATATGAATCCGGAGTCAGAGTCCCAATGATTGTCTATGTTCCGGAAAAGTATCGTAAAGAGCTAGGCATTAAAGCAGGAACTACCAGCAACCGCCTGGTCAGTTTCGTTGACCTGGCGCCTACCGTACTCAGTCTGGCAGAAGCCAAAATCCCTTCCCATTACCAAGGACATGCATTTTTAGGAAAACAAAAAACGCCTGATAATAAAATGCAATATGCCATCTGCTGTAACCAGGCTACACATTTCCAACCCATCAGGGCAGCCAGCGATGGCCGGTATAAATATATCCGCCGGTATATCCCATACAAACAACATGCTTTAAGAAACTATTTCCAATGGGCAATGCCGGGAAATATGGGATGGGACAATGCGTATCAAAAAAACCAATGCATGAATAACGCCTGCTCCCTGCCTTTTACAGATCAGTATACGGAAGAATTATTCGACCAGAGCACCGACTCTGTAGACGTACATAACTTAGCCGGCAATCCGAAATACCAGAAGATACTGTTAGCAATGAGAGACTCCGTCAAACAGTTCAACCGGAGAACCAAAGACCTGGGCTTCTTCATGCTGGAAACAAGAATCTCGAAAGATGTATATACCCTCGTAAGGACTACCGGTTTTCCATTAAACGAATTATACGATCTGATCGACATGACCCTGGATCCCAAA
Organism: Bacteroidales bacterium; assembly: GCA_031553775.1. Lineage (GTDB taxonomy): Bacteria > Bacteroidota > Bacteroidia > Bacteroidales > Azobacteroidaceae > JAISFI01. The sequence goes on from JAVBLA010000057.1 coordinate 11,205, forward strand.
GCAGACACAAAAAAAATAGTTTCCTACCTGAACCATGCGGAGCCGGAATTCCGGTATTGGGCAATCGTCAACCTAGCACAATTGGGAAAAACCAAACGTTTGAAAGAATGCCCTTCCCAACTGAAAAAGCTACTTGAGGATCCCAATCCGTACATTGCTGCAGAAGCAGCCTACGCTCTTTGTGTATTGGGAGAAAGCGACAAAGGAATGGAATTCCTGCTTGCCGATATGAATACGCAGAAAGTTTCCATATTGGAAACCCTGGCTTTAGACAGAGAAATCAATCGTATCTTTACCCCGGAAAGGATCGCTTTCCTGAAAACAAAAACCGATGTTAAAAAATATGCCAACCAAAAAGATCTCGGAGTAATGGTAAGGGGCGTATTGGTCAATCTGAACGAATGGAGCGCCTACGAAATATATCCATCAAAAGAATGTTATGCGGAAGGTCTTAAAGTAAACGAAACCAGACGCCCGATCAAAGGCCCTGAAATAAAAGAAAAACAAACAAAAAATCCTGGTAAAAATACCGACAAAAAGAAAAACCGGGAAGACGAAGAATAAACTGTAAGGGCGACCTAGCGGTCGCCCTCATTTTCCATCGCCCTAAATCTCCGGATCAAACCATCCCCCACCAAAAGCAAAAGGATCACCAATGCAAACATAACAAATGAAGGATCTATATCTATCCCGGAAAACAATCCTGTCCAATCCGGTTTCGTATTCCAGGGTATTTCTACATTTACACCCATATAATAAAAAACACATGCAGGAATAGCAATAATCCCAACAATACCCGCTGCCATCCACAGATAAGTAAGCCATACTTTTCTCCGTTTCTGCCGGATGGCTTCTTTCTCTACACGAACCATCAATTTTTCCATAAAATCTCCGGATGTATCCTCCGGCCTGACCTCCTGAAACAGTTCTTCCAGCCAATCTTTCTCTGAATTTTTCATTCTGCCGTTAATTTATTGATTTCAACAGCTAATCTTTTCCGTATACGATGTAATTTTACTTTTACATTCGCCTGACTGAGACCTGAGATTCGGCCTATCTCCTCAATCGGACGATGATCCATATAAAACAACGTTATCAATAATGCATCTTCCGGAGGAAGCAGTTTCAAAGCCTTCTCCAGAATAAGGATCTTTTCTTCCATCTCGAGATCTTCCAGATTTTCAATCAGTTCTTCTTCCCGCAGATTAGAAAAATTATCGGTAAAAGAAGAAAAAACGATCTTCCGTTTCCGCATTTCCGACAAGGTAGTATTGTACGCAATCCGGTACAGCCAGGTGGAAAACTCCGACTCTTCCCTGTACGAATCCAACGATTTAAATACCTTGATAAAAACTTCCTGAGCAATATCTTCGGCATCTTCCCTGTTATTGACAATCCTGAATATTATGGTAAAAACCATAGGCCGGCAGGTAGACACAATATGAGCAAAAGCCTTGTAATCGCCGGCCTTTACACGCTTAATATCTTCCAGATCAACAGTATTTACCATATATACTTCTTTCGTTGTTTTGTTTGACGCACAAAAATGTCAGTGGTTACAAAAATATATATATTTCAGAATGCATTGTGTTTTTCCAGGGTTGTTATTGTAGGGAACTATTTGATTTGTACAAGGCTATCGCCTTGGAAGATTTTTTAGAATTACAAATAGGTCAAGGCTGTCGCCTTGCGGTTCTATACTTTTTGCCTTGATGCAAAAAGAATTCTAAGACAAATCCAAATTAGTTTTCAACTTTTTTGCTTAACGGTAGGCAGTTTGTCGTTCTTTCGTTTGTCGGTTCATAATAATCTTTAAATGAGATATTTTTAGTTTTTTCTTATAACATCAATGTTCAGACAAAATAAAAGAGGGTATTTGTAGCAAAAAGCCATTATTGACGGGTAAATATATTTATACCCGTATATACGCAAAAATCCGGTAATTGCATTAACAACTGCCGGATTCTTTATAGTGCAAGGAATTATTTCACCTCCTCAAAATCTCCGATTTTCCAGGTCTTGTCGACGATCGGTTGCTCCACTCCGTAGAAACGCAGGATGATCTCCGTGTTTACCCCCTCTTTGGTGGGTATCCAGTTCGATTCCTTGCCTGCCGGCGTCTGGGGCGCGAGGTAAAGATCGACCGAGCCGTCGGCATTCTTCGCCAGGTCGGTCAACAGCGAGGAGCGGTTGGAGGTTGCCAAGTCGCGGATCAGCCCGTGCGTAGCGCGGTCGTAGGCCGTTACCGACCAGTATTGCGATACGGGAACGTCGGCGGGAACGTGCAGGCGGTAGGTTTTCGCCCCGTCGAGCGGTTTACCCCTCTTGTCGAGCGTGGCGAAGATATAGATCTGGTGCTGGCCCGCGCCGGTACGCTTCAGGCTGCTGAATCCCCAGTAATAATTTACCCCGCGCTGGTCGACAGGATAGCTGTTTTCGGTGGTGAAACCGTTGCCCCACGACTGGAACAGTTCGGGACTGGCGGGCAGGAACCATTGCGTGCCTTCGTAGTAACGCGGGAACGATTCATACTGGATGTCGATCCACCGGTGGGCGTCGGAGAGGGCTGCCAGCAGATGCGTTTCCCCTTCAGGAGAAGGCGCGAACGATTTTCCTTTTTCCATGCCGACCGTTTTCAGCAGGTCGATCATCACCCGGTCGCGTTCGAGCCACGGCTCGGTTTGCACAATGCGGTCGAGCGAACGGTAGAATTCCATATCGTAGGGGATCGTGGCGTCGAACACCTGATCGGTAACGTCCACGAAAACGGTCTGCTCGGCCGGTTTCGAGAGCGGATAGAGCTTGATGCGCTTGAGGTATTCCACGGCTTTGGCCACATCGCCCGTCCCGCTCGTGGCGGGAATGGAACGCAACAGGGCGTATCCCTTGTAGTTGCCGGAAGGCAGGGCGATGTATCCTGCGGGAATTTTTTCGTTGTATCCCGGAGGCAGGATGAGATATTTCCCGCCCTTGCCCGCATCGACCCCGGCAGGGCCGACGTCTTCCAGCGCTTTCTGCCAGCAATCCATGATCGTGCCGACGATGGTTCCTTTATCGGCAGGCGGAATTTCCAGCACCACCGGGCCTGCGTCCTTGGTATTGAAGAACGGCAGGATGTAGATGGCGTCCGTATTGGGGGTCAACAGCTGGTTTTTCCAGTCGGACGGGCGCGACCAGTGCACCAGTTGGTTGTCTTTGGCCCCGGCCTTGAGGAACGCCTGGTACATGCGGTCGTAATTGACGGCCGGCATGCCCCAGACGACAGCCTCCATCGCCCGGGCATGGAACATTTGCTGCTGCACATCGGGCTGTGCTTCCGTTTGCTTAGTTTGCGGATGGTTGCAGGAGGTGAATCCGGCCGTCACTGCTGCCGCGAGCAGGATAGCTGCGGTTCTGATATTCATTTTCATTTTTTTCATATTATTTTACTTTTTGAACTCCCGGCAGATGATAGGCTCCGCTGAGGATCGGAGCTTCGGCCCCATAGAGGCGCATCGTGAGGTTGAAACTGCCTTTGGGCGCGGGCAGCCAGTTCGATTCCTTATCCTTGTCCGGATTTTCGTTCTGGATGTAAATGTCGATCGAGCCGTCCTTGTTGGTTTTCAGCCCATCGGTGGTGCTGCCGATGCTGTAACGCTTGAAATCGTTCTCCACGAAGAACATATCGTC
>JAVBLA010000025.1:0-118865 GCA_031553775.1 Bacteroidales bacterium
TCTTGATGCCTTTCACGGCTTCGATGGCTACTCTTGCCTTAAATTCTGCTGAAAAATGTTTTCGCATGACTGTAATTTTTTGTGTAAAGGTAATCTTTTTTACACCTTAAACTACTGTCCTAAAAACGGGGTACATTATACTGGGGAGCACCAGGATAAACTCTGCACAAAAAGATGAAAACAAAAAAGGTAACAACATTTGATGAATACTTGGATAATCAATATGGAGAAATAGGCACTTCCCAAAGAACGGATTTTGAAATAAAAGCCAAGGCATTTGCCATTGGAGAAATTATTAAGGAAGAACGCCGTTTATTGCATTTAACACAAGAACAATTAGCAGAAAGAACAGGAACTAAAAAAAGTTTCATTTCTCGCATTGAAAATGGACATAGCGATATTCAATTATCAACTTTATATCGTTTGGTTGAATTAGGATTTGGGAAAAAAATCTCATTTTCAATTGGATAATTCTTTAAATTAAGACAAAGGAAAAGCTACTCAAAAGGTGGCTTTTCTATTTTATTTTAGGCAAAGTGCACCCTCTAAAAAAAATCATACATTCTTCTCATAATACCCAAACGGAATCAATTCTTCCGGATCCTTTATATCTTTCAAATAACAATTATTCAATAGCATAATACGATTCACACATTTATGAACCTCCCGAAAATTATGGTCTGTAAGTATAATTCCTTTGGTTTGTGAGGCGATTTCTATTTGCTCTCTGACTGATTCTGCAACAATGGGAGAGAGCCCGTTAAAAGGTTCATCTAAAAGAATAAATGGAACATTACACCACAGAATGAGTTTGATCTCCATATAACGGCGTTCCCCACCTGATAAATCCCTTACTCTTGAATGTCTGATTTTAAAAAGATGTCTGTCTCCGAAAAATGTTTTTCTAAGCTCTTTGGGCAGGTAGATTTCTGCGATTTTAGTCAGGGAAAGTTCAGGAAGCAAAAATCCATCTTGTGGAAGATAAACCAGTAAACCGGAGCGAAAAGCTGCATGCTTTTGTATTTTCCCATTGATACGGATAAAACTCCGGTCACCTTTTAATGATCCGAATATAATTTTCAGCAATGTGGATTTTCCAGTACCATTTCTTCCAAATAATCCAATAACATCGCCAGGTACGCATGATAGGTATATATCTGCAAGAACTGTTTTATCGCCAAACATTTTAATTACACTGTCAACTTCAAGAAGTTTCTGCATAAATAAATCATGATATTAAAAACAAAATAAAACGAAAAAGAAAGAAGAATGGAAACAATCCATAATTCAATCTTTGTGATTCCCTGATTATAATAAAAATAATATCGCTTTTTTTTCGCGATCTCTTCTATCAGTAAAATAAAAATTAGCCCTAAAGGTATGTATGATAAAAAGTGATTGATTATATGTATAATCGATAACCTGGAATCTAACCCCAACACAGTTAATAGACCAAATAAAAATCCTGTGGCACAAGATGAAATGATCTTGCTTTTAAAGAACACGAAATGAAATTTACTTCTGACCCTGATAGGATTCATATAAGGGATAATTTTGTATCAAATATACGACAATATTGGAAAATCCCGGAAAGTAACCTGTATATTTTGTATTTTTACTTTTAGTATATGATAAAAAATAATTGTGAGACAGGCTCTTTAACTTTTAGCAGATATTGATGCATAAATACATTGATTATTAATCAATTATATAATAATCTGCCATTAAATAGAGATAATTATTTTGATTTAATTCAAATTATTTCACAATAAATAACATATTCAAATTAAACAAAAATATAACATATTTGTTTATTACTACAGATTCAAAAAAACGACTAAATTTTTTGAAACATTAAACTAGACCAAAATAAATTAGCTAAACAAAACCTGATTAGTTAATAGATAAACCAGATAAACTATTTTTTAGTGAACCAAACAAACTAAACAAAATGAATCGAAATCTTATTATCCTTGCAAAGTCACTTCTCCCATTATGTGCAGTCAGACAAGGTTTCAATCAAATTTCTTGTCAAGGCAAAGGGTTTATGTGTCTTACTTTCAAAAGCAATAAATCGGATATAATACCTCTTATTAACGGTTTTCCCTAAATTGTAAATGAATCTTTTATATATCTAGCAGCTATATAAGAATGTGAAATGGAATGCCAAAAGTTGTAAATTTACAACCGAAGGTAATTTTATTCCTATTCAAAGCAGATTATAATTAATTATATACCCCTTTCCGAAGTAATAAACCCTCCTTATTACAGGTCAAAAGTCCAACACCTCCTTTTTGTAAAAATAAGCTTTCTTGTTTGTGAAAACTAGAAGCTCAATTTATTTAGCCTATGTATGTGTGTAAATAAAAAGGAAGTGTGCGGATAAAACCCATACATGCAATAACTAATTACAAAAACTACAGATGTATATAACTACAACTAAAATTAATTAAGAAAAAATGAACAGCAATTATCCTCAACGTACAGAGAAGCGTATACTTCTTTTTTTTCTATGCCTGGCTGGATTGACCCTGCCGGTATCCGGATCTGATTTTTTGCCCCTTGGACCGACTACTGTTTCTACCCCGACACCTATGGATGAAAATTTCATTGGAAATTACCGACCTTTTTCCAGCTCCGATCTTTTGTCGAATTCTATCGGGAATTTTTGGGATCTTTCCAATTCCAACCCACTATCGGCTGGTTGGACAAACGATGAAGAAAGTCCCATACTCACCTACGATCCGGACATCGAAGATGGAGATGCCCTGGGTACATTAGAAGGAGTCCCCGTTGAAAATCCGGGAATACTGCCCCTGATCTTTTTAACCATCATTTATGTCATAATAAAAAGAAAAAAGAAGAAACAACTCTACATGAAACATTCATACGTATCACAGCAACATTTCAAAAAGAATGGCAACTTTCTTATTCATAGTTTTTTACGAATAAAAAACATGAGACATGCCGGACTGTTATGCATCCTCCTGCTATCCGGATACTCAGCTTTTGCTGCCGATTATTATTGGGTAGGCGGAACCGGAGGCTGGAGTGAATATTCCACTCATTGGGCTATATCCAGTGGTGGAAGTACATTTCACACTGTCGCTCCTAAAGCGACCGATAATGTCTATTTTGATGACAATTCAGGATTGGTTGAAGGGAGTACTGTTACATTAAACGTGCATGCCGTTTGTAAGGATATGATTTGGAGCGGAACGGGAAGGCCGAGATTTGTCAGAAATTCAGCGAACCTGACTATTTCCGGATCACTAACATTACAACCTTCCATGTCGATGACCGGATACGGAGTAATAACTTTTAACGGTTCTGGAAGTCATACGATTTCAATGGCAGATATTCCCCTTACATCCAATATTACATTCAACGGAACCGGAAGCTGGACGTTACTGGATGACTTGACATTGTCGAGTTACTACATAATGAACTTCACTAACGGGAATCTTAATTTCAATGGTCAAAATGTTAAGGTGAACACATTCAGTAGTGCAGCAGGCAATACCACCCGGCAATTAAACATAGCTAACTCAACGATCGATGTAAATACATGGACTTATACCGGTGGAATAGTCTTAAATGCAGCCAATTCTGCAGGCTCTTTAATCCGGATAGCTACAAGCTTTACAGGAAAGAATGGAGATAAGTACGATGTAGTGGAAGCCGGGACAGGCACTTTGGCTTTTGGGGACTTCAATAAAATTATTATCAATAAAACCGGTGGAATCCTTAACGCAGCTATAGGTGGAATTATTAATACCGAAGTACTGGAATTTAAAGATACCGGAGGTTTTTTTATTTTTAACGGCAGCACGATAAACATAGCAAGCAGCCTCATCAAAACTCATACGGATTACTGTCTGCTCAAAGCAACTGCAGCTACTCCCCAGCTTCAGGCAATACTCAATATGGGTAACGGATCTACGGTTAGTATGGATGCCGTAGGATTACAGAATATTGTCATTACCGGATCGACACCCTACCCCATATCGAACGGAAACGATATGGGTGGAAACAGCGGTTGGCAGTTCAATGACCCGATCCCGACAGATATGAATACTTATTTTTGGAAAGGAGGAGAACGAGACAAAGTGCTGGACAATGTCAACAACTGGGAATTGGGCTATCCGGGAAGTGGTATATCGCCAAGCGTTATTTTTAGCCAGTATAATGATATTTGTTTTCCTTTGGACATAAGTAATCCGGCTTCAATGACGTTGAAGATCGAGAATAGCAATAGCTTGAAGTTCAGAAATCTTACTTTTGATGCTTCAACTGCAATAACACTCAATTGGAGTAGTAAAGTAATTACAGGAACGGGAACAGTTAATGTAAATAAAGGGAGTCTGACCTTGTCGGCCGGTACGATCACAACAGGAGACCTGAATGTCTCGGTTGGCGCGGCTCTTACTGCAAATGCTGAGCTGTCAGTAAGTAATGCTACAATAGATGGTTCACTTTCTCATGGAAGTCTTCCATTCAAGGTACGGGAAGACATTCGTATCAGTGGAGTATGGAACCTCAGTTCTTCCAGTGTTACTGTTTCCGGAAATGTAAAAGTAAATGGCTATGGAGATGTAAACCGTTCCAGTGTTACTAACCCTTCTTTTTATGTTACAGGCGATTTGATTACCTCTGATCATTCCACTGTCAGATTCTTGTCCGGAACTTATCCCTCTGTTAATATTTCCGGTAATGTGCTGATCGGTACAGGAACAAAACTACAGTGTGAATTTACGAATTCAAGCACTTACCGGATGAATTTTACTTTTGGAGGAAACCTGACTGTAAATGGTTCTGCAATAATGAAGCAAATAAATTGTTATTTCAAAAAAAATATCAATGCAAATGAAACCTTGGACTTTATAAATTGTAACATTTACCTGCAGTCTGCTAATCCTTATATTTTTAACCTGGGAGCATCTATAAATAATCATATTACCGGAGGTGAACTTCGTTTTGATGCTGCTGCCGCCTATTCCGTGACTGAAGACTTTGTTTTGCCCTCAACAGATATTTACATCACCGCAAATAACGGTTCTTTTAGTACCAACGGACATAATATCAGGTGTAAAAATTTTCAAACCTCCAGCAAGACCGGACGTACACAGGATTTTTCGGGAACCACTTTTGAAGTACATTCTTTTATAGCTCTTTTAATCCGGGCAGGGGAAATTTTAACTGACAATACCAACATCGTTTTCTGGGGACCGACCAAACATGTATTAAGCTTATCCGATACATATACTATTAATACAGTTACCTTTACTAATTCGGCATCTATAGCTGCGGTGCATCCTGCTGGTCTGATTAATAAACTGATAAGCAGTGTCCCTGCTATAGAACTGACCACTACAGGCACCATCACCATAGGAGAACTTGAAATTTTGAAACCCTGCGATATTTTTTCTGCCACAAATCCCACAATCAAAGTGGAAAAAATTACGGGGCCTCAGGTCCCTCTTCCTTGTGAAGGAATCAGCATGTTGCGTTCTACAGGCAATATATTGACGTTGCAGAATACTGGTTCAAGCCAGATATCACTAAACAACCTGTATTGCAATCACGTTAATTTCACCGGGACAGCCACTCCGACAGCATTTACATCTCCTGAAAATTTCAATTTAGGAGATTGTTCCGGTTCTATCACATGGACAGATGCCGTTCCTGAAATCCATATCGATTATTATTGGATCGGTGGAGCAGGTAGTTGGTTCAATCCGTCACACTGGTCATTCACATCGGGCGGAGAGCCTGCCAACTGCCTGCCTACTGCTATCGATAATGCCATATTTGATGAAAATTCTTTCTCTGCAGCCAATCAAACGGTAGAAATCGATACCGTACCAGCGCTGATCCATCATATTACCTGGAGTGATCCGCTTAAGGAAGGACGCCTGAATATACTTATATCACAAGCATTGAATATTTATGGTTCATCCGACTTTACCGGCTGTTACTATGCCGGTGGCTCCGGAAAGATCTACTTTCTTGGTACCGGAAATGAAACAGTTACTTCCGGGGGATTGGTTTATACTTCTGTTCCTGTTTACTTCAATCATTCGGGAACTTATTCTTTGCAGGATGATTTGATTATATCCCAGTCTTATTCAACTATAAATGGTATATTTCATCAGTCCGGTACCTTGAACAGCAATGGCCACAAAATTCAGGCAAACATCTTCAAATCGGAATCAACACCTGCCACTTCCATAAGAAACCTGGATCTGTCCGGTTCTGAAATTACATTGAGTTCTAACAATAGCGGAAATCCGGATACTTATAGTCATTGGACTTTATCATTGACAAACCTAAATACTTGCAATCTCTCAGGAACAACCATTAAGGCAAAGAATGTTATAACCAACGGAACCAGTGGACAAAGTATACAATACAACGATGTGATTGTTTATGGTAATATTGTTCAAACCGATGGACTTTCAGTAAGTTATAATAATCTATATTCAATGGCCGGAGGTAGTTTTGAATATGGATTTACAGCAAACAATTTGTTTCTGAAAGCCTATAATACATACACCTTTAAGGCGAATTCAACTACTGCTAATGAATATAAAATTTTGGGAACGTTCACTACCGATGCAACAGAATGTAATTGTAACGCGGATACTATCAGGACTGTTATCAAAGGGACTTCAGTGTCTTATCCTGCTAAAATAAATGTTGTCAATGCCCCGTTTGAACTAATCCGGGTCAATCCCCAGTATATTAATTGCACAGGACAAACAATGCATATTACAGACGGAGTCAATCTGGGAAATAACACCAATGTTGTTATCACAGAACGGGAAGCTCTTCCCGGTATTGATTTTTATTGGGTGGGAGATGCCGGTAAATGGAGCGATCCATCCCATTGGTCAATAGGAATTTCCGGAGGGGATCCTGCCGAAAATAATCCGTTCGGATGTATCCCTTCTCCATATGACAATGTATATTTTGATGGCAATTCATTTTCCGCAATGAATAAAACAGTCACTCTTGATATAACCGGGTATTGCAGAAATATGACCTGGACTGCTGAAGCCGGGCAGAAAACGCCGTCATTTAACTCCACTTACAGTTATTTGAATATTTATGGTTTCCTGGAATTAGTTGCCGGAATGAAAGATTTTTCTCCATATTGTCTATTTATGAAAGGGACAAGTCAGGTAAGGGGGACTCAATATATTCGTATGAATGGGTTTAGTAGTAGTATGAAAGTTCCCACTTATCTGTATTTTTCAGGAGAAGGAATTTATGATTTACTCGATGAATGTAGTGGATATTTGTGTGGTTCCGGTGGCTTATATATTTCAAAAAACAGTTCGTTTTATTCTAATGAAAACACAATTAGAATAAATGGATGTCTTAGCATTGATGGAGCAAGTACTACTAGTCGGATAATCGACCTTTCCGGTTCATATATAACTGCAACTTATATGACTTGTACCTTGGATAATTATACCACTTTGGATATAAACGGGAGTAATATAAACATGAACAATACCAGTTCTGGTTATATTTCTTCATTTGTAATGAGTGAAAGTTGCATTTTTATTACAACAAACAGTATTATCTCTTCCGGTAATCCTATCGAGTTAAAGAACTCGACAAGCAAAAATTTTGCTTTCCACAATATAAAAATGACAGGAACAGGCAATGCTGCTAACTTAGGCAGGGCCTCGACAACAATAGGCCCCTTCAGTTTCAACAAAGTAGAATTTACCGGTGCGCTCACATCTATTAATAGTGCTGCCACCTATACTATTGATAGCTTGGTTTATGCCCGCTCATCTTCCAATACGATTACTGCGGGAAGAAGAGTGGTGGTCAAAGAGTATTTATGGGCCCAGGGAACCCCCTGCGGATTCGTTGAACTCAAGTCATCTTCCTCTGTACCCGCTGTGGTTAAAATAGAAAATTGCAATACGGTGATCGGTTTTGGTAAGCTAAGTAATATAACAGCAGATATCTCCTCCTGCAGCAATACCTACCCATTCACAGTAATCGGATACGACCAGGGAGGCAACACGAATGTTACTTTTGATTCTTCATTCGCATCAGCCACTCCGCTGGGTAAGGATACCACCGTTGCCTGTAACACCTTGCCGTTTATCCAGACAACCGAAGGCTTCGGAGTCGGGGAAACCTATATTTGGACTTACCGGGCCAAACCTACTGATGCATGGAAAGCCTACAAGACCGCCACACTGGAAAACGGAGGCGATACTATCCATGTCTATGATTCGGGTGATTATCAGTTGAATGTTAACTATGGCGGTGCCTGTAATCTGACGGGAGTTCGTCATTTCTCGATAGGTGCGGTAGTAGACGGACAGTTAAAAGCATGCCAGAACGATATCGTCGAACTATGGAGTGTAGGAACTTCTGCCGATGGAAACTATATCTGGAATACCGATGGCGGTACTCTCACCGAGAGCGGACAATCGGTAGAAATTACCTGGTCGACACCGGGAATCAAGAAACCGACCGTGACTTATAAGGACAGCGGCGGAAATGATGTTACCGTACAGGATACGATAAAGATTACAATTGTCCCGCTCGCAACTTCCTGGATAGGGAAAAACACCGAGTGGAACGATCCCGCCAACTGGTCGGACGGAATAATCCCCGGATTGTGTACCGTAGTTACCATCAAAGATGCACAAACTGCCTATCCCATCCTGAGCGATACGGATAACGCCCAATGCGATTCGATCCGGTTCGAAGCAAATGCTGAGGTTGCCAGGACCAACTTCCTGACTTATACCCGTGGTGCCGCTGTCGATCTGCGTGTAAACAGTAACCGCTGGTATATGGTAGCTCCCCCGTTACAGAATATGTATTCCGGTGACTATATCTTGTCTTCGAACCGGATATCCCCTAAAGTATGGATGCAACAGTACCAGACAGTGAATCCTCAGACGGCAACGGCCGCTTCTGCCGGTAAATGGTCCAGTGCGTTCAATACCCTGAATATTCCACTCGATGCCGGAATGGGTTATGTGATCTGGGTCAGCGACGACGAACACCCGGATAATACATTCCGTTTTCCGCGTTATGATAAGCAATACCAATATTTCGACAAAACAACCGGCGCTCCGCAAAGCAAATGGGACGACACGCCGAGGACGAATCCTTCCCGCCTGGTATGGGAAACAGGAACAACGATCATGAATCTGCCGGTCAAAGGAGATGCCGCCGGTTACACAACGGCCATTGTAGGAAACCCGTTCATGTCACACATGGATTTTATAGCATTAGCTGCGAAAAATCCTTCGATCAACGGAAACCATTATTATCTTTGGAATGGTGGCAGTTTTGATGCTTTCACTTCTATTCCTACAATCAACACGGCAGAATGGACCGGCACTAGTAATCCTTACATCGCTCCGATGCAATCGTTCATCGTCGAAAAAGCAAACCCAGCTTCTACAATTGCTACTCTGGAAGTAACTCCGGACATGTCGGTTACCAGTCCCGGAAGTATCCTGCGCTCGGCCAATGCAATAGACAATCCGGTACTTAAACTGACCGTTTCCCGGGAGAACAAGGTGCAAAGCGGAATCGCCATTGTCTGCAATCCTACAGCCTCAAATGCTTATGATCCTGCGGAAGATGCCATGACCCTATTCTCGGAAACGGTGAAAGACCCGGCAATCCTCTACAGCCTGATCGACGGAAAAGCTGCTTCGATCAATACGCTGCCAAACCTGGAATCACCTGTCGCATTAGGCATCCGGACCACCCGTACAGGGGAATTGACATTGAAAATCAATGAAGAAAGTATGCAATTCTATCAGGTTTACCTGGAAGACCGGACAAAAAAAGAAATGGTTGATTTGTTGGATGGTCCCTACACTTTCATCAACGAAACAGGCAATATCGAAGGACGCTTCTTTTTGCATATTTCTATTGTTTTATCAGATATTAAAGATTTTGATAACTTAAAAAACAGTACAATCAAAATTTACCCGGAAAACGAAACGATCCACATTATTTCCTCCTCGGGCAATACAATCTGCAATGTAGAAATAACCGGCATGCAAGGTCAGACCTTGATCAAAGATGCAAATCTGAACACAACACAGAAATCATACCATCTGACGGGCACCAACCGGGTGGTAGTGGTTAAAGTGAGAACAGATCAAACGGAACATATTCAAAAAGTGATAATCAAATAGCAGAGTATTTCTATTGAAGTAGTAAGACCTGTATTACAACAAAAGCGAGTCTAAACGAAGTAATTGATCTGTTTAGACTCGCTTTTGCTAAATTTTGCTTTATGATATCAAAATATCTGCTATAAACAAAAATAGCAGATACTTGTTTTAGTAGTAACACTTAAAACATATAAAAATATGATATACAAATTAATTTCACTTACACTCACATTTGTCCTCGTATTAACAGCCTGTACCTCAATGAAGAAGTCGCTGCACCCAAATACGGAAATCAAGGATACGCATTGGACGCTTGTCGCAGTTGCTTCCCCGGAAGGGAACCACGACTTATTGTATCCCCTTCTCGGGAAAATTCCCACGTTAGACGTTTCTGCCGATGGTAAATCTGTTAGCGGATATGCAGGATGCAACAATTATTCCGCTCCTGTAACGATGAAAGATTTTAGCATCCAATTCGGAGACGTTACCAGTACACTGATGGCTTGTGATCAAATGGATATTGAAAATGCCCTGTTAAGCACTTTTCAGAATGCTAAAACTTATACTGTAAAGGAAGATGGCCGGTTGATTTTGGTTAATGAGGCAAACAATGTTATTGCAACTTTTATTCCTAAGTGAGAACAAAAATTGCCTGAGTATTTGCGATGATTATTTTTGCTTGCGCAAAAGATGCTTTGTCAGGAATTTACGTACCGGTTCATCATATAGCTTTAAGCACAGATAAGCCAATAGTATACTTCCGATAACAAGCGCTATCGCACCGGGCAAAGATTGTACGAATGTGAGATCCTCGTTTTTTACCCAGGCATAATACCAGTAAATGAAGGGATAATGCACCATATACAGAGGATACGATATATCTCCCAGGAATTTACAGATCCGGGTGGTTGTTTGATCTGTTGTTTTTCCGGATGCTCCCAGATAGACAATGAAAGGGAAAAGGATCGCAAAACAGATCGTCTCATATAAACCGTTCATCCACAAATTTTCACTTCCGCCTATTCGTGGTACTGCTAATAGGATAATAACAGACAGGCTACAAATCCAGAAGGCTCCTCTTATATTAACGGGTTTGAATATGCGGGACAGGAGTAATCCTGCCGAGAATGAAAATAATAAACGCAAAGAACCGCCGGTTATATTTTCTCCTGTCAGTGAAAATCCGGCGCAAATATCGCCATACGGTCCCCAGACAGCAAATGTTGCCAATCCGCAACCGGCAAGTAATACAAATAAAGAGAGAGCTTTTGTCGGAAGTTTACGGATAAAGAACACATATAAGAGATTACCTATATATTCATATAACAAAGACCAGCTCGGACCATTCAGAGGAAACATTTCGGTAACTCCCCGAATTTCGTAACCGGGTGTTGCCGGGATCAGGAAAGCATTCATCAATGTAGCGATCAATAACATGCCTATAGATACTTTTGAAACATCCCATACGGAACATCCCTGAAAATAGAATATAACAGCGCCGATAATCGCACCGATAACTACCATCGGATGCAAACGGATAATCCTGCGCTTGATAAATTCTTTCATTTTCATCTTTTTCCAGCGGTCGTCATAAGCATAGCCGATAACGAAACCGGACAGGATAAAGAAGAAATCCACCGCTAAGTATCCATGATTGATTTGCTGATCTATATGACTGGTGGCAAAGGCTTCAAAAAGATGAAAGCATACCACAACGATAGCCGCCACTCCACGGAGTCCGTCAAGTATGTTATAATGCGGTTTTGTATCTGTAAATGCGGCTGATGAAATTTTTGACATGGGTTTATAACTATAGTATAGTTCTGTATTTACTTACATTCTTCCGAATGTTTTTATTCTTCGCACATCCGGGGACCTTTTTTTACGGACCTTTTCCTCATAAGCCTGCAAAAGTATGAAAATAATCTAAGCAACTGTTTAATTTTTATTTTTTTGAGACTATTTAGCTTGAATTTTATCTTTGTCAGAGCATTTTAAGATCGTAGAAGATCACGTTAAAAATCTCTCTCAAGCTATCTTTCATTTGTAATTGTCATTTAAAACGCTTAATTTTGTTTGTTATTCAAAGACTTATTTTTCTATTTTTTAAACAATTATTTATCCTTGTAATGAAAACATCATTCAGGTCCAAAATAAGCTTAGGAATTGTTTTTATCATCATTTTCACAGTAGGATTATCCTCAATTCCTTTGTTCATCGGTACTTTTTCCTGGATTGCTTTTTCTGTGATACTGGTAGTGCTTGCCTTTATCGCTTTTGTATTTATAACAACAGTCTATGTAATTGAAGATGAGATATTATATGTTAAATGTGGCTGGTTCAAACCCACATCAATCGAAATCAATGCCATTAAAGAAATATCGGAAACAAATAATATCGCCAGTTCTCCGGCTGCATCTTTAGACCGGTTAGAAATATCTTATAATAAAAAAGATAAGGTCATCATTTCTCCAAAGAGGAAAAATGAATTCATTGCATCTGTAATAAAGATCAATCCGGCTATAAAAATAAAATTGAAAAATTAAAAATCATTTTTAGAGGTCGCATCCGGTTGCTAAAACTAAAATTGGATGTCTTACCTGAAATTTAATTCTTATTTTTGCGCATATAATATAGTTAATCATGACACAAAGAATTATTATCCTCATCCTTCTTGTAGCAGGCCATATTTCCCTGTTTGCCGGAGATATTACTATTAAAATCACGAAACAATACCTGAATATCCCGGTTTCCCAACAAGATCAGCGGGCAAAGATGCGCTTTGAAACGGGAGGTGCAACAGAACGTGAGTTTCAAATCCGGCTGGCATCGGGGAGTCCGGAATATTGGGTTTTCTGCGACTTGTCTGCACTGAAAGGAAAAACAATCAAAATAAGCTATGAAGGAAATGAGAGCGGACTGAATAAAATCTACCAGGCTGATGTCATTGCCGGACAGGATAGTATGTATAGAGAACGTTACCGTCCTCAATTCCATTTTACTCCACGCAGGGGATGGAATAACGATCCCAATGGTTTGATCTTTTATGAAGGTGAGTATCATCTGTTTTACCAACATAACCCCTATGAGAAAGAATGGGGAAATATGCATTGGGGACATGCAGTAAGCAGGGATCTGGTGCATTGGGAGGAGCTTCCCGAGGCTTTGTATCCGGATAAACTGGGAACAATGTTCTCCGGATCTGCGGTTATCGATTACGACAACACTTCCGGATTCGGGAAAGGAAATACTCCTGCCATGGTGGCGATTTACACGGCAGACAGTCCGGAAAAACAGGTTCAATGTATTGCGTACAGTCTGGATAAAGGTCGCACCTGGACAAAATATGCCCATAACCCGGTTATCGATTCAAAAGTAAAGTGGAACAGCCAGGACACGCGCGATCCGAAAGTTTTCTGGTATAAACCGGGGAAACACTGGGTTCTTGTGCTGAACGAACGCGACGGGCACTCGATCTATACTTCCAAAAACCTGAAGGACTGGAACTACGAAAGCCACGTTACCGGATTCTGGGAATGCCCTGAACTTTTCGAGTTACCTGTCGATGGCGATAAAAACGAGACTAAATGGGTGATGTACGGAGCTTCCGGAACCTATATGCTGGGATCGTTCGATGGAAAGGAATTCATCCCCGAATCAGGAAAATATTATTATACCACAGGAACCATCTACGCCGCGCAGACTTTTACAAATATCCCGGATGCAGACGGCCGGCGGATTCAGATCGGGTGGGGGCGTGTTTCTCATCCAGGAATGCCTTTCAACGGAATGATGCTGATGCCTACCGAACTGACATTGTGCCAGACAAAAGACGGGATCCGACTCTTCAATAATCCTGTGCAAGAGATTAACTCCCTGATGGGTAACCCTGTACAATGGAAATCACTAACATCTGATCAGGCAAACAAATTATTGAAATCATATGATCAGGCGGACTGTTTACGGATTAAAACGACCATCAAACTGTCTCATGCAACCAGTGCCGGTTTGAACCTGTCCGGACAAAAAATAATAGATTACGACATGAACTCCAACCGGATCAATGGGGTGTTTTATTCCCCGGAAAACATGACCAGTATGGAATTAACAGCCGATATTTTTATCGACAGGACTTCCATTGAAGTATTTATAGATGGAGGAGCCTATTCTCATTCCATGGAACGAAGAGCTCACTCCGAGAATAAAGAGGGATTCCATTTTTGGGGCAATAACATTGAGGTGAAATCTTTGGAGGTTTATCCCGTAGGTTCTATTTGGAAGTAAAGAGAAAGGGCCTGTTATAAATCGATACTAATTGTCATTGCGAGGAGGAACGACGAAGCAATCCGTCGCAATTGGCAGGAGATTGCTTCAGGCTTTGCCTTCGCAATGACGATCAAGACCGACTTTTATCTCCTATCGGGGAAACTTGCGGATAATCATTTTTTTTCATTTGTTTTCCTGATTTTATTATTGTATTTTTGTAGTTAATTTCTGATTAAAAAAACAAAACCATGAACAAGAAAAAAAAAACGGAAAAAAACGAAAGTACTTATCTATCATCTGATCTTTCTTCATCTGCAATAAACGAACCTCAGGCGGAATATATAACCAGAACCAATAGTGATTTATTTGACGAATCCGGTACTCGAAAGTTTTATTCCCTGGAAGAATTCGAAAAGAAATTAGCTGATTCTTTTAATGCTCGATTGGGAACCAATATCAAATTATGAAAGATTTTACAGTTGTTATTTCTTTACAGGCATTTGAAGATATTGAAGATATTACGAGCTATAGAGAAAAGCAATTATTATTACCCTTATCATCAGAAAATTTCTATATAGGTATTATAAAGAATATCAGACAGTTAAAACAAGATGCATTACTCTATCCTGTTTCAAAAAGAGAATCCTTATTCAGATATGCCGTAAATGTCAGAAGATTCAATTACAAAGGATTTGCAATAATATACTCAATTGAAAATTCAAAAGTAATTGTTCATAGGATTACTCATGGAAGTCTTATTATTTGAAAAGTATTAAGAATTTAAAAACTGATTGTGAATCAGATAAATTTTCTTTAGTTTTAAAGAATTAAAGATGAAAATCAGGGATTCGAAAAACTCCAACTCTTAACTCTTAACTTTTAACTCTTTTAATAAGTATGTATACTACCTTGTGCCGCCGGCAAATAATTCACCCCAATCCACGTAATCATCAAAAGAATAAATGCAATCGGAAGCACCCATAAAGCAAATTTCGGATGGTAATTCTTTAGACGGATATGAATAAAAACAAGATATGCTGCAGCCGTTACAAATGCCCAGGTTTCTTTCGGATCCCATGACCAGTAATGACCCCATGCTTCTTTAGCCCAAACACATCCCATCAGCATACCGAGCATCAGGAAGCCGAAACCGGCGGAAACCAGGTTATCCATCAATTTATCCAGTTTTTTATCCGGATGATTACTGTTCTGTTTATGTAATTGAATAATCGATGCAATGGTAGCTGCCCCCAGCATGGCGTAAGAAAGGATATAAACTGTAACATGCGGCACAAACCAGTAACTTTGCAAGGCTGGCATCAGGTTTTTGGAATGTATTTCCGGTTTAAGAATGTTAATGCAGACAAAAACGCATGCAACTAAGCTGCTGAATGAGAGTAGCCATTTATATTTCCAATACTTATAGGTGATAAAACCAACCAATGAGAGAAAAAATGAATACCAAAGCCGCGTTTCTCCCATAGTACGCATAGGCGGACGTTCCAGTCCGATCCACAGTCCGATGATAAAGGCGGCAAAAACAAGGATACCTGATAGCATAAGGATATCTGCAAGCCTGCGATTTTTCGGTGTGTAGACCCATATTCCGGCACTTATCCACAGGGTAACGGAGGGAAGGGCAAAGTAAAGGAATTCATTCCATGTCATTGTCCGCCTCCTTTCTTGCCTTACCTGTCCAAAGCATGCAGAATGATCCGCAGGCAAGCAGGATAATTCCGATATATACAGGGACTACCCAAGGATCATACACCAGTTCTACACTGCTGTATGCAGACAGTTTACCGGCATCGTTATCGTACCCGTATTGGTACAACATCCAGTGGCCGATTTTACAGGGTTTATTAACTTCCAAAAGGGCATGTTTTTGTTCCCCGTCTTCGGAGTATACCTCAATATCCGAGACAAAACGCTTAGGTTCAGAACGGGTCATGGCCAGGCTATATTGCTCATCCAGCTTTAATACCATATACAGTTGGGCTATATTTCCTGCACAAACCCAGCCTTCTTTCCGTATTTTTTTTTGCGGATGGAAAATCTTTACCTTAGCAGCAGGCGACGCACCCGGCATACGGGCTTCATGGTAAGTACTGTCGCTGTTCCGGACGGCTTCATGAATATATTGTTTCAAATGTATATTCCATCCATTCAACCTGCCTTGAGGCTGCTTTTCGTCAACCGGGAAATATTCAGGTTTATCCTCCGGTTGTGGTATACCCGTCTCCCGGTGAATCACTGTCAGTTGGGGTGGATAATCCTCCATGTAGAAGTCATTGAGCTTGATGGCTACCGGAAGATCGAGGAGTTCGTTCTTGTCGTTATATACCCTCCATTCCACCTCACCTTCAGGAACATGCATCACATAACGCCTGATATCCGATGCAGACATCCCTGTAGCAAAAAGCAGGATCCATAATCCTATATGGTTCAGATAGAAAGCATATTTTTTTATGCAAAATGGAAAGATTCTCCTGAAAATCAAGGCACCCAGTGCAAGCAAAGTAAGAAAGTAAACCAGGACAAAAGCCCAGGAGGATGTCATGCGGGTAAAACCCAAATAGGAGGGGAGATTCCCAGTTGCATTACCGGATTGGGTCTGCGGAGTCAATCCCAGAATAATACCCAGAATAACTAATGCGGCAATTAATGTAACTGCCATTGGAACACCGGAAAACCATTGATAAAGCGGGCCTCTCCGTTTCAGGGAAAACAACAGCAGTAATAAAAGCAAGATTCCTCCCAAGATAATATTTACCGGCCATTGCAGCAGGGAAAAATCAAATGCTCCGGTTGAGATTTGCAGCATCAAACCTACCAAAACAATTCCTCCGACAAAGGAGACAGATTCTTTGTATCGCCAGGGGAATTGCCAGAATTTTCGTTTGTTCTCCAATTTTTCGACTTAATTACTACTTAACAACCGCCCTTTTTCCTTAGCCGTCTGTACCCATTTCGGCACTACGTTTTCCATCCATTGGACTTTTTTCTCACGGATAGTCTTCATATCCAGTCCGATGTATTCCTGTGCTTTTTCTTTCGTGGAAATATCAGGCAAGGTCATATCTTTTACGCCATGGGCAAACAAAACTTTCTGAACTTCCAGTTGTGCCAGTAAAGACTTATCTAAGCTGTGTGCCAGTATGCGTTGTGTTTCTACAGGAGCATGAAAGGAACCGCCATGAGAAGCCACTGCAAAATCCCACCGCCATTGTGCCTGGCGAAGGAGTTTCAGTACAGGAGCCATTTCAACTTCCGAGGCACCATTATCCCATGCCGTCTTGGCTAAGATGTGCGCTTTCGATAATTCCGTTTCGATACGGTCCCTGATTTCAAGGGCTTTATCCTGATACTGATAAACATAACTGCGTAGTTTATCTTCCGAATCGCGGTGACAAACCTGGCAGGTATTCGAAATATTTTTCAACGGACTTACTACCTGATGATTGGAATATTTGATGCCGCCTTCGGCTACATAAGGCATGTGACAGTCGGCACAACCCAAACCACGCTGGGCATGCGGTCCTAAAAGAAATAGTTCATAATCGGGATGTTGTGCTTTCAGCATCGGTGCCCGGCTGATCGCATGGGTCCAGTCTTTGTATTCGGCTTCATCGTAGTATTTTTCCATATCTTCTACCGTCATTCCGCCATCCCAGGGGAAAGTGAGGTATTTTCCATCGCCTTTGAAGAAATATTCCACATGGCATTGGGCGCACACGAGCGAACGCATTTCCTGTGGAGTAGCATTGGAAATATCTCGTCCCTGTCGCTCGAAGGCCTCGATCAGCCCGGGGCGGGTGATGGTCAGGTTCATTGTTACCGGATCATGACAGTCGGCACAACCGATCGGATTGACAATCTGGTCACCCATAGCGCTCCACGGAGCTTTGTAAAAGGCTTCGATACCTGCTTCGTGCATCATACGGGGGATATCGGGACTTTTACAGGTCCAGCAGGTAGCAGGTTGCATATCCTTTGTATTTTCATCCGGAGAACCTGTACGCAGCGTTGCCCGCACATCTTCTATGGCATGCATGTGTCCTCGTGGTGCCGAATAATCCTGAGCAAAGGCATAACCCGCCCAAAGCACTACCATAGCGGGACGACTCGCCAGTACATCTTCGGGTATATTACCCAAATGCTTGCTGCGAAAGTCCATATCAGCCGTCTTTTTCCAGGTATTATACTCCCTGGGATAGTTTTCTCCCCAAACTTCATTGCGGGATTCTATACCGGTAATCTCCACTTTTTTATTATTGAACAGGGTGGCAATCTCCGCCCTCCGTTCGGTAATAGATGCGGCAAGAAGGCCCAAAACAAAAACGGCGACCATCACAAGGGTAAATATACCCCATCCGATCATAGGTCTGCGCCTGATGGCTTCTGTTAATCGTTTCAACATGGCTTATTAGGTTTTATGATTTTTCTTTCATTATTTTTTTCAACCAATCGGGTACCGGAGATTCGGGCAACGGCACAATGGCATTGGGCGATGAGCCCAGACTTCCTATATTGGTATGAGGAATTTGCGTATGACAATCCCAACAGGCTTTTCCTTCTCCGTTTTTGGCCTCTGTATAGCTGATCATTCCCGTTTTTACAAAATCGGTGTTCAACTGGGTATGACAACGGATACAGTTTTCCATAATCACATTGTTGCTTGCCTCACGCGGACGGATCACCTGAGGTTCTCCGTTTACCGTAAAAACTGCAGAATGATACAGGCCGTCCATAGCTTTAAAGGTATATTTCGAAAAAACATTATGGTGGGGTACGTGACAATCGTTACAATTGGCCCATTGCGCATGAGAACTATGGTTCCATGCCTGATAATAGGGAGTCATGATATGGCAGTTGATACAGGCCGAAGGATCGTCGGATAAATAGGAATGTGCTCTCGACATGTACAAGGTATAAATGCCCAAACCAGCCAGCAACCCTCCCACAACAAAGAACGGAAGAATCATTTTTCCGGGTATACGATTCAGGAATTTCTTCATGTAATGACCAGCATTTAAAGTTATACTGCAAAGTAAAACATTTTTTTGGATATCAAAGCGTAACCGATGTTACATTTTAAAGATGAATCAGGCGGATAAGCTCTTTTTTGTTTTCTATTGCTATCTTTTTCTTATCCGAAGAGATCAATCCGTCTAACTGCATCTTAGTCAGCTCCCGCTCCAGTGAAGGTCGTGAAACGCCGAAATACTCGGCCAAAGCGCTTTTGGTTTTATCTAATACTACCATATCGGATTGACTTTCCCTGGAAAGTTTAATGATATATACCGCCAGTTTCTGCCGGATGGTACGGAATGACATAAAGTGCAATTTCTGACTGAGTCTCGAGGCAAATCCTGCTGAAATATCAAGATAATTCTTCAGCAGGGTCTGATTCATACTTAACATCCGGAGAACAGATTTTTTCGGGATTACCAGTGCTGTTACCTCTTCCCGTGCCGTTACCTGTACCGGAAAGCGGTTGTTCTGGCCGAACAGAAACAGGATAGCCAGGGGATTGGGAGCAAAGATGTCTTCTACTTTGATCATTCTTCCCGACGGATCTATCATCTCACCTTTTACGCTTCCGGATAGAAGGATAATCAAACGGTTACAGGCTTCGTCCTGTAAGGCCAGCAGGGCATCTTTCCGGAAACGGGTTTCGGAAAGATTTAATTCTGAGAAAATTCTCGCCAGTTCTTTTTCTTCTATGGAATGAAAAAGGGGAATATGCGACAAAAGGGAATAATCCATAATCAATCTTTTTTTATTTCAACAGACAAAAATACAAATAATTTTGCAAGTGTAACATATGTGACAGATTAAAACCTAATGTCACCCTACTTTTGCAGCATCAATAAACAATTTAGAGAATGAAACGGACAATCATTAAAATCAACGAAGAACTTTGCAACGGTTGCGGAGCTTGTGTTTCAGGGTGCCACGAAGGCGCTTTACAATTGATCAACGGCAAAGCAGTGATGGTGAGCGAGCTTTACTGCGACGGACTGGGCGCTTGTATAGGGGAATGTCCGGTCGGCGCTATCGAACTGGAAGAGCGGGAAGCAGAATCATACAACGAAACAGCTGTGATGGAGAGAATAGCACCCAAGGGAGAAGCTGTTATCCTTGCTCATCTGAACCATCTGAAAGAACATGGAGAAATGGAACTTCTTCGTCAGGGATTGGAATATCTGGAAAAACTGGGTATTCAACTCGATTTTGAATCCAAAGAAAAAGAGAAGCCTCTGGCCTGTGGTTGTCCGGGTTCAATGATGAGGGAAATCAAAACACCGGCAACCAATGGCTATGTTATACCCTCCGGCGTACAGGTACCGGCACCCCAATCTTCCGAATTGAGACAATTTCCGGTACAACTGCATTTACTAAATCCACAGGCAGGATTCCTACAGGGAAGTAACCTGTTATTGGCAGCCGATTGTACGGCATTTGCCTGCGGAGACTTTCACAGTCGTTTCCTGAAAGGGAAGATGCTGGCTATAGCCTGTCCTAAACTTGACAGCAACATACAATCGTACATAGACAAACTTACAGATATGATCGATATGGCACTGATCGATACATTAACGGTTCTCATCATGGAGGTACCCTGTTGTGGCGGACTGGTCAAAATAGCTGAAATGGCAAGGGAGCAAGCCCAACGAAATGTACCGGTAAAAGTAATTGTACTTTCGGTAAAAGGTGAAGTTATCAGTGAAAAATGGATTTGAAAATAGCAGCCTTTTATATAACTACTAATTTAATTTTCAGATAGTTGCTAAAAATAAATATCTCAATAATAAAAATCAATATTAAAATTTAAAGTCATGGAAATGTTCTGTTATCAATGTCAGGAAGCTGCACAGGGTAAAGGTTGTACAATCAAAGGAGTCTGCGGAAAAGAACCGCAAACGGCCGCATTGATGGATGTTTTGTTGTATACTGTACGTGGGGAAGCAATCGTGAACAGTGTGTTACGTAAAAAAGGAGTTGCCGACATTGAGACAAGCCGTCGGATTTTGGATGCGCTTTTCTGCACAATTACCAATGCGAATTTTGATGATCATGCTATTAAAAAACGGATCGAAAAATCATTAATCCAGAAAAAAGAATTGATTGAAATAGTCCGGAAAAATGGTATTTCACTGCCGGAACAGGATGAAATACATTTTACTATCAATCTTCAGGATAATGATATAAAATTTAATGAAACAAGTATATTATCTGAAACTGATGAAGATATCCGCTCTCTGAAGCAATTGATCATTTATGGCCTCAAAGGCGCTGCCGCTTATGCTGAACACGCACTGAACCTGGGATATGAAGACAACGAGATTTATGAACTGATTGAAAATGCACTGGCAGAAGTCAGCCGGAAAAACATTGAAGCCGGCGAACTCGTTTCTCTCGCCATGCAAACAGGAGAGTGTGGCGTAAAAGCCATGGCCCTGCTCGATAAAGCCAATACTTCTTCTTTTGGAAATCCCGAGATCACTAAAGTAAACATTGGAGTAGGCAGGAATCCTGGTATTTTGATCAGCGGGCACGATCTGAAAGATATGGAAGAATTGCTGGAGCAAACTTCAGGAACAGGCGTAGATGTATATACGCACAGCGAAATGCTGCCGGCCAATTATTATCCGGCTTTCAAAAAATATCCTCATTTTATTGGCAATTATGGGAATGCCTGGTGGAAACAAAGGGAAGAATTCGAAAGTTTCAATGGAGTTATTTTATTCACAACGAATTGTATTGTTCCTCCATTGAAATCGTCTACCTATACCGACCGGATCTATACAACCGGTTCGGCCGGACTTACCGGAGCCAAACACATCTCTGCGCGAAAAGACGGAAAAGCCAAAGATTTTTCTGCGCTGATCGAACATGCCCGGAAATGTCTTCCTCCGAAAGAAATAGAAAAAGGTGAAATTATCGGCGGATTTGCCCATAACCAGGTATTGGCATTGGCAGGCCAGGTGATCGAAGCCGTTCAATCGGGCGCCATCAAAAAATTTGTTGTAATGGCAGGATGCGACGGACGGATGAAATCGCGTGACTATTACACGGATTTTGCATCGGCCCTTCCTAAAGATCATATCATCCTTACGGCAGGTTGCGCTAAATACCGCTACAATAAACTTCCGTTGGGAAATATCAATGGAATTCCCCGGGTACTGGACGCAGGGCAATGTAACGACAGCTATTCACTGGTTAAGATCGCTTTAGCGCTCAAGGACGCCTTCGGTTTGAAAGACATTAATGAACTGCCGATTGTTTACAATATTGCCTGGTATGAGCAAAAAGCGGTAATTGTGCTGTTGGCCCTTTTGAGCCTTGGTGTTAAAAATATCCATCTCGGTCCGACGCTGCCGGCATTCCTTTCTCCGAATGTAATCAATGTTTTGGTAGAAAATTTTGGTATCGGAGGAATAAGCATTGTGGAAGAAGATTTGAAAATATTTCAGGTCTGAAAAAATCCGGGTGCTTGAAGAAACTTTTCACCATACATTTATGTTCATAATTCATATCGGACACATAACTGAAGTAAAAATTTAGAAAGATGACTACAAATGGAACATTCCCAACAGGAAACGTATTTAACCCCGGACTTCAGATCGAATATTCTGAAGGCGGAATCATTAGTAAGCAGGTATTAAAGAATGCCGCAGGAAATGTCACTTTGTTTTCTTTCGACCGGGAACAGGGGTTGAGCGAACATACGGCGCCATTCGATGCACTGGTACAGATTATCGACGGAAAAGCAGAAATTTCTATCGGAGGAAAACCTCACACCCTTGAAACAGGAGAAATGATCATCATGCCGGCAAACGTCCCTCATGCGGTATTTGCCGTAGAAGCATTCAAGATGTTATTAACCATGATTAAAGGAAATGCGTCATGAGCGAAATTATCAATAACTCGGAAAAAAGGAAAGAGCTGCTCAAGCATCTGATTTTACAGTTGCATAGCGGAGAAGCGCCCGAACAAGTCAGAACCCGATTAGTCAACCTGCTACATTCGGTCCCTTACAACGAAGTAGTAGAAGTGGAGCAGGAGTTGATCTCAGAAGGACTTCCCACGGAAGAAGTATTACGACTTTGTGATATCCATACTGCCGTACTCGAAGGTAGTATCGATACATCGGAAGCTAAAACGGTTCCTCCCGGACATCCTGTCGATACTTTTTTACGTGAAAATAATGCGTTGGAAAAACGGATCGGAAAAACCAGGGCCTTATTCGGAAAACTTCCGGACCTGAAGAAAGACGATATACCGGACTACCTGTTAAAACTCCGTAGCCTACTGAATGAATTGTCGGATGTAGATAAGCACTACAAGCGCAAGGAATACCTGCTTTTTCCCTATATGGAGAAAGCAGGTATCACCGGCCCCCCGAAAGTGATGTGGGGCAAGCACGATGAAACACGCGAACTGCTGAAAGTTGCGCATGAAGCGCTTTCAGTGAAAGGCGGACTGACTCCCGAAGAATTGGAATCGACCATTGCACTGGTATTGCAGCCCGTTCTGGAAGCGATTGAAGGTATGATCATGAAAGAAGTGGAGATTCTTTTTCCCATGTGCCTGGATACCTTATCGAACGAAGATTGGTACAAAATATACCAGGAAACTCCGGAATTCGGTTTTTGTCTCTATGACCCCCAAACCCCATGGCAACCGGAAAAGGTTCAGGTAGGGGAGAAGACTCCTATTCCCGGCGATGCTATCCGGCTTTCATCCGGCAGTTTTGATATAAAAGAGCTGGAAACCTTGTTTGTTACACTTCCGGTGGATATCACTTTTGTAGACAAAAACGACAAGGTGAAATTCTTTTCACACAGTCCCCGAAGGGTATTTGAACGGAATCGTTCCATTATCGGACGTGACGTACGTATGTGTCATCCGCCGCAAAGTGTACACATCGTGGAACAGATCATCAATGATTTCAAAAGTGGAAAAGAAAACAAAGCTGCATTCTGGATCTCGAACTTCAGGGGACGTTTTGTCTATATAGAATATACGGCACTCAGAAGCAACGATAACGAATACCTTGGGATTATCGAAGTAACGCAGGATATTACGGATTTACGGAAACTGGAAGGCGACCAACGTCTGTTGTCTTATTCAACCGAATCATTGTGATGGAAATTGATCTGCAGACCAAAGTAGGTGCTCTTCTAGAGGCTTATCCGGAGTTAGAAAAAACATTACTGGAGTTATCGCCCGCTTTTGCCAAGTTACGGAACCCGGTCTTACGGCGTACGGTAGCTAAAGTTGCCACCTTGCGACAAGCTGCCGGAATTGCGGGCATATCCCCGGCAGAAATGGTAAGTACATTGCGCCGGGTGGCGGGACTGGCTACTGTAGAGATTTATACGGATAAAAATACTTGCGAAGAAGACGAAGAAACTCCGGAATGGTTTGATGAAACAAAAATTACCATCCGGTTTGACGCTACGCCCGTTATCGATTCGGGACAAAGTCCGATGCAGGAAATTATCCGTTTAGCCAATCACTTGAAAGAGGGTGAAATTATGGAACTGACTGCTCCTTTTAAGCCTGTGCCCGTGATTGATTTGTTGAAGGGTAAGGGGTTCGGAGTTTGGTATGGTGGTGAAAAGAGTTATATTGTTCTTTTTTAGTTTCAGCCGATTTATTAAAAAAATATGAGGGTAAATCTCAAATGGAAATACCCTCACAAAAACTGTAAGCATTATTTTTTTATCACCTTGTATGCTTTCCCATTGACTTGTATAAAATAGATTCCATTTTGTAAATCGCTCATTTTTATCGAAAAGCGAGTTCCTTCATCATCAATGTTTACAGGCATTTTTTGTCCATATAAATTAAAAACAGCAATATTATTCAGCTCAACCGAAGGAAGTCCTACCCAAACTTTATTAGTAGTGGGATTCGGATAAATACTTACCCTCAATTCGTGTGTAGCTTCATCTAAACCGGTTCCGTTTAATTTTGAAACTTCGAAATATCCATAATCGTTATAACTCATCTTTCCACATTGTATGTATATCATTTCGCCTGTTTCCGCATAGAAAATATGGGGAAGATTTGCCTGGGAATAGGGTTCGACTCTCAATATCTCAGATTGCTGATGACAATCTCCTGTGGAAATTTGAAAAAAGATACCATCAGATTCGAAAGATTTGAAACTGTATGTTCCTGTTTCCTGAACTTCAAAACGATACCAAAGTTCATTGTTATCTTCAAATGCAATTTGATGAATGCCTTCATTTACATCAATAGCATATTGACAAAAACGATTATCACTTTTAGAATCATTTCCTTTTATCAAATCCCAGGTGTGGCAAAAATTATTTGTACTCCAAATAACATAATATGATTTGCCGGCTTCCGCATAAAATAGATCATCCATACTATTTTCATAAAATAGATTATAGCCATTTTTTCTGGAGCAAATAATCTGCATATTTTCACAAGTACCGGTAGCAATTGTTAAGTTTGAAAAATCGTCACGGGAAATTATGCTATAAATACCTGCCTGATCGATGGTCGGCGTAAATACAAACCATGATTTAGAATGCTGATTATGGAAAGAGGGTTGTACTCCCGGTGCTATCGTTGTTGCATACTCACAAATATGATTGCTTACATTATTTTCTTTTGTCATGTCCCAGGTAAAGTAAGTTTCACCCATGTAATCACCAGATATATCTTGCCATTCGATATAATAATTATTTCCGGATTTAGCATAAAAATAGATTTCTCCATTTCCTTGATCCATGAAGTTCAATTGATCGCAATCTCCAGAGTAAATATTTACCATTTTTTCAGAAAATGTTGTCTGTATTTTATAAATTCCCTCCATCTCCTGGAGTGGAGTAAATTTGAAAAAGTTACTTCTTTTTGTTTCTGCAGAAATGTTCTTTCCCGGATTAACAACTGTTGCAGACTGGCAAAATGCATTAAGCTTGTATGAAAAAGTCTGGAGTTTACAGACTGAACTAACTTTGTTATAACTCTCTATTAACAAATAATATTTTTCTCCGGCTTTTCCCTGGAAAAAAGTGCCTTCAGATAGCCATTTGGCAATATTGGTATTAGAATTATAATTTTCATAGACATTCACGGATATGTTATCTGAAGTTTGGATACAGTATTGATTATCTTGTTCACATGAGAATTCATACCAAATCATTCTACTATTATCAAAATTAGTTGTAAAAGAAACATCTGATTGGATTGGATATGCTAAACTGCGAATTCTATTATCTGTAACATTTATTTTCTGTATACTCCAACTATACTCTTCATTACTAACATTGCTTTGCCAACAGATATAAAATATTTCTCCTTGTTCTGCATAAAAACCATTTTCGTAATACGCAGAATTCAAATATTCACAAGAAGGTAAAGTATTTCCGGTGCTATACAATTCAAAATAGGATGAAATATCGTTTCTGTTTTTATCGATTGAATAAAATCCGGCTTTTGGAGATGTGAATTTGAACCAGTTATATCTACTGTTCTGGTGATTACCTGCAATATTTCGTCCAACGGTAACATCAGTTGCTTTCTGGCAAGAACGGTTATCGTTGATATTTGTTTCGATCAGGCTCCACGTGAAATCGAAAGTTATATTACTCCAATGTATCTCATATTCTTTTCCGGTTTCTGCATAAAAAACCGCAGGTTCATTTCCAAATAAATAAGTTGCAATATTTTTTTGTTGGGAAGAATTATTGACAGATACAACACTTGCTTTTCCATTCATAATAGAAGAACTACTTGCAATCGAATAATATGCATTATATCTGGGGATAAACCGATAGACTATTTCATTATAAAGACCTTTAGTTGTCGCCTGAATATTGCCATTCGGTTGAATGACTATCGGATTTTCATAAAGTCCTTTTTCTGAGATTTCTGATTTTATTAAACTCCACAAAGGGACATCTACACATTCAATAACATAAGTTTTTCCTGATTTTGCATAAAAAAGAATACTTGGAACAGACTTAGTCGCGCTCTGATATCTATAACTGATAAAATCCGAAACATCTTCTTTTTGTAGAGGTTCCACATTTACAGAAGGGTAGGGAGAGTTAGTTTCTAATCCATGCGCATAATAATAGCCTTCCTGATTAGCTGTGGGCCTGAAATAATAGTATGTACGGGATAAATTGTTTGAAACAGATATATTGGTACGTGGAGTAATTTCAATACCTGATTCTTTGATGGTTCCCACAGGGTTTTCTTCTTTTTTCAATGTCCATGAGTAAGATAAATTCGGCACTAAGTATCCTTTTTCAGAAACTTTCCATTTGATATAATATTTCTTCCCGGCTTCTCCCCAAAATACGATAAAATTACTTTGATTAGTATATCTGTTAATACTGATATGCTCCTGAAGGGCGGAAAGATTGTCACAAGTACCCTGGATGACCTCCGCATATGCATAATTTTCTATATCGGAATAATTGTCAATACTATAATAACCGGTTGTTACAGGGGTAAAAGCATACCAAAATTCATCTGACTTTTTATGATCTATATTGGATATTGTTCCAGAAATAATTGTTTTAGCTGTCTGGCAACTTAATCCTTCCGGATTGCTTACTTTTACCAATGATATTTGAACATTTACATTGTATGCCCAAATCTCAAAAAAATAATCTACACTTTCTTCTGCATAAAATGTTGCGATAGGAAGTTCTTTTAACTCTATAGTTCCAGGTTCATAAGGATTATAATATACATTTGAAAGCAAATTCTTACAAATACAGTTTCCTGTATAGATATTGGTTGTCAAATTATAGTACTGATCCTTACTTGCATATTGTTTAACAATAATCTGATACACGCCGGAGCCTTGTACAGGTGTAGAAAAACGGTACCATTCTTTACCGGAGGCAGTATAAATCGTACCTATTTGCAAAAGTGTTGCTTTTTCGCAAGGATTATCAATGATTCCTGTATTTTCTTCCATGATGTTAAATCCACTCCATGGCTCTGTTGACTGGTAAATCGCTTTTTTGCCAAAGGGAATATGGAGATTTACACTTGATACTTCCACGTTAAGAAAAATGCCGCTGCCGTAAGTAACAATGCCTGGATCTGCCCATTCCACTATTATGTCAGTTAAATTAGTGCAATTATTAAATGCTTCATGATCAATATTTTTAACATTCTGAGGTATGCTTACTGAAGTTAAACTATAACTGTTGGCAAAAGCCATATAATTAATATTTTCCAATTGGCAATCTGCTTCAGTAGTCAGAGCATTTAGATGACTGCAACCATAAAAAGCATTGTTTGAAATACTTATAACACTTTTAGGAATAGCGAATGATGTGCGTAAGTTTCCAACAGGATATGCAAGTAAAGTAGTTTTATTTTTATTGTATAATACTCCATTTTCTGATAAGTAGTTCTGATTACCGGACATTACGGAGATATCCGTTAAACTTAAACAACCGGAAAAAGCTTCTCTACCGATGCTTGTAACTCCACTTGGAATAGTAATGGAATGGAGGCTTTCACACTCTAAAAAAGCAGAAGATTCAATGGTTTGAAGCTGACTTTCTTCTTCAAAAATAATGGAAGATAAACTTGAGCAACGATAGAAAGCTGCTACACTAATCGCTGTTACTCCGCTTGGAATCCTGATAGATTTCAAGTTTTTACACTCATAAAATGCATATTTGGGAATGGAAATTAGTTTGCTTCCATATTCAAATAAGATTTCTTCTAATTGCGTACAATTAGAAAAAGCATCAATAACTTTAACGCCTTGAGGTATAGTAACAGACGTTAAACTTGAACAAGAATCGAATGCACCTGACCCTAAACTTGTTAATTGACTGTTCCCGCTAAAGCTTACAGTCGCTAATCCGCTACAATATTTAAAAGAAGAATTAGCTATACTAATAACACTACTTGGAATTGAGATAGAGGTAAGAGCGATACAATTAAGAAACGCAGACGATCCGATACTGGTTAATTGACTACCTTGTTCAAAAGTTATATTAATTAATCTGTCACAGCCACTGAATGCAATTTTTCCAATGCCGGTAATTTCTTTTTGTATGATTAGACTTGTAATTTCATCCCGATTGGCAGCCCAAGGTTGTTCATTAATATTAGTGAAATCCGGAATATTTCCTGTTCCGCTGATAGTAAGTATTCCCTTTTTTAGTAGCCAATAAGCTCCACTACTACCTATCTGTTTAGGATTCTCAGGGTATGCGGCATCGATAATATCAAAATCCTTCCAAACATCTAATGCCAGGTATTCCGGCTTTTTCCCATCAGGAACATATAATTTTGTATTTGTTGAATAAGGGAAAATACTGCTTCCGTAAGTAACATTTTGAGGATTTGTCCATTCTACTGTGATATCGGTTATTTTTCCTCCTGTGTTAAACGCATAATCTTTTATGTTGGATACACTACCAGGGATGGAAAGATTTGCTAAATCAAGACACATAAAAAATGCATATCCTCCTATACTTTGTAATTGGCTCCCTTGTTCAAAATTAACGGTTGTCAATTTAGTGCATTGTTGAAAAGAAAAATCACCAATATTTGTAATCTCCTTTTGTATAAAAAGACTTCTTATTTGCGATCTTTTTGTTTCCCAAGGTTGTTCCATCGACATTGGGTGAAAATCGGGTATAGCTCCTGTTCCACTGATCGTAAGTACTCCCTTTTTCAACAACCAATAAGTATCACTATTTCCTATTTGAGCAGGAACATCCGGAATAGCAGGGTCGATAATATCAAAGTCTTTCCATGTATCGACTGCCAGATATGCTGATTTTTTTCCTGCAGGAACATTTAAACCTATGCTGCTGACATTCGTAAAAATATCATTGCCATAAAGTATGTTTTGCGGGTTATCCCAGAATACCGTGACATCCGTTAACTTTCCACACATACTAAAAGCATAATCTCCAATACTGGTAACACTATTTGGAATAGTAAAAGAAGCTAGGTTATTAGATAAAGAAAAAGCGTTAGCCCCAATATTTTGCAGTTGACAAACAGGTTCAAAATTTATACTGGCTAATTGCCGGTTTCCAATAAAGGCATAATTTTCAATGCTAGTTACAGTATTGGGAAAAGTGAAAGATGTTCGCGAATTACCACCTGGATATGATATCAAAGTAGTTTTATTCTTATTGTATAATACACCATTGTCCGAACAATAGGTGGTATTTCCAGGTTCAACAGTAATTTCAATCAAATTTTCACATAAGGAGAAAGGGTTTTCTCCTAAAGATGTAACACCGTTTGGAATTGTAAACGACAATAAGTTTTTACATCCACCAAAAGCAAGGTTCCCGATACTTTCTAATTTGCAATCTTCCTCAAATTTCACATCAACCAATTGTTCACACATGGCAAAAGCACCGGTTCCGATTCCGGTAATTCTGCTTTGTATTATTATCTTTTTGATAGATTCTAAATTTGAGCTCCAGGGTTGTCCTGAAAATTCATTAAAATCAGGTATATCTCCTGTTCCACTAATTATAAGTGTGCCTGCATTATCATATTCCCAATAAGTATCCGATGTTCCTATCCTTTGTGCACTTGTCATTTCGACATAGTTTTTATGCACCTGAGCGTCAATAGCACTGTATGCTAATAGTGATAATAAGATTGAAAATAAGTACCTTTTCATTCGTTTATTTTTTATATTTTTATTCTATCTATTTGTGATAATTTACATTTGGCGTACCATTATTGGGGGCTACTTCGGATAAATCTTATTCTTTTTCCATCCCAACAACCAACACCGGATACCCCCCATTGATATTATTTACATCTTTTATCCAGGAATGATCTTTTCTCCCGGCATTAAGATTTTCCACCATTTTATCACTTTTCAGCTGGGAACTACTACATGCACCTATTCTTGTGTACTGTTCAATTTCCTTCTTTTCTTCATCTGTCAGAGGCTTTACGTCAATATCAAAGTAGCAATTGGAAAAATATTCCGATTGTTTTTTTGTTCCGAACTTTTTGGTATCACCGAAGATAATATAATCGCCGTATCCTGTTCCTGCACTGTAGCAATTGATTATGGCAACATCTTTTTCATCGTAATCGATACTGCCGAGGATTCCTGCTTTTGAAACTACTCCTATGGATGAAATATCTCCCCGGTTATAGCAATCTGTAATTTTTCCTCCTTTTTCTATTTTTCCGGCAATTCCGCCACAGGCATTACTGATTAGGCCATGGGAAAGTTTTCCCTGAAAAGCGCACAAACTGATATTTCCCATATTTTTGGCACAAATACCACCTCCGGTTTTAGACAGTTTAATTGTTGCATTGGAGTAGCAAGCCAATATAAGTCCCATATTTTCGCCGGCAATACCACCGGTATGATTACCGGAGATGTTGACCTTACTGACGCAAAAACCAATTTTTCCTCTGTTATTACCGGCAATTCCTCCGGCAACATCTCCTTTGATATTACAGGATTTGTCTAAGATAATATGTGCCACACGTGATGAATCGGACAAATAACCGAATAATCCGCAAGCTGCTTTAGACTTTCCTGCATCGAAAAACAGATTGGATATTATTTTATCTTCGCCCCAGAGTGTACCGGCAAATGAAGTTGCTTCAGAATTCCCAATGGGAATCCAACTCTTTTTCGATGCACCTCCCAGATCCAAATCGTTCATGATCCTGAAATATTTTCCTGAATAGCTGTTTCCGGCATTGACGGTTTGAGCCAGAAATGCCAGTTGCTCCGGAGTTTCAATGATATAGGGATTTTCCCTGGATCCTTCTCCCGATTGGAATAAAGAAGATGCTGTTCCGTTCCAGGACTGGGTTGCGGTTGATGATTTATTGATCAGGTCGGGAGAGGAGAGGAGGATGGGTTTTCCCTGAGGTTTGACGGGTTGTTGTGTTTTCGTTTCAACAACCGGTTCAGGCTCATTTTCTCCATAATAAGAAATTTTTCTATTGGCAATTCGTTTATATGAATTGGGGATCGATTGTTTGATCTGTTGAGTCCAGTTGTTCAGATTATCATATTTATAAGAGATTTTCTTTGTTGACATAACCTCATCATATTCAGATTCAATTTCTTCAATGGCATCTCCCCATTCGTTATATTTATATTTAGTACAATAACCATCGCCACAATATTGGGTTATTTGATTTTTAGCATTATAGCTAATATCGTCTCTGGCATATCCTCCCCTGAAAAGCATTCCTGTAAGGTTTCCTTTGGCATCATATTCATATTTTACCGGTTCAGAGGTCGTTTTGTTGTCATAAATATAATTCTCAGAAGCAAGCAGACCTTTGGCATTATATTTATAAATCGTTTTGCACTTTTCCCGATATTCATAACTTTCTATAAGTTTTCCACTGGCATTATATTTAAAAGTGTCTATCCGGGTGCCATAAAATTTTTCGGAATCAATCCCATCAGGAGCTAAAACGCCTCTTTTTACCAGTTGACCGTTGGAATTATAAAAACACTCAACAACACCATTCCGAATACCTTTTGCATCTTTCGATATAATCATCAGGAGCATTCCTTTCTGATTGAATGAATAAATTACAGAACGTACTGTTTTTTCATTTCCATTAATTTCTTCTATAGTTTGTTCTATTGATTTTACCTGACCTTTAAGATTTCTTTCTTGCAGATCGGTAGTCTTTTTTTGCGCAACCATCGGGATCAAGGTGCAAAAACACAGAAATAGAATAATTTTGATTATTTTCATACGTTTCATACGTTTAGAATTGTAGCTAACATTAAATTTTTTACATATACCAGAAGCATCATACACTTTTTCAAAAAGAAGAATTAGAAAAGCTGCTATTCTGTATATCACGAAAATAGCAGCTTTTAACCTGATTTTTTAGAAGAAATAGCCTACAGAAACTTTGATGTTTCCGTTTTTCCAGTCATCCAATTTTTTCCCGTCATTTTTCCGTTCTTCTTTATTCAGCTTCATGAAGCCATAATCATAACCTAAACCGACAGAGAATTTAGAAATTTCAAGACTCAACCCGAGAGTAAGTCCCATGTCAAACCTATTAGCATCAAGTCCGGTGTAATCTCCATCTTCGTCTTTATCCCCTTTACCGAAGAAATCTGTCTCAGATTTTCCTGATTCCGTTTCGCCTTCGTATGTTTCAGTCCATTCATTCTTCATTTTTCCTCCCATTCCGTATCCGAAGTATATACCTGCTGAAGGACAAATAGAAAGCCCTTCTCCCGCATTTATTTTGTACAGGAAAGAAACCGGTAATTGAAGATAGGACGGATTAAAAGAAGATTCGTCTTTTGAGGTATATCCATCTTCAGAATATTCCCATTTGATTTTTGTTCCCAGCGTGGAATAATACAAACCCGTTTCAACGCCCATTTGAGGAGCAAACATGTATTGAGCTGCAACTCCGATATTGAATCCCGGTTTGTAGTTGACTTTGGCATCATCATCACCATCGGCTATACCCATGATGGTTGAAGCGTTAAAACCTGCTTTTACTCCATACCTCAATTGTGCATTAGCACCCAGACTTATTCCGGCTAATAAACATACAATAAAAATTTGTTTTAAATTTTTCATTTTAATAATAACTTAATTTTCTCCTACTCTGTTTTTGGTTTTTCGGATTTCACCATTTATTTTCTTAGCATGTTACTCATGTTTTTTATGGTTTTTGCCATATGCATTAAAAAAAATATGTTTTACTTGTTCCGGACTCATATTTTCATATTTTTCAATTTTTCATTTGAAAGAATTATTAATTTTATATACCCTGTCATTTATAGTTACAATGTAGATACCTTTGGAAAGATCAATATCTGTATTTGAATTAATTATGGACTTATATAGCTTTTGTCCATAAATGCTAAAAATAGCAACATTAATTGGTTCAATTGTTTCTATACAAATACCATTGGAAATATTATATATAGAGATACCATCAATATTAGCTACATCCATGAAATTATAATCTTTTTCTATGATATTAGTGAAATTTCTCCATCCTTCTGCTTGTGAATATACAACATAAGAGCCTTTTGGAACATATATTTTACAAGCTTCAGGTACACCATAAAAACTATATAAATTAGTGTTTATTTGCGGTGGTATTGGATTCCGACTGTGAATTTCGGATAAATTTGAACATCCATAGAAAGCATTACCTTTGATACTGGTGAGTGATTTAGGCAAAGTTATTGATTTTAAATTTTCAGCCTCAGAGAAAAAGGAGAAAGGAATATTTTCAATACCTTCTTTAAGAACAATATCTGTATTTTCCGGCATGTATCCTTTATATTCATACATTGCGTTTCCTGCATATACAATTCCCTCAGGTTGAGAATAAAGCCATGGAGTCCATTCCAAGGCAAGTTCTCCTATGTTTTTTAGCGAATTAGGAAAAGAAATTGAATACAATTGATTACAATTACTAAAAGCACTTTTCCCAATATTGACTACGGAGTTAGGAATGAGAAGTGATGTTAAATTACTACAATCAGCAAATGCTTCATCAGCAATATTTTCTATTAAATTTGAAATAACTAATTCTCCTTGCTTTTGTCTTGGACATCTTATCAATTCTGTTTTATTCTTGTTAAATAACATTCCATTTTCAGATGCATAAACAATATTATTTTCATCGACAGTAATTGTATTTAACGCACTATAATATCCTCCAAACGCATTTCCTTCAATGTTTAATACAGAACTTGGAATAAAAACAGACAATAAACTACCACAGTCATAAAAGGCATATCTCCCTATACTTGT
The DNA here is from genome assembly GCA_031553775.1 of Bacteroidales bacterium. GTDB lineage: Bacteria > Bacteroidota > Bacteroidia > Bacteroidales > Azobacteroidaceae > JAISFI01. The sequence goes on from JAVBLA010000025.1 coordinate 35,237, forward strand.
TATTGAATTGGGAAGATCTATGGACATTAAACTATTACAATTTTGAAACGCTTCTGGCTCGATAATTATAACAGAATCCGGAATATTGATAGATGTCAAATTAATACAATTTTTAAATGTAGAAGATGTTATTTTTCTTAGGTCATCAGGTAAATGTACTAAATATAAATTTCTACAATCTAAAAATATGCTATTATCCATACTTGTTACCGAGTTAGGAAGAGTAATAGAAGTTAGTCCTTTACATTCTCTAAAAGCCCATTCTCCAATTTTTGTCACTGAATTAGGAATTGTTATTGAAGTCACGTCTTTACAATAAGCAAATGCTGAAGAATAAATTCCTATGACAGGATATGGCTTTCCATTGTAAATTACTGTTGATGGTATATTTACAGCTCCGGAATAGAAGGGGTACTTACTCATAACTTCAGCTGAATTCTCTGAAAAAAGATAATTTATCCCATTAATTAATACCTGCGATTTGAGAATGCTGTTTATAAAACACGAGAGGAGAATTAGAAATAAATATTTTTTCATTTTCATTTTTTTATATTAATAACACATGGCAATTGAAGAGGAAAAATACTATGCTGAAAATTTTCTGCATCCTTAAAAGCCCACAAACAATAAAACAAGTAGGGAAAAAGACGTATTCAAATCTATGTACCAACAATGTAATTTTATAATACAACTAATCCAATCACACCATCAAGGCAAAATTCTGAGAGAAAGAAACGCTTTCTCTTAGCATATAAAGTGATTATTTATTTCTTAGTATACAAATCTCCATTGATTAAAATCTCATTGGCTTTATCCGTTTTCTCAAAAATATAATCATCATACCAGCTGTTGGGATCGTCCAGTTCTTCTAAAGAACTAATCACATATTTAGTTTCTGATTTTTGTTCTTTGATTGCTCCTTGTGGAGATCCGGCTCCTTTGAATTCATTCAGGAAATCGTATGTTTCAATCACTTTGTTGTTTTCATAAATAACATCTATTATATTGTTCGATGTTACGGTTACCTCATTTTTATAACTTGCATCATAATCACTGGTATACACCCAGGTTCCCTGTACCCATGCAGGAGGGGAGAATGGAGATGCTCCATCATCCTCATCATCTTTAGAACAGGAAGTTGTAGAACAGATCAGAGCACAAGCAATCATGGTTGCAAAAATAAATTTGAATGTTTTCATCATTTAAAATTTTAAAATTAATTATTGAATAGTTACATTGTAATATGAAATATTTTTTAACAAATTGAATGGAACTTTACTTCCCGGCCAACACCTTCTTTTTCATCCTGCTAAAACTCTCCGGACTCATTTGCAAAAGTGAAGCGATATATTTATTGGAAACCCGCTGTTTAATTTTCTTGTACTGCGGTTGAGTAAAAAACAACCGGCAACGTTCCAAAGCGTCGAGTTTTCGCATGTAATAAATTGTCTTTTCGCGTTCTACGATATGTTTCCTGATTAACTCGTCAAAAATTTCCCTGATAGCCGGAAATTTTTTCTTCAGTTCGACCATATTTTTTCCGGAGATACTGATAACAACAGTATCTTCCAGGGCTTCAATATTTTCAAAACAGGCATCACCGGAAAAAATACCGGCATAAGACGTGATGAAATGGCCTTCGTATGCCATGTCGGTAATACATTCCTGATGATTATCATAAAAATACCGGCGACAAATTCCTTTGGCAATAAAAAATATATGCCGGCAAATATCATTCTCTTTCAATAAGAGAGTCTTGGACGGACAATGCATCATCCTGCTATTTTCCATGATCATCGCCTTTTCGTCATATTTCAGAGGACGAATACGTGAGAGAGTATAAAACAGGTACCGGTATGCTAATTTTTCCGTCATTCTTTTCTTTTTTCTCATTTCTTTCACAAACTAATTCGGATTACCTGTTATCAAATGGTAATTCTTTTGTTGATTTGTGACAAGAAAAAGACACTTTTTTTAACCGTTACAAAAGTATCTAAAGAAAAAGAAATAATTTTTGATGTAAATCAAGAAATGAAGCCTGTTATTTTTTTCTTATTTTGTAATTGAATACCTCCTTTCCTGTTTTTATTTTTATTATATAAATTCCTGATATATAGTTAGATATATCGATTTTTAATTTACTTTCAACACCTGTTAATTTTCCGGAAAGTGTATATATTTCCACTTGTTCCGGATTCAATAGGGGAGAAATATGCAAGATATTTCCTTCCAACCATATAGATTTCCTTGCATTTGCATATAGATTATAGGGAAGACTGGAAACGACAAACGGGTTGTAATAATAAATCCGGTACCCTATCCATTCCCAGAGTTCTGTCTCCTGATCCCATTCGTAATACATCCCTTTCTGGGGAAAACCGTTTTCATCACAGGTCAATTCTCCTTTTTCCGAAGAAATCCACTGGTTGTTCTCGTAAGTGAATTCTTCATAATAGATCCTTACATCGTCTTCGTTATAGCGGTTTACCTGTTTGTATAAGCCAAACCAATGACCTGATTCCGGATTCCACTCGTAGTATTCTGAAAGTAAAAGCTGGCCTTTCCCATCATATTCATAGACCTTCTTTTCCATAGACCCGTTGTCATATACATCACCGTTTTCATCCCACGACATATATTCATATCCGGCTAAATTATCCCAGGCGTCATAAGATGTTTTTTCTACCACCGACATATACCAACCGGAAGAAGATATGTTCCAGTCATATTTTGTATAAAGGGTGGTCCGGCCCTGAGCGTCATATTCATAAGTAGACTTTGTTATTCCATCCCATTTACCGGATGATCTGTCTAAATAGTATGACTCATCCAAAATCTGTTTCCCATCAGAATTGTATTGAGTGATGTATCTGAATCCGTCTGAACCCGTAACTGTTTTCTGTCCGTTACTTTCAATTTCAGTGGTGTAAGATGTAATATCCTGACTCATAATCCAACGTTCATGATCCCAATAGTAACGTTCTTTTACAAATGCATTGCCATTGGCATCATAATAGGTGATATACTTGGAATACTTGTTCCAGGGTCCGGAGAAATCATCAGAGGTATAAACTATTTCTTCTGTGATTTTTCCTTTTTCATTATATATCCATTCGTACCGATAATAGCAGTTAAAATAATCGATCCATAAAACACGGCCTCCTTCAGTCCGCAGATGATTACCGCTATAATGATACCAGGTAGAATCGCGGCATTCCCAATGCTTTTCTGCAGTGTTCCATGAATAATAAATGTCTGAATTCAAGTTATTATTATCATCATAAAACAATGTGTTTTTATAGCTTCCATACCATTCATTTTCAGAATAATCCCAAAAATAGTATTCGTCTAATGTGATATTATCAAATTTATCATAAATACAGGCCGATTTCCAATATCCGGTCCAGAGGCCTTTTTTTATGTCCCAGAGATATACTTCCGTGCGTATTTCATTTCCTTTGGCGTCGTATTCAAAAAAACTATGGTAATTCGGGCTGCCGTTTGAAGGATTATTTTCATAAACTTCTTCCGTAGTTGTATTATTTTCCTCATCAAATGAATAGAATATTTCCTCACAGCATATCCACTTTCCATTTTCTTCGCTCGGGTAATAATCTTTGCTTTTTACGATTCGGCCCTGGTCATATTGCATGTATTTTTTCCGGATTAACTGATGATTGGGGCTATAATCATAAATGCTATCCAATAGGAATTTTTCCTGTGCTCCAATGAAAAACGGGATTATAAGACAGCAAAATATTATTTTCAATTTCTTTTTCATAACTCTTCTTTATTTTATTTTTTGATTTTCTATACAGATAATCCTGGTAACTTTTCCTCTGTTTGAAGGCATTTCCTGTCCGGCAGAAGACCCATGGAACGATGGATCACAAATCGTATAAGTTCGTCCTTTCCGCTCAACACAAGCTCCAGCGATATTCCGTTGCAGGCAAATACCCGTAGCCACATGATGGGGATATACCGCCAAGGCAACATCCAAACCGGTCAGCGAACGGATGATATGGGCAAATAATATCGCCCGGTCTTCGCAGTCATTTGCCTGAATACTAACGCTTTGTTCCGGAAAAAGCTTTTGCTCCCCGCCGAATTGCGTCTGATCGTCTACCCATAACAAATGCCGGTAAAAAAAAGATAAAACATTATTGATAATGTCTAGTTGTTTGGAATGATCGACCGCTTTTCCGAAACTATGCTGAAAACTTTGTTGTAACAGATCGCTCATCCCTGCCTGAAAATAAATATCCAGCAAAGTATGCGGATAAGTATTATAAAAATCAGTCAGGTTTTTATTCCACGAAAGCTCGATCGCCGGAAGACCTTCTCCGGAAGGATATTTTGTTTCCACTCTGTTTTCAACAAATACGGGGATACTTTTTATCTGCAAGTCGACCGCTCTCTTGGTTAACAAATGATTTCTCCTGTAACTGTAAATTTTCTGTCTGGCATCAACTTGCTTGTTTCCATGTACATAATAGGATTTCCCGTCAATCTCAATATAATCCTGCCGGAATACGGAGGTCGTGTAGGAGACGAGCAATAGCAGTTTTTTTTCTTGTCGTCCCAGCCTGACATCATATCCCAACCGCAACATCATAAAATATGTCAGCAGTATTTTTTCATTTCCGGACCTCATATTTAAAATTTCTCCGGCAAGTTTCTCTACCAGCAATAACTCACCCCAATCATTCAATACCAGTGTTTTCCGGGTTTCCAGTACTTCGGACAAAAGTTGATAAAAATCAGCCTCCAGGAATTTGAGACATTGATCGGCCACAGTATTTTCTGCAATATTTTGCAGGGAAAAATGAACAACAGGATCAGCGTAAAACCTCAATGTGGAGCCAAAAAACGGCAAAAATATTGCGTTATAAGTAATTTTTTTCGATTGGAGCACAGAAGCATAAGCACTAGCCGACGGAGTATACAACACCGGCATCAGCGGTTCCCGGATCCGGTCGTCTGCCGTTTCTTCCAATCCCTTATTAATGCTGAATGCTTCCCAGTTTTCACGCAGATACTCAAAAAATATCCGGTCCATTTCTTCGGAATAATCTTCGAACTGCCGGTCTGTTTCCCGGCTATAGCGCTCGAACTCTTTATCTAAAGAATCAAAAGGATCTGTCTGGGCGCTTAAACAAAGCGATTGTAAAAAACATATAGCTATCAATAATTTTCTGTACATGTCACTCACATTTTACGGATGCATTGCCGGTAATATCTGTTTTCCAACCTTTCCCTGAAGCTATGGAAGTATCCGAAAACCTGGCTCCGGAATTGCCTTTGATGGTTAAACCTGATTCGCTGTTGGCAGAAACAGGTATTTTCCGGAATAGATCGTTTAAGCTGCATGCATCCATCTGGTTATTGCTACAATCGATTGTTTTGAGCTGTTTACTATCACCTAAGCTGACAGTACGGATAAAATTATCAGGACAGGTCAGCCATATTAGATCCTGGCAAAGACTAACATCTAACTCTTCCAGATTACAACAGTTAAAAGTAAGGGCTCGCAATTTGTTGTTTCGGGATAAATCAACAGAAGTAATCTGGCAATATTCGAAATAAATTTCCTCTAATTGCGGGGCATGAGAAAAATCTGCATCTACTATCTCAAAAAGATGATCCTTATTCCATAATAATAACCAGTAGATGGCAGTACCGTAAATAATAACCGTAGCGTTTTCCGATTGATAGGTATGTTCCGGCAACAATTGAAAACCGTTGTACAGGTCTTCGTATGAACCGTCTCCCCAATCGACCGATACATTATTCCCCTGGATATTCATACGTATCATTTGGGGATCAGAAGTTTTCTTTTTAATTTTCAGAATAATACGATCGCCGTTTTGCCGGTAGGTACGGATAGTACGAACTTCCCCATAATAAATGCCATTATTGCATTTCACAAACGGACGAATCTGATATACAGTATTCGCCAATAGCCCTTTTCCGGAGTAAGAACTGTTGTTTTCTGCAATAATTACAGAATTGTCTTGTATGGAAGGTATTGCTCCGGTACTCCAGCACAGGCCTTTCTCAAAGACTTTCAATTCTCCGGTTATTACTTCAAAAGAAGCATTGAATGTATTAGCGGTGACTTCCGAAACCTCCCAGCTTTTGAATGAGGCCTGATCAGAAGTCATATTATAGCTGCATTCTGCAAATTCCGATTGCCGGTCTCCGGTAAAAGCGCAAATCCGGAAATGATACGTCCCCGGGAAGATATCCGTCAATACATAGCTTCGGACATTCCGTTGAATATCGATTTCTTTGGAAATTCTTCCGGAAATAATCAATTGAAATCCTTCTTCCTCCGTATCTTTATATTCCCAGGATATTTTAATCTGATTAACTCCGGTTTCCGATACGGCTATAGCAGCAGGAGCAGAAAAAGGATTATCCTTATCCGCCGGGTTATCGTATTCTTTAGTGCAACCACACAGAAAAACACAAAAAACGATCAGAAATCCGATGTTGATCTTACACATCATATTTTTCATTCGCATTTTTCAGAAGCATCTCCATCCTTATCCGGTTTCCATCCTTTATCCCGGGCAATAGATGTATTGCTGGTTAAGGTTCCCGGATTATAACTATTATACAGCGTGATTCCGCTTTTCACCGGAAGCGCTTCGTAAAAACGATTCAATGTACAGGCATCTAATTGATTATCACTGATTGTTACATACGTCAATGCCGGAAGAGAAGCCGGAAATTTCAACTTACTGACAGAAGTACCTGATAACGAAAAATAATACAGCTTTGTATGCCTGCTGATATCCAACTCCATTAATTGTTCGGAACTGCAAAATAATCTTTCCAATAGGAGATTATTGCTCAAATCAAGGGCTTTTAATTGAGTATCTTGCACATATACTCCCTTCAGGTTGGTATTTTTGCTGAAATCGACACTGGTCAGATTATTTGAAGAAGCCAGAAATTCGTCCAGATTCAGACATTGAGATACATCGATCTCTGAGATATTGTTCGACATAAAATCAATTCCGTATAAACGTTTGTTGTTGCTGATATCTAAAACCGTTAACTTATTATCCGGACAGTATAAATAAAGGAGACTAGGATTATGAGATACGTCTAAAGTTTCCAACTGATTGTCATCGAGATATAAATTTGTCAGATAACCATTGTTTGAAAGATCGATCTCTTTCAGCAAACAAGCCTGTAAACCCAACGTTCCTAAAGAGGGAGCATTGCTCAGATCGATCGATTCAACCTGAAGGGTATTCGGATTCCCCAAAGCATTATTCAGCCTGAAAAATCGCAAACTCATAATGTATTGTCCGTAAAAAACAATTCTCCTGGTTTCATCCGAAGAATATTGGTGCCGGATATCCTGAGAAATATTCCCGTACTCCTCACAACTTCCATCTCCCCAGTCAATTACAATATTCCCTCCGAATACATTTATATGCCCTTCATACCCGTTGATGGAAGACGGTTTAGCGTATACCACAATTCTTTCGGCAGCTTGCCTGTAAGTAGATACCAATACCGTTTTTCCGTAAAATACGCCATTTGAACATTTCAGATAAGGCCGGATAGAGTAGGCGGTAGCCGGAATCAGACCGGAAAGAGAAATATTAACCGGATTACTGTTGTTTCCAACTTCAGCAGTAGTTCGATTGTCTTTCAAAGAAGGTTCATGCTCATCGGAAAAGCAAATACCCTGTTCAAGAACCGGATAGCGGTCTTTATTCCCAACCGAAAAACGAATATCAAGTGATGTAGATTCCAGATTTTCAATCTGGATATCACTGAATACCGGTACTTCATCGCTCAAAACAAAGCGTTCTCTGGCACTGGCTGATTTCCGGGTCTTATTAAATGCATATACTTCAAAAAAATATTCTCCGGGAAGTACTCCTTTTAATATATAAGAGCCTGTATCGGCAGGAATCGTAATTTCTTGTGTGATCTGTCCGGAAATGATCAGTCTGAACCCTTCTTCCGTATCCGTATGATCTTTCCAGTAAATAGTAAGTTGTTGATTGTCAGTAGCCTCTATCTTCAGGTCGCCAGGAGCAGAGAAGAGGGTATCTGAGTCTAAGGGATTAGTGTATTCGCGGTTGCAGGAGAGGAAGGGGAGAAAGAAGAGAAGGTATAAAATTGAAATTTGAAAATTGGCTAAGACCGATCTTCGATTGAAAATTGAAAATGCAGAAATGAGGGTGATATTGCGTTGATATAATGTGGAAAGATATTTTGTATGAAGATAAAGGGGTTTCATATGTGGTTATTTGAGTTTTATGCTTTTAACCAGGCTGGTACAGAACCAGGCAGCAGATGCCAGGGACACACTATAAGATACTATAGCTATTTGGTCGTAGCGTTGGGAATCGTTTTTATAACCGGCAATAGCCTCTGGATCGGTCGATGTCCGGTAGTTTCTGTAGGCTTCATCGCCTTTGACCGTGGTGTAAATGCCAGAGCCCAGAGAAACAGCCAATAAGATACCGGAAATGATCTTTTGTGTTCTCAATTGTTTGCGATATTGTTTCAGGGGGTCTGTTTTTTCCAGGTTAACAGTCAGCTGCAGATCTTCATTTGCATGTATGGTTACCGATTTCCGGACGGTTTCATACTCATCCTTATGAATGGATACGGTATATACACCTTCCTGCAGGGAAAACATGGCCGGAGTAGTCCGGCTGGTCTCCGATCCGTTGATCCTGATGTCGGCTCCCTGGGTTTCAGCCGGTAACGACATAACAGATAAATTGCCATACAGGATTTTTTCTGCAGTCTCCTGGTCCGGCAGGTCGGCTTCTATCACCAGCCGGTAAACCTGTCCGCTTTCTATGCGTAACGGCAACGGATAATCCAGGCGCATCAATTGTTCGTGCATGAGTTGAAGTACCCGCTCTCCAACGGAAATATATACCCAATATTCCCCGCTTTTGTAGGTAATATCTCCTGTAATGCCCCAGCGGGAATCAAATTTCATATCCCTGATGGGAGTACGGACTTTGATTAATGCACAAATTTCGTCGTTCTTGTCGGTCCTCCGGTATTGCTGAGCCGATATGTCATTTGCACACAGTGCCAGCGGCTCCCTGATCCGGATATCCGCTCCCCGGGCAAACGGCACGAGAAGAATGAATAATACCCCTATACAAAAACACCTCTTCATAGCATTCATTAGTTACTGTCAAACATTTCCAAACCATAGACCGAACCGTCGGGATGAGGTTCCGGTTGCCAGGTACGGACATAAATACAAGGCTTATCGGTATCTTTCAGATCGACCATCAGGAACAAATAACCTTTATCGGAATAGGAAGACGAATAATAATGTTGTTCCAACTGAATACCGTATATTTCACTTTTTCCTTTCCGGATCTTAGTGGCATCGAATCTCAGGTTGACAAATTCGTTATTCCGGAAACTTTTTTTCAACCGTTCCATAAACTGATGTTTGGTGAGGCGGATGTATTCAATATCTGAAACCTGATACATACCTTCGATTTTTTGACTCCCGACCAACTTTTTGCCAACGATAATTATTGCATTTTCGGCAAAAATATTATCCAGGAAATCAGTATCCTTCAGGCAATAGGCCGTTTTGTAATGTTCCAGCATACGGATCAGGATATAGCGTTGCTCCAAACTACCGAATCCTTCCGATTTACTCATAACATCCTGAAAAGTTTGCCCGGAAACAGCAAAACTGATATTACTGATCTTATTTCCGGTAAAAGAATAGACCACATTCTCAATGAATTGCTGCTGATTGTTCCGGAAAGAAAACAGCATCGGGTAGGAGCGGACCAGTAATTCTCCCCGGAAAGAAATAATTTCCGGTTCTATAGATGATTCGAGAACCACAGCATTACCATATTTGATTAAACATTCAAAATCCCGGTATCCATCCTCTGTGAAACAATTCCGGATACCGGCATAGTCTTTATTTCCGATACTTTGATGAATTTTTTTAATAATATCCGGATATAGAGACAACGAATCGTCCTGTTGCCGTATATTTTTCGGTACAAAAGCCGTTTTTTCAGCAATACCGGCCGGAATAGGGATATTGAAAGTAGCTTTCGGAAAAGAAGGAAGAATCGCATTTTCAAGTACATTCCAGACTTCCGGGTTGATTTTACTTTCGTTGATGTTTTTCAGTTCGGCAGCCAACAGGATCCGGTCCATCGATCCGGCAGAAGCGCCAAATAATTCTACCGCTGCATGACCGGTCCTCGAACCGACCAAAGTCGACCAATTTTCCCCGTCCCAATAGGTGTAATCAAAATTCCGCACAGGTTTTCCTTCATAGAGAACCTGCAGATTGAAAATTTTTCCGGAAGATGTCGGGTTCACCGAAAGTATTTCAAACGATAATCCGGATAAAATGGAATGAATCCGGTCGGGCAGGTAATTGATCAGCAAAGGCGATTGTTTTTCCGGCTCCAGCGTTAGTTCCCGGCAATCTGGAAGACTCTGCAAAAGAATATACGACCAGTAATAGTATTTCAACGCATCACCGATACGAAGTTCCTGCCCGGAAGCCTTTCCCAGGGATACATAGCCTTTGATCCACTCTTTCCTTTGCTCGAATAGTTCTTTGACCTGGGAACGGGGAAAATAGCGCAGTACGGTTATCATCCCTTTATTCTCTGCGACCAAACGATCGGCATAACAGATCGTTGCATGAGAGTAAGTCCTGACAATACTTTCAATATCTTCAGAATGGATTCCTTCCGATTGTCTGATAGTAGAGCGGAACTGCGACTCCACCTGCACACTGATCTGGCTAAGCAAATCGCTCAATGCATATTTGTCGGCCACCTCCAAAGAAGCCGCTTTGCCTTCTCCCCAATAATATTTCCCGCTGTTTTTGATTTCTTTTGGCTGATTCTGGGAAAACAAAGGAAAGGAACAAAAGATGACTAATATAATAAATCCTGTTCTGTATTTCATAATTCCGGAGCTGCAGATGATGTGGATTGAAACCAGGAAAACAGTTCTTCTTTTTTCATTTCAAGCAAAATCCAATACTGATATTTTCCCTGGGAATCTCGAAAATATTTTTCATCGACAATCTTCATGTCAATCAATAAACTATTGGCAGATTGTTCAAGTGTTTCTTCAAATTTCACAGCCGTTCTTAGATCTTCCGTCATCACATAATGCTTCGTATATTGCCTGGCTAAAGATTTAGCGGAAGTTTGAAGCAACATCGCCATTTTTGCCTGGGCATCATGCAAAGAAATAGTTCTGGCTGTAGACAAAATAGTCGATTCGCCCAAGCCGGCTACCCGCAGGTATAAAGAATCACTGGCATATTTTTTTTCTGTAAAAGGAGTAGATTCCCCAACTACATTCCCGCTTTTACAAGCAAATAACAAACACATCAAAAAAGCCGGTACAATAAATTTCCTGATTATCATGGTTAAGCGCTCAAATTCGACAAAAGTAATCATTTTATTCAATTTTTCACTTTTCATTTTTCACTTTTCGTTTAAAAACGTATTTTTGTTGCAAAAAATAAGAATGGATCGATCGTTCGAAATAGCAGTAAGGGAAATCATCACAAAAGAAGATGAGCATCATCTTCAGATTAAATCCGGACTGATCAAAAAGGATGAGTTGATTCACAGCCTGTTTACTGACCCCAAAATACAAGAAGCGTGGGAACATCAGCCATTTGTTTTCAAACTATTCAGGGAAAAGGTTATACAGACTGCCCATATTATCCTATCTACCCGCTTTCAGAAAGACTTTCTTCCTTTTTATGAGTGGCTGGGATTCTTTTATAAAAAAGCATTGCGAGATCTCAGGAATAAATTCCGGGAAACAGAAACGATCGACCGGGAAATCAAAACATCTCCAAGAACAATTGCATTCAAAGATTCCGGGCTGGTATTGTCGGATATGATCGGAGAAGATATTTCCCGTTTCCGGAAAACTGCTTCAGCAGATGACGTAAAAATACTGATCCGATCTGCTTGCGAGATTTTTTATCCGATAGACATCTCTACGTTAGACTTATATTTAAAGAAAAACGACCCGGCTTTTTGGAAAGAACTGGATATTGTGATGTACAAAATTCTCGAGCAGATCGTTTTTTATCATCCGCCTACCGGAATGGAACCGTCCGACCTGAGCGGAGAAACCTGGGAAAAAGCCTGTGAACAGTTCAGAAAACATGTACTCTCGGCCCCTCCGTACGAAAGTGGAACTCATTTGAGATATTCCATGAAAAAAACTGCCGGAAATACCACCTCGAACTATTTCAGAAACAAAAAGAATCAATTGAATGATTTCGATTTCATATCCGGATATCAGGATGTTGAACCGGAAGAATCCGGTTATCAGGACGATGCTGTCGAATTCGATGCATACTCCAATATTCATGAAATCCGGCAGGCCCTTGTTGCCTCTATTTACTTAGAAAAAGGGAAATGGTTCGAAATGTTTTCGTCTGGGGCCTCCGGTAGAATAGAAATTCTAAAATATCGCACCATCGACGGACTTTCATACGACGATATCGTTCGAAGAATACACGGAGAAAATCTTTCTCCGGAAGAATCATCATCCCTGAATACAGCTATGCGAAAAGAAATGAGCCGCTTAATCCGGAAAATCCGGGAATGGACGGACAGTATCGAAAAACAAATGTATAAAACTAAAAAACATGCCGGATAAATGCACATACACCCGCACTGATCTTGTCGCTTATTACCAGAATCAGCTTTCCAAAGAAGAAGAAATCAAGGTTCAGGAACACCTGATTGGCTGCGAACAATGTCGTCAGATATTACAGGAAATCAGAAATCTGGAAGTGTTTTTATTTGAAGGAGAAGTGGAAAAAGAAGAAAATTCAGAAAAGGATGTAAAACAGTCTTTATTCCGTCGTTACAGATATATATGGATCGCATCTGCTGCTGTAGCTGCCGTTTCACTGTTGTTTTTACTGAATCCTTTCGGAAGAGAGGAGGGACATCCCGTTAAACAAAAAACGGATGATGTTTATTTGTCGAATGATACATTGAAAATAGACTCTATTTCAAAAAAATAACTGAAAATCATATTATACTACAAACAATTAGAAAGTAATCGGGCAGAATGATGAACCGTCACAATATCTATCCTATTTTCATTTAATATCCTATAAACAATGCGATAATTTCCTCGTACCAATTCGCGTATGTTCTTATCTTCAAATTCTGGAACCATACGACCCGCTAAAGGATGTTGTTCTAAAATGTCAGCTGCACTAAAAAGAAAATTTACTACAATTTGAGCATAACGAAAACTATCTTTTTCAATATAATCTCCGATATCATTTAAATTTTCAATAGCAAAATCAGTCCATTTTACTTCAACCATTTGGAAAGTTTTTGTTTGGCTTGTTCTTTCGTGTTTATACTTCCTGATTCCGACTGTTTAATGCCTGTTTCAATTTTATCAATAAACATCAGTTTATCAATCAATTGATCTATAGAAAATTGCTCCGGCAATTTTTCAACTGTACTGAATACTTGTGATCTTGTCAACATATTTTTATTTTGAAACTGTTAATATACAAAAGTATATATTTTGCAGGAGATTTACAACACCCTGCTTTATCTCTAAAAACATTAATTCTATAAATAAAGTTTTTACACCTGTCATAAATTCCAATATAAACAAAATAAGAACAACCATTGTTCAATTAACCAAAGAGATGCAATATTTTGTTTCTTAATCCCAAATATCCTGGTTATCTTTGGCACTATTAACAATGAAACAAACTGATAATTTGCTTAAAATAGTACTAATTATAATCTTGTGTATACATATTCCCTTCTTGCATGCACAAGACCACCTGAGCGGAATAAAAGATGAAATACATCATTTGAATTCCGTCCGGAATCTTCCGTATGAGTCTGATGCAACAGCAATTATCGATTCTGTAATCCGGCATAAATCGTCCGTTTTTTACACCTGCGAAAATTATTCTCAATATCAATTGTATCAACGAACCGTACTGAATGCCATTGCAAACAAGGATACCATCCGGAATAAGATCGATCTTACACTATCTAAAAATAATTTTGTATCAAATTACCTGATCAAGCCTTTTCATCCCTGGTTCGGATACGCCCGTCCCACAAAAACACTAAACGAAATGGCCCTGACCACGCTGCTCCTGGAAGAATCCAAAACAGTATTTTCCGACCATTCGCAAGGCAAACACGGCAGTCTGTTACACGCCTCCGGATATGAAGGTTTTTTCCAATTGATCGGTCAACAGAATATTTCCAGTCTGTTGGATGAAGTTTTCGGAGATATCGATTTCTATCAGAGTCGATGCAACATGATGCTGCTTGCATTCAAAAATCCGCTGGCGCCGACTGCTTCAGACACTTACACCTACCATCTGACCGGACAAAAACAGATCGAAGGAGAAGATTGTTACGAAATTGCATTTTATTCAGAGAATAAAAAAGAAAATGCCTTTGCAGGATATCTCTATATTTCTACAGATGGTAAATATGCGTTGGTAAAAGCGCTTTTCACCCTCAATAACCCGGATAACAGTAACTTTCTTAAAAACATCCGGATCTCTCACCAATATGCTCTGAAAGATTCCCTTCGAATCCCTGACCGGAAAGAAACCCGGATCCTACTTGGAGATGAAATACAGGGGAGTTTCCTGGCCGAGCGAACCAGCACCTATTATGATTATGATTTTTCTCCTCCCCAAACAAAAATCGCCTGGGGAAACAAGCATGAAACCGGTTACCGGAACCGCGATTCTGCTTACTGGGAGAATACCCGTCCCTACCCGCTGACCGCCTCCGAAAGCCAGGCTGAAAATCTGCATCACACAGCCGATGAAACGGCCTATTTCCGGTACCTTCAAAACACTATCCTGATATTGATGAATAACCACATCACTGTGGGAGGCATCAATGGACCTGTTGAGTTAGGTCCCCTGAACCAATTTATCAGTTACAATAGTATGGAAGGTTTGCGGCTGAAAATAGGAGGGAACAACACCGTAAACCTGAGCGATCACTTTTTAGTCGGCGGCTACGGAGCATACGGATTTAAAGATGAAACATTCAAATACAGGGGAGACCTCATCTATTCCCTGTTACCACGAACCAAATACATCTGGGAATACCCGAAACGCCTGTTTTCTTTTACCTGGGTGAACGACCTCAATATTCCGGGACAGGATCTGCTCACAAGCACCCGGGACAATTTCATTTATTCTTTTTCGCATAGTCCGACCGATAACATGTCGTTACAGCGGATCGGAATACTGACTTTTGAAAACGAAGGAAACCACAATTTCTCGTATAAATTAGGAGCCAGATATATGTATGATCGACCCAAAGGAGTTGTGCAATACTTACAGGTGAATGGAACTGATACCGGAAGTGATACGACAACCGTAGACAATATAACTACAACCGAATTTAACCTCTCACTGAGGTATGCTCCCGGCGAAAAATACATTCAAAACCGGGACAAACGAATTGCTATCCTGCGGGGAAAATTCGAATTCAACCTGGAGCACAGGATCGGAGTGAAAAACCTGTTCAGTTCCGGTTATTCTTACCAGATTACAGACCTGAATGCATATAAAAAGTTCGACTATAAAAATAACTCCGGAAACCTGGAAGTCTATCTCTCCGCAGGCAAAGTATGGAACAGGGTTCCTTTCCCGTTATTGTTTATCCCGGAAGGAAATCAGAGTTATATTTTTAAACCCAGGAGTTATAACTGTATGAATTTCTACGAATTTACCACAGATCAGTATGTGTCTGCCAATCTCAACAGTATGTTTAACTGGTCACCACTTAACTGGTTTATGGAAAAAAGCAGGATCAAAACCACCCTGGGAGGAAAAATCATTTACGGTCCCCTTTCAGACAATAATAACCCTGAATTGCATCCCGAACTTTTCATCTTTAACCAGGGAGTCCGTCCCCTGGGAAAAACACCTTACGCAGAAGTAAGCGTCGGCCTTGCGAATATATTCAAGGTACTGAGGGTCGAATATGTCAGGCGGTTGACCTACCTCAACAATAACTCCGGACAGAATGTCCTCAAAGGGTCTTTGTTTTTTACCGGAAGTTTCTCTTTTTAGGAATTAGAAACTGTTTAAAAATTTTTCATGAATCATTTTTTAGTCATTTTTTGTCTGTTTGATTTTTTGATTGCAGGAAAATAGCGGGCTATTTGACTAAAATCAAAAGAGCAAACAGGCGGAAAAGGGCAAAAAAGGATATGAAAAAGCTTCATCAAAAAGATTATATGATGATCTAAAATACTGCTTGTAAATTTTTAAACAGTTTCTTATATTCACTCCCTTATCACCATTCAAAGGCATTTTACACAATAAAACACCCACTACATGCAACTCTCCGGATTCTTTGATGGAAATCCCGAAAAAGATTCTTAATATTGCACCGTAATTTTGAATGCATGTCGAATTTTCTGGTCATATCAACCTCTAACGAACTGGTAAGGGTAGCAGTAGAAAGAGTGGTGTACATCAGCTCAGACGGAAACTACTCTACCCTGGTGCTTGCCAACAAGGAAGAACGGGTTTTTTCCTTCAACCTGACCACATTCCAGAAAATAATCGAACAGCAATTAGGAGAGGAAGCTCAGGTATTTATCCGGATCGGTAAAAGCCTGATCATCAACCGGAATTATATCTATTATATCAATATATCCAAACAGCAACTGGGATTATCCGATATGAAACTCCAGCATACGTTCATGCTTTCGGCATCGAAAGAAGCATTGAAGCAGTTAAAAGAACTGACCGTCAAAACAATCGACAGGTAAACAGGTGGGAGTAAGGCAAACAATAAATGAAAAATGAATATGGAAAATAAAAAAATACCTGCGGAAGATGAAATCCAAATACTGGGTTTTACCCGGAAGAAAAAAGAAAAACCATCTCTCAGCCGGAAGAAAAAAAACTTTATTTTCCTGATCTGCATGATGTCTTGCGGGGTTACCCTGTTATGCATTATCTTTCTTTTAAATAGAGAAACAGAACCTCAATCCAGACCTGTATCAGTAGAAAATATAAAAACAATACCGAACTACCAAACAGAAACTTCAGGTGGTATACATAAAGGGTTTATTGAAGTGTCGGAAAAATCTGTTAACGATGTCCCTCTGTACATCTACACACCCGTAAATGCCTATATGGAGCTGGCTATAGAAATGCCGGACCAGGGAGATAAATCGATTATCTTCGTAGCACAGGCCGCCGATATACGCGCCGATAACGGAGAGATCGTAGGCGATTATGTCCTGGCAGGCAAACAGCTGGCACGCGGGCAGCGCAAAGAAGGCTTCTGTGCCATCCTCGACAAAGAAGTCATCATCGGAATGGCCGGAGAAACAGGAATACTGACCAAAGTGATAGAGCAGGGGGGATACTTTTTCAGGCAATACCCGTTGGTAAGAGATTCCAAAGTTATCGTAAACGCACCCAAAGGAAAAAGCATCCGCCGGGCACTGGCTATCCGGGATAAACAGGTGATCATGGTAGAAAGCCGCAGCCGGGAATCTTTTCACGATTTTGCCCAGGCACTGGCCGATATAGAAGTCGCCAATGCCATTTACCTCTGCGGAGAATCTGCCTTTGGCTGGTATAGAGGACCGGATGGAACAATCACCACTTTCGGCAAAGAAAGAGAAAATCTTCCCGGAACTAATTATTTGATATGGAAATCTATAAAAAGTGAAAAGTAAAAAATAAATGATTATTTTCCATACCCACCCCTTTAACCAATTTTCAATTATAAAAAAAATGAATCACCGCATCAGTACCGTCATAATCGCCGTTGCCCTGTTCTCTACCTGCAAAAACAGGACAGAAAAGCCTCCAGAAGAGATTTGTTTCAAACTCTTCCAACTCCGGAAATATAACAGGCTGGGTTCAAACCGGTGGAATTACGGGGGTACATGGAGGAATCATTCAAAACAGTTCCAATACCGGAGTAATATCTGGAATCGTTATGCTGGGTGGCATAGCCGGGTATGCACCTGGAAGATCAGTCTCTGGATCATATAATGACAAATTCATTATAGCCTCTCCAAGTCTGATGTAGGTATTGAAATATCTACATCAGACTTTCCAGTATGTCCCTCTGGTCCTTAAAAAAATTGAAACGTTGTCTGTCTCCGTTTTGAGTCAGTAACATTGAGATCCTCATTAACAAATCAATCCACTCTTTTTGTTTCTTACAAAACTTGTAATTGGTAAATCCAAGTTTATCAATATGAAATGCTCGTTATAAGCAATAATACCTCTCATCACATTCCAGATGATAATAACAAGAATCTATTACTAGTTTAGATAAATAAATCATAATTTCCCCTCCCGATGAATAACAGCCCGTTTCGGTCATCACCTCTGTTTTTTGTAGTAAATCCAATAGTTCCGGCTTTAATTCTTGTAATTCAACCTTAGAGATCAACTCTTGAGAGGAAAAAAAGTGAATATCATCCACAAGGTCCTTAAAGATATCTTTGCCTATGATACAAGTGGTCTTTGGAATTTTCCGGCTTTCGTACATGGCAGTTTTTTCAAGTTCAATTAATTCATCAGGGATGAGCATATCTGAAAAAACAAAATCGGGTCTCGCCCCTTTCATCAAATAATTCCATTTATAATGCCAAAACCGGTATAATACAAAAAAAATATGTGGTAAGCTATTACATGCACAGCGCGCACTGGCATTTTTTCTACGGGCAACTATGCCTTTTGCTACACAATCGTTACCGGAAAGTTCGCCTACAAGCGGATTTGGTGAATTTAGTGCATTTGCAATTTATAAACTTCCAAGTGAAGAAGGAGTTAGTTATGGTGTGGGATCATTGTTGGTTGCCCCTACAGGCAGTCATAATTTGGGACAAGGAAAATGGCAAACCGGATTATCTGCGATGGCTTTCTTTTCCCAAAACCACACAATTCAGTTCGGCTCTTTATTTCAATGGCAAGCTTCTTTTGCCGGAAAAGAAGACAGAGATGATGTAAGTTTACTTACTCCTCAATTGTTTTTCATTTGGCAAGCCGGTAAAGCTTTACGATATGTTGGGAGATCCTCTCGAACGGGGTACTGAAGCCATTGATTATGGTCGGTGGATGATAGAACACACATTCGTTTTTTATACCGTTTTTTTGTCAGTTTTTTTATTTATTAGTAGACGATTTTTCCTGAAATCTTATATATATACCATAAGCTATCACCAACAATACAATTAAAAAATGAGCATTTCTGACCGGTATACCGGCAATCGGAGGCCCGATAGGCCCTCCCAAAATCACAGACTCCTCATCGTGAATTTCGAACGGTTGATGATTAAAATAACTGTTTGTTTGCATGTAATCCTGAATTTGTCCGAAAGAAAAAGTCTGTTCATCGGAAATTAGTCCTTTCAACACAAAACTTTTATCGCTCATATAATGATCAATCATATTTTTATGAGTATCATACGGCATATAAAGGTAAACTTCCTGTGAAATTTTTATATCCGGAAGTTCATAGGCATATATTCTGAGATTACACATAATAAGAATAATCGGAACAAGATATGTCCTTCGTTTATTTAGCAAGATTCTATTTTTTGTTTTCATGACTTCTTCGTTTTATCGTCTGATAATTATTTTTTTTGTTTGGGTATCTCCATTACTCAGTCGGACTGTTACAAGATAAATTCCAGCAGGAAGTTGCAGTTTCCTGCTACAGACCTTTTCATAAATACCTGTCCATTTCTCCAATACCATGCCTTGAATGGAGACGATACTAACGGTAGAAATCGTTTCCGAAGCTTTGATATTAAGTGTATTCTGACTACAAGAAACAAAAAATGATACCTTATCTTCCACAGGATTGTCCTCAATCGCTGTATTTGGGGAGTTCCCCGCAAACAATAAAAAACGTTCGCCGTCATCCGGATCATTTTTAAATGAATAGGTATTCTGTTTGAATAAATCGATATCTTTATGCAAACGAAGATCTCTCAGTACAAGTGACTCACAGGATATTCTTTCCAGGTTGGAGAACGACAGACAGATCGTATCCTGGCTACCGCAACTCACACCAAGCGGAATTTCGATTGTCGCTTCCGGAAGATGCAGAACCGTATTCTTCTGGTTAGCGGAATTAAGCAGGTATACCTGAGGTGCATTTTTAGAATCTTCACTGGCAATGAACAGTTGAGGGATATCAGTTTCCGAAGGATCACTGTCCATCACAAGTGTAGTCCAACTATTACCTAAAGAATTGGAAGCTTTGACATAAAATTTATTTGTACTGCCAACCTGGGAGGTTGATCTTAATTGGTGTTGGGAGAGGGTAGGCCTTGTAACCGAAGTGGAAACAGGAAAATGCAATGTAACATTTCCATCCGTCTCTTTTGTCTTGATGAAAAATCCCTGAAAAGAGGCAATTTTTGGGGTTAAACCGGCCGGAGAACCATCAGTCAGGCTAAAGGTTTGAAAAAGATTATTTACGAATAAACGATAGTAATTCTCTATTATATCACTATTATTATTGTAGAAATTTTCAAAATCCAGAGAAGAAAGAAATGGATTTCCAATCATGATCTCCGTTCCCGATGGAACAACAACCGGAAAGTCTTGAATAGGACGGTTAAATTGGTCTTCAAATATAAAGCGATAAGACTGGTAACCTCTCGGATAGTCACTGAAAACGGTCTTAGGAACAGGTAATCCCACCCTGTCGTAATAATAATAGTAGAACCGGCTGATAGAATCTCTAGCAATATACTCATGTATCCTATGCTTCTCACTGATAGCTGCATCTTCAAAATAAGGCATCTGAAGTATTCCTTTGAGATCATTTAAATTCTGATGATCATCTTCACCCAGAACTCCCGGAAGAAGTTCTCCTGCCCATACACTGATTGCATAATTCTGTTTACTACCTACTTCCAGCGCAGCCGTATTCTCCGGAGTATACCAATCGCCGTTCAATTGCCCCTTCCGGTCCGGAGAAGACTTGAACCCCTGTTGCCACATATTGGGGAAACCTCCTATAGAAAAGTCCCCCGAAACAATATGTTTGAGCGGAGCGGCAAGAACATACCAATGTCCCCGTTCCATCGGATAAGAAGAATGTGTTTCCCAATCGGAAACATATTGAGTTCCTTCATAATATCCGAAATTATATTGAATATAAGCCTTACGATAGGTCAGATATTGTGGTTTTGCCACCTCTGATCCGAAATGATAGGTAATATCCCGGCAGCGGGGATCTCCATAATTTTCGGTTCTTGGGGAGTAATTCTCACTCAAATCAGGATAATACTTAGAATTACCCGGAATATGAACATCCGTACATTTATTGGGAACAGCATTTAAAGCTACATCGTCTTTATCCACCCAGTTGAGCGGATTATTCCAGTCATTATCTACCGAGTTTCGTCTCCAATACATCAGATCCGGAGTAACCAGGATATGCGTAGGATCCGAAATACTACAACAATTGAACATTTTGGCATCAATAGCGCCTTGCGATCCTGCCACGGCTCGCAAATATCCGGACCGGGTAACCGGCATGTCCAAATGTACAGATGTTATATTCTGAATTGTATCCCATTGGGCATTAGTACCCATATCTCCATTTTCACTGAAGAGCCAGTTGACCGTCTGATCGGCCCTCAGGTTAGAATCATCGTTGTTTTTTACGGTCAAATCGAGCGGATCGTTCGGACAATAGGTCAATGGCCCGGTAATCTTTACCGGAGGAATACAGGTATGTATTTCCAAATCATCAAGCACAAGATCGTTTCCACTCACTTCCCTGGTATTGCTGTAAATTTCCAACCTTACGGAAGGAGATGAAGAGGTGAAAGAAAATCCGTATTGTTTCCAGAGAGGAGTAGGCGTATTTTCCATGACTCCCGATGAATATTGAGCCAGTATAATATTGGTTTCCGCATCGATTAACAAAAAACGTAGCGACGGACTATACTCCCCATATCTGGTTTTTTTCATTAGATTACCCATCCAAATAGAGAAATACAATACGGTTCCGGGACACAGGCCGGATATGGTATGTGAATAAAATCTTCCGGGAATAGTGGAAGCATCTACAGCCATAAAATAGCCTCTTGTTTTATCATCAGGGAAAGTATGATCGTCGTAACTGTGCCAGGTTTCATGCGTATCAGGACCTTTTTTTACAAGACAATATCGTTCTACCGACATATTCGGGAATATGGTATTATTGGTGAAAGTATAGTTGCTCCTTCCACCCGGTAAAGGATCTAAAGAAATATCCGGATCTCCGATATTATTTCCGTTGAAATCTTCCCTGAATAACAAGGTTCCATTGGCAATACATTCCACAGGTGTCAAAGTCCCGCAACTTTCACTCAGGAAAAATTCCACGGGAAAACGAGGAAAAATCATATTTCCGTAACGAGCCTCTACCCACCAGATTTCTACCGGATCGTTGTTTTTAACAACCTTGATATAATTGGTATTACTTCCTTTTGCAACCTGAGTTCCTCCTGTTTCAGTCGCGTACCAGTTATATTGAATCGCAGCATCCGCAATTATTTTCAATGTGTCTGAAACATTCGGACAAGCGTAATATTTCCCGGAAGCAGGTCTGGAAGCCAATATATACACCATAGCAGAATCTTTTTTAGAAGAACAATCAACAATATAGCGTAAACTGTCAATGCCGCCCCAATTCAAATCCGGGGTGTAAATCAATTGATTTGAAACAGAAGAAACCATACCATGTTTTGCTTTCAGTATTTTGGAAGGTGATACCAAAACTTCTTCGTTTTTGCAGCATCCGTACAAATCATTTCCGGTTACATGGATGGCATTATTTTTTGAATTAGAAAGCAATACTACATAATCATTCTGTAATATATTTCCTTGCCGGACTGTTATTGTTCGGATAGGGGAATAACATCCGTAATCTCCGCTCACCCGGGCATAAATCGTTTGATTCACATTCACACTGCAATCAGTCTTATCCGGAATAATCACGCTGAACTGAGGATCATGGCTGAATTGAACATTTTCCATGCTGGCATTTTGTAATCTCGTTATAGCATTATCAAGATTTACAATCGCTTTATCATAGCAAATAAGCAGGTCTTTTACTTCCAATTCCGGAAAATCGTATCCATGCAGGCTGAAAGGGATCTGCATGGAACAGCCTTCTGGATTTTTTAATGTCATGATATGATTCCCATCCGGGAATATTCCGGAAACCGTAATAGAATCTCCAGCCGGTAATGAAGTAACGGTATTTACGTCTTTAAATATTCCTGAAAAATCAATATCATAAGTATAAGACCCTAAAAAAGAATTGATAACTGCGGAAATGGTTCTGGACGAGGTCTGGCATCCAACATCTTCTCTTACGGAAATTAATTGGAGAGGAGTATCGGAATCTGCTCCGGCAGCATTGTAACAATCGCTTCTATAGTCACCATCATAATCCTGATACGCATCTTTCAGTACCGGAACATATAAATTGTTGTCGGTGATGGAGGCTCCGGATAAATGTTGATTTGTAGAGGAAACAAATGTAACCGGATCGGCAATTTTAGCGTTGTCTCCACCTAATGGACTCAAAAACGAATTCCAATCTGTTAATTGCACATAAGTATTTTCTGCAATATTTGCAAGTTTTGAGTTTACAGGCAGATACCGGTTATTCATAAAAGATATAATCCCCTGCTGAACACTTGGATTGACATATATAAATGATTTTGGAGTATTATAAGACCGATTGACCCAAAGATTATTTTCAAACTGAAGGTTACTTGCAGGAGTAGATGTATAGTAGACATCTGAAATCGGATTACTTCCGGAAGCATTTTCGGATATATATATCGTGTTATGTAAAAAACGTTGGTTCGGCAAAAATGATGCATCTGCATATATTCCCCGGATATCATAAGAATGATTATTAAAACCGATCATGTTATTGGTTACGAGTAACTGTTGATTATCTTCCTCTGATGCCATCTTACTATGAAAACCGGCCGTATAAGAACCGTTGAAAACAGATGCATTTGTAATATCCGTAATTTGATTTGCATTGAAAGTTCCGCCTCCGTCAACTCGCATACCTATAGCATAAGATGATGCGTTTATTCCGGTTTGCCTGATATTTTTGACCTGGCAGTTATTAACGATATAAGATGACTGGGCATTTCTTTTTTGTACATAAATGCCTCCTGCCAGATACATTGCCTGTACATTTTGAACAACACAATTACTGATTTCGACATGAGCGGAATTATATAAATAAGCCCTGATTCCCCATATTCCCCCATTGGCATTGGTTGAATTATTATCCGACATATTGTATATATGGTTATTGGAAATTTTCGCATTACCGGAAAAAATAACGAGGCATCCGTATAGAATTGATCCGGTATTGACGCTTCCATTAGAGATACTATTAATAGTGTTTCCTTTAATCAAAATATTTCCTGTCGAAGCCGAAGCATTACAATAAATTCCATACATTGTTGTTTGTGTACCGTTTCCGAGGATTTTGACAGTATTGTCGGTAATCTGACAACTTCCCTGTATTCCGTTATCTATCCAATAATAAGCTGCAATTCTGCTTATTTCAAAAAAAGCATTACCTGTAACTTTGATATTTTGTGAATTCTTAATATATAAACCTGCATCGGAGAGAGAAAAGCAACACCCGGAAAATTCAGTTGTATTCGAGTCAATCAAATTTTCTACGAAAATACCTCTGCTCCCCGATATATTGCTGGACAAAAATGTTGCATTTTTCACTGTAATATTTTTTCCATCCTTGATATGTAAAGCAGAAATTGTTCCGGAAGTATTCATATTTTGGAATATTAATCGGGTATTGTTGACACCAAGCCTGATTAACGCCGTATCGGCTACCACACCACCATCAATCGTGATATTCTGCGCAGAGGAAAAAGAAAGCAAATCTCCTGATATTTGTCCAGATATGACTCTTTGTTGTCCGTCGGAAGTAATAGTTAAAGTATAAACGTCTGAACCTGGAGCAATTCCTGAAAAAGGAACGGTTGAAGATTCTGTTATATTACTGGCTATTCGAATAATTGTATTCCCACTCAATCCGCAAGCATTATATCTGACAGAAAAATCTTTCAACGAAAGAAAATCTCCGGTTCCGTCTGCCTTAATTGTATACGTACCATTGAGCGGAGCACAGGGTAAAGTATAATAAACGGGATAAGAGGGAACAGTTTTACCACTTTGATAAGCAATGAAATAAATTGTTTCGGAATAATCCAGGCCATTCATAGTATAAGTCCATGTCCGGGAAGTATTATTGATAGCAGTCCGTCCCAGACGAAGACTGGATGTTCCGGCTCTCTTGTATGCCACAATACTATCCATCATTATATCCGGACGAAACTCACCCTGAATCGAACCTTGGAAAATTCCTGTAACTTTAGGCGGACAACTTTGGAATTGAAGATATGGATAACTGTTCCTATCCCAAATATTCCATGCCGCTACCGGATTACCACTGCTGTTAATACTTGTCCATTTAGCCGTATTGGTGTAAAACGAAAACTCTTGTAAGATACTGACACTTTGAGGAAAGCCATCGAAATCATCAGGATCGCTAATCAGATTTTCATATCGTCCGCCAACCTGTACTGTCGTTCCTTCCCAAGCATAATTATTGGAATTTTTTTTCCTTGACGGTACTTGTCCGATTAAACGATTCACAGTTTGACTGTTGGCAGTGTTAATAACCTGAGGATTAATGGCAATACTGTTTGAAATCAGCGAAGTGGCATAACTCTGGTAACCGCAAAGTCCCCCGGTCCTACTTCCGCTGGTCGTCGACTTTACTTCTCCCAGGGCATAACACCCGCTAACAATGCCATTATCACTGGCAACACCAACCAATCCTCCCGTTGAATTAATACCGGATACATTTCCTGCTGCATACGAGTTTATTACTGATCCTCTTAAGCCTCCGATCAAACCGGCAGCCCCGTTAATATTATTCGGGCTGTTGATATCTACAAAAACGTAACATTGTTCCACAGTGCAATTAGAACTGAGTTTCTGCTGACCGACCAATCCGCCCGCATAATCGGAAGCATTTAGATAACCACCCGCATAACATCGATAAATCGTTCCTCCACTCTGGTATCCGACAAGCACTCCCACACTGGAACCTCCGGTAACTCCGGACGGTGTGGTTTCTACACTGAGATTTAGGATGCTTCCTCCGGCCAAATATCCGAATAAGCCGACACAGTCATTCAGCGGTTTATTGATGTACAAGCCTTTGATCTTTTTATTATTTCCATCAAAATTTCCCTTAAATTGGCGGGTGCTATTACCGATAGGCATCCATTCTCCGGATAAATCCAGATTTGCAGTAAGTTGAAAATATACTCCGTTGTAATCTATACCTCCGTTTACATTTGCCTGCAATGTATTTAATTGACTTATATTTGTTATCAAGTAAGGACTTACGGATGTTCCGCTCCCAGACCATTGCCCGAAAGCATTAAAATTTTCCGATATATATAAGTACAAAATAAGAAAAAAAACAATCTTCCTCAAGCGTTTTTGATTTAGTCTCATAATTTATTCATTAATAGGGTTTAGAATTTTTCTTGCATTTTTTGTTTCATTTTTCTGATGGCACCCGGCGTTTTTCCAAAGTTTGTCTTACAGAAATCATTGAAATAAGAGGACGAGGAAAAACCGTACTCGTAGCCGATTTCGGAAAAAGTCTTTTGAGTACAATTAATGTCATGGTATATATTTTTTGCCTTATTATTTTTCATCCATTGATAAGCAGAAATACCAAAAACACGCATGAACTTTTTGTTGAAACCGGATGTGCTGTAATTCATTAATTCCGCTAATTCCGGAACACTCAGGCTCCTTTTGTAATACTCATGAACTTTATTGGAAAAAGATAAATCCTGGCTTAATGCCGGTGTGAAAAATTCATTCAGGTCTTTCTTTTCATAATAAGCCCTTAACAAAAAAAGTAATTCTCTCTGTTTTATATCCATAAAATAACTACATCTGAGTCCGTGTCCGATATAGCCATCCAAAGTTTCCATATAGGATTTCAATATAGAATTAGCCTTTAATGTGATAAAATTCAATTGCTTGGAAGTATCCTGATTTTTTTTTCTATCGAGAAGCGTCTGGAAAGAAAAATGACTACAAAAGTCAAAACTTAAATTTAAATTAAACAATAAAATAACTGATCCGTTTTCTGTGTAGCTGCAAAATCTGCATTTGGCTGGAAGAAAAAAAGTAACATTTTCCCTTACCGTTTCGTCTAAAAATGTATTGAATGATACTGTCAATTCCCCCTTCAATACAAAAATAAACTTATTGGTTTCATTAAAGAAATCATATCTTTTCCCATTTAAGAGTTCAATCCTTTCAATCGTCGGTGAAACATTTTTTTCATAGTGAAAGCAGGAATGATGTTCCTCTGCGTACAATAATTCCATAAATCAAAATGGCTTGTCTTTTTTAATTAATCAAATTCATCATTTCTTTTACCTGCCGGCAATAACAGGCAGGGTTTTCCTCTGTATCAATAGTGCGCAAATATCCTAATTAATGATCATTCGTTTTTTACGAGAAATATCCATTTTATTCAGAATTTCGATAAATCCAATCACACTATCCACATTTTTCTAATTTATCATCCATTTTTCAGTGCTTCAAATTGAAGCACTGAAAAGATATAACAAAAAAAATGACACTTTATTATGGACAAATAAAAAGTGAAATGATTTTACATTTAATTAACTAACGGTTGGGTGAGATGCATTTTAAAGAAAAGAATGATTTATAGCCAGTCGGAATGAAGCCCCTTTATTTCGCGCATAAAATATTTTTCTTTGTTAAACGAGAATAATTGTGGAGATTTATAGGCAACACCCTTGCGTTGCTCGTCTAACTTATCAATAAAATCATAAGAAAGCACTTTTCTTTCAAAATTTCGACGATTAAGAGGCTTCCCTAAAAGTGTTTCGTACAATACCCTCAATTCCGACATGGTAAATTTTTCAGGTAACAGGTTCCTACCTATGGGAATTAAACCTAATTGAAATCGTATGGTGCTCAACGCATCTTCAAGGATTATTCTATGATCAGCATATTCGGGTAATCCGGAATGGATGTCTTTCCATTCAACTCTTTCGTTTGAACTCAATGAAGTAACCTGCACCTGTGTGTAATCAACCAAAGCATAATATCCCATGGTTATAAAACGATTATTAAACCAATGGTTCTTATTCATATGAATATTATATTCTTTTCTGAAAATATCTGAAGAACCTTCTCTCAAACCAGTTCGTCGATCAGCATTTCCAAATAAATGAAACTGACGTAGATATACATTTTTCAAGCCTGTAAGTTCCCTCAAAATACGATTGGCGGCTGCATCTACATCTTCGTTTCTTAATACAAAACTCCCGGGTAATTGCCAGAAATCAAAACCCTGATAACGCGTCAATAAAACTTTCAGTGTTTTTTCATGATACCCGAATACAACACAGTCGATAGAAAATCCCGGATGAAAATAATCAATATTTTCCAATAAGGCAGAAGCTCCGGATGGGAAATTCTTAGGTTTCATCATTGATGTTTTTTGATTGGAAAATTTTTTATCAAAAATAAGTCATCGAATCGAGATTCGATGAAAAACATGTAATTATTTATGTTTTTT
Source organism: Bacteroidales bacterium (assembly GCA_031553775.1). Classification (GTDB taxonomy): domain Bacteria; phylum Bacteroidota; class Bacteroidia; order Bacteroidales; family Azobacteroidaceae; genus JAISFI01. The sequence continues at coordinate 63,988 of JAVBLA010000025.1, forward strand.
TTACATCATTTCTTTGATGTAAAAAAAACAGCCACAAATTCCTTGTAGCTGTCATATTTCCTTTTTTCCGTCGGGGTAGCGGGATTCGAACCCACGACCCCCTGCTCCCAAAGCAGGTGCGCTAACCGGACTGCGCTACACCCCGAACTTTTTTATTTTGCGAGCGCAAAGGTATTGAATATTTTCATTATATCAAAGCATCAAATGATTTTTTATTTTTTTACTCTTCAAAATCTGAATGAATTCAATGCTTTTTCGTCCAAAAATAAAAAATATAACAAACATTCTTATGCTCTGAAAGAAAAAATCCATAACTTCGTTTTTTCTTATATAAGGGCAGTCTACATCGTACACTAAAACGAAAAACCGCCTTCATCACCAATCGAAAAAAACAATTTTCAATAAAAAACAATGCTCGATAAAATATTCAAACTGAAAGAACATCAAACCAGTGTTAAAAAAGAGATGATAGCAGGACTCATCACATTTTTAACCATGTCATACATATTAGTTGTTAATCCTGATACGCTTAGTACGACAGGAATGGACAAGCAGGCGTTATTCACCACTACCTGCCTGGCATCCATCCTGGGAACTCTGCTGATCGCATTCATGGCTAATATTCCGATTGTACAGGCGCCTGGGATGGGATCAAACAGTTTTTTCGCCTATACCGTGGTCCTGGGAATGGGCTATTCCTGGCAATTTGCCCTGACAGCTGTATTCCTCCAGGGAATCATATTTATCTTACTGACAATATGTAACATACAGAAAGTAATCTTCGACAAAATACCTCATTCACTTAAAAATGCAATTCCGGTAGGCATCGGACTATTTATAGCTTTTATAGGTTTCAAAAATGCCGGAATCATCGTAGGAAACGAACATACCATCGTTCAAATAGGGGATATGGGAAACAAACATGTCTGGGTAGCGCTCACAGGCCTGGTTGTGATCGGTGCGTTACTGGCAAGGAATGTACCGGGGGCTATATTGATCGGAATAGTCGTTTCAACCGTTCTGGCCCTGTGTCTGGGAGTAGCAGCCATTCCCGAAGGAAGCCTGGTATCTTTACCTCCCGATATTTCTCCTGTATTCGCAAAATTCGAATGGAATGATATTTTCTCCATCGATATGCTTGTAGTGATATTCACTTTCCTGTTGGTCAATATTTTCGATACAGTAGGAACATTAATAGCCGTAGCCTCCAAAGCCGGATTGATGGACGAAAACGGGAATTTTCCCAAAGCCAAAAAATCATTGATCGCCAACGCATTAGCCACCACATTTGGAGCTATTTTCGGCACCAGTACGGTCATATCTTATGTGGAAAGCGCTGCCGGCGTAGCTGCCGGGGGACGAACCGGACTGACAGCCGTAAGTGCCGCCTTCCTATTCTTCATCGCCCTGTTCCTCGCCCCGATCTTTATGATTGTCCCCTCTGCCGCCACGGCGCCTGTATTGATTATCGTCGGACTCTTCATGTTGAATTCCGTACTAAAAATCAATTTCGACGATTACAGCGAATCCATTCCCGCTTTCCTGACCATGGTATTAATGCCTTTCACATACAGCATCGCCCAGGGAATCATTTTCGGAATCCTGGGATATATCCTTATCAAACTCGTCGCCGGCAAAGCCAAAGACATCTCAATCGCAGTTTACATTATTGCAGCTATATTTATTGTCAAGATCGTATTGGATATTATAAAGGCATGATTTACCACAACTACTACCGATTCCACCCGGGCATAGCCCGGTAATCCCCCTTAAATAAGGGGGCAGGGGGTTCTTTTCCTTGTGGTCAAAACGCTGTTTGAAGCGAAAGAGCGTAGCGATTGAGCAAGTTCGTTTTGACGAAGTGCCTTTTTTTGGTACCTTTTTTTGGCGCAGCAAAAAAAGATACAAAGTTTTATAGTACCTTTGCATCTTTCTCCAAAAAATACAAAATGTATTTCCTAGAAACAACCAACGTAGTAAAACAATACTCCGGCCACCTGGCACTGGACCAGGTAAGCATCCGTGTTCCTCAGGGACAAATATTCGGCCTGTTAGGCCCGAACGGCGCCGGTAAAACCACATTGATCCGGATCATCAACCGGATCACGGCTCCCGATAGCGGGGAAGTATTATTGAAAGGTCGTCCCCTTCAACCGGATGATATTTATAACATAGGATACCTCCCGGAAGAAAGAGGCTTGTACAAAAAGATGAAAGTCGGCGAACAAGCCGTTTACCTCGCACGCCTGAAAGGGCTGAGCCACCAGGATGCTCAAAAAAAATTGCAGGCCTGGTTCAAAAAATTCGGCATTATGGATTGGTGGAACAAAAAACTGGAAGAGCTTTCCAAAGGAATGCAGCAAAAAGTCCAGTTTATTATCACAGTGGTGCATGACCCTGAATTATTGATTTTCGACGAACCTTTCAGCGGATTCGACCCGGTCAATGCCGATTTGCTAAAAAAGGAAATCCTGGAATTGAAAGACAAAGGAAAAACAATCATATTTTCCACCCATAACATGGCTTCAGTAGAAGAAATATGCGATGAGATCACACTCATCAATCAATCAAAAGTCGTATTACAGGGAAATGTAGAAGAAGTACGTTCCCGCTATAAAAGCAATACGTTCCTGCTGAAAACCGATTCCAGCGAAAACATCCATGCTTCTGAAGAAATATTCACGATACTGGAAGAAAAACCTTCCTATCATGGTAAAATCTGGAGAATCCGGAAAAGCGGAGAGGTATCCAACAATTCACTCATCAACCATCTGTCAAACCAGTGCAATATCATTTCTTTTGAAGAAGAAATCCCTTCCATGAATGATATTTTTATCCGTACCGTATCATGAAAAGTAAAATAGGTATCGTTATCCAACGCGAATATTTCAGCCGGGTGAGAAAAAAATCTTTCCTGATTATGACTTTCTTAATGCCGGTTATTTTTGCCGCCCTGATTTTTGTCCCGCTCTGGATGTCGGGCATCAAAGACGATCAGCAAAAAACAGTAGCCATTATCGATCAGACAGGAAAATATGCTCCTTTGTTTGAAAATATGGACAATTTTCATTTCATTCCTGTCGATAAAAAAGTGGAAGAATATCAACATGACCGGCAAGAAGGGATTTATGCGACACTGGTTATATCCGGCGATTTACTGAAAAATCCTTCGGCCATCACGTTGTATTCGGAAAAACAGGTCACTATGGACCTGACCAAATCGATCACACAGACGCTGAATACCTACCTGCAGGACGAAAAACTGGCATCATACAACATCCCACGCCTGAAAGAAATAATGGAAGAAAGTAAAGTTTCCATCCAACTACAAACCATCAAATGGGAAAAAGACGGCACTGAAAAAGAATCTTCCGCAGAAATGGCCAGTATCATCGGTATCCTTTTCACGGTGATTATATACATGTTTATTTTCGTGTACGGCGGAATGGTCATGCAGGGCGTCATGGAGGAAAAAACCAACCGGATCATCGAAGTGATGGTCTCCTCAGTCAAACCCTTCGACCTGATGATGGGAAAAATTATCGGGGTAGGATTGGTGGGACTGACACAGTTTTTCCTTTGGTCCGGCCTGGTGGGTTTTTTCTTATTTATCGGAAGATTGTTTCTGGGAGGAGGAATAGACCCTGCACAGGCAGCGCAAATGGCAGAATTGGCTTCTCACGGACAAAATATCAACATGGAAGGTATCTCTAAAGTTGTAAACATCTTTTCCTCTATTAATATAATGGAAATCGTCAGCTACTTCCTTATATATTTTATCGGCGGATATATGTTATATGCTTCCCTGTTCGCAGCCATCGGAGCTTCTGTAAGTAACCAGGAAGACACGCAGCAGTTTATGCTTCCCATTACAGCACTGATCCTGTTTGCATTCTATGCGGCTATATATAGCATGGAAAATCCTGACGGACCTCTCGCATTCTGGACCTCTATCATCCCGATCACTTCACCGATCGTCATGATGGTACGTTTACCCTTCGATGTTCCGCTTTGGCAGAAAATATTATCGGTGGTTCTTTTATACATTACTTTTATACTTGTCACCCGTTTTTCAGCCAAGATATATCGCGTAGGAATCCTGATGTATGGTAAAAAGCCCAGCGTAAAAGAACTGATTAAATGGATTAAATACAAAGCATAATGACTTTTGATATCCTGTTTACACTCTTTCTGGTATTCCTTAACGGATTTTTTGTCGCCGCCGAATTCGCGATCGTCAAGGTGCGTTCTTCCCAGATTGAAGTACAAAAAAACGCTAATAAAAATGTAACGGCTGCCGCTAAAAGTGTTACTAACAATCTGGATGCTTATTTAGCTGCAACACAATTAGGTATAACCATTGCTTCTCTTGGGTTGGGATGGAAAGGTGAACACGTATTTACCGAAATTATCCAAACCATTTTCCACTGGCTGGGATTTGGCGCAACAGTCTGGGCACAACGATTGGCCGTACCTGTCGCCTTTGCTACTATAACCATCCTGCATATTGTACTGGGAGAGTTGGCCCCCAAATCATTAGCTATCCGCAAACCGGTTCCTGTAACCTTTACCGTAGCCGTTCCCCTGAGGATTTTTTACTTTATTTTCCGCCCTTGTATCTGGCTGTTAAACGAATTAGCCAACTTACTTCTGAAAGCTATTGGTATCCAGCCGGTACACGAACAGGAAGACATCCATTCGGAAGAAGAGTTGAAAGTGATCATTGCCGAAAGCCATAAAGGTGGAATCCTGGAAGAAACGGAAAAAGAACTGATACAGAATGTTTTTAGCCTGGGAGACAGAAAGATACAAACCCTGATGACTCCCCGGAACGAATTGATCTGGATCAATCTCAACGATACACCGGAAACAATCAAGGAAACCATTTTGCAAAACAAACATACCGCCTATCCGGTATGCGAAGGAGAACTAGATAATGTAGTCGGCTTCGCTTATTCCAAAGACATGATCGGAGATAACTTCGACCTGGTAGCACACAATATCCGGTCGATCATCAAACCGGTACAGATCGTGATAGCCACGAATAAGGCTTATTCTGTTCTCGAAAAATTCCAGAAACAACGGATATACCAGGCTTTGATCATCGATGAATTCGGAAGCGTGCGGGGTTTTGTAACCATCAACGATATTGTAGACGCACTGGTAGGAGATATTTCGGAAACGGATGAATTCGAATATGCTTCCGTCCGCTTATCCGATGGCAGCTGGATCGTCGACGGACAAATCCCATTTGTAGAATTCCTTGAAAAAGTAGGACTGGACGACGATGTTCTTCCAAAAGATTTCGACTATATCACATTGGGAGGATATATTTTAGATATCCTGGGCAGTATTCCTTCCAAAGGGGATTCCGTAACCTGGGAAAATTTCCGTCTCACAGTATTGAGGATGGATAATAACCGGATTGATAAGATCAAAGCGGAACTGATCCAATAACCTTATTCTGAAGCTATAACCTTTTTATAAACCGCCAATGAAATTTTATTCTCCAAATAAGAATTGATCAGGTTAACAGACGCCTGTATCCAGGACAGTTGTGCCGATTGCACATCCAATATGGAAATACGCCCTTCCTGGTAACTGAACGTATGCAGATCCAGGCTTTCATCCGCTACTTTGAGATTTTCACGGGCAATATCGATTTGTTTCGAACTTTCTGCAATATTATTGACCGCAGTCGCCAGTTCTTGTTTAATATTATCTTCCGTCAGGCTCAATGCATATTGCCTGGAAAGCTCCATGGCCTTACTCTTATTCCTGACCTGCCTGCTTTTTCCCCAATGAAAAACAGGAACACTCAATTGTGCATATAGAATAGGAGATACAATGGGTTCATTATCCAGATTCAGTAACGGGCTCCCATAAGCAGCCGATGCCCCCACATCCAGTTTCGGCAAAAACTCACTCTGGTCTGTTTTCCCCTGTGCTTGTTGAAAGTCTATTTCTTTACTTTTGATAAGATATTCCGGTCTACGAGACAATACCTCTTCCGGCGTAACAGGTTCCGGAGGTATAGATACCAAAGCAATCGAATCTGTCAATAAAAAAGCTTTCCGGCTGTCTTCACCCATCAGAATATTCAAAACGATACAATTGTTCTGATAAGCCTGCTCTGTTCTGGATAATTGTAACTCCGCCTCCTTGACACTGGTTTTCATTTTCAGTAAATCGGTTTTACTGATATAACCGTCATCAAACCGGGTTTGTACAGTGTTCAGTAAATCCGTAAGAATGCTCAGATATTTCCGGGCGGCAGTAACATAGGCCTGTGAAGCAACCGTATTCCAGTAGGCAGACTCTGCCGTATAAGCAATGTTATAAACGGATAAATCGGTCTCCAAAGCTGCAATATCCCGCATAATTCCTGCCATCTGAACGGTTCCGGAAAGTTTTCCTCCGGTATATATATTCTGCCTCAGATCTGCTCCGACCTGCCAGTTCTGATTTTCCAATGCCAGATTCAAACCTCCCAACGACAGTTCCTGAGGATTGAAATTATACTGGTACGAACCCGATGCATTGATTCCCGGGTAGTATCCGGTTTTCACTTCTTTCAGGGCCGATTTGGCAGCTTCCAGCGTTTGCCGGGCAATCTGTACCTGCTGATTATAATCCAACACTTGCGACTTATAATCTTCCAGGGATAATGGTGTTTGCGAAACAACAGGGGCTCCGGAAATGAACAGGATGAATATGATGGGGAGAAACGGCTTCATAATTGAAAATTGAAAATTGAAAATTATTTTTTGAGGTCCTGATATTTTATTTTATAGATGGCACAGTAGGTTACCGGTAATACCAGTATGGTCAGGATGGTGGCCATTAACAATCCACCCATGATGGTGGCGGCCATCCCTCCGAACATGGCGTCTCCCAATAACGGAGCCATCCCCACGATAGTAGCTCCTGCTCCGGTAGAAACAGGGACCAGCCTTGTTTTGGCGGCATAAACAACGGCATTCAACGGTGCCATTCCATTGGAAAGCTGAATACCGATTTCATCTACCAGGATTACTGCACTCTTTACGTTCATGCCTACCAGTCCCAAGAGTCCCAGTAAGGCAAAAAAGTCAAAATCTTTACCCAGCGCGACCAATCCGATAACTACCCCGATAAAGATCATCGGAATCATAGCCATAATAGCCAATGGTTTCTTATAATTACCAAATAAGAACAACAACACGATAAACATCATTGTCAGGGCAAACGGCATTTGTACCCGTATCGACCGGTTGGAATCGTCCTGCGCATCCTGATCGCCCAGGTAACTCATCGTATATCCGGGGGGAACCGTTATCCGTTCATTCATTAATTTCCAGACAGCCTGAAAAGTCGCATTGGTATTCATCCCCCTGAGCGGATCCATCCGGAGGACAATGGTTTTCTCGCGTTGAAAATGCCAGATCATGTTGTATTGATAAGACAAATCAAAACGGTCAACCACCTGTTCCAAAGGAAAATATTCTCCCCGGGCATTGAATACCGGCAAAGCCTTCATTTGGTTCAGAGGAAGTGTATGTATCTGTTCATCTTTCAATAAAATAGGCATGGAAAGATCCCGTTCCCTGTATTCTGCCAGGGGAATACCGGTAGTTGCCAATCCCAGGGTTTTTGCCATATCCTGACGGGTAACATCCAATTGCTGGCCTTTTTCTTCAGAAAAACGGGGAATATAAACAGGAATTTTACTGCCCCAATTCGTTCGTAAAAAATCTACTCCCGGACCCTCTGAACGGATAAGATCCATCGCACGTGCGGCTAATTGCCGGAGAGAATCGGAATTCTGTCCGCTGAAAGTGATCTCAATAGCGCCATCGGTAGGAGAGGAGAGCTTGAAAAGTGACGACCTGCAGACAATACCCGGATGGTTTTCAACCACATACTCAAAAAACCGTTTTTCCCAATAAGCGGTAGAATCCATATTATTCACTTCGATCAGGATATTGGAAAAATTGGGTTTCAGGCTATAATTGGTACTGGCTAAGTAATACCGGGGATGTGATCCTCCGATAGATGTAGAAACCTTCTTAATACCTGGTTGCGAAAGAAAATATTGCTCGATATCCTTCATTTCTTCCGAAGTGGCATCGATACTGTATCCATCCGGCAAAAACAAATCCGCCCGGAAATAAGGCTTATTCATATAGGGAAAGAAATTGGAAGGAAGCATACGCATAATAACGACCGATGCAACTAACAGGAAAATCACAGTACCCAGCGTCATCCACCGATGCCTGATCAATCCGCGTAACAGTTTTTCAAACTTGTTATACATGCCGGTATCATACGGATCGCTGATTACTTCTCCTTTATTTTCCTGTCACATAAAATCACCGAAAGTGGTAGTCTGTACCAAAGCGAATATCCAGCTGAAACCCAGCGAAAGCGCCAGAACAACAAACAAAGGATGTACGATTTCTGCGGCAGCCGAATCAGCCATAAATAAAGGCAGGAATGAAATAATTCCGATACAGGTGGCCCCGAATAATCCCCACATGGGCTTTGTAGCACCCTCTATCAAAGCGTCATATCGCTTCATTCCCATTTTAATATTCGTCCGGGCATTATCGGTTACCACAATCGCATTGTCTACCAGCATCCCCATGGCAATGATAAAAGCCGCCAAAGAAGAGCGGTTCAGTCCCGTTCCGGTAAACTGCATGGTAAATAAAGTAGCCGCTATACAGAACAATAAAGATGTACCTATCAGGAAAGTCGCCCTGAGTTTATAGAAAAAATACAACAAAAGAATAACGGTAAACACGGAAATCAGCAGGTTCATGATAAAATCGTCATTGGCTGCCGCTGCAATCGTATCTTCCGGATAAATCTCTTCCAACTGGTATCCGTAAACCAGTTCAGGAATGATCTGTGTCCGGATCTTTTCCCTGATCAGTTTTCCGGCTTTGACCACATCTTTATCCTGGGCCGTAGCAATGGCAATACCGATCGCTTTTTTGCCGTCGACCCTCAGGATCGATTGAGTCGGCTCATAATACCCTTTTTTGACGTCGGCAACATCTCCCAAACGGAACAAAGCACCGTTACCGGCCTGGATCAACTGGTTTTTAATATCTTCGACCGATTGAAAAGTTGCTTCGGCAATCACATTAACACTCAGGTTTCCCGCCTTTTTAACCCCTACGGAGACTTCCTGGTTCTGAGAGGAAAGCGTCCGGATAATCTGGTCTGGACTCAAACCCAGGCTGGCCAAACGGGTAGATGAAATGAAAACATTTACCACCTCTTTCTGTTCCGCAAATGTATTGATCTTCCGTACACCTTCCACAGGAGTCAGGATCGTCTTGATATCTTCCGCTTTATCCCGTAACTCCTGATAAGAGATGCCCTCATCGGCTGTCAACGCATAGTAAATTCCATACACATCTCCAAAATCGTCATTAACAACTATAACGGAAGCGCCCTGAGGCAGGTTGGGTTGTACATTGTATACTTTCTTCCGGAGCTCATCCCACATCTGACTCATCACTGCCGGATTCGTTCCATGATTCAACTCGATGTTGATGTAAGCATAACCGGCGTAAGATTCTCCCTTCACGCGGTAGACATTCGGCATGGTCTGGATTTCCCGTTCAATGACGGTTGTGATCAGTTCTTCAACCTCTGAAGCCGTAGACCCGGGGTACTGGCATACCAACACCGCTTGTTTCATCACAAACGGAGCATCTTCTTTTTTCGGCAGACGGTCGAAAGCCAGAATTCCCCCGAGACTAAGCAAAGCCAGGAAGAAAAAGACAACCAGCTTATTATCTAAAGCATATTTAGCGAGATTCATCGTCGATCATTTTAACGGTTTCCCCTTCTTTCAGCATAGTGATACCGGCCGTTATAATCCTTTCTCCCGGCTGAATCCCTGAAAGAATAATAATATCTTCACTTCCGGTCAGTTCCCCTGTTTTCACAGGAATCCTGTGAACAGTAGAGTGAACCGTATCTATCTTCCAAACGGAAGTTTCATTCGTATGCGGATCAGAATAAACGGCTGATAAGGGAATAGAAATCACCTGATTACCGGTACTTTTCGCATCTACCTTTACCAGGCAGGCATAACCCGGCAAAACCTTTAATTTTTTTGCATCAAAACCCGGGTCGCTTATTTTCAGGATGACAGGAATTCCCGCACCTCCCGATGAAGCGGAAACAACCTGAAAGAGACTGGCACGATAGTACATAGAAGGATCGTCATCCAATGCAATGCTGAATGTCGCACTGTCTCTGATTGCCTGCCAGTCGTTTTCCGGCAAGACAAAACGAAACTGCAACTTTTCCGGATTGACTAATTTGACAATTTTTTCACCGGCCATCACCTGTTGAAAATTCTCCACATATTTTTTCTCGATATTCCCGGAAAAAGGAGCTGTAATACGGGTATATTGCAAATCGTTTACGGCTTTATTGTAAGCTGCCCTGGCATTTTCAAAAGCCGCCTGAGAGATTTCATATTCCTGTTTGGAAATAGCTTCCCTGGAATACAGGTTTTTATAACGTTCCACGCGCGAAGATGCTTCCTGATAATCAGCTCGCGTAGAAGATACCTTCAGTTGATAATCCCGCTGATCCAAAGCGGCAATGATTGTCCCTCGGGATACATTCTGTCCTTCTTCCACATTCAATGCTTCCAGCATGCCTCCCACACGAAAATTCAGGAAAGCATATTCTTCAGCTTCAGCATACCCGGGAAATGTCTTTCCTGATAAATCACCGGAACCTGCCTCGATGCTTTTCACAGGCCGGACAATACTCTCGGGAGTCTTTTCTTTACAAGAGAAACAGAGTGTACCGGCAAACAAGACAATAAGAATCTTTTTCCATTCCATATTACAGAACTTATTGATGTATAACGTTTGTATATATAACCCGTCAGAATTAAATTGGTTGAAAAAAAAGGAAAATAAATATTACTTTTATAACTTTGCGGACTCTTTGAAAGAGTTAAAAATGGAGCCTTATTTCATTTTCAATTTTCAATCGAAGATCGGCTTTAGCCAATTCTCAATTTTCAATTATATCTATACTGAATCATGAAAAGTTTTGCATCTGATAATAATTCAAGTGTACATCCGAAAGTAATTGAAGCTATCGTAAAAGCAAACACAGGTCATGCATTAGGCTATGGCAATGATATTTGGACACAGGAGGCTGAAACGAAGGTTAAAGAATTGTTTGATCGTCCTTGTGAAGTTTTTTTCGTGTTCAACGGAACCGGAAGCAATACGATGGCGCTCCAATTAATGACTCGCCCGTATCACATTATTTTCTGCGCGGAAACAGCGCATATCTCCGTAGATGAGTGTGGTGCACCGGGTAAGGCTACCGGATGTTTCATGCGCACCATTGCTACACCGGACGGGAAACTTACGCCCGGACTTTTACAGCCCTATATGACAAATTTCGGGGTTGAACATCATTCTCAACCCGGAGCTATTTATCTTTCACAATGCAGCGAACTGGGAACCATTTACACACCGGAAGAATTAAAATCATTGTGTAATTTTGCCCATTCATACGGATTGAAAATTCATATGGACGGTGCCCGTATCGCCAATGCCGCCGCAGCATTGGATATAACTATGGAAGAAGCGTCTTATGGAGTAGACACCTTGACATTGGGAGGTACCAAAAACGGATTAATGGGAGTGGAGTGTGTGGTTGTTTTCAATCCTGCACTCATGCCGGAAGCCCGTTATATCCGGAAACAATCCTGCCAGTTGGCTAGCAAAATGCGTTACCTTTCCTGCCAGTTTACCGCTTATCTGACAGATAATCTTTGGCTGGAATGCGCCGGGCATGCCAATACAATGGCTGCCCGCCTGAGAGATGCACTACTTACATTTCCGGATGTAACATTTACGCAAAAACCGGAAAGTAACCAACTTTTCCTGACAATGCCGCGTTATAAAATAGACAAGTTGCTTGAGTCTTATTATTTTTATTTTTGGAATGAGCCTGAAAATGAATTTCGTCTGGTTACTTCTTTCGATACAACGGAAGAAGATGTCGATTTATTGATAGAGGCCCTGCAAAATACAGATTAAGAGATGGAGAATTTTAAAAAATAATATACATATGAACAAATTTATCATTCTTTTCAGTACTATTGGCCTGCTATGCAGTTGCAACCACCAGGCAAACAAATCTGAAAAAGACAAGTCTTTACAAGACTCATTGAATCTTTCTGCCCCGGCCGCCAATAACGGAATTGACATTACTTTCCCTGAAAACTCAGACAGCATCGAAATTTCCGGATTTATGAACGGATTATCAGATTCAAAGACTTATATTCTGGAAGCTAAAGAAGGAGAAAAGCTTACAGCCTCCATTCATCCGGAAACCAGTCCGGCCAATATCCGCTTCAACCAAATAATATCTCCTTCTAATGCCCAGGATGGCCCGTTTGGTACGGATTTATCACACGATCTGAATGAATCCGGTCAGTGGAAACTGATCGTAGGGGGCAGCAATATGCAGGGAGACGATTATATAGGAAATTACACACTAAAAATAATCCTGAAATAAATGAAAGATAAAATTGTTTTGATCACCGGCTCCACCAGTGGAATAGGAGAGGCCTGTGCCCATAAATTCGCTTCCAATGGCAGTAAATTGATTCTGAACGGAAGGGATACCAACAAACTGGAAAACCTAAAACATAAGTTAGACTCTCATTACGGAGTAGATATACTTCTTCTGCCTTTCGATGTCAGAAACAGGGAAGATGCCCAAAAGTCGATAGAAAACCTTCCTGAAGAATGGAAATCCATCGATATCCTGATCAATAATGCCGGATTGGCCCTGGGACTGGAAAAAATATCGGAAGGAAACTGGGACGAGTGGGATACCATGATCGATACCAATATCAAAGGGTTACTAACCATCACCCGCCTGGTCTCTCCGGGAATGATCGACCGGCAACGGGGACATATCATCAACATCGGCTCCATCGCAGGAGAAGCTGCTTATGCCGACGCCAGCGTCTATTGTGCCACTAAAGCTGCCGTACGTGTGCTGACCGATGGAATGCGCATAGATCTCGTAAATACCCCGATCAGAGTTACCAATATCAAACCGGGCCTGGTAGAAACCCATTTCAGCATTACCCGTTTCAGAGGAAATAAAAATAGAGCTGATCTGGTATACAAAGGAATACAACCCTTAGTAGCCGAAGACATTGCAGAAAGCGTATTTTTTGCAGCATCCGCACCTGAACATGTGCAAATTGCGGAAATACTGATTATGCCGACTAATCAGGCTACCGGCTCGATAGTACACAGGAGAAATTGAAAATTGAAAATTGAAAATTGAAAATGAAGATACCTTTGTAATTATAATTTTCAATTCTCAATTTTCAATTTTCAATTCACTTCGTTCCCCAATACAGAAACAACATCCCCAATAACACCAACACAAGGTCGAACGCTTTGCTTTTCAGGTTCTTCTCCCTGAAAAGCAAAGCTCCGAAAAAGAATGTTACGACCACATTGCTTCGCCTGACCATGGAAACAATAGAAATCATGGATTCCGGGTCCGTCAGGGCATAAAAATAAACAAAATCGGCAATAGTCAGAAAAATAGAGATGGCAGGAATAGACCATCTCCAGGTGAATGGTGTCGTTTTTTTCCGGGTAGGATACCACAAAAACAACCATATCGATGCCATAATCACACACTGATAACAGTTATACCAGACCTGAACGGTCATCACATCGAAACGACGCATCAGGAACTTATCGTACAAACCACTGATTGCACCGGTTATGATGGAAAAAATCAGGAAAAATATCCATTTGTCTTTTTTGAAATTGATCCCTTCTTTTCGTCCGGCCAGCGACAGGAGATAAAACGAAATAACAGATAAAATAACACCGGTCCACTGATACAGATTCAACCTTTCGCCAAAAATCAGCAAAGCTCCCAATAGTGTAATTACCGGCTGGGTTGCCTTGATCGGTCCGATAATGGTCAGCGGCAAATGTTTGGTAGCAAAATAAGCCGAGATCCACGAAGATAAGACAATAAAAGATTTCAGTATGATATATCCGTGCGTTTGAAGCGAAACCTGCGGGACAAAAAACAAACTGCCTTCCAGTTTCTCCGGAGTTGTAAAAGAAATAAAGATAAAAGGCAGGAAAATCAGACTGCTGAAAAATGTATTCAGGAACAATACCGGAATAACGGCATTGTTATGCAAAGCCACTTTTTTACTTACCTCATAAAGTCCTAATAAAAAAGCAGATAAAAAAGCTAAACTCAACCACATATTGAAATAAAAAAGACAAAAAATACAGAGAAAAAATATTACTTCCGGAGTTCCAAAAGCACCACATTTTCAACATGGTGGGTATATGGGAACATGTCTACCGGTTGCACTTTCACAAGCTTATAATTCGCATCCAGTAAGCCCAGATCTCGGGCCTGGGTAGCCGGATTACAGCTGACATAAACGATTCTCTGCGGAGCTGCCGACAAAATCATATCGATCACATCATCGTGCATACCGGCCCGGGGAGGATCGGTAATAATCACATGCGGCCGGCCATATTCCTGAATAAAATCTCCGGTCAGCACATTTTTCATGTCTCCTGCAAAAAACAAAGTATTCTCTATATTATTCAACGACGCATTGATGCGGGCATCTTCTATGGCTTCGGGTACATATTCAATCCCGATCACCTGTTTTGAACTGCGGGAAACAAAATTGGCAATCGTTCCCGTTCCTGTATACAAATCATACACCAGTTCATTTCCGGTCAATGCGGCAAAATCACGGACAATCTTATACAATTCGTAAGCCTGCAAACTATTGGTCTGGTAAAACGATTTCGGTCCGATTTTGAACTTCAGACCTTCCATTTCCTCATAAATACAATCCCTGCCACTAAAAATCAAAATCTCCTGGTCTGTTATCGTGTCATTTGCTTTTTCGTTGATCACATATAATAAAGAGGTAATCTGGGGAAAACTATTTGTAACATACTGTAATAAAGCCTGCAGTTTCTCTTCATCCCTGTAGAAAAATTGCACCAGCACCATAATTTCACCGGTCGACATCGTACGGATCATAATATTCCTCATCAGTCCTTCCTGGTTACGCAAATCAAAAAATGTATAATCATTCTCCAGGCAAAAGTCACGGATAGCATTCCGGATCTCATTGGCAATATCATCCTGCAACCAGCATTTATCAATATTCATCACCTTATCGAACATCCCGGGGATATGGAATCCAAGTACATTCATATTGCTGAACGAAGCCCCTGAACGTATTTCTTCTTCCGTCAGCCAACGTTTATTGGAAAAAGTATATTCCATTTTATTCCGGTAAAAAGTAGTCCGGGCAGACCCCAGAATAGGAGATATCTCCGGAAGTTCCACTTTTCCGATACGTACCAGATTATCAACTACCTGTTGCTGTTTATATTTTAACTGCTCTTCATAAGGTAATATCTGCCACTTACATCCGCCACAAACCCCAAAATGTGCACAAACAGCCGGTTGACGGATAGAAGAGTAGGATTTGATTTTCAGCACTTTAGCTTCAGCATAACTGTTTTTTTTCCGGGTCAACTGTAAATCCACCACGTCTCCCGGAACAACATAAGGCACAAATATCACCAAATCGTCTACTTTGGCAATCGCTTTTCCTTCTGCTGCTATTTTAGTAATTAAAACATCCTCTAATATAGGAAGTTGTTTTTTATTTCTGGCCATTGATGTGTTGTTTGAGGGGGCAAAGGTACGGAATATTATTTACTCATTATTTTATCAGTCATAAATATTCCAAAATTCTCACAAGTAAATTTGGCGTATAATTACTATTATGTTTAATTAAAAATTAAAAACAAAGGGAAAACCAATAAAGTCCTCCCTTCATATATTCTTCCCCTCAGAGAAATTTTTAATTTTGAATTCTCAATTTTCAATTAAAACCTACCCCCTCAAAACCAACAACGGTGTATCCGTATGAAACAACATCCTCCGCGCCATACTGGGATTAAACATCCTGGAGATTATATTCCGTCTGTATGTTGTCAACGAAATAACATCTATCTGATTGGTACGGATAAATTTTTCCAGGTTAAAAACAAAATCATTGGCATCTATGATATCATAATTGATTTTCATATCCGGATACTGTTTGGCAAAATACTCTTTGATACCGGCTAATTTGATTTCATCCCAGGCATCCGGTTTATGCGAAATATGAAATAAATAAAACTGAATATTGGTAGCACTGATCGTTTTGATCAGTGCATCGACTGCAACCAGATCTTTCTGATCAAAACTTGTACCGAATGCAACTCGCTGAATCTGAGAAAAACGGGTAAACGATATGTTTTCAGGAACTGCAAACACATTGGATTTAACCCTTTCTATGACCTCTGCCGTTATACTTCCAATCAAATCCAGGTCTTTTTGATTCTTACCGCGAGTTCCCATAATAATTAAAATCGGATCCAATTCCTTGCTCACAGCAATAATTTCTTCTTCCGGCAGACCTTCACGCAAAGAATAAGTATACGAAACATGGTTCCACTCTCCTGAATGGATCTTTTCATCGACCAGCGATTTGAATTTTTGCATTTCGGCCTGTACCTTTTGATAAATCACCTGAATAGTTTCCTCATCACCTCCCTGGTACACAAAATTGTCTCCAAATGGAAAAGATGCCGGAAATACAGGACTATAATAAGCATGGGTAATATGCACCACGGCACCTCTGATAGAAGCAAAATTAAATCCTAACTCGCAGGCTTTCAGTGAATAATCTGAAAAATCGATCGGTATAAGGACTACCTTCTCCTGTGTTTTTTCTTTGTCATCCTCCCTATCCGGTTGTTCTTCCAATTCTTTGAAGAAATCAGATTTTTCAATTAATTTAAGTGCTTGGGGCAGATCACTTTCTTTTATTCTAACCCTAACTCCCGAAGAAACAACGGGTTGTATAAGGTTTACATTGTGAAGATACACTTCTATCCCTTCATTCTCCAAAAACATTTTGAGCATCAGGGCTTTCTGATAAGTGTGAATCGCTAAAGTTACTAACTTGTCTTCCATAGTGATAATGAATTAGATGAAACATCTTTCCTGCAAGTAAAGGTAACAAAAAAATCCCTTTACTTGTTTAAGAAAAGGGATTTTTAATGAGAAAAATTTTTCTGGGCGTTCTTAGGATACTTCTTCCGGAGAAACTACTTTATAGTTTGATTCCCCCAGAATGATCAAAGCTTTTTCCAATATTGTGGAATCGTCCAACATTACAATACCGCCATCGGGACCCGGTTCAATATGTACTCCACAACTTTTACCGTCATTATAATTATAACCGCCAAAATAATTGCGTACCGTTTCTACCGATACGCCTAATTCGTCTGCGATTCTCTTAGTACTCCCGCTTGGCAGATTATCTTTAATCCTGCGAAGCTCATTAAAGGTTATTGTCTTTGTCATGCCCCATATTGTTTAGATTTCACAAAAAAATTAACTCGTCACTTAAATATGCCACTAACTTAGACAAAATAATTGCAATAACAAATTATTTCCATGAAATAATTGCAAAAAAAACATGTGTTTTACAACATGTTATTCACAAAAGAATATTAACTAATTGATTATTAAGTACTAATAAGAGGAATAAGATCGCCCAGAAACCATATGAGACAATATTGATTTCTTTCGAATGATAAATCGGATGCGATAATCCGGAAACAGGAATTTTAAAAACATACCGGCGAAACAGATTATAAAGCAGGAAAACAATCCACCCGGCCAATAAACCGATCAGGGCTCCGGCCACAACATCCGAAATAAAGTGTACTCCCAGATAAATCCGGGAATAAATATTCAGCAAGGCAAAAAGATATGCGGTAAAAGTAAAGAACCTGTTTTTAAACAATAGAGTCGTAAACATTGCAACACCAAAAGCATTGGCTGCGTGACTGGAAACAAAGCCATACCTCCCACCCCGGTAATTAAATACGGTCTTCACCTGATCCATAAAATCCGGATGGTAAGTAGGTCGGAAACGATGAAATAAGGGCTTGAATAGCCCGGAAGATACCTGGTCGGCAATCAGGATAACCAAAGCAATGGCAAATACAACTAACAAAGCTTCTTTCCAGTTCTTTTTATAGAAGAGAACAAAAAGGATACAGATAATCCACGGAATCCAAACCAGTTTATTCGATACCAACCACATGAAATGATCCAGCAACGGAGAATCGCTTCCATTCATCCAGAAAAAAGGCACCCGTTCGTATTCCAGGATCTTTTCAAGCATGTTTTATATGATTTCGATCATCCGGCTTTCAATCCAACCGACATTTCCATCTTCCAGGACAACTTCACTCCAGTTACTTAATGTTCTTTTGATAAAAACCTTAGTGCCTTCATGAAGAACTACAATATCTGTTCCGCTCTGGTCGGGAGATCCTTTGATAGTAACAGTCGGTACAAAAACGATTGCCACATCACGGTCCGTCAACCGCTTCTTCTGCTGATAGGCAAAAACATTCCCCGAAACTGCCAGCACTAAGCAAAAAATACCAATATAGAAACCCATTTTTTTCAGCAAAATCTTACGGCCAAAGAAAAAGAGAACCAGACAAACAATCAACAGCAGGAATGAAACGATTCCTACCCATGCCCATTGATTGGTACTGTAAATATTCCGGAGATTGCTGATCCATTGTAGCAGGAAAAATGCTTCTACAGGCTCCATTTTATCCACGGTTTTCAGTCGGGCCATTTCCAGATTAAAGCGGATATCTCCATCTCCCGGATTCAATAGTAAAGCCCGCTCATAGTTCAGGATAGCCGGAGCAATATCATTTACCTTATAATAAGCATTGCCCAGGTTATAATAAACATCGGAAGATACCCCATAATTTTTCAAAAGTTCTTCATAAATGTTGATTGCACCGGGATATTCCCCCTTGACATACAGATCGTTGGCTTCCTGTAACAACTCTTTAGGCGATTTATCCGCGACTGTTGCCACCACAGATTGATCCTGAAGATTAATCGCAGGCAGAGTATCCTGTGCAGAAAGGCAGCTTATACAAAGTTGCAGCAAGATTATAATGCTATATAGTTTCATCTGTTTCATAGTCTTACTTTTTGATAGAACTTTCCATTTTATTAATTACCTGCACTGTTGAATCGTATAACTTATCCATTTCTCCGCTATCCTGAGATGGGGCATAACGGGCAAATTCACAGGTACCGAGAATATCCATAATATCTTTGACCAAAGAATCTTCGGCACCGTATTTCGACAATTCGGATTCCACATTGTCCTTAGTCAGAGAAGCAACAGGTATATTCAGTTTATCACTCAGATAACCCCACAAAGCTTTGAGAACTTCATCGTAAAATGCTTCTCTATTGTTTTCTTTCAACAGTTTACCGGCTACTTTCATGCGCTTGGTAGCAACCTTATTGGCTTTTTTGGTTCTCACCAATGCAATATTGGAATTTTCTTTTGCCTGCTTTCTGTAAATAATAAAGAAAACAATGAAAAGTATGGCCGGGATCAAATAACCCAACCAATAAGCAAACGATCCGAAAACAAAATCTTTTTCAGTTCTGAAATCCGTTTGTCCGGTTTTAATATAGCGGAGGTCTTTGCCGATATACCGGAGATCTTCCTTATTTGCATAGTTGACCACCTGTTGGGAAGCTCCCTCCCCTCCTTTTCCTTTTTCCACATGCAATTTATACTCGGGAGTCACATGTTTTTTATAAGTTCCCGATTTCGGGTCAAAATAAGAAAACTCTACCGGAAGAATGGAAAAATCGCCTGCATATTGAGGAATAATCAAATATTCTATAGATTTTGTACCCGAAACACCTGCCTGTGTAACTTTAGTATTCAGATCTACCTTCGGGTCATAAATCTCAAAATCATTGGGAAAAACAAATTCCGGGTTTTTGATGGTCTTCAGATTCCCGGTACCTGAAATACTGAGCTTAATAGTAATCCCTTCATTCGTTTTTACATTTTCTGAAGAAATTGACGAAGTTACATTGAGATCACCCACTGCTCCGGAAAAAGATGCCGGTTTCCCCGCAGGAAGCGGCTTGACATCGATTGCTACCGGATTGCATTGAATGGTTTTGTTGACATTCGAATAGACATCGTTATCAAAGAAACTCCTGGCCCTTCGCACCAATACCGCAATTTGTGTATCCAGTTTTCCACCCTGAATAGTGAGCTTTCCTGTTTTCTGAGGATACAAATAATACTGGGCTATAATTCCGGTCCTGTAATTTTTGCCATTGTAGCTCTCCACATTCCAGGACATATTAGACAAATCTATTTGTTGCGATACAAATCCTGAAAAATCAGGTAAAGCCCAATTGGACATACTTTGTAAATTAACCCGGGTATACAATTTGAATGTAATCAGAAACCCTTCGTTTTCGTACATACTGTTTCTGGAAACATGAGCACGGAGAAAGATATCGTCAGCTCCGATTTCCTGTGAATTGACCGTTTCTACCTGTTGCTGCTGGCTTTGGGCTGCAGCCTGGCTGGCTTTATCGGCAGCAAGAACTTTAATGGACAGACTATTCGATTGATACTGGCTGTTTCCAACCGTGATAGTAGCCGGACCTATGTCGAATGACCCTTCCTCTTTTGCCTGCAAAATATAAGTATAGGTTTCATTATACACCGTTTCCATTTGAGTACCGATAATCTGTACGCTGGTACTGCTGGAAACTGCCGGTCCGTTCTTTACATCGAACCCGTTGATTTCGGGTACCCTCAGGTCTTTGGCTTTTTCACTTACTGTGTACGATAATCTGAACTGTTGACCCACCGCAACTGTTTTGGGAGCGGTGGCCCTGAAAGAAACTTCGGCTGCCGATACAGAACCGGAAACCAGTAAACATATCCATAAAAACAATAATGTTCTTCTCATCTTTTTACCAATCTTTATCAGGTTTACGTTCGGACTTCATTTTCCGGGCTTCGTCTTCCTTCACTTTGTTTTGAGTCTTCTTTTCATCCTGCGACAAAGCTTCCAGTATTTGTTCGGCTTTTTGCTTATCCATATTGGAATTATTTTGTTGCTGATCCTGCTGGTCTTGTTTATCCTGCTTATCCTGTTGATTTTTCTGATCCTGTTTCTGCTGATCTTGCTTATCCTGCTGATCTTTTTGATCCTGATTCTGGTCCTTGTTCTGATCTTGTTGCTGCTGGTCGCTCAATAATTTCTGCGCTACCGCCAGGTTATAGCGCGTTTCATTATCTCTCGGATTATTGATCAACGCATATTGATAAGCCGATACACTCTTGGCATAATCTTTAGCATCCATAAAAATATTGCCCAGATTATGATAAGTTTTCGCCAGTGTCGATTTGTTTTTATCTGAGTTGATCACTACCTGGTATTGTTCCAGGGCTTCTTTCTGTTTTCCCTGTTTATATAACGAATTTCCAAGGTTATAGGCCGCCTCTACCGACCGGCTGTTTGCTTCCAGTGCTTTCCGGTAAGCGATCTCCGATTCCGTATAACGCTCTTTTTTGTAATCACTGTTCCCGCTCCTGAGTTCTTTTCTAACCTCTTTCTGGGCGAAAACCGGGAAAACGGCTCCCAACAATACAGCTATGAGAACTATTTTCATGACCGGCACAGAAAATCCACTTATTTTAGCAGGTTTGAAAATGATCGGATGATATATAATTATTCTTTGTTTCATCATATTCCGGTTGATTTTAATCAGGAAAATAATTTAAATTTACGGTATATGCGATTTTTTCTGTCAAGTATGAAAAAGTCGAGTATAAGAACAAACAGGCAGATCCAGATCAATACCTGAAATCTTTCATCGTATTCCGAATATACCTTACTCTCCAGGTCTGTTTTCTGCATTTTACCTAATTCTGTCTGTATGGTTTTCAATGCGATATTTGTATTGTCCGACCGGACATATACACCTTGTCCGGAAGCTGCAATTTGCTGGCACATCTGCTCATTCAGACTTGTCACGACAAAATTACCGGATCCATCTTTTCTGAAATTATTGGTTCCCGGTTGTATGGGAATAGGCGCTCCCTCCGGCGAACCGATACCGACCACATTGACTTTGATACCTTTCTCGGCAGAAGCCTGTGCTTCACTTACCGCATCGCCTTCATGATTTTCCCCGTCTGTAATGACGATAATGGTCTTTTCGGAAACTTCACTGGTTGAAAAAGAATTGGTAGCCAGATTAATAGCTGCTCCGATAGCCGTACCCTGACGGGATACTATCTGCGGTGTAATAGACGAAATAAACATCTTGGCTGCAATATAATCGGAAGTAATAGGCAATTGGATATAGGCATCGCCGGCAAATACGATCAAACCGACCTTATCATTCCCGAAACCATCGATCATTTTTGACAAGATCTGTTTGGATTTTTCCAGACGGCTGGGACTGATATCTTCCGAGAGCATGGAGTTGGATACGTCCAGACAAACCATTACCTCGATACCTTTTTTCTTGACGGTTTCCAGTTTTGTTCCGAACTGCGGACCGGCAATGGCAAAAACACATAAAGTAATCCCCGCAAACAGGAACCAGAATTTCAACGACTGCCTTTTATGCGATACATCCGGCATCAGCAACTTTAACAATGCCTTATCTCCGATTTTTTTCAGATTTTTTCTCTTCTTATAGATAAAATACAGGTAAATCAGAAAAAGTACGGGCAATATCAATAAGAGATACAAGTAATCTGGATGTGCGAATCTAAACATAGTCTGGTATAATTAAGGTATATTTTTCAATACCGTATACTTTAATAATGATTCCAATAACAAAAACAAGAAAGCCAGTAAAGCAAAATAGAGGTATTCTTCCTGCCTTTTACTGTATTCCTTGACATTCATCTTGGATTTTTCCATCTCATCGATTTCCTTATAGATCGCTTTCAGGGAGTTATTATCCGTCGCCCGGAAATGCTGCCCACCGGTAAGTTGCGCAATTTGCGTCAGCGTCTTTTCGTCAATTTCCACTTTCACTTTCTCATACCGGACTCCACCGAACGGACCTGGAATAGGTGCCAACGCTTCTCCCCTTGTGCCTACAGCAATCGTATACACACGGATATTATACTCGCCCGCTATTTCTGCTGCCGTTGCAGGAGAAATATCTCCCCGGTTATTCGAACCGTCGGTCAGTAAAATGATCACTTTCGATTTTGCCTGACTGTCTTTGATACGGTTCACTGCAGTTGCCAGGCCATTTCCGATAGCTGTACCGTCTTCGATCATTCCGCACTGTACCTTACTGAAAAGATTCAGCAAAACAGCATGGTCGGTAGTCAGCGGACATTGAGTAAAGCTTTCTCCTGCAAAAACAACCAGACCAATATTATCGTTCGGCCGTTCTTTAATAAAAGAGGCAGCCACCTGCTTGGCAGCTTCAATACGATCGGGACTAAGGTCTCTGGCCAGCATAGAAGTAGAAACATCTAAAGCCAATATGATATCGATCCCCTCTGTAGTGGTGTTCTGCCAGTGTTTACTGGATTGGGGACGGGCCAAAGCCACAATCAGAATGGATACAGCCAACAGCCTGCATATGAATGGAATATGTCTCAGCCGTACTTTATAACTTATCGGAACTTTATCAAATGCCTGAGCAGCCGATATCTGCATGGAGGCCTGCGATTTACGTAATTTCCAGATATACCAGAAAATCATAGGTATCAGCAGTACCAGTAAAAAGAGATATGTAGGATTTGCAAAAGTCATTGCTCAAAAATTTAACGATTAGCTTGATCTTCCTTTTCTGTAACCGGTTCCGTGGTGGCATTCCCCTCTCCTGCCGGGTTCTGCAACTCTTCTATTTTGGTTTGATTGACAAATAAGTAGGCATTCAAAATAGACATTTCATTGTCATTAGGTAATGGTACATATTTGGCAAATTTCACCAGATCGGCCAGTTCCAATACATGTTTCAGCGTATCGTATACAGAATGGACATCATGCAAACGATAGATTTCAGACAGAATTTCTTCTGAGGTCATTTCCATGGCATTCACCTGGAACCTCCTCATAATATACTGTCTTAAAACTTCCGTTATTTGTGTAAAATATTCCTTATTCCTCCCCTGTTGCCACAATTTTTCCACTTTGATCTTATCCAGTTTGGAAATTGCTTCCAGATGAGGAGGTAATTTCGGCTCTTTCTTCATGAAACTGAAAACAGGTTCTTTCTTTTTCCGCTTTTGCAGGATATACATAATCACACAAAACAGGAAAAGGCCTCCCATTATCCCGAAAATATAAGGATAATAATCGGCCAGCACAAAATCGGGAGTCATTACCGGCTTGATATCATAAATACCTTTTTCAGGATCCACATCAGTGTAAGTCACCACTTTCAGCACCATTACATTCGATTTCAGAGTATCGGTGCCGCTTGTAACAATAAAAGGAGGAATCACATACAGAGCCGAATCGAAAGAAGTAACCAGAAAATCCTGTTTAATCAGCAAACGATTGTTATCTGTTATACTGGTATCTCTTTTTCCTGCTTCAAGTACGATAATCCCCCGGGTAAGCGTGTCAGTCACAATCGGCCATCCGACCGGATTGTCTTTACCGGTTACAACTTCCAAGTGAACAGAAGTCTGCTCCCCGATCATAATCATAGTGGAATCGATCGATGCCTGCACCACGGTCTGAGCGGCCGACCATTGTGTATGCAACAGCAAACACATAGCCACCGCCATCATCTTCAGGATTTTGATTGTATTGATCATTTTCAGCATACTCAATCAATTTCGTTTATTGAAAAGATTTATCAGGGCTTTCACATAATCTTCTCCCGTAGATACGGAAACAGCATCCACTTTACTTCTGTTAAACGCATCATACATCCGGCCCTGCCTTTCTTCCCACGATTTCTTATACATTCCACGTACTTTGGAAGAAGAGGTATCCACCCATTTTTCCCTGCCGGTTTCTGCATCTCTGAATTTGATCAGTCCCGCATCCGGCATAGCAGTCTCCCGCTGGTCATACACCTGAATAGCAACAATATCGTGTTTCTTATTGGCAATAGTCAATGCATCGAAATAGTTTCCGGAATCTATAAAATCGGAGATCAGAAAAGACGTACAACGTTTTTTGATCACATTGGTAAGATACTTGAGAGCCTGGGATACATCGGTTTGCTTATGTTCCGGCTGGAAATCAATCAATTCCCTGATAATGTAAAGAATATGTTTTTTCCCTTTTTTAGGAGGAATAAATTTTTCTATCTTATCGGAAAAAAAGATCACCCCAATCTTATCGTTATTCTGGATAGCCGAAAAGGCCAACGTAGCGGCCATCTCTGTGATGATTTCCTTTTTCATCACCTCCACTGTCCCAAAATCACGACTGCCGGAAACATCGATCAGCAACATCACTGTCAGTTCACGTTCTTCTTCAAAAACCTTTACATAAGTTCTTGTATGACGTGCTGTTACATTCCAGTCAATATCGCGAATATCGTCACCGAACTGATACTCGCGGACTTCAGAAAAAGCCATCCCCCGGCCCTTAAAAGCCGAATGGTATTGCCCCGCAAAGATATTACGGGATAACCCCCGGGTCTTGATCTCGATCTGACGTACTTTTTTGAGTAGTTCGCTTGTCTCCACTATTTATAATTGAAAATTGATAATTGAAAATTGAAAATGATAGATCAGGTAAGCCTAATTATCAATTTTTAATTTTCAATTTTCAATTGATTAGGGTACTTCAACTTTATTCAAAATCTCACTGATAATTTCTTCCGAAGTCAGGTTATTAGCTTCCGCTTCATAACTCAATCCGATGCGGTGACGCATTACATCGTGACAAACAGCACGGATATCTTCGGGAATTACGTATCCTCTTCTTTTGATAAATGCATAAGCCCTGGCAGCTAAGGCCAGATTGATGGATGCCCTTGGAGAAGCGCCGAAATCGATCATACCTTTCAGGTTATCCAATCCGTGATCCTGCGGATAACGGGTTGCAAAAACGATATCGACGATATATTTCTCGATTTTTTCGTCCAGGTAAACTTCCCTTACCACTTTCCTGGCTTCCAAAATCTCTTCTTTTTTGAGGACCGGTTTTACATCGAATTTATTACCGCTGATATTCTGGCGGATAATTAATTTTTCTTCGTCTTTTTTGGGATAGTTGATAACTACTTTCAACATGAAACGGTCTACCTGTGCTTCAGGAAGCGGATAAGTACCTTCTTGTTCTATGGGATTTTGTGTAGCCATTACAAGGAACGGTTCCGGAAGTTTGTATGTTTTTTCTCCGATGGTTACCTGTCTTTCCTGCATAGCTTCCAGCAGAGCACTCTGTACTTTCGCCGGTGCACGGTTGATTTCATCGGCCAATACAAAATTGGCAAATACAGGACCGTGTTTTACCAAAAATTCTTCCGATTTCTGGCTGTATATCATAGTACCGACCACGTCGGCAGGAAGTAAATCGGGAGTAAACTGGATCCGGCTGTATTTTGCATCGATCAGAGATCCCAATGTCTTTATCGCCAACGTTTTTGCCAATCCGGGAACCCCTTCCAGCAAGATATGTCCATCAGACAAAAGACCTATTAACAACGACTCTACCAAATGTTTCTGACCAACGATAGTCTGGTCCATACCCATGGTGAGCATGTTGATAAAACCACTCTTACTTTCAATCCGCTCATTGAGTTCGCGGATGTCAACTGTTTGACTCATAGATTTTAGATGTTTTATTGTTAGTATATTTCTAAATTACAAAAGAACAAGGACTACATTTTATGCAGCCGCACAAAATTAGAAATGTTAAAATCGACATCAAACCTTTTGCCGTTAAAAATGATTAATCAAATACTTAAAAAAAGGTAAGAAAAGGCCGAAAAGTGCCTGTACTGCTTTATTTTTGGAATTTCAAAACAATTTGTCCGGCAAGGTTCCTGGCTTTACTAACAGATTCAGGATTATCTTTGTCTATCCCATAGGTTTGCGCTGCCGGAATCATAAGGACTGTGCCGGGAGCCACATTGTTCGGATTACTGATAACCTGCTTGTTAGCGTCATAAATATATACCCAGAAAATTTTATCTCCAAACTCTCTCAAAGCAATAACCGTAAGCATTTCACCCTGTTGAACCGTTATCTTTTTTTGTCCGGTAGAAACTGCCGGTGTAGGGGCATGTACAGGGGTTGTAGGTTTGACTTCCGGGGCTGTATTCTTTACCGGTTCCGGTTTCTTTTCCGGTGTATTCACAACCGGTTTTTGCATTATTTCAGGAATATTTTTTTCCGGCTCCGCTTTTTTGTCCGGAGCTTTATTTTCCGGTTCTGCTTTTTTAGCTGAAACTACAGTTTCTGCATCCGGCTTTTTATCCTCTCCGGTTGCTACAGCATCTTTCTGATCCTCTTCTTTCTGCGGAATACCTAACAAAGGGGCAGCGATCTGCTCTTCAAATCTTCTTGACATACGCACCTCCTTCAGGCTATCCACATTTTCAATAATATTTCCGGAGGGTTTTACATACGAACGCGACGCAACATCCTTCAAAGTCGTAATATATTCTTTTTTATTCGACCGGGTGATAAAATAATAAACACCATATAAAAGAACACAAAGAATCACAATGAAAATTATCGCAGAAAAAACCGGATACTCGCTAAAAAACCGTTTTCGGACTCTTTGAGTCTTCATTTTGGGTGGAGGAAGATTTTTAGGAAGAGTAACCAGCATCATTTCCGAACCACCTATCCGTTTCTCTAATATAGAAGATTTTTCTTTATTCGTATCTTCTATATCCGGAATGGTTTCAGATGGAATTTCCCGGACTTCTTCAGCAACAGGAGATATTTTCGCCTCTTCTTCAATGGGTTCCCTGACGGGTTCCTGTTCTTCCGTAATGCATCCTGAAGGAATTTCCGGAACAACTGTTTCAGGAAAAGTAGATTGTTCAAATGGATTGATCAGATCATTCAGCTTTTTATCGGGAACATACGATATTTTCTGATGAGAAGGGATCAGGACTCTTTCGCCGGTATTTACATTGATACTTTCTCTCGCTTCTACTTCAATTTGTTTGAAAGTACCCCAGTTTTTTACTTTAACAATACCATCTTTCATAATGGCGTCTGCCATAACAACAAATAGCTCCCGGAGAAAAGTTTCAGCTTCCTTTTTGGTAATCTTCAGTTCTGCTGAAAGTTCATTGATAAGTTCCTGAATATTTATTTTTTCACTCATCCGCAGAGTCCTCCTGTATTTTATCTTTTAACGAAGAAACAGGTTTGAATCCCACTACAGATTTGGGAGGCACCAAAAAACGCTTTCCGGTAGCCGGATGAACGGATATCCGTTCATTTCTCTTCTTCACTTCAAATGTACCTAATTGAGGAATAGTGAGAACATTCCCTTTGATCAACTGCATCGACAGAATGTTCACAGTAGCTGATAATTTGTTAGAAACATCATCACTATGCAGGTTTAAGCGTTTGCTTAAAGTTCGTAATAATTCGGAATGATTCACCTTTTTTTAATTTTCGCGCTATATTACAAATAATCTACGAATAAAACAAAAAACATGCCAGTTTTTACCGTTCAAACCGGGCAAAAAGGTCAAAAGATTGCGATCCGGTAATTTTCAAAGGATATATATTTCCGGCCATAAGATTTTTATTTTTCTCCACAAGTACTTCCGGATCTACTTCCGGGGAATCAAAAGCGGTTCTTCCGATCCAATAATCTTCTTCTTCCCGGTCGATCATTACATCCAGGATTTGTCCGATCTTTTCCTCACTTACAGCAAGGGCAATACGTTCCTGTATGGCCATCAGTTCATCCATCCGGGCCTGTTTGGTTTCGAACGGAATATCGTCCGTATAGTGGAGATTGGAATACGTTTGTTCTTCATCTGAATAGGGAAATGCTCCCAGGCGTTCAAAACGGGTAGTCCGGACAAAATCGACCAGTTCCCTGAAATCGTCTTCCGTTTCTCCGGGGTGTCCTACCAGCATGGTGGTCCTCAGGTGAATTCCAGGAACTTCTTCCCTGATTTTCCCGATCAATTCAATGGTTTCGGCCCGGGTGATATTCCGGCGCATCAGTTTCAACATCCGGTCGCTGATATGTTGCAAGGCAATATCCAGATATTTGCATACGTTATCCCGTTCCCGCATTACCCGCAACAGGTCGAATGGAAAGCGGGCCGGATAGGCATAATGCAAGCGGAGCCATTCCACACCGGGAACATCAGATATTCTTTCTACTAATTCCGGTAAAGAGAATTTTTTATAGATATCCAATCCGTAGAAAGTCAGATCCTGTGCTATTAGCTGGAATTCTTTCACTCCCTGATCGACCAGCAGTTTCGTTTCTTCAACAATATCGTCTATGCTGCGCGACTGGTATTTGCCGGTAATAATAGGGATAGCACAATAAGAACAGGTCCTGTTACAACCTTCTGCTATTTTGAGATAGGCATAATGAGCCGGAGTAGTCAGTATCCTTTCATGAGCCAGTTCCTGGTGGTAAGATTTTCCGAGATCGGTAATCAGGCCTTTCCAGTTGAATTTGCCGTAAAAACGATCGACTTCCGGAATTTCCTGCTGAAGATCATTGAAGTATCTTTCCGACAGGCAACCCATTACGAATAGTTTTTTGATTTTCCCTTTTTTCCTGGCTTCAGCAAAATCCAGAATCATTCCGATGGATTCTTCTTTGGCATCCCCAATAAATCCACAAGTGTTGACAACAACAATTTCCCCATCGGGAGAAACAGGATCGTGAGCCACCGTGTATCCGTTGGCAACCAATTGGCGCATCAACAGCTCCGAATCGACAAGATTTTTGGAGCAGCCTAAAGTAATGATATCTACCTTGTTTTTTTTCATTCTCCGAACAGAGAATCTACGAATTCTTTTTTCCGGAAACATTGAAGGTCTTCCATACCCTCACCCAGTCCGATATATTTCACCGGAATCCGGAAATGGTCGGAAATACCGATCACTACTCCTCCTTTGGCTGTTCCATCCAGTTTAGTGATCGCTAACGCATTTACTTCTGTAGCCGCAGTAAACTGTTTAGCCTGTTCAAAAGCATTTTGTCCGGTAGAACCATCCAGAACCAATAATATTTCGTGAGGAGCATCCGGTAAAACCTTCTTCATCACATTTTTGATCTTGGTTAACTCATTCATCAGGTTGATCTTATTGTGAAGCCTTCCTGCCGTATCGATAATTACCACATCGGCATCGTTCGTTTTGGCTGAAGTGAGGGTATCGAATGCCACAGAGGCAGGATCGGACCCCATTTTTTGTTTGATAACGGGTACTCCTACCCTTTCTCCCCAGATAACAAGCTGTTCCACAGCTGCAGCACGGAAAGTATCGGCAGCTCCAAGATAAACTTTTTTACCGTTTTTCTTATACTGATATGCTAATTTACCGATAGTCGTGGTTTTACCTACACCATTCACTCCCACAACCATGATCACATAAGGTTTTTTACTTTCGGGTACTTCAAAATCATCGCCGTCTTCCGCATTGTTTTCCGTAAGCAAAGCCGCAATTTCTTCCCGCAGGATACCTGTCAATTCGGCAGTATTTACATACTTATCCCTGGCAGCTCTTTTTTCTATCCGCTCAATAATCCTCAGAGTGGTATCAACGCCCACATCCGAGGTAATCAGAATCTCTTCCAATTCGTCCAATACATCATCGTCTACCTTGGATTTTCCGGCGATGGCACGCCCGATTTTCGAGAAAACATTTTCTTTGGTCTTCGAGAGACCTTTGTCCAAGGTTTCTTTTTTTTCCTTCGAGAAAAAGCTGAATATACCCATTGTTATAGTTGTTTTGTAAAAATGAAAAAACTTCCCCTCAAATAAAATTTTGAAAGGAAGTCCTTGTGATGATTATTTTAGCCGATTGTTTTATTTCGCGAAATAATCTTTTACAGCTTCATTAGGAACCATTTCTTCTTTGAAACAATATGCTCCTGTTTTTGGCGATTTAACCATTTTAATCACCTTAGTATAAGAACGTCCTTCGGATTTTTCGCGATATCCTGCTACGGTTTTCTTTGCCATGACTTACTTGATTTACTTGATTTCTTTATGTACAGTTACCCTCTTCAGGACAGCATTGTATTTTTTCAACTCCAACCTTGCAGTTGTATTTTTTCTGTTTTTGGTAGTAATATAACGGGAAGTGCCCGGCATACCACTTTCTTTATGTTCGGTACATTCCAGAATTACCTGTACCCTGTTTCCTTTTGCTTTCTTTGCCATTGTATAGGTCTCCTATATTAACCGTTTATATACCCTTTCTCAGCAGCTTTTTTAATGGCTGCATCCAGGCCTATTTTATTGATAAGGCGTAATCCTGCTGCAGAAATGCTCAGGCTTACCCATGCATCCTGTTCTACCCAATAAAATTTCTTGGTAAACAGATTGACATTAAATCTTCTCTTTGTTTTCACATTAGAGTGGGAAACATTGTTGCCTACAATAGCTTTTTTCCCTGTGATTTGACAAATCTTTGACATTGTATTATAATGATTTATATTATTTTACTGATATATAACCAAATTCCTTGCCGTAATTCAGGGCGCAAAGTAAACAATTTTTTTTCTAACTACCAAAAAAAATACAGACTTTTTTATTCGGCAATTATCATCTTATATAACATCAGCAGAGCCATATTGGTGGTACGCTGGATATTTTGTTCCCTCGATTTACCGAAAATATATTTTTCAACCTGGGTTTTACCTTTATAACAGGCTGCAATATAGACGGTTCCTACCGGTTTTTCTTCGGTTCCACCATCAGGTCCTGCCACGCCGGAAGTTACTATGACACAGTCGGTTTGAAGCACCCGGAGGGCACCTTTCGCCATCTGCCTGACTACAGTTTCGCTCACTGCACCTTCTTTATCCAGATCAGCCGGGTTTACTCCCAATATTCCGGTTTTTACCTCATTGGAATAAGCTACTACTCCCCCTTTGAAATAACGGGAACTTCCAGGCCTGGAAGTAATCAGATGCGCAATATTTCCACCCGTACAACTTTCTGCCAATCCTATTGTTATAGATTTTTTCTCAAGTATTTCTCCAAGTACGGTTTCAATCGGTTTATCTTCTTCGGAAAAGATATTTTTCCCCAGTATTTCCTTTAATTTGTCTTTCTGCCTATCCATATCGGCCGACAAAGTTTTTTCATCTTCATCTTTGCCTGACAGGCGTAAACGGATCAAACCGGGACTCGGAAGATAAGCCAGCCCGATATTACCCGGAAGCTCTTTTTCAAATGTATCCAGCTTCATTGCCAAACCCGATTCGCTATAACCTTCCACCCAAGCCGTACGATACTGGATAAACATATCCTGTTTGAACGTTTCTTTCAGTCGCCCGAGGATTTCCTCCTGCATCAGCCATTTCATTTCATAAGGAACTCCGGGCATGGAAATCAGCACTTTACCGTCTTTTTCAAACCAGGTAGCAGGCGCAGTACCTACTTTATTCTGTATAACGGTGCATGATTCGGGTACATATGCCTGTCCGTAAGTCAACGGATTGATCTCCCTCCCCAACCGGGCAAAAATCTCTTCCATATTCTTCAGCACATCCCCATCGAAACGCAGGCTGCAATCGAAATATTTACACAAAGTTTTTTTGGTAATATCATCTTTCGTCGGACCGATACCACCTGTAAGCAGAATAATTGAAGATCTCAGGAAAGCTCTGTCGAAAGCCTTTTCAATATCCTTTTCATTATCGCCTACCGTTACGATATGACGCACTTCAAAGCCTATTTTATTTAATTCCCCGGCCATCCAGGCAGAATTGGTATCGATCACCTGACCGATAAGCAACTCGTCTCCAATAGTAATGATTTCTACGTTTACCATATTCCTCCTATGTATATTTTTTTCAAATTCGATATTAATTGACCTGATTTTTCCTGTATACAAAAGAAATCTGACCCAAAAGTACAAATTATTTCCGAGACAATTTTTTGTTTTGAAGAAATAATTATTCAGGCATCCTGCCGGGGTATACTTCCGATCCTGCTTAAACGCCGGATCAAAGTCGGATGCGAATAATGCCAGAAAACATACCAGGGATGCGGATTCAGATTACTCAAAGCCTGCACGGATATTTTTTTCAATGCATTTGCCAAAGCTTCACCATACCCGAAACCGGCAGCATAGGCATCGGCCTGGTATTCATTTTTCCGGGATATCACATTGAAATACAAACCCGTAACAGCCGAAATCGGAGAAAAAAGCAGGGAAAAAGCGATCAGTCCCAGGTGAAAAGAAGGAATCTCCCCTCCTAAGGCCTCACTCAACCAGGGATTATCCAGAAACAGGGACAAAATAAACAGGGTAACTCCGGTAGAAATCACCGACATCACCAAAGCCTGTAAAGTATGCTTTTTCTTGTAATGTCCTATTTCATGGGCCAGCACAGCTACAATCTCTTCGATAGAAAGTTCTTCGATCAGGGTATCGTAAAGCACCACCCGTTTTTTACTTCCCATTCCGCTGAAATAGGCATTGGCTTTGGTACTTCGTTTGGAACCATCTATCACATAGATATTTTTTAATTGAAAGCCGGCCTTTTTACAAAAATCTTCAATAGCTGTCCGTAGATTTCCTTCTTCCAAAGGAGTTTGTTTATTGAATAAAGGCACGATCCATTCGGAATAAAACAGGTTCATCAAGATGGAAAAAGCAGTAATAACGCCCCAGGCCAGCAGCCAGAACCAGGAGCCGGCATACTGATAAATGTACAGAACAACCGAAAGGATGACACCTCCCAACAGACAGGACAATAGCAATCCTTTAATTGTATCGAGGGTAAACAGTTTGGGAGTGGATTTATTGAAACCGAATTTTTCTTCTATCACAAAGGTGTCGTACCAGGAGAAAGGAAGACCGATAACCTGGCTGCCTGCAAGTAAAATTCCAAAAAAAGTTAGTGGGAGCCAGATAAAATGTTGAGTAATGTGAATACGGACATACTCGTCTAACCATCCGAACCCACCCAGAATTAAGATCAGCAAAATCAACAGGAAAGAAAAACCGCCTGAAAATAGTCCCAGACGACTGTTTTCTTTTGCATACGCCTGCTGACGGGCATATTTTTCTTCATCGTAAATTCCCTGTAGCTTTTCCGGTAAGACCGGGCTCATTAACTTACGGTTCAGGTAACTCAGGTATTGTTCCCAGCAGAAATCGAGGACAACGATTGAGATGATGATGTATAGGATCATTGGGTTTGTTTTTTTCATGCAAAGGTAAGGTTTTTAGGTAAAAATGAAAAATGCATTCCATTATATAAAAAAATGAGTAGATTTGCAAAATGAGTAGAAATCTCTGATTAATAACAATTATCATGGAAAATCTGGTAACAATAAAAACATTTTTTGAACCGACAGATTTACTCATACCAAGAAGTCTGCTTGAATCTGAGGGTATTGAGTGTTTTGCAAAGGATGAATATATGACAAGACTTCATCCGGGAACAGGAGTTGTCGGAGGGATTAAGCTTCAGGTAAGAGAGAGTGATGTTAACCAGGCTGTAGATGTCTTAATGAAAGGAGGTTTCCTTACGGAAGAAGATATGAAGCCTGATGGTTTTTACGAATATATCGGGAAAATTCTTGAAAAATTAAGGAAAAAATAAATATGACAATGCGTGACGATAACCAGGAACTGAAACTTGCCTATGATTTTGTGCAATACACCGGAAAAAATATTTTTCTTACAGGAAAAGCAGGAACCGGAAAAACTACTTTTCTGAAAAACCTGAAAAAACATTCTCCCAAACGGATGATCGTAGTGGCACCTACCGGTGTGGCAGCAATTAACGCAGGAGGAGTTACCATCCATTCCATGTTCCAGTTACCTTTCGGGCCATACCTCCCCGACTACAGCCAAACCAAGGGAGAACCGATGGCCATCAACCGGTTCAATAAAGAAAAAATCAATATCATCCGGAGTATGGATCTATTGGTGATCGACGAGATCAGTATGGTACGCGCCGATCTGCTGGATGGCATCGATGCCGTACTGCGACGTTTCCGGAACCGTACCCTGCCCTTCGGTGGCGTCCAACTGCTGATGATCGGCGATTTACAACAATTATCGCCGGTGGTAAAAGACGACGAATGGAAATTATTGCAAACCGCATACAAAACACCTTATTTTTTCAGCAGTAAATCCCTGCAGGATACCGACTATGTGGGTATCGAACTGAAAACCGTTTACCGGCAAAGCGATGAACATTTTATCTCTATCCTGAATAAAATAAGGGATAATTGCATGGACAGGGAAACGCTTGCCCAATTGAACGAACGGCATATTCCCGGTTTCGTACAACAGCATCCGGAAGGATATATCATGCTTACCACGCATAATTACCAGGCACAGCAGGTCAATAATGAAAAACTTAACCGTTTACCCGGCAAAGCGTATACTTTCCAGGCCCTTGTGGAAGGGGATTTTCCTGAATACACCTACCCTACCGATTACGAATTGGCATTAAAAGAAGGTGCACAGGTGATGTTCGTAAAAAATGACCTGTCGCCCGAAAAGAGATACTTCAATGGGAAAATAGGAAAAATCATCTCCATCGATCATGATTTCATTCAGGTAATGTGTCCTGAAGATGCTGAGCCTATCACTGTGACTCCTGACACCTGGGAGAACTTAAAATACGAAATTCAGGAAGACACCAAGGAAATCCGGGAAACAACGATCGGAGGTTTTACGCAATATCCCCTGAAAACCGCCTGGGCCATCACCATCCATAAAAGCCAGGGACTTACTTTTGAAAAAGCGATCATCAATGCCGGTTCCTCGTTTGCACATGGGCAGGTATATGTTGCCTTAAGCCGGTGTAAGACACTGGAAGGAATGGTGCTTAGCGCACCCTTGTCGTCAAAAAGTATTATCAACGACCATACAGTCAAACAGTTTACCGACCAAGTGGAACAAAATCTTCCTTCTGAAGCAGCTTTACAACAGGCACAGGAAGAATATCAGCTGCATTTACTCTCCGGAATGTTCGATTTTTCATCTATGCAGCGCTATATTTACCAGTGCCTGAAAATTTACAGGGATAATCCGGGAGCGCTTCCTCCTTCTATCGGACAGGTATTTGAAAATATGCTGGATATTTTCCGGGAAGAAATTGTTGCCGTTGCTGAAAAGTTCAAGATGCAGGTAAACAGTCTGGCTTCAGGCGCAGTGGAAACAAACCCTGCTTTACAAGGCCGGGTAAAAAAAGCCTGCGATTACTTCACCGGTAAAATCCAATCGATAGTTATTAATAACCTGGGTGAACTTTCCATTATTACAGACAACAAACAGGTAAAAAAACAATGGAACGATACCTACCAGAAACTCCAATTAGAATACATCGTCAAAATCGCTTGCCTGGCCGAATCCATGCAGGGATTTAATGCAAAAAAACACCTGGAAATAAGAGCTAAATCCATGCTGGAGGAACTCCCCAAACCGGAGAAAAAGAAGAAACGGGAAAAGCAGGAAAAGCAAGCTAAAACAGAAGTGCCGGAAAAAACAGTCAACACCGAAATCATCCATCCGGAGCTTTTCAATATCCTGAGAAAATGGCGAATGGAAAAAGCATCCGAATTGGGCGTTCCGGCCTATATTATTATGCATCAAAAATCGTTACTGGACTTATTGGGAAAACTACCGGTCTCCCTGAAAGAATTAGCTGAAGTCAATGGTTTTGGAAAAAAGAAAATCGAACAGTTCGGCGAAGAGATTATTGATATGGTAATTGCATTTAAGAAAAAACAGGAAAGGGAATAAAGGTGTAAAAGCCGAGAATATCTGGTAATTAACTCAAAAATCCCATCATTACGAAGGCAAGGCCCGAAGCAATCTGCCAATTAGCATGAGATTGCTTCTTCGTTTCTCCTCGCAATAATGGGACTTTTTATATATTTTTTAGCTCACTTTTCCTCTTTTGTGATTTCTTCAGTTTCTTCCTCCTTCTTCCTAAAGTCCGTTATTTCATTATCAAGCAATAAGTTATACCAACTTACAATCTTTTTTATATCTGAAGGATATACCCTTTCCCTGTCAAAATCAGGAAGTATTTCAGCAAAATATTTTTTGAATTGGTCTGGAGTTGTATTTCCTGCCATCTCGATTTTTGCTCCGTTTTCTTTTTCAAACATAGTATGGAGCACTTCCGATAAAGGTATTTCTTCATTTGAAGTATAAATAGCAATATCGCCGAGTGACACCACTTTATCCCTCGGATAGGTAGGAATCCGTTTTTTATCGATAAGCGACTCTACCACATACATATTTTTTCCCTGGGAAACCAGTTTGAATAATCCGGGTTTTCCGGAAACTGATAAAATTTTTTTCAACATAAAGATACTCGTTTAAATTCCGGACGCAAATTTAACATACTATTTTAAACTACAAAAGAATTAAGAGTTAAGAGTTAAGAATTGACGCCAAATCGAAAGCCATCAAGCTTGCTTGCATGGCTGAGGTGCGAAGGAGATCAAGACCGCGAAGCGGGATTAATTAAAAGTTGGAATTCTACCAATCTCTATATACAAATCACCACATCAAAGCCTCTGTAGAGTAAATAAGCTGCTCTTCCTAATACCGTCAATCCTTAACTCTTAATTCTTTTAACTCTACAATTATTTTCTCAACCTGCAAAACAACCCCCTCTCTCCCATCATTCAAAATCACAAAATCGCTCCTTTGACATTTTTCTTCTTCCGGAAGTTGGTTGTTCATACGTTGGATTATTTGTTCGCGGGTAAGATGGTCCCGCCGAATGACGCGCTGTATGCGTAATTCTGTGGGACAGGTAACGGTTATTACATAGTCGACAAAACAGTTAAAACCCGATTCAAACAGGATCGCGGATTCTATGGCAGCATACTCGCTTTTTTGCCGTTGAATCCATTGTTGAAAATCTCTTAAAACTACAGGATGTATAATTTGATTGACTTTTTCGAGATTTTCTTTATCAGAAAAAATAAGCGATGCCAGCAAGGGCTTATTCAGAGTGTCGCCTGCGTATAATTCCGGGCCAAAACTGGCAATCAGAGACTTTTTGATTTCAGGAGAAGTGTCCGTCAACCGCTTACTCTCGGTATCGGCAGAGTAAACAGGTATTCCCATGATCTCCATCAGGCGGGAAACTACCGATTTTCCGCTTCCCATTCCACCGGTAATTCCTATCGTAATCATTGCTTGGTACGTTCTATCAGGTATTCTACCTTTTCGGGAACAAAACGATAATTAGAAATCCATTCCGGTTTCTGGATGATCGTAACAGGGGCCCTGGAAGTGGTATCTTTTGCTACATCCTGGTAAAATACAACCGCTTCAAAATCAGTCTTTTTAACTTCAGAATAACGGGAAAGCGGCAATAGACAGGTGATCTGAACGGTTGCAGGAAATGTCCTTAAACGGTAATGCTCCGGAAAATCCCTGCCAATTACCGGAATGTCGAATATTTTTTCGGTATGTTCTTCTACAATAACAGCCAGGCTGACCGTTGAAACATCTGTTTTAACCGTAGCCGGAGGTGCCAGTTTAATCTTCAGGGTATGTGACTCTTCCAGGTCTTTCATAATAACCTTTTGCGTATATATACCCTCTAATGTATCCAAAACTGTTTCTGATCCGTATACGGTGACTTCAGAAGGAGTAAACTGCAATTGTTGGGTCAGCATAAAACCCGCGGAAGGGAGTATTTCTCCACTCAATATTACTGGGACCTTTTTTGTTTTCAGATTGTTAAAATAAATAGGAATGGACGATGGAGTATAAGAAAGCAGTTTGGTTGTAGCCGGTAAAAAATTTTCACATTCCGACTCTATATAGGCGGCAGAAACCGCAGCCTGCCTGGAAGAAGATGTAAATTTTCTCAGGTCGACTATAAATGTTTTATCCTTATTACTCAGGAAATAATTCAACAATACAGTTCCCTTATCCTGTACTTTGATTTTGAGATGATCAGGAAGGGTATCACTCAAAACCATATTATCCGGAAGATTGGCATATATTACCGGGATGTTAAGGTTGATTTCCATACTTTGCTGCAACATTTGCAGCAGCCAGAATCCGGCAGATATAATTAAAAAAAACAAAAAGACCAAAGCTTCCCTCCATTTTTCAGAACGGAAGGAAACCTTGAACTTATTTTTCAGATCGACATTATTTTTATTAGTTGGGGGCATTCGGCGCTGCGAAAACAGATGCTTTATCTATTTTTATTTTCACATTGTCCGCAATTTCAATGACAAAATTCGTATCATTGATTTCTTTTATTTTACCATAAACACCACCGGAAGTGATCACTTTGTCTCCTACTTGCATGGCTTCCCTGGCTTTTTGCAAGTCTTTCTGCTTTTTTTGTTGCGGACGGATCATAAAAAAGTAGAAAATAGCAACAATCGCTATCATCATAATCCAACCGTAGTTATTTGCAGGAGCTTTCTCTGCGCCAGCAGCACCACCAGCAGCATCTATACCTAACAATACACTTAATAAATTCATAATATCAATATAATTGGTTTGTAAAATGTTGAATGCACAAAGATACTCAAATCTCAATTCTTAAACAACAGTTTCTCTTCTTTCAATTCCGAAACTATCGCATCTAATACCCCATTGATGAATATCGCACTTTTGGGTGTACTGAACACCTTGGCCAGGTCGATATATTCATTCAATGTAACGTTGACCGGAATGCTGGGAAATGTGATCAGTTCCGCAATAGCCATCTGCATAATATACAAATCCATGTTGGCGATGCGTTCAAAGTCCCAGTTTTTGATATGCTTGTCGATCCGTTTACCATACTCTTCCCCATTCATCAATGATTGCCTTAACAACCTGATGGCAAAATCCCTGTCGTCCGGATCCTTGAACATCGGAAGCAATTCCTGGGAAGGCCCGTTGCTTTTCTCGAAACGCTTGATGGTCTTCAGGACAAAGGTTTCAATAATTTCAATATCGTCGTTCCAATAAATACTTTTATCTTCCAGTAATTCTTCCAGTTCTTCATTGTTATAAATGAATTGCTTGAAGGCTTTTCTCCAGAATTCCTTGTCGGATTCATAAGTATCATCGGAAGAAAGGTACTCCCTATAGGCATCCGAATCGATAATCGTATTCAACATTTTTTTCGTAAATGCCGTATCATCAGTCCAAAACAATCCATTTTCCGTAACAAAAGTATTCAACTGTTTATTGCCGGACAATTGCGATACAAAACGGTTGTGAATAAATCGGGTATTGGGGTTTTTATCTTCTTCGGTAGCCAGATGCTTATGCTTCCGTATATCCTGTCTTCTTTGTTCGAGGTCGGTGAGATAAGACATCAGCAACAATAAGTAATGATATAAGTCATACGACTTTTGGATACTGAATAACAACTCGCTTTCGGCAAGTCTTAAATCCTTGTTCTCCTTTTGATAGGCAGAAAATAAAAGTTGGAGAACTTTAGAACGAATGATAACACGATTAATCATTATTGAAAGAACATCTTTGTTTTTGTGAGGCAAAGATAGGTATTTTTTTTATAACTTCTGAATCGGAACCGCTTATTTAGGAGAAAAACCGGAATAAAAACTTTTTTCATTAATAAATTTGAATATTAACGAAATATCATCTTATATTTGTAGGAAATTACAGAAAGAATTATTCATAAAAAAATTTTTAAAATGCTGAGAAATGGAAAACTCACAAACAGGTAGCGATAGAGAAATCGTTTTTTCAAAAAACATCAAGGCTGGTAAAAGGTATTATTACTTAGATGTAAAGAAGAATAAAAGAGGCGAGCTTTTTTTGACCATTACGGAAAGTTTGAAAGTCACCTGTTATGATAGTTCAGAACAACCATACCAGGTAATCGAAAAACATAAGATCTTTCTCTATAAAGAAGATTTCGATTGCTTTACCGATGGATTGGCCGAAGTAATATCATATGTCAAAAAGAACAATACAGTAAACTTTGTGCCCCAATACGCCAAAGAGACCAATGATTTCGAAAATACGGAAGAACCGGTTGATGATAGTTCTATTGAAAATGGGGAGGGGAAGATTGTTTTTAATCTGGACCTTTGAATAATTGAGAATTGAAAATTGAGAATTGAAAATGAATGCTCTGAGTTCTAATTTTCAATTTGTTTTTTTGTAATAAAATAAAAAAACACTATCTTTGCCCCGCTTTAAAAATTCCGTGTGATGGGAAATTGAGAAGCAATCTTAATTTTGAGTAACACAAACAAGAAAAAAATGAAAACATTTGAATTAGCAGGTACAGTAAGGGAAGGCCTGGGTAAAAAAGCAGCCAAGCAGTATAGAAAAGGTGATGAAATTCCTTGTGTATTATACGGAGGAAAAGAAAACATCCATTTTAATGTTAAAAACGATGGTGTTCGTAAACTGATCTATACACCGGAAATTTTCTTAGTAAATCTTACTATTGGTAGCAAAAAAATCAATGCTATCTTAAAAGATTCTCAATTTCATCCGGTAAGTGGAGATACATTGCATTTGGACTTCATGGAAATTGAAGAAAGCAAACCGATTGTAATGGAGGTTCCGGTTGTTCTCGAAGGATTGGCCGAAGGGGTAAAAGCCGGGGGTAAACTGGTACTTGAAATGAGAAAACTGAAAGTAAAAGCTTTGTACAAAAATATTCCTGAAAAGTTAACAATCAATGTGGAAAGCCTGGGATTGGGTAAGACCATACAGGTAGGAAGCCTTGCTTTTGATAATCTGGAACTGCTGAACTCCAAGAACAATGTGGTATGTACCGTTAAACTGACTCGTGCAGCAAGAGGTGCCGCCGCCAAAGGATAACTAAACGAATGAAATATTTGATTGCGGGACTGGGTAATATCGGACCTGAATACCGGGACACCCGCCACAATATAGGATTTATGATATTGGACGCTTTAGCTAAGGCGTCCAATGTTGTTTTTAGCGACAAACGGTATGGATTTGTTACCGAATTGAAGCTGAAAGGAAGAACATTGATCCTGCTCAAACCTTCCACTTATATGAACCTGAGCGGGAATGCCATCCGTTACTGGATGCAGAAAGAGAATATCGTCCCTGAAAACCTATTGGTAGTAGTTGATGACCTGGCACTTCCCTTCGGTACTTTGCGCCTGAAAACCAAAGGAAGTGATGCGGGACACAATGGCTTAAAGCATATACAGGATACATTGGGAACGCAAAATTACAGCCGGCTGCGTTTCGGAATAGGAAATCAATTCGGGCAGGGACAACAAATCAATTATGTATTGGGAGAATTCTCTCAGGAAGAGAAAGAAACGCTGGA
The DNA here is from genome assembly GCA_031553775.1 of Bacteroidales bacterium. GTDB lineage: Bacteria > Bacteroidota > Bacteroidia > Bacteroidales > Azobacteroidaceae > JAISFI01. Next base: position 106,401 of record JAVBLA010000025.1, read on the forward strand.
GCAACGGATCAATACTGCTGGAGACATTATTAAAAGTTTCTGCCTGGCTGGAGTCAACAACACCATGAACCTCTACAACAATAAATAAAAATCCGGAAAATGAACGAAGTCAGAATAGACAAATGGATGTGGGCCACCCGTATCTTCAAAACCAGAACCATTGCAGTAGAGGCTTGTAAGAAAAACCGGATAATGGTTAATCATTCTCCTGCCAAACCCTCCCGGATGATCAGGATGGGAGATGTTATACAAGTCAGAAAACCTCCCGTTACCTACTCTTTCAAAGTACTGCAGCTTACGGAAAAAAGAATGGGAGCTAAATTGGTACAGGAATATCTTGAAAATATTACCCCTCCCGAACAATATGAAATATTGGAATTAAACAAAATCAGCGGATTTATCGACCGTGCACGGGGCACCGGACGACCTACTAAGAAAGATCGCCGGGAATTAGACGATTTTGTATCGCCTACTTATGTGGACGATTTTGATTTTGAGTTTGATTTCGGGGAAGAAGAGGATGAAAATTGATTTTTTTTGGGGAAATCAGGTAGTAAAAATGAACGATAAGGGTCTTAATCGACAATAATATTATTTTCATGCTTTTTGTACAAAGGGATGTTTTTGAATTATATTATCCAATGAATATAAGCAGATTATACAAAAAACATGAAAAGCGAAGTATTTATTTTTATACACAAATATACACCATTCTCAGATTAAATACATTTGTATTTTCGCAGAATAGAAGCGCAAGAAGAAAAGGGGTTGCCAAAAGAGAGAAAATCCCGTCATTGCGATCAATAATGAAAGAGGGTGTCCAAAAAGCAATTTGGCACCCTCTTTTCTTTGTATCCCTTATCTGAGGTTGAAATCAAATATTCGATTCTCATGGACGAATAAGCGACTTTTTAGACAACCTCCTTCATTGTTCCTCTTCACAACGACGATCAAGATCGATTTTTGAGACATTCTTTTATTAGTAAAATCAAATCTAAAGGATTCTAATGCAATATTATCTTCTTAATAACCGGACGATTATTTCCGTCTATGGTTTTTATCAGATAAACACCGGAACGATTTATATTCAAATCTGATGCTTCCAGAGAATCCAAGACTCCATAGGGCTTAAAAGAACTGAGTAATTTACCGGAAATGTCATATACTTCAATCCTTTCCGGAATGGAAGTATCTGTGTTAAGTTTAAGCTGATCGATACCTGTTGGAGCCAAAGATGATTTCAAACTGATTTCCAAACATTCTCCTTCCGGTGTAAACTTGAAAAGTCCTCCGGTGCGTGTACCAATCCAAACATTTCCCTCATTATCGGGTTCGATACAAAAAATTAAATCATAAAGTTGAGGATGATTATTTAACAAAGGTACCTCGTATTTATTGAATTTATTGCCATTAAACTTAATCAGGTTCAAACCATTAGCCATCCATAAATTACCAGCTAAATCACGTTTAATCGCTTGCAGGGAACCATAAAAATCATATACGGTAAATTCTTCTCCGTCGTATTTAATCAACCCCCAGCTGGTAGCCAGCCATTTATTATTATCGTCATCAATTTCAATGGCATTTACATGCGCCATAAAACCCGGAATTCCCTGAACCTGTCCATCGGAAAATTTAGTCAGATGGTAATTGTAAACATCATGAATCCCCATCCAAAGCGTACCTTCTTTGTCGAATTTCATTGGATGAAAGAAATGTACTACCAGTGCACAACTAAAAGGTATGGTCCATGACTCCTGGTTGTTTCCATCAAGTTTATTCAAGCACATCTGTGAATTAAACCATTTGTTGCCTGAATCATCAATGGCCATAGAAACAACATGCATGTTAAGAGGGTTATCAGAAGACTGTACATTGACAGTTTCAAAAGTTGTTCCGTCGAACTTGTTTATTCCCTGATTAAAGGTTCCAATCCAGATATTATTTTCTTTATCTTTCATAAGCAACCGCAGACCATTACTTGACAGTCCGGAATTTTCAGATGTATAAAAAGTTTCTTCACCGGTTTGTTTATTGAACTTTACAAGTCCTGCATGAGTTGCTATCCAGAGGTAATCGCCATCATTCAAAATATCGACGATGGATTCTTCTTCAAGGTAGTTTATCCAATTTCCAGCTAAAGGCTCTTCCGGGTCTTCGTCTCCCGGTTGTTCCGGCGGCTCAATTCCTTCTACTGAAAATCGGCCATGAGCAACAATTTCACCATTTTCTTCTATTAATAAGGTATAAGAACCGGTTAAAAAGCCATGCAAGTCAATGACGAATGTTTCAGGATTACTTCCTTCAAGTTCTTTTTGGTATACCATTCTTTCTCTACTGTCAATTACCATAATCATACGACTATCTGCATCATAGAAAAACTCAATAACCATTTTCCGGTTTTCTATTGTTGCTTTTATTCGGTTATCCGGAAGTATTTCCAAAGACTCGTTTGTCCTGCGGGCCCCTTTTATTAACACAACTTTTCCATTTGCCTTACTTGTTACATCACCACCATTCGTGATGACAGGATAACACAAGCATGGAAGGAAAAACAGGATTGAAAGTAAAACAAACTTGTTCATGATATTTGCATTTAGATTTTACATCAATTGTCACTAGCAAAGATAAATACCCCTATTTAAAAATACAAAAAAAATGCAAAGTATTTAGTGGACAAAAGTAATTTTCTATTAGTACTAATTCATTAATAATCAGCAGATAATAAAAAATCAGGATCAAGAAATAATGGACATGAAAAATTTCACCAATTACAATTTCAAAAAATGTTCAAAAATTCATCCAAACTTACATCTTCATCTTTCAAACCCATCTTTTCTTTTTTAATGCGGTATTTTCTTTTCGTCAATGCAGCATCCGACATATCGAGCAAAATAGCTATATCTCCGGACGATACTCCCATTTTCAACAAACAACAAATATATAGATCGCCGGGGGTAAGTTTTTCGTAATTTTCGATCAGTCTTTCCGTAAAATTATCATAATAAGCATCGATTGCATTTACCAGGTTGTTTAATTCCGGTTGAGACAAAACAATCTGGTCTTTAGCTTTGATTTTCTGAACAACCGACATTTCTTTAACCTGGTCTATTTTTCGTATAATTTCATTCATTTTAAGGATTTTCTCCTTTAATTCATTGCGTTCCTGTTCGTAACTACTCAATTCCCTTTCTTTTTCCAGTAATTCGTTCTGATTCTGAAGTATTTGAATTGTTTTGGATTGTAATTGACTTTTGGCCAGTTGTACCAGATTGTCTTTAGCTATTAATTGTTTGTCCTTTTTCCGCTTTTCACGGTTATAGTAATGATAAGAAATGGCAATAATAAAAATAGAAATAAGAGTTATCCATAAAATCAGATTATTTCTCTTCTGCTTTTCTAGCTTTAACTTATTGTTTTCGTTTTGTAAAACAGTAACATCATAAACATGTTGCAATTCCAACAAATCTTTAGTACGTGTAAGTTCTTTTACTGAATCTATAGCTAAAACATATTGGCTTTTGTAAAAAAGACTTTCCTTGTAATTACGCCGGTTTTCTTCCAATTTAGATAAATCGTCATAAAGGGCAGCTTTCAAATAAATATCTTCCGTATCAATTGCTTTATTATAGTAATAACGGGCAGAATCATAATCCTGGGATATAAGAAAAAGTTGTCCTTTTTGTACAAACAGAGATTCCTTGTATAGGGGATCATTTTCGTGTTCTATCGCTTTATTGATGTAATGAAGTCCTTTTTCCGGTTCTTTTATCTGACGGTATACCGAAGCTATACCCAGATAAGCTGTAGAGAGGAGCAGCTGTTCATCTTGATTTTCAGCAATTTCCAAAGCCTGGAACCTGTATTTCAAAGTTTTATCATAATCGTTATTGAATTGATAAAAATCTGCAATATCATTCAGGATAAAAACCATTCCGGCGCTATCGCTCATTAATTCGGCATAATGTAATGATTGCAAATACTTATCCAACGATTCATCATATAATTCCTGTTCAAAGCAAAGGATTCCCCAATGGTTATAGATTAGTTGAATCAGTTTATTATCTGTTGTTTTTTCCGCAGCATGGGCAGCATCCCTATAGTTTTCCCAAGCTGTTTGAGGATCTTTATTTTTTTGGTTAATCCGACCCATATAATAAAGAGTATATGCTTTATTGGAATAATCATTCCCTTGTAAAAAATAACCGGCTGCAATATCAATAAGAGAATCCGAATCTAAAGGAATATGGTTTTTATAATAAGATTTTGTGAGCAGAAGAGCATATAAAGCATGCTCTTCTTTTGAAAATTTATCTGTAGATGAAACGGATTCCAGAATCAGGAGGGAACTGTCCGGATGACTATCCATCAGCTTATCAGCCTCTAATAGTAGTGAGGAAACATTTGATTTTTGCTGGCAAGAGAATAAAATCGCCAGACAAAACAAAAGAAGCAGATTGGCGATGGTTTTCATGGCAATTTGTAATATAAACAAAAAAATAATCTGCTAAAGATAAATATTTTTTATTAACTATACACAAAGATTTGCTTCCGGTAAAAGAAAAAGTCTCAAACTTTTGAGACTTTCTTTATATTTAACATGATCAGTAAGCTGTATTCCGGAAAAAGAAACAGTAATGCCTAAATGGCTTTTATAATGTCTTTTACAGAACTAAATCCATGCCGGTCCAGATATTCATTGATTCCGGTCACCACTTTCTCCGAGATAGCCGGATCAATAAAGTTATAGGTTCCTATTTGAATAGCCGTAGCGCCAGCCAGCAGGAATTCAATTGCATCAATAGCATTAGAAATACCCCCCAGGCCGATAACGGGTATTTTAACCGCCTTTGCGGTTTGCCAAACCATGCGGAGAGCAATGGGCTTTACACAGGGGCCGGATAGTCCTCCGGTGACTGTAGAGAGTACAGGGCGCCTTTTTTCTGCATCAATAGCCATTCCCAGCAATGTATTGATTAGCGAAACCCCATCTGCTCCTTCCGATTCAACACTCTTCGCAATTTCTGTAATATCTGTAACATTTGGAGAAAGCTTGACTATCAGCGTTTTATCATACACCTTTCTAACCGCAGCCACTACTTCCGATGCACTCCTGCAATTGGTTCCAAAAGCCATTCCTCCTTGCTTAACATTTGGACAAGAGATGTTTAGTTCAATGGCCGGTATGCGCTCCAATGTATTCACTTTCTCAGCACAAGCCACATAATCTTCAACTGTAGACCCACTCACATTCACCATAACATTTGTATCCAGGTCTTTGATCTCCGGATAGATGTTCGAAATGAAGTAGTCAACGCCCTTATTCTGCAGTCCCACAGCGTTTAACATACCTGCAGGCGTTTCCGCCATACGAGGATAATCATTTCCTTCCCTACTACGAATAGTGGTACCTTTCACAAATATACCACCAATTCGCGACAAGTCCATAAAGTCCGAAAACTCCGTCCCATAACCGAAAGTACCCGATGCGGTCGTCACCGGATTCTTCAAATGTAGCTTTCCAATGTTCACATTCAGATCTGCCATGTCAACTTTTCTATATTAAATACGGGACCATCTTTACATACACAAACATTCCCTTCGCATGTATTTTCAATACAACACAAACATGCTCCAATCCCGCATGCCATGGAGTTTTCAAGAGATACTTCACAAGGAACTCCAGCTGCTTTTGCATAGGCAGCTACAGCCACCATCATCGGCTTGGGTCCACAGGTGTAAATCATATCAAAAACATCTTTTTTCAGGATAGAATGCTGCGTTACATATCCTTGTTCTCCATACGACCCATCCTCTGTAGTAGTAAAAACAGGTCCAATTGTTTTAAAGACATCCAATTGTAGTAAATCATCCCCCGATCGGGCTCCTAAAAGGAAGTTTGGCTGATAACCCAACGATTGTAAATGTGATCCAAGAAACAGCATGGGTGCCGTTCCCACTCCTCCTCCGATCAATAACAGTTTACTATTCTTTTTCGAAGGAATAGAAAAGGTATTCCCTAATGGATAGATGATATTAATAGTATCTCCCGGCCTTAAAAGCGACATTGTGCGGGTCCCTTCACCGGCAATCTGAATCAATAACCAGAGTTCGTTGGTTTTCCGGTCTACATAATTAATAGAAATCGGGCGACGAAGAAAGGTATTGGGAGATCCTTCCACCTTCATTTCAACAAATTGTCCCGGATACATCTCCGGCAACTCCTCTTCCTGGGTTAATTTTAATAGATAATAAGCAGGATGAAGGCGAATATTTTCCGTTACCCTCAAATCGGATACATATTTCTTCATATGGTTTATTTTTCAGGGAACAAAGGTAAGTATATCCTTTTTGTCTTGAAACAAAAAGGGTCAAAAAGTTCAAGGGTGAGTCTTATTGGTTAAAAGATGTTTCTGTATCTTTTTTTGCTGCGCCAAAAAAAGGTACCAAAAAAAGGCGCTTCGTCAAAACGAACTTGCTCGATCGCTATGCTCACTCACTTCAAACAGCGTTTTGACAACAAGGTATTGTCCCCCTGCCCCCAAAGGGGGATTACGGGCTTCGCCCGGAGTGGGATTGGCAGATATTATTGATGTTTGAAATGAAACATTCAAAACAAGACCATATTAGCCCGTAGAACGCCCTCAATTATCTAATAAAATGAAATACCACCCGGATGAAGTCCGGGAATTTCAACTGCTCTAGATCGTTTTAGTTATCGAGAAGGTACTCACCCGGGCGAAGTCCGTAATCCCCTTAAATAAGGGGAAGGGGTTCTTTTCCTTGTGGTTGAAAAGCTGTTTGAGGGAGAGAGCGCAGCGAGCGAACGAGTTCTTTTCAACGAAGCGCCTTTTTTGGGTACCTTTTTTTGGCGCAGCAAAAAAAGATACAGAAGTATTTTTAATCAAAAACATTTTACCCGAAAACCCATTTATTCCGGAACCAAAACATCAAAAGTCTTATCCGAATAAAAAATCATGATTTTATCAATTTTTTTAGACAATACTTTTTTATCAACTAAATCACTAATTATTAAGTTTTTAGGATCAATTTCAGGCTTCTTTAACTCATTTTCCTGCGGATATTCAGAAATTTCCGGAGCCTTCTCTTCTTTTACAACAACCTGATTAAACAAATCAGGCTGATAAATACCCCTGACAACTTTAAACATGGGTTCTTTTCCATATAGGAGCCAATCGGAATGAATGTTGTCGAAAGTGGTCAGAATCTTTGTGACAACCTCCAGGCTGGGATTATTTCTCCCATTTAATATATGATTGATAGATGCCCGGCTGACATGAATAGCATCAGCAAAAGAAGAAGGAGTCATTCCTTCTGTTTGGATAATTGTTTTGATTCGTTCTTTCATCGGAATCCTATTTTAGATGGATAATACAGTAACAAATTTTACTTTTGTAGCTATATAGAAATCCAAATATTTACGCTACAAATATATATAATATAATTCACATATGCAAATTCACAAGTGTATTTTCGTAAATATACAAATGTATCTTGATTTATATTTGTATTTGAATACTACTGTATAAATCCTGAAAAATCAATTAGAATATGGTTCATATTACCTTATTAATATTCTGATTTTAAGCGATTTATATAGAAAATAAAACAGAAATTAAAGCAAATTGATTAGCAATAATACAAGTGTAATTAAAAATTCAAATCAAACTATTATATTTTAGTTATTATACTACTGATTTTAAGCGATGTATGACTATATTTTTTATAGAGTATGATTCAGTATTTCTCTATATTTTTAAGGTTAGTCAGATAAAAAACATCTGTATATTTACATTCAATTATGTATATATAAATCTAAAATACATTTGTATAAATATCCTTTTGTATAATTATTTACAAATGTTATTTACTCTTTCAGTATACATTTATATAATTCATTCAATAGAAACTATTTCTTCAGATCAAAAATGTAAAACTGTAGTTTACCTGTAAGTTTTCTTTGAAGCTCATTAATATTAAAAAGTTCCGCATATTATCTTTGAGAGGGAAAGACGTATAGAATTAAAATTAATTGTTAATTGATTATTGATACTCCTACTGAAGAAACAGAGATAAATTATTTTTACCGGAATGAAGAAATTAGTTTTTTAAAATTTTGCGCTTGATCCCTTGTACAATTTTTTTAGTTTTCCAAAAACATGTTTAAGCAAAGTAGTGGTTGCATTTTTGTGATTATCTGAATGTAGTACTCAAGTGGAAATTCCAGAGAATATTTACGAGTAATTTATCGAAGAAAAATAAATATTCAATTCTCAGAAGGTCAAAAAGCGATAAAACCCATTGAATAACAAGTTATTAAAGAGAATTTTTTAATTATCAATACAATGGATTATAGAAAATTGATATGGATTTCACCTTAATGCTCATAAAAATTTTGAGAGTATAACAATATCTGCCAATAAATGTCATTTTGAGTTGCCTTCGCTTCTCGATTCTTAATTCTGATATTAGAAACTGTTTAAAAATTTACAATTAATATTTTTGATAATTACATCATCTTTTTTATGATGCCTTTTCATATCCTTTTTTGCCTTTTTTCGCCTGGTTGATCTTTTGATTTTAGTCAAATAGCCCGTCATCTTTCTGCAATCAAAAAATCAACCAGGCGAAAAAAGGACTAAAAAGGATTCATGAAAAATTTTTAAACAGTTTCTCAATCAGGGGAAACAAGTAGATAATTATTATTCTGAAATAGTTACTGAAATGAAGATCAAAAAAAATTGCTCAAGCGAATACAAAACTGTATTTCGCCTGAGCAATCATTATTTCGATATTACATCCGTCTCTTCTCAGATACGGATCTTATTTGCGACTACCACCCTTTCCTGCAGCTTTCTTTTGTTGCTGTTTTTGCAGCTCCAACTGGCGTCTCTGGGCTTCTTCCAAGCGGGCCATAAAGCCTGATTTTTTGACCGGTTTTTTCTTGTTTTGTTCTAACCGGAGTAACAGTTTTTCTTCATTCAGGAAATAACGGAAAGCTATTGTCTGCACAATTGTAATCAAAGTGGAGATAAAATAATAATAGTTCAATCCGGCCGGAAATTGATTCAGGAAAACCAGCATCATCAACGGCATCAGGTACATCATCATTTTCATACCTGGCATTTGTTGCTGACCGGTATTGGTTTGTTCCATATTGAACTTGGTATAAATAATATTACAAACCGTCATCAGTAAACAAAATAAACTGATGTGATTACCAAAATATGGAGTAACCAGCGGAATATAGGTATTCCAACTGATAATAGCATCGTATGTGGACAAGTCTTTCGCCCAAAGGAAACTTTCATGACGTAATTCAATTGCCGATGGGAAGAACATAAACAACGCAATCAGGAAAGGCATTTGAAGCAACATCGGCATACATCCGCTCATGGGACTTGCTCCTGCCTTTTTATACAATTCCATCGTCTTCTGCTGACGGGTCAGCGCATTGTCCTGGCCCGGATATTTCTCATTGATCTCTTCTACCTGCGGCTTCAATACACGCATCTTAGCTGAAGAAATAAGTGATTTATAGGTAAGAGGAAAAAGGGCCAGTTTAATGATCAGTGTTAACAGGAAAATGGACAAACCCAAATTTCCGAATATATTAACCAGAAAATCAAAAATAGGAATAATAATCCATTGATTTACATACCGGAAAAGGCTCCAGCCCAATGGTACCAACTTTTCCAGTTGCATATCCTGGCCTTCATACTTTGTTTTATCGTACTCTTTTAGAAGTTTATATTTATTAGGCCCCAGATAATAAGTAAAAGTAGTGGGTTCAATTCCTTTTGTATCAAAAGGCACCACTGCACTTGTTTTAAATTCTTTCGTATAACGGCCTGTCTTAAAGATTTTTGTCTCCAGACTGGAAGATTCGAAATCCTGTCCGGAAATCAATACGGTTGAAAAATACTGGTCTTTATAGGCAATCCACTTGAGACGGTTCGGAATATTCTTTACCTCTTCTTTGCCTGCATTCAGTTCTTCTACATTATCTGCAGAATATTTGTAAAACAGTTGTGTACGCTGGTCTTCATATTTCCGGCCCAGTTCCTGCTGGCGGACTTTCTGTATCCATTGCAAATCTACTGAAGTCAGATTACCGGAAAGCACCTGATCCAGACCTTTGGAAGTTACTTTGAAATCGAGCATGTAGTCATTAGGCTGAAGAGAATAAACATAATCCAGATATATGTTTTCTCCCGCATGCAAGCGCATAGTCAAACGATTGCCTCCTTCACTGATAGGTTCAAAATAAAGGTCTTCAGTATTCACCACCCGGTTATTGAGGGTGGTCAACGTCAGGCCGAAACGAGCCTCCTCTTTATCGAAAAGCATCAAAGGCAGGGAGTCGTATGCGGTATATTCTTTCAGAGTAGCCGACAATAATTGTCCTCCCTTGCTGGAGAATGTCAGCGACAATAACTCATTTTCGAGAGAAACAACAGTATCCTTTCCTGAAGCTGCCGCAGCAAAAGCACCATATACATTGAATAATTGTTGATCTTTGAGCGAATCGGGTTCCGCGGCTACAGCCAGACTATCGGAAATTATTTTCTGCTGTTGTTCTGCCAACAGCATCTCGGCCTGTATTTTATTGTATTCGACCAGCGCAATTGAATCCTGTGCTCTTTTCTGCGCAATTTCTTCCTGTGAAGGGCGGCTCAGCCAGGTAAAGGTAAAAAGTACCAATCCTATCAGGACAAAGCCGATAATCGTGTTTCTATCCATTATAAATTATTTATCTTTTTTTATCGCAGCTTCAATAAAACTCATGAACAGGGGATTGGGATTTACCACCGTACTGTTATATTCCGGATGGAATTGTACGCCTATAAACCATTTCAGATCCGGAATTTCTACGATTTCTACCAGGCCCGTATCCGGATTGATCCCCGAACATTTCATACCTGCTGCTTCAAACTGGTCTTTGAATTCGTTATTAAATTCATAGCGGTGGCGGTGCCGCTCCTGGATATGATCCCTTTTGTAAATCTCATGCGCCTTGGTTTTCTTGACAATTTCACAGTCGTAAGCACCCAATCGCATAGACCCACCCATATTGGTAACACCTTTCTGCTCTTCCATCAGGTCTATCACCTTGGCAGTGGTTTTCACATCCATTTCGGTGGAATTTGCTTCCTGTAATCCCAGTACATTCCGGGCGTATTCGATCACCATACACTGCATTCCCAAACAGATGCCCAAAGTCGGCATATTATTTTCCCGGGCATAGCGGATAGCGGTAAATTTACCTTCAATACCACGCTGCCCGAATCCCGGAGCGATCAATACGGCATCCGCACCCGACAAGGTTTCTTTTACATTATCAGGAGTCAGTTTTTCCGATTGGATAAATTGAATATCTAATTTCCGGTGATGATAGGTAGCTGCCTGTAACAACGATTCATTGATCGACTTATAGGCATCAGGTAATTCCACATATTTTCCCACCAATGCAATTTTCACGGTTTTGGTGGCAGTATGTTTTTTATCCAGAAATTCTTTCCAAAGCTTTAATTCCGGCTTTTCACCCACATCCATTCCCATTTTACGAAGGATGATCTCTTCCATTTCCTGCTTGGCCAATACCAGAGGAACTTCATAAATAGTAGGAACATCATAAGATTGAATCACTGCTTTTTCTTCCACATTACAGAATAAAGCTACTTTCTTGCAGATTTCGCGGCTCAATTCATTTTCCGTTCGCAAAACCAGCACATCCGGTTGAATACCCTGTTCCTGTAATTGTTTGACGGAATGTTGCGTAGGTTTCGTTTTAACTTCCTTAGCAGCAGAAATATAAGGAACATAAGTTAAATGTACACAAATACAATTTTTGCCCAATTCCCAGCGTAACTGACGGACGCTTTCAATAAACGGAAGCGATTCTATATCTCCTACCGTCCCTCCTATTTCCGTAATGACAAAATCAAACTTATCTTTTGTTCCTTCTACCTTGCTATAACCCGTGTTTCCCATAAAGCCTAAAAATTGTCCCTTTTTTACAACACTTCCAACTTCTATATCATTTGCATATGAATCCATATGAGCATAATAGAAATACGCCCCATTTGCTGCTGTTATTCCTAAACGATATCCACCTTTTTCAAGCCAGCCTTTATTCGTTACGACCCCATCTGAAATAGATATAATGGGATACAATCCTTTAATATTTTCACCAGCCATAACATCTGTTCCTTCATGCGCCCTCTGTCCACCATATGTTCTTTCAAAGCCCCATGAATTGACATAAGTAATCCATTTACGTTTTTGGTTAGTACTTGCTGCAACAGGAAAATAATCAAGATTTGAAAGAACTTTTTTGTACGCATTTTTAATATTAGTATATTCTTCATACCTAAATTTCAATAAACGATTACGAATCTTCATCATACTATTTTTAGAAATATTATCTACATTAACTTTCTC
>JAVBLA010000011.1:0-18712 GCA_031553775.1 Bacteroidales bacterium
AAAACGAAAAGATTACCCTTTTCGAGCTTGGCGTAGGGTTTAATACTCCCGTCATTATCCGCTTCCCGTTTGAAAGATTGGCACAACAATATCCGGATAATGTAAAACTTATCCGTGTTAATATGGATAATGCATCTGTTCCGTCAAACATTCAGCATAATTCCATTTCCGTAAAAGGAGATATAGCGGCTTTGCTCGAAATCCTATCCCACAATAAACAATACTAATCAAATGAAAGAAAAAGATATGAATATAATGCCGTTGCTGTTTATCGGACATGGAACACCGATGAACGCCATTGAACACAATAGATTCTCCCGTCAATGGGAAGAACTTGGAGCTACATTACCTCGTCCCAAAGCTATTCTCTGCATATCCGCACATTGGGAGAAAAATGAAACAAGTGTAACGGTTATGGAGCATCCTAAAACAATCCACGATTTCGGCGGTTTTCCCCGCGAACTTTATATGCAGCAATATCCGGCTCCCGGCTCTGCGGCGTTGGCGGAAAGAATTATTGAGCAAGTGGATAGAGTAATTGCAGACTATGATTGGGGGTTAGACCACGGCACATGGTCTGTATTGAAACATATCTATCCCGATGCGGATATTCCCGTCGTTCAGTTGAGCATTGACCGAAGTAAAAATATGCAAGGTTACTACGAACTTGGACAGGCGTTGCGCTTTCTCCGGCGCGAAGGAATTATGATAATCGGTAGCGGTAATATGGTACATAACCTTTGATTGGCAAGGGCGGACGAAACCGGATTCAATAATGATTTCGCCTACGATTGGGCGAAACGGTTGAATGAAGCCATGAAAGAGCATATACTGTCGGGCAACCACAAGCCGCTTATTAACTATCACGAACTTGGTAAAGATGCTGAATTGGCGGTAGCCTCCGAAGAGCATTACATTCCGTTATTATATGTTTTGGGCGCACAGGAGCCGGATGATAAAATCAATATATTCAATGACGAGATAGTCGCCGGTTCGCTGTCCATGACTTCGCTTATCATAGGGCGATAAGCGGAGATTTACCATTATAGTCCGCTGATGTATTATCAGCATCTCTAAACTTCCCCGTACTTTTGTATCGTTAAACAATAAAACAATTTAAAAAGTATAGCAATGAAAAAAATCGTATTAATAGGAGCAAGCGGATTCGTAGGTTCTGCTATCCTGAATGAAGCATTGAACAGGGGTATTAAAGTTACGGCAGTTGTTCGTAACCCCGAAGGAGTGAAAATCTCAAATCCCGATGTAACTATCGTCAAGGCCGATGTTTCGGATGCCGGTAAGGTAGCCGAATTATGCAAAGGTGCTGACGCTGTTATCAGCGCATACAATCCGGGATGGACTAATCCAAACATGTACGACGAAACGCTGAAAGTATATCCTCAGATTCTTGCAGGTGTTAAGAAAGCAGGCGTTAAGAGATTGCTTATCGTTGGTGGTGCGGGAACATTGTTCGTTGCTCCCGGACTTCGTGTGGTAGATGCGGGGGTAATTCCTGCCGAAATTATGGGCGGAGTGAAATCGCTCGGCGAATTTTACCTGAATACATTAATGAATGAAAAAGACATTGACTGGATATTCTTCTCTCCGGCAGGCTCATTAGAACCGGGCGAACGCACAGGGAACTACCGTTTGGGTAAAGATGACTTAATACTGAACGATAAAGGCGAAAGCAAAATTTCCGTTCAGGATTATGCAAAAGCTATGGTGGATGAACTGGAAAATCCGCAACACCACCAAGAACGCTTCACTATAGGTTATTAATCAATAAAGAAAAAAAACGATGAAAAATATATTTTTTATATCAACAGTATGCCTGTTAAGTCTGGTTTCCGCCAGTTGCTCCGGTCGGTCCAATAGCAACAATAAACCTATCAGTGAAAAAGAACAGGTTGTTGCTCTCCTCAAAAGTATCGAAACCGGTGCACAAGAGCCGGCGGGTTACGTCAATCCCGACAAGTACATTCAGCATAATTTAGGTGTTGCCGACGGTTTGGCAGGGTTTGGTGCACTGCTGGCGCAATTGCCGGAAGGTTCAGCCAAAGTGAATACCGTGCGTGTATTTCAAGATGGCGATTATGTGTTCACTCATACCGATTACAACTTTTTTGGCCCCAAAATCGGGTTCGACATCTTCCGTTTTGAGAATGGAAAGATAGTAGAGCATTGGGATAACTTACAGGAAACTGCAAGCCCCAATCCGAGCGGCCATACAATGATTGACGGTGCAACGCAAATTACCGACTTGGATAAAACGGAAGCTAACAAGACATTGGTTAGAAATTTCGTGGATGATATTCTGGTAAACGGAAAAATGGATAAGTTGGCGGGATATTTCGATGGCGACAATTATATCCAACATAATCCGCAAATCCCCGACCAACTTTCGGGCTTGGGTGCAAAACTCGGCGAATGGGCAGCAGAAGGCATCACGATGAAGTACGACAAAATCCACAAAGTATTGGGTGAAGGAAACTTTGTGCTGGTGGTAAGCGAAGGCCATTTGGCAGGTAATCACAATTCGTTCTACGACTTGTTCCGTGTAGAAAACGGTAAGATAGCCGAACATTGGGATGTGATTGAAACTATTGCCCCGCAAGATACGTGGAAGAACAATAACGGAAAATTCGGTTTCTAAGTGAATAATAAAAGACAAATCAATTATATGAAACATATAGTTTTAATCTCTCTTTGCGTTGCAGCTTTCGTATTTACAGGCTGCAACGGAAGTAACCGCAAAGCGGATACAGGACAACAGGAAAGCACAGCGGTGAAATTGAGCAGCGAACAGATAAAAGCAGCTTCATTCAATGATTTATTCAAAACAATCGAGGCAAAAGATGTACAAGAAGACATTTTTACCCTTGTAAACAAAGACTTCGCCATATTGACGGCAGGAAACTCGTCGCATTACAATTCAATGGTTTCCAGCTGGGGTGGTTGGGGTATTTTGTTTGATAAGCAAGTAGTATTCTCTTTCTTGCGCTCGAACCGTTATACGCTCGAACTTATACGTAAAGAAAATAAATACACCATGACTTTTTTTGACGAAGAATACAAAGGTGATATCATGAACTTTGGTAAATCGTCCGGCAAAGACAGTGATGAAAAAATGAAATCTACCTCACTGACAGCCGTACAAACTCCTTCGGGCAATATGACTTACAAACAAGCCAAACTCATCATCGAGCTTGATTTGTTTGAAATCACTACCGTTTCTCCCGATGACTTCCGCACGGAAGAGGCACGGAAATTCGTAGTGGATGCACACGCTGAAACGAATGATTATCACAAAATAGTAGTTGGAGAGATAACAAACGTTTGGGTTTGCAAATAATTTATATTCTACAATCGCATACAACCAAACAATCCGCATATCTTTGACTATGCGGATTGTTTACATTCTAATCGACAATGGAAAAGGTCTTCAATTTTATAAGAGAACATAAAGAGGTCGCGTTTGCCACTGCGGACGAAAACGGAAATCCTACTATGCGGGTTTTCCAAATCATGCTTATCGACGAAGCGGGAAAGACATTATATTTTGCCACTTCGCCTAAAAAAGAAGTTTACCAACAACTACAACATAATCCCAATATCGAAATTTTGTCCTTTGTCGATAAAATTTCAGTGAGGATTTCGGGTGCGGTATCTTTCGATGTGCCGGATGCGATTTGCAAAAAGATATACAATGAAAATCCCGTATTACCTCGATTATACAAGCAATACATCGACTTGGTATATTTTAGTTTGCCAATCAGGAAAGTCGATTATTTCGATTTGAACCCTACGCCTCCTGTGTTGGAAAGCCACAGATTTGATTTGTAATACTACATCTGCCTCCCATACCTCCGTTTCTTCTTTTTCCGTTTTTTAGGCATAGGCTGGTTATCATCATGCTGATCCGGTTCCGGTGTCAACACTGAAAGCAAACTGCCGACGGGTGAATCATCGCCTGAATACCCTTTGACGGTAGCCGGTTGCTTGTCTTCCGGTTCATGCTGCATGGATGGGCGTAACACCTCTTTCGCAGGTGTGGACGGAACGGGTTGCAGATCCTCGTGGCTTGCCGTCGAAAAATCTGCGAACCGTGCGCCGAGCGCATTAGCCGAAAACTCCTTGCCCAGCGCGGAACCGTTCAGAACGGTGCGGCTGTTGTGGTCGATAAATGTAGCCCCGAACAGGCGTCCCCCGTTACCGTAACGCAATACCAGGTCGATACCTTTTCCCTGCAAGTCCGCTCGGAACTCGCTGCCTGTGTGGGAACCGTTCAGGGACGTCGAAACGAGCGCCTTTGTTTTTGTCACTCAATCTCTGTTTGCGTTACACTATACTTCTTGCGCCAACGGACAATAGTTGTGTAGGAAACACCATACTCACGGGCAGCCCACATATTTCCTTTTTCGCAACTTAATTTGACGGCTCGTTCTTTGAACGTTCGGTCATAAGATTTTTTTGTTGTCGAATCACGTCCCATAACTCATATTTATTTATAGTGGTGATAATCAAATTCATCTATCAGTAAAGATTACGTAGAGGCGGTTTGATACAAAGCCCAACCCTAATCATGGATGTATATCGGTTGTATTCCAACAGGCTTTCCCCATATCCATTATACCATTGCAGGAAAAGATATTGGTTTGCCTTAGCCGTTAATTTGAAACTGATTTCAAGTTGTGTATTTATATTCCAGAATTTTTCACGGGGGTTGATTACTGCGGATACCCAAAGTTTGTCGTTACCGCTTCTGTAATTGAATGCAATTAAACCATATCCCCGGTATTTGTATAAATCCTTATTTTCTTCTCCCAGCCAACCTGCCCAGATTTTTGACTGAACAGAAAAATATCGATTAAAGAAATAAGAACCTGATAGTACCAAGTAATTCCAACTGCGCGAATCTATGCTGTCCTTCCCGTTTGATTCATGCTCAAAGCCAAAACTTGCGATACCTCTCAACTGGTTATTATAAATGATGGGCTTCATAATAGCTAATCCCGGATTGTAATTATTATCTGCAAAAGGGGCTGACTGTTCATAAATATCCCAAAACGATTTTTGGGTATAAGTGAGCATCAGGAAAGTATTATAGGGCAGAACTGTTTTAGTCAACCGTTGCCTTATACTTATTTGAAATTTTGCATCAGCACTATGTTTGTCAACAGTATGATTTATCGGCACACCTGTTATGAAATAATTGTCTTTATACATACCGAAACTTGGCATATTATCCAATAATTCCGAAATTTTGTCTTCGTCCATCTCCAAATACATGGATTTAGTGAAAGCTCCTTTTTCAGAACCTTCCTGATATCTCCACATTTCTTCTATTTCCTTTATTTGTCCACCTGACTTATACGGTTGAGGTAGCAGGAATACATTGTTTGGAAAATAAGGATATTCATTAAAATACAGAAAATCCCCGAGATTCAACGAATTACGGGGATTCTCATTTCTAAAGGGTTCGAAAAATGCGACATTAAAAAACAAAAACCTGGTGGGTGAAAAATGGGGATTTTGAGCAAATTTTGTATGCTTTTGTCAGGTGCAATTCGTTAAAGATTCATTAAAGATAGAATTTCTGCCGACAATTGAAGTAAGTTTTGTGTTCTATAACAAATATATTACTTTTGCAAACCAAAAATTACTTTATATGCTTCAGGTAGATGTTAGAAATGTTTTTAAGTCATTCAGGAATGTTCAGGCTGTCCGTGGAATATCGTTAGCCATACATCCTGGAGAATTTGTTGCGTTGCTTGGTCCCAATGGAGCCGGTAAAACCACGCTGGTAGAAATGATGGAAGGATTGAAAGAGCCTGATGCGGGAGAGATCATCCTTCAGGGAAAGAATTGGAAGAAGAATGAAAGAGAGCTTCGCAAAATTATTGGGTTGTCATTACAGGAGACCCGTTTTTCTGAAAAACTGACCACCTTGGAAACCTTACGCCTTTTTGCCAGTTTTTTTCGATTGGGAGATCAACGTGTAAACGAAATGATTGAATTGACGGGATTAGAAAGTAAGCGAAAGGCAATGGTAGGTACTCTTTCCGGGGGACAACGCCAACGATTGGCATTGGGTGTGGCTTTGCTGAATAATCCTCAGATCCTTTTCCTGGATGAGCCTACTACCGGACTTGATCCGCATTCCAGATATGATTTGTGGAATATCCTGAAAGAATTGAAAGACAGAGGAGAAACGACTCTAATCCTTACAACTCACTACATGGAGGAAGCAGAATCGTTATGCGACCATATAATTATCATTGATGAAGGGAAAATCCTGAAAGAAGGAAATCTGAAAGATTTATTGGATGAAAATTCACGTAACCTTGATGAGTTATTCATTAATCTGACGGGTAAAACATTACGGGATAATCCAGGGATAGTTTAATATGAGTAGCTTATGTATATTGCTATGTATCGAAAACAATGCAGCAACGACCCATTGTAAACCAGAGATCGTCCTTAGCCAATTATCAATTGTCAGTTCTCAATTATTTATGTATGAAATCAATTAAAACAAATCAATTATATCAGCTTTTTCTTACACAGTTTCTTCAAACGATCCGTGAACCGGAAGTGCTTTTCTGGGGAATGATATTTCCAGTACTTATTTCTATCGGATTGGGATTGGCTTTTACTCAGAATACCGAATCAAAATTCCATGTCATTCTTGTTGACAAGAATCCCACGGAATTGGACTCTTTATTGACTATCTATGCACAACCAGGTCAGGATAGTTGGAAATGGAAAATTGCTGATGAAACATTAGGAAAAACAGAATTTAAATTTTCCCGCAGTGATTGGAAATCAGCTATTGTTTCGTTGAAACGGGGAGAAGCCGATGTTATCGTAAGCGATTCGTTGGGTAAGATGATTTATCATTTCGACCCGCTTAATTCGCAGGCCCAATTGGCTTATATGAAACTTTCATCATTAATGAAATCTCCTGTTTCGGTTGTCAGTACAAAAGAAACCCAGATACAGCCGTTGACGTTGACAGGAGTCAGATATATAGACTTTCTTATACCGGGACTGATTACATTCGGCATGATGGGTTCCATCATGTGGGGAGTGAGCTATACAATTATCGAACGACGGTCGCAAAAGTTATTAAGGCGAATGGTTGCCACTCCGATGAAAAAAGAAAACTTCCTCATATCACTGATGTTTGTCCGTATCCTTATGAATATAGTAGAAGCTTTGATCCTGCTCTTTTTCGCATGGCTCATATTCGGGGTCCGGATCCAGGGAAATATCGGTGCCTTAGTTACATTATTTTTAGCCGGGAATGTTGCATTTACAGGCATTGCTGTATTGGTAGCCAGCCGGACAACTAAAACAGAAGTCGGCACGGGCTGGATCAATGCCGTACAGATGCCCATGATGATATTGTCGGGCATTTTCTTTAGTTATCATAACTTTCCCGAATGGAGCATCGGATTTATCAAATTATTACCCTTGACGGCACTTACAGATGGTATCCGAAGCATTTTCAACGAAGGTGCCGGATGGTTGGATATTATTCTTCCCTCAGCTGGTTTATCTCTCCTGGGATTGATTTGTTTGGTTATTGGTTTAAAATGGTTTAAATGGTGAATGACGAGTGAAAGGGCAATCGTCTAAATGGGTTCAAGGTTTTTAATTTCTGTACTGTTGATTTTTACCAATGACAACAGTATGTCAGCAACTTTTTAATCGCATATTATTTTTTACTGATACATACCTTCTTTATAATTTTTGTTTGTTGATCTGTATGAAAAATGACAAAGTAGTTTCCAGGGATAAGAAATGTAACATCTATCCTTTTTTCATTATCAGATACGGCATACTGATGAATTGTCTGTCCCATGGGATTCAAAATATCGATATGCTGAATTCTTGTTTCCGTGTCAAAAAAAAGTGTGTTGGTAGCCGGATTAGGGTAGACCCTTAAATTGTTTACTTTCTCAATCGTATTAATAGAAAGAGGTTGTGTCTTTTTTACATCCAATTCAAAAAGTCCGGCATTTTGTGTGTAGAAAATGAGTTTGTCCTTGTATTTAAGCATGTCGATAACACCGCCCCCATTCATGTCTAACTTTTCCTTATACGCGATATGCCAGCTGTCTCCCATATCTGTAGAGCGATAAACAAAAATGGTATCGTTTATATTTAAAGATTTTCGGCTAAGTCCTGATGCATACAGATAGTCGGGATTTTCCCCGTCAAAAAGAATTGTATAGAAATATATACTACTATTGAAAAGGTCTTTTATGTTCCATGTTTCACCTTTATCTGTTGACTTTGCTATTGTCATTTCGCCACTATAAGCAAGAATCTCCGGATTTGTCGGATGAAAAGCAATATCATGAATGCAGTTATCTCCACCGGGATGTTTATAATAGTTAAAAAAATCAGGCCATGTGATTCCGCTATCAGTAGAACGAAATATATAGCCGGTAAAAGAGTCCATTTCTCCGGAGTAGAAAATAGTAGTTGTATCCAACGGATGAAACCCTGCGAACCAACTCTGATAACCTCCACCTACAGCATTCAGATTTTTCCAGCTTTTTCCGAAATCTTCTGATCCGGATAGCCCATAATGGGTGTGAAAAAGGAGTATGGAATTCGGATTCCGGGGATTCTGAACTATCCTGTGTGGATAATTGTACTCTTCAAATTCAAAGAAATGTGGTGAAGTGTAATTCTGGAATGTTTTCCCGTTATCTTCAGATAAAAACATCAGGCTGTCTTTTCCATCTTTTGTTCCCGGAGATATAGCCAACAGATTGCTCCCGTTTTTTACAAATTCAGTAACCGGAATTCCCTTAAAAGCATACTGTTCCCAACTCGAGTTTTGTTTCAAATCTTTCCGGTAGACACCTGTATTTGTCGATACATAAAGTGTATCGTTCATCAACTTTAGTTTTGGACGATACGAATAATGGAATATACTTGCAGGAGATACTACTTTTTGAGTAAAGCCCATTGGTTGGATTTGTCCTGAGCATATGCTATGAAGGCCAAGCATCCATATTACAAAAAGCAATGTAGTAAAATGTTTCATAACTGTTCTTGTGCTGATTGGACAATGAATCTCTTTACAAATATATAATTTTTAGAATTTTCAGCACTTCTTTTCGATAAATATTTTTTTATTTGTCATTAAAATAGTACAGTTTGTGACCAAACATAAAGTGTTTGTAAATTACTGGTCAAAATCTTTTTTTTAGGTTCCCTTTTACCTTAAATTTGAAACTGTTGTTTAACAATTAAAACGGATTACTTATGAAAAAATCGAGGTTTACTCTTCCCATTGTGAATAAGTTATATGCTATACTGTTTTTTGCTTTGGTAAGCATTTGTACAATGCAAGTTTATGGAGCAGTAATCTATTCAACCGGTTTTGAAACACCGGAAGAACGAAGTTCCTGGACAATTGTCAATATAGATGAAGAAGAAAACAACCTAGAATGGAAGTTTGGGCAATCATTTGATGGATATGGAGCAATGATTACTACTTTTTTTACTTTTGACACCGGAAATTCCTGGCTTATTTCACCGCCAGTTTCTTTGTCAGATCGAAAATACCGGCTAAAATTTGACCTTAGAATCCAATATCCAGGTTCAGGAAGTCTGGCTATTACATTAGGAAATTCGACTAATCCTTCGGATCATACAAGTATAATACAAACATATACCCAAGCAACACAAGGTATTAATCCTGAAAAACAGGAAGTTTATTTTACCCCGTCTTCTCCCGGTAATTGTTATATTGCCTTTCATTATTCGGAAAATGTAGGAGATGTGTCTATCGACAATGTTGAGATCGAAGAAGTGCCGGATTATGATTTATCAGTGACAAAAGTTGAAATCAATCCTCAAATGGTAAAACCCAATGAAAATTGTAATATCAATATTTCTATCCGGAATACGGGGGATATAAATCAGGAAAATGTATCTGTGGTTATCAAAAATATTCAAACACAAGCGGTCATCGCACAAAAAAGCGTAGCAAATCTCACATCAACAGAAACAAATATAGTGAATATATCTACTTCTTTTCCAAATGTAGGATTGAAAGAAATCTCCGTTACTGTTTCTTCTTCTCATGAAGATCAAAATCCCAATGACAATATTATGATGGAAAAAATATTGGTGTATTCTGATTTTCAAGGAGCAGGAATCGAAGCAAATCCTTATCAGATCAATTCAAAAGCAGATCTTATACAATTAACTTATATGGTTCAATATGGAAACGGTTTCAACGGAGCCTATTTTGTGTTGAATACAGATATTGACTTATACTCCGAATCCGGCAAAGACAACGGACGGGGTTGGTTGCCGATCGGTGGAATAGGAGAAATATTTGAGGGTAATTTTGATGGACAAGGGTATGTTATTGAAAATCTGTTTATTGACAGAACCGGTTTCTCTGGACTTTTTGGATATGCTTCCGGGGGAATGATTAAAAATCTGGGTGTTGAAAATGCCGATGTGTCGGGTACGGAAAGTACCGGCGCTTTGATCGGTGCTTGCGGAAGTTCTGTAAAGAATTGTTTTTCAACGGGAAAAGTCCGCGGATTTTATCAAACCGGAGGATTGATCGGTGATGTATTTGATTCCGGCGAAAACGGATGTCTGATTGAAAACTGTTATTCAACCTGCAATATAACTATAGATCGGATGATAAGTGGTTATAATGCATCTTATACAGGAGGATTGATCGGATATATTTACCAGGCTACACAAATCAAAAACTGTTATGCTTCCGGAAGTATATCCATCAATAATATAAATTTGCAAAAAGCCGTCGGTGGACTGATTGGTGGAAATGATCCGACAGTTTTGCTTACTTCCTGTATCACAGCCAACCGTTTGTTATCTATTACTCCAGCTCATGCGGTTACCAATGTTTTCGGTAAAATTATCGGCAGTTATCCTTCTTCGCCCGGAGTGAGTAATAATTATGCACTGGATAAGATGAAAATGCAGATAGAAGGTATAGATAAAGCATTTACAGAATCGCCTAAGAACGGTATAAACAAAACCATACTGGAGTTGACAACACAAAATACTTATCAAACCTTGGGTTGGTCATTCGGAGAAAGTGAAAATGCTCCCTGGAGATTTGTTTCCGGTAAACTTCCCAAACTTTGGTTTGAGAAGGGTTATCCAGAGGCAAATAAGGAAATTGTCGTTAACAGGAATATTTATATAGGAAGCATCTCTTGTTCGGGGCAAGATATCGATTATTTGTATGCCGAAACTACGGAAGAAATCTACAGAGGTGAACTGGATAAGTATTTTTCAGAACAATACAAGAGTTTATTGCCAACCGAAAACATTTCATCAGATTATGCGGCTTATGATAAAGGGAGTGGAGTCATGAATTTGTCTTCCACAGAAATAGAACAAGCGGGCGATTGGAAAGATATTGAAAGTATCGCACCCTATTTCTTTCCTACTATTGAAAATATGTCTCAAGAGCAATTCAATCCGTTAAATTACAACATTAGTGATTATGAGTCTCTTCAGGATGGAGGATATCGTGTTGAAGACCGTTCATATACAACAGAAATGACTTATGAATATCATGACGGAGTACTTGTAAGAGTTACCCACATAGTAGCAAACATTTTCCGGACCACTTTTTATGCCAGCAAACTGTCCGGAACTTCTTCTCAGACCGGAATTTTTGCAATAACCCCCGATAATATTAGGATTGAACCGACTTTTGTTTCCGATTACATCCATATTGTCAATCTACCGGCAGGAGCAATTATTCGAATAATTGATAGTAACGGAAAAATAGTACTCGATCGAATAGACATGGCCGAAATAAATGTTTCGTATTTATTGCAGGGATTGTATCTGTTGCAGATAACGCGACCGGATGATTCTGTTGTTGTTTTGAGATTTGTTAAAAGATAATATTAAATTTTTAGAGTTAGTTCCTGGTTTTGAAATAATCCCAATCGCATTTGTAGTATCTGTTCATTTTTCTGGAGGCTATATAAAAGTATTTGATCCTGCCTCTTTTCTAAACCCCTCAAATTCGAGGGGTTTAAAATTGGGGTTATATAAACTCAAATTCCTAAGTATTTGGTGGTATTTTCTATTACGGTCCAACTGCCAATAACGGCATTCGGTTCGTCTGTTTATAATGAGAATTTGTATAACATAATATCTCATACAAAATTAATATGTTTCTGTTTTTAATAAAAAAGAACTCTTCCTTTATAAAATTTTTGCTATTTTTTTAATAAACAAAGTACATAAATTCTTTATAAATAATTTTGAAAATATTTATATATCAATGATTTATCTATTTTCTTGATAAAGATCATGGATAAATCATTCTTGTTTTTTATTTCAAAGAAAAAAAGTTGTATGACATGTTATATAACATGTTTTTTTAAATAGGGTACTTCCGATCTTATACGTTTCCTTTATGTAACCTTATGTAAGAATACGTGTCGATGGTCTTTTTTTATCGATGCGGGTGTGGGATTTGATTTTGCTATAAACTCTAGTGTATACTTTCAGATATTTCTAATACAAAATGATTAAAAATGAACAATCGTATGAGAACAAACAAATTTACCCGAATGGCAAGGTTGTTCCTTGCATTACTGATTTGCGTATTTGGTATGACAACAGTTATGGCACAACCTGTTACCGGTCCCGGAGTCGATCCTAATGCTCTCTTACTCTTAGATTTTGAAAATGGGAATATCGCTAATTGGAGCGCTACCAACACGCAACAAAACAGGGGAGAAAAACAAAATGTAGAATTGATGGATGCTGAAAAAGGAGATCCTGTACGCTTTGGCCGGTATGCCATAAAACTCAATTGGGACTTTACAGCTTCTGTATCTGCTACAACGCTCGGATCTTATTTCTCACCTCCCGATAATGCTTTTACTATCCCGGCAGCTTCCAGGGGAGGCAGTCATAAAATAGGTATGTGGATTTACGCTTCGCCGGAATGTGAAGGGGTTATATGGTTCAGATTGCAATTGTTCACCCCTCCGGGCACCGCGGGTAGTGCCTCTTCCGTGCTTAATGAATTTGTAGGAGAGCCATCTTATGTTTACTGGACCGGATGGAAATATCATGAATTTACTTTTCCTAACAAAGCCAATGCAAATAAAGAACTTGGTCCTCCTCTTACCACAACGCCATCCTATGCGATGTTCAGGCTTATGTCGGTAAGTAATGCAACTACCCAAAGGCCTTTGACAAAAGGTTACTTTATCATTGATAATGTCCGTGTTACTTCTGTTACGGAAGATACTACCCGTCCGACAGTGAATACCATCACCGGAAACGGGACTACTTTACCTTCCACCGGAAGCGGTCCGACATTTACAGAAGGTACTGTTAACCTGTCTGCTACGTTCAGCGATCCCGGAAGCTCTTCCAGCGGAGTAAACTACAACAGTATCCGCATGACAGTAGACGGCTATCTTTTTAAAGCAGGAGATGCCGGCTTTGCTGTGAATCAGGAGACTAACACTGTTACTCTTACAGGCATCAACCTGTCTAACGGAACACACAATCTTGAGGTGTATCTGGAAGATAATTTCGGAAATATCGGAACAAAAACCGGTATGTTTACTGTAGAAGATCCGCAAGGGATAGCAACTAATGTAACTCTTGCTCCAGATGTTCAGGCACTTGTCGGAAATACATTTAAAATGAAAGTTAACACCAATGACTCAAAAAATATAAAAGAGTTGGAACTTGTCCTTGAGTTGAATCAGTACGGTTCCGTCGATGAAATAAATGGAGTTACGTTTGCTCCATCGGCTCAGGCAGGCAGTAGCTACAGTTTTAACTCCCGGCTCGGGCTTTTGACGATAAATCTGAAGAATGATATAACTGCCAATGCGGTGGAAACACTTGCAACCATCAACGTAAACATCTCAAAAAACAGCGATCCTACCGATGTGCTCAGATGTTCGCCTGTTACCGCGAAAGCGGTGTATGCTGATAATTCATTATCATTGTTCTCTCTATTCAGCGCTTTTACAAGAGACATTTTGGCGACATATAATGTGACGATTGTCAAACGTATTGTAGGGGTTCCCGGCGAAATTTTGATTACTGATCAGAACGAGAATCCGGTTTCCGGAGTCACGGTATATGCCCTGAATGCAGATAAGACTTCTGTACTTGCTCAAGCGGTGACTGATGCAACCGGTATCGCTTCGGGTATGAATTTCACCGCCTCGGCGCAAAATGTTAATATTTACGCTGAAAAAGAAGGAAAATACTCCCATACAATACCCATACGGACACTGACTGCGCAGCTGACAAATGTTCCCGGTTTTATCAGATCCGGAGCAGCGCCTGACCCGAAAACATCGAAAACAATCACCTGGATGTCCAGTCCTCAAACATCTACAGGTCCTGCGATTATAAAAATTGCAAAAGAATCTGATGGAGAGTCTGCTTTCCAGCAATACACAGGTGCCACAAAAATACTTGAATTCGATGTAAGCAGTTCGGTAGCCAAGGGAAGCTCAGTAACAGTGAAAGGCTTAGAGCCTGGAACGACTTATATTTATCAGGTGGGAGATGGCACGACCTGGTCTCCGACAAGAAAATTTACGACAACAACCGCTACTAATAAATTTTCATTCGGAGCATTCGGCGATTTACAGGCATCCACAACAGCCCTGATGAGCCGGTGGATGGCAGCGGCAGCAACGATGGAGGCAATGCCCCAAAAGCCCTTCTTCAGCGTTAATGTGGGAGATATTAACGATACCGACGATAATTTCGGTTATTGTTCCGTTTACGGATATATGCTCAATGAGCATCCTGTTTACGCAAATATCGACATGGTATCCGCTTATGGAAACCATGAATATATGGGCGGTGCGGTTAATTGTAAATTTATGAACGGGCATCCGGGAGCAGACAACCCTCCATTGATAGGTACCGGTACTTATGCCGTGGAATACGGTAACCTGATTGTTGTCAGTTTAGATTGGGAAGCCCGGGGATATGCATCGGCCAATGCTCTGATGACAGCGCAGGCTGAATGGATGGATAATATCCTGAGCAAGTCCGACAAAACCTGGAAGATTGTTACATTGCACTATCCGGTATTTCCCTCGGCATCTACTCCTGGTTCGCAAGCTATATACGGACCTGTATTTGACAAACACAATGTTCAGTTAGTGCTTTGCGGACATGGTCATACATACGAGCGGGTGCAGGCTAAGGAAGGAACTGTAACTTCAGGGTCGAATAAACGTACTTTCCAACCGGTTACAGGCAATGGAACTTTACATATCCAAATGGGCGATATGACCCAAACCGGCAATAACGGCAGATGGATTTTATTTGAAGTTGACGGACCGACAATGAGCGCTACGGTAAGAGATGCTAACAATAGTGTAGTAACTAATGAATGCTTTACATTACAGACAACGGAACTGAGTGACGTTGAAAGTCTTTTTTCCCCGAATCTGCAAATATATCCGAATCCTTTCCGGAGTGTGTTGCATATTACAGGTGCAGAAAACAGTACATTGCAGGTAATGAATATTGTCGGTACGGTAGTGCATACCCAAAAGATAAGCGGTACGAATGAAACTGTTCCATTGGAACACTTACCGGCCGGCATATACTTTTGCCGACTGGAAAAAGATGGACAGTTGAAAACGGTAAAAGTGGTGAAGATATAAGAGAAGTAATCTGTTATTGTTTTAGGTTTGCCGGGAGTACCTGGGAGAAACCGCCTCCTATTCGTTTCGAGGCGGTTTTTTGTGGGAGAATATATAAATCCAGAATATATTTTGTATAAAGTAATCGAGAACTTGGCTGTGAATAAATTATTATTGAACGACTGAACGTAAAACAATTCTGTCTCGCCAGATTTTGGGACTGACTTGTTCTTTTTTCTCAAAATATTTTATAAAAGTGGTATAGCTACTGAACCCGCATTCTTCTGCTATGATTTTTAAATTAAAGGAACAAGTTTGCATTTTTTGTTTGGCTTCTTCTATCCTGTAAGAATTAACAAAATCGTAGAACGATGTGGTTTCCTTTTTTAATATCAGGGAAATATACGTACGGTTTGTATTCAGGTTCCTGGCAACATCATCAAGGCTGAGATTGCTTTGCAAGTATGGCTTTTTTGTTCTGAAGTAATCCGTAAGCCTGTGAAATAAGTAATCCATTTTATCAGGCAATTTTGGGTCAGCTAAAACACTCATGATGTTTTGCGGAATCAATTTTTGAGGAAAAAGAGCTTCAATTATTAACGGCCGCTTACCATCTACCATGAAAGAGGTGAAATAGGTTTCAAGTAAATCCGCATTCAAATTATAATTGACACGGTAACGAATATATAAAAAGGAATACATCAAAAATGCAAATCCTATCTCCATAATGATGATGGGCACAATAATTCCCCCACCAATGAAAGGTATCACGGTATACAGTCCCGTAAAACAAATCAATATAAATCCAAAAGAAAAAAATCTCCGGGTTTTAATTTGTTTATTGTTTGAAAAATTGTTCCGTAGAAACTTCGGGAAATTCAATATAAATATTTTAACATATAGTGTCAAATAAAACAATATCAATACAAATTCGCATAGTTGTATGATATGTTGCAAGCGAAAAATTTGCGGATAAGATTTCAGTTCGGCGGGGTTCAACAACCATCTCGAAATGTCGCTACGATCCGTTTCGGGGTACGATAAATAAGTGATGGTATATACCGTACCTAAAATGATGGCAGGCAATAAGAACAGCCAGCAGCGCCTGATAATCAACTTAACCGGAAAAACGATGGAGAGAAATACGAAAAACAATACCGGTTCGGCCAGCAGAATTAAATATCCGCTAATGCTTTCGATGAATATCTGGACGGATGAAGGCGGAAGATAAAGACCGGCAACCAATACATAATTCAACGCGCGTAACAATAAAAAGATACCGAACAACCTCATAAGTGATTGTCTCTTACCCTTTGGACATAATAAAAAAACTGTTCCCAATGTACATAGAACAAAAAAAGGGCAAACAAGAATTAAATGTTGTGATAAGTTCAAAGTATTAATCTATTAGTCATCAAATTGATCGTGTAAACATAATAAAAAAATCCCGAATTATTTTAAATCACATCTCTTGTTTCATCGTAATTTACACATTTGGATTTGTTTTTATCCAGTTGAATAAAATTTGTCCGTAGAGTAGAGGAAATTTGTTCGAAGTAAATTTCTTTTTACTTGATTAGACCCGATTGATTTTGATATTGTATTATTTTAAATTCGATTTAATATGCAAATTTTTCCTGCCATGAAAACTGAAGTTTTCTACTCTGAATTAATCAACTTGGAGGACAACCTGACACGATTGGCACGCAGTTTTACTTCAAATCTGCAGGATGCAAAAGATCTGGTGCAGGAAACTTTTCTGAAAGCACTCCTCTTTAAGGAGTATTTCAAAGACGATACGAATTTGTCAGCATGGACATCAATCATCTTGCGTAATATTTTTATAAACAACTATCGCAAAAAAAACAGGCAAAACAGCCTGCTTGATTTAAGATTTGATTATCATCTTATAAACAGTAATCCAAACCAGACTACTCCCGAATCATCATATCTGGTATACGAAATAAACAAAACAATCGATTCGATAGATGAGAAACTCCACAAACCATTCCGTCTGTACATTTTAGGCTACAAGTACAAGGAAATCGCAAAGATGTTGAATTTGAAATTAGGTACGGTAAAAAGCCGCATATTTATGGCCCGGAGAGATCTGATGCAGATTCTCAGGTATTAATTCATTAATCCAGGATATCAGTGTGCTATTAATAAAATTCCAGGCCGTTTGTTGACAGATGAAATTGCTTAGCAACGTACCCATAGCCGTTTGCCAAATATTAATAGTTTAAAACCTTGAATTCTAATGCATTTCTAAAAAATCACTACCTTGGTTATACTTTTACGGATGCCGTTCGGAAATTCGACAGGACGAATACAATTAATCCGCTAACTGCCAAGCATCGTATTAACGCCAATGTAATAGAGTTTCTTAGCTTGTTCGTGAATTTCGAAAATTTTACCGATACCCGCCAGTCGCGTTGGGGTGCTATGTGTACAGGAAACATTCAAAATCCGCAGTTTGCAGAAATCTATGCGCCTACCGATGGATTTGTTGCCAATGCAGGATTCAGGTTGCGTTTTTAGAAATATAATTGCGGACATTTCTGAAATTAGTTGTTTGACCATTTACAGTGCAATCTAAATAGACCAAATCCTTATTCCCATGAAAAAAGTACGTGGCATAGCCGGACCATAAATATAATTGCTATCCCTGTTTTTACCGCTATCGAAATCCTGCTGATAGCTGTTGAATATGTTTTTTATTCCTCCAAAGATTTCCAGGCCGGTGTTTAGTTTCTCCATTTCAAAGAGATAGGAAAGCTTGATATTGTTATCAAAAAAAGTCTTTGTATCGACATACCGGTCTGCCGGGTTTTCAGGTGCTCCTCCTGCATGCATCAGCAGCATGGAACCGGTATAAACGCCGCTTAACGAAGCATTGAATTTTTTATGGGGAGAAAAGGTCAGGGTATAATAACCATAACTGTCGGGAGTACGCAGGTATTTCTTTTCCGGATTCAATGCGTCTGAATTCACAACAGGTTCATTGTATTCACTTTTTAGATTTAAAA
>JAVBLA010000038.1:0-14834 GCA_031553775.1 Bacteroidales bacterium
GAAATTGTACACATTTTGTACATCTATGTAGATTCCCAACATCCATTTGTTGAAATAATACACCTTGTCTACCCGCAGGTCGAGTTGATGGAATACGCCCAGACGCTGGCGGTTGAACAGGCTGTAGTTCAGGTATGGCCTGTTTTGTGCATCCCAAGCAGATTTCATACTCGATTTGTCTTTATCATAAGGCGTATAAGGCGTACCTGCTCCCAAGCGCCATTTAGCACCCAACGTCCAGTTTTTCCGGAATTCCTTGCTTCCGGTAAGCGATATTAATTGCCGGTTATCCCATACGCTGGGAACATAATGCCCTGTTTCTTGCAACTGTCCGGTATATTCCCGGTATTCCGACCAAAACAAGGTGTATGAAAGCAGCAGGTTGATACCAGCCAGATTGCTCGTACGGAAAAGTAGCTCCATGCCGTAAGCGCGGCCTTCGCCAATTGATACCAACGGCTCATCGCCAAATACACCGAAATCGCTGCCCCCCTTGGCTGCCAATACTACCGAGTCGGCCAATGAAAACGGATAATTACGATAATGCTTATAGAAACCTTCCATAGATAGCTTGATGCCAGATGACGGTAACCAGTTAAAACCCGCCACTATATGGTCGACAGTGATATATTCCAGTGCCTCCATATTCAACGGCTTTCCTTGATAGCTCCCATAACCCATTGCTGTATACGGAGGTAATTGTTGGTAACGGCCGATATTGAAATTCACTATCAGTTTGGAATTCAACGCATAGGAGGCCGAAAAACGGGGAGAAAGGTGTTCCAGCGGATTTTGCATTTTAGGCGAATAAGTAGCACCATCGGCCCTGATACCGAGTGAAAGCCCCAACCGTTCATTCAGCAACGTTTGGCTAAGTTGGACAAAGAAACCATAGCGAAAAAAATCCAAATTATTCTGGTAATCAACCGCTCCGGCCTGTCCGTCGTAATATATGCGCCGGTAGGTACTATTTTTATAACGATCGTATTCTGCACCGGCACCGGCATTTAATGTAGCATTACTCCACAGGGCTTGCTCCCGCTCATAACGCAGTTTGTTTTCAGCCTCAATCGATGAATAATCCAACGTCCGGGGCTGCGACTCATCATTGTATGGATACTTCCACTCCTTATTTTCAAGCATGTTGCGGCTCAGTGCTACCACATCCGACCCGTTGGTGCCATAGTGACGATACACCGCGCCAACCGTGTACGTCCACTGTTTACTCGCCGGCAGGTAATTAAGCAGATAACTTTGTTTGTCATCCGGGTTTTCGATACCGGTATTCAGTTTGTTATCATCGTACGCCCCAATGCCTATAAATGTCAGTTCGTTTGTAGGATTAATTTTAGTTTTTATTTTGAATTGATAATCGTTGTAAGTCGGCAAGAAAGGCAGTTCCAATGCGCTGAACAATAATTGCAGATAACTACGCCGCACCGAGGCCATCAATGTGGTATTATGACTTATCGGCCCGTTCACAGCGAAGGCCAGATCGGATGCCCCAACTGTAGCTTTGAAATTCATCTTCTTGCTATTCCCATCTATTTGCCTGAAGTCAAGCACAGAACTTAATGCATTGCCTTTGTTGGAAGGAAAGGCTCCTGAATAGAAATTCAGGTTCCTGATAAAATCAGGATTAATGATCCCCACCACACCACCCGATGCCCCTTGTGTAGTAAAATGGTTGATATACGGCAGCTCCACACCATCGAGGAAATAGCGGTTCTCATTAGAACCACCACCACGCACAATCACATCATTGCGGTTCACCGATGTAAATGCAACACCCGGGAGGGTTTGTATCACTTTGGAGATATCCCTGTTAGCTCCTGCCGATTTCTCAATTTCCGATTGTCCCAGCCGCCGCATAGAAAGCGGACTTTCTAAAGAACGGACATAAACAGTGGGGCTCACTACTACTTCATTCAATGCAATGTTCGATTCAGTCAGTCCGATTTCGATATAATATGGTTTGGCGCTGTTCACCATGAACTCATCAGAAATAAAACCCTGGTAACCAATCATTGTCACACGCAAGTGTACAAATCCCGGTTTTACACCTTCAATCCTGAAATGGCCCAGTGAATCGGTAGTGTTCCCGGTAGTGGTATTCATTACCACTACAGAGGCAAACTCAATAGGTTTATTGCTGGTCTTGT
Source organism: Bacteroidales bacterium (assembly GCA_031553775.1). Lineage (GTDB taxonomy): Bacteria > Bacteroidota > Bacteroidia > Bacteroidales > Azobacteroidaceae > JAISFI01. The sequence continues at coordinate 2,163 of JAVBLA010000038.1, forward strand.
CGTAAATCCGTCCTTCCAGCACTGCCTTTTGTTGAGCTGCTGAAGTAATACTTCCTAAAAATAACAAAATGGGAATGAGATACTTTTTCATTATCGCATTGACTGTTTATGAAGGTCTACTCTGTATATAACTTTTTATTTACAAAATAGTTTAAATAACTGTGTGTAAGTTTTCTAAGTTTATATCAGACTCATGTTATTTTTAAAAATCGTCTTTAAATATCTGCAAAAAACAATTCCGGCTCTTTTCTTACGCCACCATAAGCCGAAACAAATTTCCTTCTGACAACCTTGTATAATATCCCGCCAAAATGGCGTGCATTCTGCGGACATACTTTTATACAACGGGCACAAGAAATACAACGGGATTTATCTGTCTTTCCGGGAGATTCCATTGAAATGGCCTGCACAGGACACGCTTTCACACATGCACCACACCTGTTGCAATGCCGGTTTCCCTTAGGCTTCAAAGGTATATTCTTTATTGGGCGATATGGATCATTTCCTTTTACTGTAATGGCAGATAAGGGAGCCAATCCGTCCCATTTTTCGCAGATGGCGCAGCTTTCCTTTCCAAACTGCTTCGCTTTGATCCGATCCTGCTCATCTGGTCTTCCGTTTGCCACTGCCGGGAATATAGAATGTTCCGCAACAAACGCGCCAAGGGAAATCACCCGGAAATGATTGTTTTCCAGCATATTTTTCAATTCTAACAAAGCATCGTCATATTCTCTGTTTCCATATACTACTACTGCTACTACAGGCGTTTTGTTTCCCTTGAATTTATTTAATGCGCCTATTACGGTATAAGGCACCCTTCCTGAATAGACAGGAACACCGAAAACAACCATGTCTTTGGGAGAAAAAGCGGTTTCCACCGCCTGTCCTTGTGTAATGTCATATTTTACTATTTTATCAGCAGCAAAACCCTGAGTAACGGCCTCTACAATCATTTTCGTGGTTCCTGTCGCACTGAAATAAATCTGATAAATTGTGTCCACTTTCATAATCCCTATATTTTTAGGACAAAGATACTATTCGGAATCTAAAATACCATTTCATCGTCAAGCTATCATCCTATTTTAGTCAGAAAATCATTCTTATTTCATACTTTTGCAATGAAGAATAAAAACAGTTAGACTGATTGAATTTTTGGCATACCTTTTGGAGAAGTTCAGGATAATTGTTATAATAAAAACATTGTGATCATGAAAAAAGTAGGCATTATTCGTTGTCAGCAAACGGAAGACATGTGTCCCGGAAGCGCTTGCATGAAAGCGGCAATGAATAGCAAAGGTGCTTTTCAGGAAATAGGAGAGGTAGAAGTGATCGGATTTGTTTCCTGTGGCGGTTGTCCCGGAAAACGTGCGGTAAGCCGCGCAAAAATGATGGTAGACAGAGGCGCCGAAGTCATTGCTCTGGCATCCTGCATTATAAAAGGAACTCCCATTGGATTTCCCTGTCCTCATTCTGAACAAATGAAAGAAGCAATAGAAAGGAAGATCGGTGAAAATGTGCGTGTATTAGACTACAGTCACTAAACAGTCCGGCGTTATCCGGTATCTGACCTGTCGATATTTATTCCCGCTTTTCGTGCCTGTGAATGCTGGAATTGTCTTTTGACATGGTACAACCGGCCTTCTTTAACGAACTTCGCACCTGTTTGTTTGAACCAGAATGAAACATTTTTTTCCCGGCATAAGTCGCGAAGTTCCATTACCCAATCATAGTCGCACGGTCGTGCTTCATAACCGGATTCTCCACCGACAACTACCTGTTCCACCCATGAGCCGATATCGTAAGACTGCAAATCTATTCGTGCCAAAAGAGGTTCACAGATAAGTATCTTGTGTTTGATAGGAGCCGTTTTGTAAATCGGCAACCTGTAATCTGCCCGGTCCTGATTTTCGATGGTACAGCAAATTGTTACATTGTTGTAGCCTTCCCCCCAATCATCCGGCAAAGTTTCCTGCAAACGGTCGATACGTTTGGTAATCATCATAAAATTCAAATCATTGCGAAGTTGCATCATCTCCCAGGCTTCTGCGCGCCACTGATCGGCATCTTCGATAAAAAAATCAGAAGTAAAACAGGTATAAACCAGTGTTCCGGAAGGTATCTTATATTCTCCGTTCCGTTTCTTTTGAATAGGGAGATCGAAGGTTTTCGTTTTTGCGACAATTGTACTGTCAACGCTTCTTTTAGCATCGCCACGATAAACATAACAGTGCTTGCAACCTGCGCTTAACTTGCGACAACCGTGCCACAGGTTCCACATTTTCGACTTTGATTCAATAGCATTCTTCGTCATACAGGTATAGCTGTTTATTTCTGTTCTCCTTTCACCCGGAAAGACGAAGCATAGGTTCCCAGCAGACAAAGCAGGGCGCATACTCCGAAAGTAATATGCAGGCTTTTCATGAATTGCGGATAAACTTCCGGAGTGATCAAACGATTACCAACCTGCAAAGAGATGGCCATCATGGCAATCCCCATGCTGAAAGCCTGTCCTGTCAGGCGCATGGTACCAGTAGTAGCGGACGCCTGGCTGTAGTATTTTTCATCTACCGAACTCATAATCACATTGGTATTCGGGGAGGAAAACAAACCGAATCCGAAACCCAGCATCATTAACAAAATGATAATAATATACATCGGAGTAGTAGTGGTGATCAAAAACAAACCTCCCAATCCCAACACGATAATTCCCATTCCGGTAGTTGCCAGCGCCGGTGCGGAGATCCTGTCGGAAAGCCGGCCGGCATACAAAGAAATGACCGATTGGATGCACGCTTGTGCAATCAGGATAAAACCGGCATGTTGAGCATCGAATCCTCGGACATTCTGTAAATACAAACTCATCATAAATGCAACGGCCGATGTGGCTGCATAGTTGATCAATGCAGAAAATGAGGACAAGCTGAAAACTTTATTTCCCAGGAAAATCTTCACATTGAATACCGGATACGTACATCGTTTCTCGTACCAGATAAAAAAAGCGAAAGAGGCCAGGCCCATTCCGATCCAGAGATATCCACTGATTCCGGGTAGTTCGGAAAATCCGAAAATCAGTCCGAAAAGTCCCAAAGCATAGACAACAGCCCCGATGAAGTCAAATTTTTCACCTTTCGACTCGATCCATTCTCCTTTCAGAAAAAAGAAAGAAGAGACAACTACAACTAAACCGGCCAGGGCACAAATAAAGAACAGGCTTTGCCATCCCCAGTAATGGGTTAGCAATCCACCGAAAAAGGGGCCGGAAGCGAGAGCGAAATAAACAACAGAGGTATTGATTCCCAACACTTTTCCCCGTTCGCTTTGAGGAAATATGGAAGTCAGGATTGCCATGCTCGTACCGAACATCATGGCACTTCCTAATCCGGAAAGTAAGCGTAAAACGATCAATTGAGTTCCGGATGTCACCAATCCACAAAGAAAAGTACAAACAGAAAACAAAGCAACTCCGGTGATGAACATCTTTTTTCGTCCGACCAGATCGGCCAAGCGGGCAAAAGGCACCTGAAAAACAGCTGTAGAGATCAGGTAAACGGTGGCAATCCATCCCAATGCAACGGCATCCATCGAGAACTCTTCACTTATTTGCGGAAGGGCCAGATTCAGTGCCGACCCCATGAAAGGAACCAAAAATGCGGAAAGACAGAGGACGAAAAGGGCGGAATTGTTTTTTGTTTGTTGCATTTGTTTGTTTTTAGACACGGAGATTCACGGAGTTTTTTTTTTATACATTAGACTCATGCGGATACAAAAATACATAATATCAAAAGATAATGTATATTTGTGCGGAAATAAAAACTCAATTTTTAAAACTTAATAATTATGTTAGCAGCAGTCAATCCTTATTTATCATTCAACGGCAATTGTGAAGCCGCTTTCAACTTTTATAAATCAGTGTTCGGAGTCGAGTTTGACGAAATGTACCGGTATAAAGATATTCCCGGAGAGGAAATTCCCGAATCGGAAAAAGAAAAAATCATGCATATTTCGATGCAACTGACCGAGCATGTATGGCTAATGGGAGCTGATGCATCCGAGGCTTTCGGACAAATCACCCGGTTCGGCGATTGTGTGACACTAACCATCTGTACCAGCAGTGAAGAAGAAACGCACAAGCTTTACGAGGCACTTTCAGAGGGTGGAGAAATCACGATGCCTCTGGAAAAAACATTCTGGGCCGATCTGTATGCTGTCTTCACAGATCGATTCGGGATTAGCTGGGCTTTGAATTTTATGCAGAACAAACATTAAAAATCCGTGGACAGATGAATTACGGCGGAACAATTCAGTGATGATGTTCCGCCAATTCTGCTTCTGTCAATGTATGATGAATTGTTCCATGCGGGTGCTCCGACGGAGAATAAATAGAATATACCTTGAGCGGTATATTTCCTGTATTCAGGATATTATGCCATTTCCCGGCCGGCACAAATACGGCGAAATCTTTACCGATCATTTTTACAAAACTGAGAGAGTCTTTACTGTCTCCCATCATTACCTTACCCTCTCCTTCTTCAACCCGAAGGAACTGTTCAGTATGTAAATGTTGTTCCAACCCGATTTCTCCTCCTACGGGAATAGACATTAATGTAACCTGCAGATTATTGCCTGTCCATAATGCGGTTCTGAAGTTCTGATTTGACAGAGTATAAGCATCTATATCTAATACAACCGGATTTTGCCCGTAATCTTTCAGAAGGACACTGTCTCCCGCGGCATCACTCTTGTTTGTCTGGTGTTGACTATTTTTTCCTTCTTTCCGGCCTTGACTGCATGTCGTAAACAGAAGGACAACCCACAGTATAATTTTCCATGATAAAACTGATTTGAATTTCATAGCCTGATCATTTTAAAAGTTACATAAGAATTATTTTGTTGTGATAACTCATTCCAGAGGTTGGTTTTGGGAAAGTGATGCTCAAAGATACAAATTAATTTCCGGAATTCCAAGAGATTCAGGTTTTATAAAGCTCACTAAGGTCTGTTATCAGCATAACAAAAATCAATAACATTTATTTTCTGCTCTTTCTTCTGCTCAAAAAAACGCATATATTCTCCCGATTATAAAATTCAAGTTTCCATTGGTTCCAGTCTTCTCCTTTCATTTGAATCTTTCATATAAAATCTTTTATTTAAATGATTTCACAATACCCTCCTGGCAATCTCCGCACAAGCCTCCGCATCCGCCAAAGCGTGATGATGCCGTGTTAAATCAAATCCCACATGCGCCGCCACTGTATGTAACTGATGATTATCTAATCCGGGAAAAGCTTTCCGGGATGCCCTGCAGGTACAATAAAAAGCATACCTGGGATATTCCATTCCATACAGGTTATGTACTGCTTTCAGACAACCTTCGTCAAAAGGGCTATTGTGGGCAACCAGAGGTAGGCCGGTAAGTTTCGGGGCAACTTCGGCCCAGACATCCGGGAAATCAGGAGAGCTGCAGGTATCGTAAAATGAAAGACCATGGATCTTTGTGGCCCAATCGCTGTAAAAATTGGGACGGGGGCGAATTAAATGATAGATTTTGTCGGTAATTTCTCCCTGCTTTACAATCACAATTCCGACACTGCAAACGCTGGTGCGGTGGTAATTGGCTGTTTCAAAGTCAATGGAGGCAAAGTTTTTCAGATACATGGTAATTCCATTTAATGCAATTTTTGACAAAGGTAACTCTTGTATATGCTAAATCGTGGCACAGCGGTGTTTTTTCGTATTTGATTAAATTTTGAACTTCGTAAGAAATACGAACATTAGCTACAAAAGTGTCTCCTTTAACAACTCCGGAACCTCAAGCTCACTACATTTAACATCCTGAAGCCTTTTTTTCCCTTCCGGAGTAAGGGAAAAATACATTTGCCGTTTGTCTTTATCTCCCAGCATCCGCCTGATCAGGCCTTTCTTCTCAACAGAACAGATTACTTTGGAAGTATTAGAGGTGGTTAGGCCTAATAAGGCGGCAATCTCTCCGGAAGTCAGCAAATCTGACTTGGAAAGCGAACATAGCAGCATTCCTTCATTGAGACAGAGTCCGTATGTTCGCTCAAACAATGATTCATATTCCGTTATTGCCCGGTAAATATCCCGGATTCTACATAGCATTTTTTCCATAAAGCATTTATATAAACAAGTTCATTTTCACCGGATATCTTATAATCCGGGCACTTACTTATTCAACAATACTTTATCGATGGCCTCTTTAAAAGAGGTCTTTGGCATCGCACCCTGAGCCATCTGCGGCTGACCTTTCATAGGAACAAAAAGAAGAGTCGGTATGGAACGGATACCAAAAGCAGCAGCCAGTTCCTGCTCTGTTTCCGTATTGATCTTATAAATATAGATCTGTCCCTCGTATTCTGCGGCTAACTCCTCCAATACAGGAGCGATCATTTTACAGGGTCCGCACCAATCGGCATAAAAATCAATAATTGCAGGCTTGTCTCCCAGATATTTCCATTCCGACGGATTGGCTTCATAGTTGAATACTTTTGTCAGAAATTCGCTTTTTGTTAAATGAATCGTTTTCATATCTTTTTGTTTTTTATTTGTTTGTGCATTACATGCTGTCAGTATCAGCATTATAGCCAATACGACAATTCCCGTTTTTTTCATTTTTTCTTACTTTTAAACAAATCCAGAATAAGTCCACCCATCATTCCTCCCCATAAAACACTCATCCAGGGAGAAGAAGTAATCGGACAGTTTCCACTGTCGCATCCGATAAAATACCAATAAGCATATCCTGCCGGTATCCCGATGGCAACTCCTAATACAGGAAGCCATTGCCTCTTCATAAAATCAATCAGTAGTTGCATTTCTTCTATTCTTTCTTTTAATTTTCCGCAAAGATACTATGTATTTTCCAATAAAACAAATTTCCAATGGAAATTATTTTTAATTGAAAATAAAAATATTTACAGATTTTTCCAATTAAAAGCAGAATCCCAATATCAAAAACCCTTAAGGATGGACATTAAGATACTTAAGGTTATGCTTTCAAGTTATTTTACATCCAAATCGTTAAAATCCTTAACGTCCGTCTTAAAGGGTCTAATACCCAATTGAACAAAATTTCCAGAAAGTATAAACGACTTCCGTATCTATCCAGGTTCCATGATAAAACCATAAAACAAAAATCAACATTAACTGTTATAATAGTGTTATGGACTTTTTTCTAATAAGTATCACCCCTTATGAATGAGCAAACAACTACAAAGCAAAAACTTTTTCGCGGAAAACCGATGGTACGTATGCATGTAATGATCAAAGCCACCGGTCCTGTATGCAATCTCAATTGTGATTACTGTTATTACCTGAGTAAAGAATCATTATTATCGACCGATAGCCGGTGGAAAATATCGGATACTACCCTCGAAAATTTCATTAAACAGTACATTGAACAACAGAATGCACATGAAATCGTTTTCTCCTGGCAGGGAGGCGAACCGTCTTTGTTAGGTCTCGATTTTTTCAAGGAAGTAGTAGAAATACAAAAAAAATATACTCCATCTTATGTTCGCTGCGAAAATGATTTGCAAACGAATGGAACTTTGCTGACAGACGAATGGTGTATTTTCCTGAAAGAAAACAACTTTCTGGTAGGACTGAGCATCGACGGACCGGAAAAACTGCATGATGCCTACCGCACTTATACCAACAAAAAGGGTTCATTCCGGCAGGTAATGGAATCTGCCCGCTTACTCAATAAACATGGCGTCCGCTTTGCCACGCTGACGGTAGTAAACGATCTGAACAGTACTTATTCCTTAGAAGTTTACCGGTTTCTGAGAGATGAAGTCAAAAGCAAACAAATGCAATTTATTCCGATCGTAGAGCCAAAAGTTTTTACAAATACAGCGCCTCAATATTGGAATATAGCTGATATGCCGGAGGAGTGCTCCTCACGCATCCATCCGAAAGATCCGGAATCTTTTGTCGCACCCTGGTGTGTGGAACCGGAAGCATACGGTAACTTCCTGATCAAAATATTTGATGAATGGTTCAAGCATGACCTGGGAAGTATCTATGTCCCATTTTTCGACAGCGCAGTCGAACAATGGATGGGACGCCCTTCCCCTCTCTGCATCTTTTCTCCCATTTGCGGGAAAGGCTTAGCCATGGAGCATAACGGAGATGTTTATGCCTGCGACCACTATGTTTATCCTGAATACAAACTGGGAAATATTAAAGACAAACCACTGATCGACATGGCTATTTCTGAAGAACAGGAAAAATTCGGCTACAGCAAAGACTATATGCTACCGGTAAAATGCAGACAGTGCCGTTACCTGTTTGCCTGTTCCGGCGAATGTCCTAAAAACAGGTTGTTAAAAACTTCGCAGGGAGAGCCCGGGCTGAATTACCTGTGTAAAGGCCTATATAATTATTTCAGCCACATCGACCCGTATATCCGAAAAATTGTGCACCGGATGGGATATGAAGTAGCATCAGATGTTCCGCCTCTTAATTAAGTCAAACACATATATTATGGAAGTCAATATAATCAAAAATGAAGGACAAGAGAAAATACTTGAAATTACCGTTCCCTGGCAAATAATTGAAGAAGAATACAAAGATATTGTACGAAAATACAGCAAATTGCCATTGAAGGGATTTCGCCCGGGTAAAGCTCCGGCAGGAGCTATCGAATCGTTTTTCCGGAATGAAATCAAAAATGAGTTGCTCTCGGCCACATCTGCCCGTATTTGCAGGGCCGCATTAAAACAACAGGAGATGGAGGCAGGAACAGGCATAGAATTATCAGATGCGGAAATATCGAAAGGTAATTTTATCCGGTTCAAAGCCGGATTTATCGAAATGCCGGCATTCTCGCTGCCAGACTACCGAGACCTGCAACTCGAATCGGAAAGTTCCGAAGAAAAATTGGATGAAATTTCCAGAAAACTACTTGATCTTACCGACATCACACTTCATCCTTCATTTATCGAAAATGAACAAAAATATAGCGATCCGGAAGAAAATCTTTCGCCGGAAGAAGACGAGTCCATATCCGAACGGGTCAAACTAATGCTGATCCTGAAAAAAATTGCCGCACAGGATGCTATTGAAATCGACGATAACGACGTGAACAAGCGAATAGAACTCATTGCAGAAGAGAACGAAGTAGGTCAGGAAGAATTACGTAACTACCTCGTAGAAAACAATGGTTTATCCCGCTTAGCCGATACTTTACTGGCAGAAGCCGTACTACATTATATCATAGATATCCAAGTATAAATCTCCATATAGTTTCATAATTATTTTACAAATATTCAAAAATAATTAATATATCGCATTCCGGTAAACAAATCCAAATCTTCTATTGTTATTTCATTGATCATTCGATAAACGGTATTCAATACTCATTTATTAAATGTTCATATCACTTCATTGTAAACTTGCCTGTATAAACTACAAATGCAAGATTGTTTCACAATGATTCAAGAGAGACATTTTTTTATGTATAAACTTAATAGTAAAAAACAATGAGTCTGAAAGAAAAACTAAAAAATTGCGGTAAAGTGGCCGCAGTGGGTGTTGTTCTGGCAGCCGGGTCTATTGTTCCCCAACAGGTGGAAGCCCAGCAACAAAACAAAAGTAAACCTAACATCCTTGTGATCTTCGGAGATGATATCGGCCAGTCCAATATCAGTGCCTACAGCCGCGGGCTGATGGGTTTTACAACCCCTAATATCGACAGAATAGGAAATGAAGGAGGTGTATTCGTTCAATACTACGGGCAACAGAGTTGTACCGCCGGACGAGCCGCTTTTATTACCGGACAAAGTCCTTTCCGGACGGGATTGACAAAAGTAGGTCTTCCGGGATCTCCGGTAGGTTTGCAGGCACAAGACCCGACCATTGCAGAATTCCTGAAACCGCTGGGTTATATGTGCGGACAGTTTGGTAAGAACCACTTGGGCGACCAGGATAAATACCTGCCTACGGCACACGGTTTCGACGAATTTTTCGGGAATCTCTATCACCTGAATGCAGAAGAAGAACCGGAAAATCCGGACTATCCGAAAGATGCTGCGTTCAAACAAAAGTACGGACCTCGCGGTGTATTACGCTCTACAGCAGATGGTAAAGTGGAAGATACGGGACCGCTTACTAAGAAAAGGATGGAAACAGTAGATGAAGAATTTATGGCTGCTGCCAAAGATTTTATCTCCCGCCAGGTTAAATCCGGCAAACCATTCTTTACATGGTTCAATTCTACCAGAATGCACGTCTACACACACCTGAAACCTGCTTCTGCAGGTAAAACTGGGCTCGGGCTACAAGCCGATGGTATGACTGAACACGACGGACAGGTAGGAGAACTATTGAAACTATTGGAAGATTTGGGCATTGCCGACAATACCATTGTTATTTATACCACCGATAACGGTGCAATGAAAAACCAATGGCCTGACGGAGGAACTTCTCCTTTCCGCTCTGAAAAAGATACCAACTGGGAAGGTGCCTATCGTGTACCTGCATTAATCCGCTGGCCCGGAACTATCAAAGCCGGATCTAACTTTACTGGCTTATTCTCTGCAGAAGACTGGTTACCGACACTCGTAGCTGCTGCAGGTGGAGACCAGGATTTACCTGCCAAAGTAACGAAAGGATTCCAGGCCGGAAGTAAAAATTTCAAAGTGCATTTGGATGGCTACAATCAGTTGTCTTATCTGAAAGGCCAAACAGGCACTAACCGACATGAATTTGTATACTTCGATGATGATGGAAACCTGGTAGCTTACCGTGACGACCGTTTCAAATATACATTTTCCGCTCAATATGCAACCGGTATGGCTATCTGGCGTAACCCTATGACCACCTTGAGAGCTCCGATCATGATCGATCTGTTGGCCGATCCATACGAATATGCTCCTGATGGTGCTGTCAACTACGACGACTGGGCAACCAAACATGCCTTCCTAATTCTGCCCGCTGTAGAAAAAGTAGGCAAATATCTGAGTACTTATAAAGAATTCCCGCCGCGCCAAAAACCGGCAAGCTTCTCTATCGACCAGGTAGTTGATAAATTGAATGCATCTATTGGCCAACATTAATGGCTAACAAGTAACTAAAAAGATGTGTCAAAAGTTGATTTTATTCTGCTTTTGACACTCTTTCCCAAAATAGCAAATTTAATTTTGTAAGCCGATGCAAATATACTTGCACGGCTTATTTTGTAAAACACCTAAATACAAAAAAACAAATGAAATACAGATCTCTTATTTCCAATACAAGCCTATTCTCCTGTCTGGCTGCCGTATTAATCATGACCGCCTGTAACAATAAAACACAAAAAGAAGGAGAATCAAAAATAGCCCAGAACCAAAATCCCACTGCCAATATGATTCTCATTAAAGGTGGTGAATTTGAAATGGGAACAGACGACCCCAAAAGTATGCCCAACGAACGGCCGGCGCATCTTGTTAAGGTAGAAAGTTTCTGGATGGACGAACATCCGGTAACTAATGCTGAGTTCCGACGCTTCGTGGAAGCAACCGGCTACAAAACAACTGCCGAACGTGCCGTAGACTGGGAAGACCTGAAAAAACAACTGCCTCCGGGCACATCCAAACCAGACGACTCTGTTTTACTTCCCGGATCAATGGTATTCACCCCTCCCTCTCATCAGGTAGATTTAATGGATATGTCGGGATGGTGGACCTGGACCACCGGCGCAAACTGGCTGCACCCGCAAGGACCGAACAGTACGATCGAAGGGAAAGAAGATTACCCGGTCACACAGGTCTCCTGGGATGATGCCAACGCTTACGCCCAATGGGCGGGCAAACGGTTACCTACAGAAGCCGAATGGGAATACGCCGCCTGGGGAGGAGCAAAAGGCACCCGTTATTACTGGGGAAATGAACTGGAAGAAAACGGAAAATACATGGCCAATACATTTACCGGTAGCTTTCCTTACGAAAACACCATTGCTGACGGATTCGAAGGTCTGGCTCCCATCAATTCGTTCCCTCCTAACGGATATGGATTATACGATATGGCAGGCAATGTATGGAACTGGACTGCCGACCTGTACAACGACACAAATCATGCAGAATTATCGGCTGCCTGCTATGCTCCGGGAGCAAATCCGCGCCAGATGGGCGCTGCTGTTCCCGACGAATTCCGCAGGGTAACCAAAGGTGGATCCTTTTTATGCAACCCGTCGTATTGCGAAAGCTATCGGCCGACTGCGCGCAGGGGAACTCCGCATGATACCGGGATGGAACATATCGGGTTTCGTTGCGTGAAAAATGCAGGGTAATTTTTTTCTTATCTCTGTTTAAGAAAAACATTCTATTGGGAACTATTTGAAGGTTTTTAATTAAACAAGGCTGTCGCCTTGGAGGAATTTAAAATTACAAATAGGTCAAGGCTATCGCCTTGGGATTATATCCTTTTTGTCTTGAAACAAAAAGGATCAAAAAGTTCAAGGCTGCATCCCATTGGCTAAAAAATACTGCGTTGCGGCTAAACGAATCGAACTCGCACCTCCGGTGCTCAAACAGCGCTTCGTTCTTAACGCCTTCACTACGTATTTTTCTTAACGCCAATGGCCCGAGGCCGGGAGCGGAGCCGCATCGGTAGTTCTTTTAATCAATAAATATTTTGTAGAAGGGTTATTCTGTTTGACAATAACCGTCATTG
>JAVBLA010000085.1:0-26646 GCA_031553775.1 Bacteroidales bacterium
AGCGCTTCGTTCTTAACGCCTTCACTACGTATTTTTCTTAACGCCAATGGCCCGAGGCCGGGAGCGGAGCCGCATCGGTAGTTCTTTTAATCAATAAATATTTTGTAGAAGGGTTATTCTGTTTGACAATAACCGTCATTGCGAGCGACAGCGAAGCAATCTACCGATAGTCATGAGATTGCTTCAGGCTTCGCCTTCGCAATGACGATCAATTAGCAGGAGATTGCTTCGTAGTTCCTCCTACCAATGACGTATTTCTCGTCATTATCGAATTGTTCGATATTTTAATATAGTGGCTACTCGCAATGACGGAACTTCACAAATAATATTACCCTACAAAATCTGCCAATTTCACCCGGGCAAAGCCCGGTCAATCCCCCGTTGGGGGGCAGGGGGGACAATACCTTGTTGTCAAAACGCTGTCTGAAGTGAAAGAGCGTAGCGATTGAGCAAGTTCGTTTTGACAAAGCGCCTTTTTTTGGTACCTTTTTTTGGCGCAGCAAAAAAAGATACAGAAAGTGTTTTTAATTCAAAATGTTTTTACACAAAAAAAACATTTCAATCAGCCCTCCAAATGAAATATTTTTCAAAAACCACCTAGTCTCCCTATTCTTGAAAAACTTCATCAGCATAGATATCGGAAAAAATATTCGTACAGATAAGAAAGTGCCTCTATCAGGTATACAGGAAATTAATTATTACAGAATGGAGTCTATGTATTTAAAAAAGGAAAGGTTGTCATCACGACAACCAATCTTCATTGTTAACCTTAAATCTAATACCATGAAAAACACAGTACAAAGATAAGGCATTTTATGTTGTAAAACATAATTTTTGATCAATTATTTTCTTGCATTTAACATTATTTGGCTTTTAAAGAATTTTTAATACAGAAATAACAAATTAAAACAAGATCATAATTCTTTGATTTTCAGGTTTTTAAACCAAACCTCATCCCCATGATCCTGTAAAAGGAGGTATCCTTCAGCAGCATCTCCAAAATTCGGCCAATCCCGATATTTGCTGTAATTCACCAAAGCACGCCACATTTGTGTGCCACGTTCGTATTCTACTATCTTCACATTATTGAGCCAATGTTCCACTTTTTGGTCTTTTACAACGATCTTTGCCGTATTAAAAAAACCGGGACGAAAAGGCTTACCGGAAGGAGCCGGAATTAAATCGTACAAAGAGCCTAATGTACGATTCCCTTTTACTCCTAATTTCGCATCCGGATGTTTTTTATCGTCAAGGATCTGGAATTCGCAACCAATGGCAGAACCCTCTCCCTTATTCAGTCCGGGATCCACAAAATATTTAATACCACTATTGGCAGCCTCAGTAATTTGGAAATCAACAGTCAGTATAAAATTTTTATATTTACGGGTAGTTACTATATCTCCTCCATTGGTAGATTCACCTCCACCAGATTTCAATACCTTCAGGCAACCATTTTCGATTACCCAACCTTTCGAAGGAAAAACATCCAGCTTAGCCCCTCTCCATCCGGAAGTTGTTCTTCCATCCCACAACAATTTCCAACCTTCGGAAGCTTCCAGGTCCGAAATGGTATTGTCTATACAATTCACTTGTGGGATTTCATTGGCATTGGAATGTTTCTCATTTTCAAGATTGGAAGTACAGATCCGGATGTTTTTCCAGGATATGGTTTTATTTTCCAGCTGAGAATCATTAATCGCATGCACCTGTAACGCTATAAACCCTGTTGCGTCCGCATTATCCAGAAGATCAGCACAAGGAATACCGTTCACCCAGGTTCTGATCCGTTCTCCGGTAGCTTCGATCCGGGCCTTGTTCCATTGCCCTGCAACAAAAGCTTTTTGAGCATCGGGATATCCGCCCAAAGCATACAACCATCCCCTCCTGGCCTCATCATACACTCCTCCGGTCCAGGCCCTGGAAGAAGGATCTATTTCAAACTGATAACCATGCACACGGCCATCTTTATACGTTTTCAGGCTATTACTCCTGAACTGTACACCGGAATTCAATCCATCGTCTACTTTGAATTCAAACTCCAGGATGAAATCTCCATATAGTTTTTTCGTTGCCAGAAAGGTGTTGGGGGTTCCCAACTTACTGATTCCCACAATAATTCCGTCTACGACCTTGTATTCTGCCGTTCCGTTCAATCGGGTCCATCCATTTAAATTCTTTCCGTTAAAGAGAGGCTCCCAACGGGTCTGGGCCGATACTACTACAGAAAGTAACAGAGTCCCAATAAATAATAATGATATTTTTTTCATGATAATTGAGAATTGAAAATTGAAAATTTCTGGTAAACCAACCGGAAAATGACTTCTTATTTTTAGTTTCTTTGATAAATAGAAACACAGATAATTTATTTAAGTATATCAAAAAAGTAAGTCGGTTAATAGAAAATCAGGATTGTGATTTTTCAGGATCGTCCTGCTAAGGTTATTCAAACAGAAAAGAGATATCAAAGCCCGGTTTAATTGTCATTGCGAGTAGTAGCATAGCAAAATACTCCTGATCTCAGGAGTTTGTTTCATTATTCCTCCTCGCAATGACGGGATTTCCACTTTTAGTTATCTTCTAAAAAGTAGAATTTTATCCTTGTTATAAAAGGGCCTTGATTTTTTCCTCAATGGACGATTTGGTAGCTGCACCTACTTGCTTATCTACCACTTCTCCACCTTTGAAGAAGAGGATAGTCGGGATATTACGGATTCCGAACTGGCTAACCACCTCATCGTTGTTATCCACATCCAGCTTACCGATCACCACCTGGTCTTCGTATTCTTTTGCCAGTTCTTCTATCGACGGTGCAATCATTCTGCAAGGTCCACACCACTCAGCCCAGAAGTCAACGACCACAGGCTTGTCTCCACTCACTAATTCATTAAAATTAGCATCTGTAATTTCTAATGCCATTGCTGATAAATATTTAAAAGTTATATAAAAGTTTTACTTATTCACTTCGAGTTTAATGCTCCTGGATTCCAGGTAATTGACCAGTCCCCGGGAAATATCCACTTTTTCCGGAGACTTCAAAGATACATACATATTTTTTTCTGCATCAATTATTTTGAAATACAACGATGTTTTACCCGAATTGGTTTTAAGAAATGCAGATAAATCTTCAACGACTTCCGGTTCCAACTGTTCCAACTCCATAGTAATGGAAACTTTTTCGATCATACTATCTTTCACATCAGGTAGTTGTTTAATTGAAGCTATCTTGAAATCCAATTCTTCTTCATTATATTTCCGGGCCTGGTATTGTCCCCTGATCAGAAGATAGAGATTGGGACGGCAATATTTTCCATAATCGATAAAGTCCTGTCCGAACAATGGAAGTTCAGCGCTACCGGTATAGTCTTCCAACTTAAGAATTCCAAACGGGCGACCGGTTTTTGTGGTTCCTTCCCGGAAAGCGGTAACAATACCCCCCATCACGATTTCCCGTCCTTTTAAGGCATATTTATCATCCGACAATTCTTTCATGGTTGTATTGCAGGCATAATTCAGGATAACATAAAAATCATCCAAAGGATGGGAAGATAAATAAATACCTACCAATTCTTTTTCCTTGTTCAGTTTTTCGAGGGTAGTCCAGGCTGTGGCCGGTGGAATTTCGGGCTTGGCGATTTCTATCACATCAAATCCTCCGAACAAAGAGTTCACTGCAGTCGATTTATCGGTTTGATATCTGTTTCCGTAACGAATCAGGCTTTCAATAAACATTTCACTTTTTCCATTTTCGGCAAAATATTGTTCCCGTTTAGCTTCCGGAAAACTGTCGAAAGCGCCAGCCAGGCAAAGAGCCTCTATGTTCTTTTTATTACAGGCGGTCAGGTTGACCCTTTCCACCAAATCAAAAATTCCTTTGAACGGCCCGCCGGTTTGTCTTTCCCGGATAATACTTTCCACGGCACCTTCTCCTACTCCTTTCACGCCTCCCAGACCAAAGCGGATATCTCCTTCGCGGTTCACGGTAAATGTCAGGTCGGACTCATTGATATCCGGACCTTTCACAGTAATTCCCATACTTTTGCATTCATCCATGAACTTGGTGATTTCACCGATATCATCCTTGTTGCGGGTAAGGTTGGCAGCCATGAACTCTGCCGGATAATGGGCCTTGAGGTAAGCGGTCTGGTAAGAAACCCAGGAATAGCAGGTGGCATGCGATTTATTAAATGCATATTTGGCAAACTCCGCCCAGTCAGCCCAGATCTTTTCCAGTTTTTCTTTGGGTCCGAAGCCGTTTTTCTCCGCTCCTTCCAGGAATTTCACACGTAAAGCTTCCATTTTATCGACCAGCTTCTTTCCCATGGCTTTCCGCAACTCATCCGATTGTCCCCGGGTAAATCCGGCCAAATCGCGGCTCAGAAGCATCACCTGTTCCTGATACACGGTAATGCCGTAAGTATCTTTCAAGCGGGGCTCCATAGCCGGGAAATCGTATGTAATTTCCTTTCTGCCGTGTTTCCGGTCTACAAAATCCGGAATGTATGCCATCGGACCGGGACGATACAAGGCATTCATTGCAATCAGGTCCTCAAATTTTGTCGGTTTTAATTCCCTAAGGTATTTCTGCATACCGGCCGATTCAAACTGAAAAGTCCCTACAGTCTGACCCTTACTGTATAATTCATAAGTCAAGGCATCATCGATCGGTATATGTGAAATATCGATCTCCACCCCTTTGGACTTTTTTATGTTGGATAAGGCTTCTTTGATGATCGACAGGGTTTTCAATCCGAGGAAGTCCATTTTTATCAGCCCTACCGATTCTACTACAGATCCTTCGTATTGGGTGACCAGTAGTTCTTCGTCACTCCCTTTTTCCTTGGCAGTACTGAGCGGGATAAAATTGGTCAGGTCATCGGCTCCAATAATTACCCCACAGGCATGTACGCCAGTCTGCCGGACTGTCCCCTCCAGCATTTCGGCATACTTCAGGGTATCCGATAAATTCCGGTCCGGAGAAAAACGGGCCTCCTGCAACTCAGGAACAAATTTAAGACAGTTTTCTATATTTATCTTGGGTGCCTTTCCGGTAACTTTATCTTCCGGGAAACGATCAGGCACCAGTTTAGTCAAGCGGTCGGCCTCCGGCAAAGGAAGCTTCTGTACCCTCGCAACATCTTTGATAGAAGATTTAGTGGCCATCGTACCATAAGTAATAATGTGCGCCACCTTTTCCTTGCCATATTTTTCAGTAACCCATCGCAATACTTCTCCCCGTCCGTCATCATCGAAATCAATATCGATATCAGGCATGGAGATACGGTCCGGATTTAAGAACCGTTCAAACAGAAGGTCATATTTCAAAGGATCTATATCCGTAATCCCCAAACAATAGGCCACGGCAGAACCGGCAGCAGACCCCCGGCCCGGCCCTACAGCCACACCCATGTCCCGCGCTGCCTGGATAAAATCCTGCACAATCAGGAAATAACCCGGGAAACCCATGGTCTTCATGGTTTCCAACTCGAATTCGATTCGTTCGAGCACTTCCGGAGGAATAGGATCGCCATACCTTTCTGTTGCCTTTTCAAGAGTCATATTCCGCAGATAATCGGCTTCAAATTTGATGCGGATTACCTTGTCGTATCCTCCTAATTTATCATAGCGACTATCGTCTTCTTTGTTAAATTCTTCCTTTAGATCGACTTCCGTAATTTTCTTTCTATAATCAGATTCCGTACCAAAAGATTCAGGTATTGGAAAGACCGGCATAATGGGATCCGAATCGATATTATAGAACTCGACTTTGTCCGCAATCTCCACAGTGTTGACCAAAGCTTCCGGGATATCGGCGAAAATCGCATTCATTTCCTGAGGACTTTTTAACCACTCCTGTTTTGTATAGCGCATCCGGTTGGGATCATCCAGGTCTTTACCTGTACTCAAACAGATCAAACGGTCATGTCCTTCAGCATGTTCTTCTTCTATAAAGTGAACATCATTCGTGGCAATAATTTTCGTATCGGTTTTACGGGCCAGTTCTATAATTTTCCCATAAACCTCCATCTGCTTTTCATAAGTAGAAGTATCTGCTCCCGGCTTATCGGTTTGATGCCGTTGGATTTCAATATAAAAATCATCCCCGAAAAGCTTTTTGAACCACATAATGGACTCCTCTGCTCCTTTCATATCTCCATCACCTATCTTCCGGGGAATCTCCCCTCCCAGACAAGCAGATGCGACAATCAACCCTTCACTGTATTTTTCAAGCGCTTCCTTATCAATCCTGGGACGGTAATAAAAACCGTCGATCCACGAGGTAGAAACTAATTTACAAAGATTCTTATACCCTTGTTTATTCTTTGCAAGTAACAGCAAATGCCAGCCACTCTGGTCCTCCCTCTGGCTTTTATCGGTACGGGATCTGCGGGCGCAATAGGCCTCCACACCCAGAATCGGTTTAAATTTCTCTTCCGGGGCTTTTCCCTTATTGGTTTTATTCACATAGTCCAGAAATTCCTTAATACCAAACATATTACCATGATCGGTTAAGGCGATGGCTTTCATTCCGCACCGCTTTGCTTTATCCACCAGCCCGGGTACAGACGACATTCCATCCAGTAAAGAATAATGGGAGTGGACGTGCAGGTGCACAAAAGGTTTAATTTCTGCAACTTCTTGAATATCAGACATAAAAATATTTATTCGTTTAGAGATGTAAAGGTAAGAAATTTTATAGTGCGCGGCTCGGGATTGTGAGGAAAAAGTTTTCAACAGAGAAAATTAAGAGTTAATATTTAATAGTTAATAGCTAAAAATTAAAGGATTGTATATTAAAATCTCGAGTAATGATTTAGTATATATATTCTTATTTTTTTTACTGTGTACTATTATCCAAAAAACACAAAGAATTCAACTTGACTTTTTCTTTAAATCTCAGGAACCAATTCTTAATTCTTAATTCTTAACTCTTAATTCTACAAAAAGTTGTATTTTTGCAAGCTGATCGCCATCAATTATGAGCAAAAAGAAAAAACAGAAACAACAAAAGGCTCTGAAGATTACCATTGCCGATTACCTGAAAGCGGTTAAAAAGGCTGACAGGGAAATTAGCCTGGAACAATCTGCCGGATGGGTGGCTATGCACAAAGTTCATAAAAGCAAAAAAATATACGACAGGAATAACTATAAAGATGTTCCACGGGAAGAGTAAAGCCATGTATCAATTCAAACGAATAGCTGTTAAGATCGGAAGTAATGTGCTGACGCGTAAAGATGGCACACTGGATGTCACACGGATGTCGGCCCTTGTCGACCAGGTATCGGTATTACATCGCCACGGAGTGGAAATCATCCTGATATCTTCGGGTGCAGTAGCTTCAGGACGTAGCGAGATCAATCCCTCCAAAAAATTAGATGCGGTATCCCAACGGCAGTTATTTTCGGCAGTGGGGCAAGCCAAACTGATCAACCGCTATTACGAGCTTTTCCGTGAGCATGGCATTGCCTGCGGACAAGTGTTGACCACCAAAGAAAATTTCAGTTCCAGGAGACATTATCTCAATCAGAAAAACTGCATCAATGTCATGCTGGAATCAGGTGTCATTCCTGTGGTCAACGAAAATGACACAATCTCAGTCACCGAACTGATGTTCACCGATAACGACGAGCTTTCCGGTCTCATCGCCTCTATGGTAGGTGCTGAAGCACTTATTATTCTAAGTAACATTGATGGAATTTACGATGGCAATCCTGCAGATCCGTCATCTTCTGTCATCCGGGAAATCAGCAACGGGAAACAGGATATTTCCGGGTATATCCAATCCGGAAAATCTTCTTTCGGCCGCGGTGGTATGCTCACGAAATACCATATCGCACGAAAAGTTGCCGAAGAAGGTATTACTGTAATGATTGCCAATGGCAAAAAAGACGATATCCTACCTGCGTTGCTGATACAAAACAGCGACCAGGTCTGCACACGGTTCATTCCCAACAAAAAAGTAGCTTCAAACGTTAAGAAATGGATTGCTCATTCCGATGGGTTTACCAAAGGAGAAATCCATGTAAATGAAGGAGCCAGGATTGCCCTGCTGGGACAGAAAGCCTCTTCCCTCCTTGCCGTCGGCATCATCCGTATCCAGGGAGAATTCGAAAAAGACGATATTGTAAAAATCGTTGACGAAAAAGGTTCTGTAATCGGCGTGGGACGGGTTGGATACGACAGCCGGAAAGTATCGGAGCTAATCGGAAAAAAAGGAAATAAGCCGGTGATACATTATGATTATTTATACTTAGATTAAAAGCGTATGAAACTTGCAAGTACATTGAATGCCGCGCTTGTTGCGAGCCGGAAATTGAATCTGCTCTCAGACGAACAGATTTCCGAGGTTCTAAATACTGTTGCAGATGCTGCCGTTGCACAAACTTCTTATATCCTGGAAGAAAATAAAAAAGACCTGGATAAAATGGATCCGGAAGACCCGAAGTACGATCGCTTGTTACTAACAGCCGAACGTATCCAGGGAATTGCAGATGATATCAAAAATGTAGCCTCCCTTCCTTCTCCTTTAGGAAAAGTTTTAATGGAGACTTATAGGCCAAACGGACTAAATATAAGCAAAATAAGCGTTCCATTCGGAGTAATCGGAATCATTTACGAAGCACGCCCGAATGTTAGTTTCGATGTATTTTCCCTGTGTTTCAAATCCGGAAACGCATGTGTACTGAAAGGAGGATCGGATGCCGAACACTCCAATAAGGCAATCGTCGATATTATACAGAATGTATTAAAACAATACAATATCAAACCGGCTACCTGCACCCTGCTACCGGCAGACAGATCGGCGGCTACCGAACTCATGAATGCCGTTGGATATGTAGACCTGATTATCCCCCGGGGAAGCAAAAATCTGATCGATTTTGTAAGAAACAATGCTAGGATTCCAGTTATTGAAACCGGCGCAGGCATTTGCCATACCTATTTCGACACATACGGAGATCCGGAAAAAGGACGGGCGATTGTTTTCAATGCCAAAACGAGGAGAGTCAGTGTCTGCAACTCGTTAGACTGCCTGATCATCCATCGCAGCAGACTGAAGGATCTTCCTTATTTATGCGAACCATTGCAACAAAAGAATGTGATTATTTATGCCGACGAAAGTTCGTACAATGCTTTGGAAGGAAACTATCCGGAACGCTTGCTACAACATGCATCGACCGATAGCTACGGAACTGAATTCCTGGACTACAAAATGAGCATTAAAACTGTAAATGAAATAGAAGATGCCATCCAGCACATCACTGAATACAGTTCTAAGCACAGTGAGTGTATCATTTCGGAAAACCTGGGCAATATTGCTCTCTTCGAAAAAACAATCGATGCTGCCTGCGTCTACGCCAATGTATCTACAGCTTTTACAGACGGAGCCCAATTCGGACTGGGAGCAGAAATAGGTATCAGCACACAAAAATTACATGCCCGCGGACCTATGGCCCTGCAGGAGCTGACCAGCTATAAATGGATTATTAAAGGAGATGGCCAAACCAGGGAGTAATGAAAAATAAAAAGTGAATAGTAAAAAAATTTCACTGTTCTTTAACCATCAACCCTCGCCATTTTCAATTTTCAATTTTCAATTTTCAATTAACATGAATCATTTCACAAACGTCAAAGACCTCGGTAACCTAAACCAGGCACTGGCAGAAGCAGCAGAAGTAAAAAAGAACCGTTTCGGATACAAGCATCTGGGAGAAAACAAAACCCTCCTGATGGTATTTTTCAACTCCAGCCTGCGCACCCGGCTTAGTACACAAAAAGCCGCCATGAACCTGGGAATGAATACGATTATACTCGACATTAACCAGGGTGCATGGAAATTAGAGACAGAAAGAGGCGTGATAATGGATGGAGACAAATCCGAACATATCCTGGAAGCCATTCCCGTAATGGGAAGTTATTGTGATATCATTGGAGTACGTGCCTTTGCCCAATTCGAGAGTAAGGAAGACGACTATAACGAAAAAATAATCAACCAGTTCATTCAGTATTCCGGACGACCGGTATTCAGCATGGAAGGTGCAACCGGCCACCCTCTCCAGGCATTCGCCGACCTCTTCACCATTGAGGAATATAAAAAAACAAAACGTCCTAAAGTTGTATTGACCTGGGCACCACATCCCAGAGCGCTTCCTCAGGCTGTTCCCAATTCTTTTGCTGATTTCATGAATGAAGCTGACGTGGATTTCGTGATCACACATCCCCAGGGGTACGAACTGGCTCCCGCATTCGCAAGGAACGCCAGGATCGAGTACGACCAACGGAAAGCTTTTGCCGGAGCTGATTTTATTTATGCTAAAAACTGGTCGGCCTACGCAGATCCTCATTATGGGGAAATCCTGAGTAAAGACATGGATTGGACTGTGGATGCGGTAAAAATGGCATTGACTAATAATGCTTATTTTATGCATTGCCTTCCTGTGCGCCGGAATATGATCGTGACGGATGAAGTGATAGAAAGCGCTCAATCTATTGTTATTCCGGAGGCGGCTAATAGGGAGATTTCTGCACAGGTGGTGATTATGAGGATGTTGGAGAAATTAAGAGTTATGAGATAGAAGTTTAAGATTAGATTTACAGTTTCAATGCATTGAATATCAATATATAATATTTTTTATTCAGAAAAAAAGTGATTTAACATAGATTGTTGGATCACCTTTTTGTTTATGAGGAAAGCGGAACCTGAATAGAGAATTTTTAAAAACAAATTGGCTTGTTTCTATTTAACAGGGTAAGACAATCTACAGAATCTTTGATTTATACGTACGCAGGTTAGTTCTTCAATATGTTTTCGATTTCAGTAATCGATTTACGGAAAGATTTATCGATATCGATCGAATCCTGTACTGTCTTGCAAGCATGTAATACAGTAGCATGATCCCGTTTCCCTATAACACTGCCGATATGGGAATAAGATGAATTCGTATATTTCTTGGAAAGGAACATTGAAACCTGGCGTGCCTGGACAATTTCCCGTTTCCTGGACTTGGAATGGATCACGTTCAACTCCAGCTTAAAATAGTTGCAAACCACATCCTGGATTTTTTCTATGGTAATTTTCTTTTCCTCCATTTTAATGGACTGGCAAACTACCCTTTTGGTCAACTCGAGGTCAACCTCTCTGTTATAAGCCAACGAACAGGCCAATAAAGAAGTGATGATGCCTTCCAGATCCCTGACATGCTCCGTAACATTCTCCGCAATATAATCAATAATATCTTCGGAGATTACCAAACCGTCATGTTTGATTTTATTCACCAGTATTTTTTTACGGAGAACGAGATCCGGGGCATGTAATTCTGCCGTTACTCCCCACTTCAGGCGGGAAATCAAACGTTCCTCCAAACCTTCCAGCTCTACAGGCGGTTTATCTGACGTCAGAACGATTTGCTTACCCAACTGGTGTAGATGGTTGAAAATATGGAAATAAGTCTTCTGAGTGGCCGCTAAACCCGATAATTCCTGTATATCATCCAGGATCAACACATCCACTCCCTGATAGAAGTTAATAAAATCATTGGATGTATTATTCCGCATGGCATCGGTAAACTGCACTTTGAACAAATGCGACGAAATATATAACACCTTCTTTTCAGGGAAGAGTTCTGTGATACGGGATCCTATAGCATGACACAAGTGGGTTTTTCCCACTCCCGAACGGCCATAAATGAAACAGGGATTAAAACCGGTATTACCGGGGTCATTAGCAACTGTTTCTGCCACAATCCGGGCCAGCTTATTGCTGGAACCTTCAAAGTAATTATTGAAATTATAGCGGGGATTCAGGTTGGGATTCCATTGTTGTATGGGACGTTCCGGCAAAGCCACCGGAGCCTTGTTCATTCCCCGGGGTACTTCCCTTTCCCCTACTCCTTCACTTTGAATGGTAGTGTGTGTCTTGGAAGAATTATCAACAATCACACGGTAGTTCAGAATAGTATTCGGTCCTACTACCCGGGAAAGCGTTTCTCTGAGTAAGTTCACATATTTATCTTCCAAATATTCATAGAAGAACTGGCTCGGCACCTGGATCGTCAGCGCTCCCTCTTTATATTGCAGGGGAACGACAGGCGTAAACCAGGTACTGTAAGCAGCCTCGCTGACATTGTCGCGAATAACCGCCAGACATTCATTCCATAAATTTTGATGATTAAACTTCACTTACTTTTAATATTACGATAAAACGACCAATAACATGTGAACCGGCTTAGAAAAAATCGATTCGGGAATGCAAAATTTGGAAAAAAAACCGATAAAAAAAAATGAATTTTTATTTGGATTTGTGATAAAGACATATCCGCTTTACTATCAGATACTTATATTTTTTTGTAAAAAAAGATCAAAATACATCATTTAATACCATGATTGATAATAAATTAAAGTTTTTAAAAGGATTCTTTTATACAAAAATACAAAGTCCTCTATTTTGTTAAAAAAGCCACATGACATCCACAAAAAGAGGGGCTAAGAAATTTCGGGAGCGAGATTTGTAATTTAGAAGAAATTTAAATAAGAACCATCCGAAAACACTTTTTTATTAGTTTCACCAAATAGAAAAATGCACATAACGTTTGGGATTTTTCTTCAAATCCAACATTAATTCAGAGGCATTAAACGCAGTGCTGTTCAAGTTCTCATACAATTGCGTATCATTCAGTAATAGTCCCATACTGTTGTCTTTGCTGTTCATTCGTTCCGTCATCCGGTCAATGTTCTTCACAGCATCGTCTACCGTACGCATCGTAGCCTGATAATCAATAGATTTAAGTTGAGAGCTAACTTCTGAAAAATCGGAAGAAATCGCATTCAGGTTGGAAACTATTTGCGGAAGATCCCTAGACATAACCGTATTCAGTTGAGCCGAGCTATGAGCCAGGTTCGCAGTAGTAGTTTCTATGTAATCGAATGATTTTATCAGAGCCGGGTGATTGACTATTAGCTGGAGTCCATTGAGAATTGAATCTAATTTCGGAAGTAAATTTTCTACTTTCGGCATAATTTCGGCAGAGACAACATCCATCAATCCGGCCGGATTCGTTCCCTTAAGGGTATCTCCCGGCGTATAATAAGTAGCAGATTCCCGGTTTAAAACCAGATTCAAGCTGGCTCCGGTAGTCAAACCTGTTGTTATCTTCACATAGGTTCCGGTTTTTATCCGCATATCTTTTTCCAAAGCGATCTCTATAATAATACCTTTGTTGGTTTCATAATCATAGTTAACGCTATTGACAAGACCAACCTTAAAGCCATCCACATAGACCGGAGCTGATTTCTGCAATTCGGAAATCGATTGGAATCTAACAAAATAATGGTTTGTGGGTTTGAAAACATCTACACCCTTCAAATAATTCAGTCCAAAATATAATAAAAACAGACCCACAAGGGTCACCAATCCGATCTTAGTCTCTCTGTTGAATTTCTTTTTCATAAATTGCATGTTATTTTATTCTTTTGCCGTCTTTGAATGTTACAACAAAAGCATCTTTAAAATCCGCGGAAATTTTCTTCCTTAACTCATCCATCTCCTTAAAATCAGTGCTCTCACCGTAAGTATATTTATAAATCCCCTTGTCCACATAAAAATCCACATTCTTATATTTCTTGAATTTGGAAGAGGTTTCCGGCAAACGGGTAGATGAAATGAGTATCTGTATCTTGTAAACCGTATCTCCGGAAGATTTTTTCTCGGCAGTTACTGTTTCTGTTGCCTTAGCACCTTTGGTTCCGGAAGCTGTATCAGGCTTTGTTGTTGCTGTAGTAGTTGTAGCAGTCGATAAAACACCCATTTTCCGGTCGTGCTCTTTTTTATATTGAACGAACGCGTTGTATAATGAACGGGAAAGTTTGTTTTGACCACCTTCACTGTTCAGGTATTTTTCTTCTTCACCATTTGTCAGAAAGCCCAACTCCACTAATACACTCGGCATACTGGTCTGGCGAAGCACCAAAAAACCGGCCTGCTTCACTCCTCTGTCTATACGCTTGGCAGTCGACTTGAATTCTTTCTGTATATCAGAAGCAAAAGCAACACTCTGCTCCATGAATTTATTTTGCATAAATTCAAAAATAATATACGAATCTGTAGAATTAGGATCAAAACCCTCATAGGTTTGTTTATAGTCGGCTTCCAACAGGATAGCTGCATTTTCTCTTTTAGCTACAGCCAGGTTTTCTTCCGTACGCGCCAATCCCAGGGAAAATGTTTCGGTTCCCTGAAAAGACTTATTTTTGATAGCATTGGAATGGATGGATATAAATAAATCTGCTTTTGCCTTATTGGCAACCCGGGCCCGTTGGTCCAATTCGATAAATTTATCCGTTTTCCGTGTGTACAATACCTTTACATCCGGATGGGAATCTTCAATTAACTCACCGAACTTAAGCGCAACTTTCAGATTGATATCCTTCTCCTTGGCTGAGACACCTATAGCTCCGGGATCTTTTCCTCCATGCCCCGGATCAATAACGATCGTAAACGATTTTTCCGCAGCCAAACCGGGAAAAAACACCAGGAAGAATAAAAACAATATAGGCAGAAATCGACGCTTCATTATAGAATTTTGCCGGCAAAGATAAGGAATATTTAGGCAAAACAAGTAATAAATACCGGATAAAAGCAGAAAAATATAACCTGATAGTTAGTATAATATATATTTCATCCTTATCTTTTTATACTCATCCAATTCTTTTGCCCAGCTAAGCCGGATAGCCGCTTCATCCATCCCCTCGATAATCTGCTTTCGCAAAAGATTATTGCCGGCAAGCAGGTCAAACCAGGAAGGGCGGGAAAAAAAAGAGGATTTTTCACCGGAAATACGATAAAAATCCAAAAAATAACGCAAGGTAAATCCTCCGGAAAAATCACTCCGGCGCAAATCTATACCATAGCATGTTTTATCCTGGTTCAGCGGAGATTTGTCCCATCCCTCCAGACTGACAGGCTTAAAAACAAAAGTGCCGTATTTTTTATCAGGAGCACCAGCCACCTGAAAAGGGAAAGTAGTCCCTCTTCCAATACTTACACGGGTTGCCTCAAAAAAACATAAGGAAGGATACAAAGCTATCGAGAGATCGTTCGGCAGATTAGGAGAAGGCTTTACAGGCAAGTGATAGGGTTGTCCGTGCTTCCATCCTTTCATTTCCACAACGGTAAGATTACAGGAAAGGGACTTCCCTGATGTATCACACAACCATTTTTCACCATTGATCATCCGGGCCAGCTCTCCGACGGTCAGTCCATGGAGAACAGGAAGGGGATGCATACCTACGAATGACCTATATTTCAAATCTAAAACAGGGCCGTCGATATGATCGTTAGGGTTAGGGCGATCACAAACTATCAATTGCTTATTTTGTTCGGCACAAGCCTCCATAACATAGTGCATCGTGCTGATGTAAGTATAAAAACGAGATCCCACATCCTGTATATCGAATACAACCACATCTATATCCTGCAATTGAGACGCCTCTGGTTTTTTCGTTTTTCCATAAATAGAAATGATCGGCAAACCTGTACGTAAATCTTTTCCGTGCTGCACGGTTTCTCCGGCATCGGCCTCCCCACGGAATCCATGTTCGGGAGCAAAAATCCGGACGATCCTGACTCCGGATGCAAGCAGGGTATCCAGCAGATGGACCTGCCTGTCGCCAACTACGGATGTCTGGTTTACTACCAGTGCCACTCTTTTTCCCTCCAACAAGCGGGTCAGTTCACTCATCCGCTCCGCTCCGGTTTGTACCTGCGAAAAGACACAAGCAGCAACCCAAAGCCCGGTACATAGTAAAAGATATCTTATTTTCATTTGTACGTTATTTGAGTACAAAGATATTATTTTTACCTTTGCCGTCAAATTTATCATTACAACAGATGAACCCGTTAGATATCATTAACAAGTACTATGAAGAAGGTTCCCGGTTATATGAAATTCTCCTTTCACACAGCCAGTCTGTCGCCGGAAAAGCGATGGAAATAGCCAAAAGCCACCCGGAGATGAACCCTGACCTGAATTTTATATATGAAGCTGCTATGTTGCATGATATCGGCATATACCTGACCTATGCCCCTGAAATAGACTGCCTCGGAGAAGAGCCGTATATCTGCCATGGTTACCTGGGGAACAGTCTGCTACAGCGAGAGGGGTATAAAAAACACGGGCTGGTTTGTGAAAGGCATACAGGTATGGGACTTACCATCAAACAGATCATAGAAAGTAATCTTCCTGTTCCACAAAGGAATATGACCCCCATTAGCATTGAAGAGCAGATTATTTGCTTTGCCGACAAGTTTTTTTCCAAGACCAAATTGGGACAGGAAAAATCCATTGAGAAAATACGCAGCGGAATATTCAAATACGGACAAGAGCAGATCGACCGCTTTGATGATTATTGTAAACGCTTTTTAGGATAACGGAGTACAATAGTTTACTGAAAATGGTTAACTTTGCGCTCTCAATAACATTACCGGATGTCGACTGCTAAAAAAAAATTTCTATTTTTTTCTGTTTTGTGCGCCCTGATACTTCTCGCTTCTTCTAAAGCGCAGGAAAGATCGACTCCGTCAGTATCATTGGAATCTGCTGAGAATAAGCAGGTTCCTGATTCCGTTACCATTAAAAATATCCATACTACCGACTCCCTTCACATAGCCAGAAAAGATTCTGTTGCTCCCAAAAAGAAGAATGCCATCGAGGCCAAAATAGATTACCAGGCCAAAGATTCGATCGTAATGACCGGAAGAAACCTGATATTCATGTACAGCGAAGGAGATGTGAAATACCAATCCATGGAACTGACCGGCGAATACATCCGCGTCAATATGGACAGTAGTGTGGTTTTTGCTACATACGCGCTGGATTCTATCGGAGGCGAATTCGGATACCCGGTTTTCAAAGACAAGGGTTCGGAATATGAATCCAAAACCATGCGCTACAATTTCAAAACAAAAAAAGGATATATCACCGATGTGATCACACAGGAAGGCGAAGGATACATCACTGCCGGACGTACAAAAAAGATGACAGATGATATCCTTTACATGGCCAACGGAAAGTACACAACCTGTGATAATCACGATCATCCCCACTTTTATCTGAACCTGACCAAAGCTAAGATCAGGACAGGAAAAGATGTGGTAGCCGGCCCTGCCTACCTGGTGGTTGCTGATGTTCCGCTTCCCCTGGCGCTTCCTTTCGGTTTTTTTCCTTTTACCAGCAGCTACTCGTCAGGGATACTGATGCCTTCTTACGGGGAAGAGATGAACCGTGGATTTTATTTGCGCGACGGAGGATATTACTTTGCTTTAAGCGACTATATAGACCTGGCCCTCACCGGTGAAATATACTCTAAAGGCTCCTGGGGTATAGCAGCGCGGTCTACCTATCGTAAACGATACAAATATTCAGGAAACTTTAACCTGGGATACCTGAAAACAGTTACCGGTGACAAGGGGATTGATTACAGTTCTTCCTCAGACTTTAAGATCAACTGGAACCATTCCCAGGACCCGAAATCCAATCCCTACCAGGTGTTATCTGCCAGTGTCAATTTTTCATCCAGTTCATACGACCGGAACCAGACCAGCAGCATGTATAACGCCAATAGCTATACCGCAAATACCAAGGCATCCAGTATCAGCCTGACTCAGCGTTTCCCAGACAGTCCCTGGACCATTTCTGCTAACATGCAGGCATCGCAAAGTTCAAAAGACTCCACCGTTTCGGTTACCTTGCCGAATATGTCAATCAGCATGTCTACTGTTTTCCCTTTCAGGAGGAAACAGATGGTAGGAACTGAAAGATGGTATGAAAAAATATCGTTGACGTATAACGGTACACTGCAAAACAGCATTTATACAAAAGAAGATTTACTTTTCAAATCCAATTTGATCAAAGACTGGAATAACTATATGACACATTCCGTCCCCGTAAGTGCTACATTCAATGCATTGAAATATCTCAGCATTACTCCTTCTGTCAGCTATAGGGAACGTTGGAATACCCATAAAGTTATCAAAGCATATGATACCGACCTGCAACAATTAACACCCGTAGACACAGTTTGGGGATTCAACCGGGTATATGAATTCAGTGGTAGCCTTGGCTTCAATACCAAATTATACGGTTATTTCAAACCCTGGAAAATATTCGGCGATAAAGTACAGATGATACGGCATGTATTCACACCGTCTATCAGTCTCAGTGCACGACCCGATTTCGGAAATTCCATGTATGGTTTTTGGAGGGAATATACCTATATTGACTCCAAGGGAAATACGCGTACGGACTGGTACACTCCATACGAAGGAGCTCCCTCGAGAGGAAAAAGCGGCTCCCTGAACTTTAGTGTGCAGAATAATATAGAAATGAAAGTGAAGTCGGATTCTGATTCCACCGGAGTTAAAAAACATACCCTGATAGATAACCTTTCACTAGGTGGAAGCTATAATCTAATGGCAGATTCCATGAAATGGAGTGATTTTGCCTTATCGGTACGCTTCAAATTCGGTAAATCTATTACATGGAATTTTAACGGAACCCTGGACCCTTATACTTACCGGTCTAATGGAACGAAACAGGATGTAATGCGTTGGGAAGACGGAAAAGGTTTCGCGCGGTTGAAAAGCACGGGAACATCATTTTCTTACACCTTAAACAATGAATTTTTCAAAAAAATCTGGGGAGTCCTTACCGGAGAAAATACAGAAAGCAGTTCAACAACCCCCACTACCGGTACTTCTCCGGAAGACGGAATCCCGGAAAATCAGGAAGAACAGGCTGGAGCAGAAAAACCCAAAGGAAGCCTGAGAGAGAAAAAAGGGTCCGATGGAGAATATGATAAAGACGGATATATGGTTACTAAGATTCCCTGGAGCCTGTCTTTTAGCTACGGCTTGCAGTTAGGCTACGACAATCTGAGCAGTTTTGATCCGGTAAAAAGGGAGTACCCATACAAAATCACCCAAAATCTCAGCTTTTCAGGAAATATAACCCCCACCCCAGGTTGGAATTTCAACTTTTCTACCAGCTATGACTTCGATTCGAAGAAACTGGTATATATGAACTGTAATCTTTCCAGAAATCTGCATTGTTGGTCTATGAGTGCCGGATTTATTCCTATTGGCCCATATAAGTCATACAACTTTACAATTTCAGTCAACTCGTCTTTATTGCAAGACCTGAAATATGACCAGAGCGGAAATTCCGGAGATGCCATGAAGTGGTACTAAGTGTGCGAATACAAAATAAAATAACACGCAATCATTCTATTCGCATTGAGAAACAAAGAAATCTACCAGTTTCGCTATTAAAAATCGAATATTACCAGTTAATGGGTGATTGACCGGTGCTTACCAAATAATCGTTAGCTCTGCTAAAATGTTTATTTCCAAAAAAACCACGATGAGCAGATAAAGGTGAGGGATGTGGTGACTTCAATACCAAATGCTTAGAAGTGCTAATAAAATCTCCTTTTTTTTGCGCATAAGATCCCCAGAGAATAAATACGAGATGTTCTTTTTCTTCTGCCAGGCGATGGATTACAGCATCGGTAAATGTTTCCCAGCCCTTATTCTGATGAGAGCCGGCAACATGGGCGCGAACCGTGAGCGTAGCATTCAGCAAAAGAACACCCTGGGCTGTCCAGCGCAGAAGATTTCCACTGGCAGGAATCCGGATGCCCAGGTCTCCCTGTATTTCTTTAAAAATATTCTGAAGAGAAGGAGGAAAAGGAATTCCGTCGTTGACGGAAAAACACAAACCATGAGCCTGTCCCGGTTCGTGATACGGATCCTGTCCGAGTATTACCACCTTTACCTGGTCGAAAGGACACTGGTCAAATGCGTTGAAAATATATTTTCCGGGAGGATACACCGTTTTTGTAGCATATTCGTTACGAATAAACCGGGTTAGCTCCTCAAAATAAGGCTTATCAAATTCAGGTTGCAATTTTTGCCTCCAGGTATCTTCAATTTTAACTTCCATAAACGATAAAAGAAAAAGTTTTCAATATTGATTTAGATCAACGGCATACCGGCCTGCAATGCTTCTTCGATCATCTCTTCCGGCCAGATACTTGCCTGGATTTCTCCTATATGTGCTTTACGCAGGTAAAACATACAAAGTCGCGATTGCCCGATTCCTCCCCCTATTGTCTGAGGTAATTCACCGTTTAATAAGCGTTGATGAAAATAAAGAGCTTTACGATCTTCCGTTCCGGTTAGTTGCAACTGCTTTAACATCGTGTCCGGATCGACCCGGATACCCATGGAAGAGAGTTCTACGGAACGATCGAGCACATCCGACCAAAACAACAAGTCTCCATTTAGCCCGGACCTTCCAGATTCTTCTACTGTTGACCAGTCGTCGTAATCCGGAGCCCGGTTATCATGTTTTTCTCCATTGCTTAACAATCCACCGATACCTATAATGAATACAGTACCATATTCTTTGGTAATGGCATCTTCCCGTTCTTTGGGAGTCAGGAGGGGATATTTCTGTAATAAATCTTCCGCATGAATAAAATGAACATTTTTGGGTAGAATAGGCTTAATAGCAGGATACATTTCATAAACCATAAACTCGGTCCGTACCATAGCGGCATAAATCCGTGTCACGACTTCTTTCAGGAATTCAACATTTCGCTGACCAGGTTCCATCACCAGCTCCCAATCCCATTGATCTACATATAACGAATGCAGATTACCCAATTCCTCATCGGAACGGATAGCATTCATATCGGTATAGATACCATATCCTGATTCTATTTCATAGTCTTTTAACGTCAACCGTTTCCATTTTGCCAGAGAATGTACAATTTCAGCCTTGGAATCATTCAGGTCTTTGATAGGAAAAGTAACGGCCCGTTCCGATCCGCTCAGATCATCATTGATTCCCCTGCCCTTTAAAACGAAAAGAGGTGCGGTTACTCGCCTGAGACGCAACTCTGAAGACAGGTTTTGCTGAAAAAAATCCTTGATTTGTTTGATAGCCATTTCGGTTTCAGACATACTCAAGATTGCTTTATATCCTTTGGGCTTAATAAGATAGCTCATACTCACATCAATTTATCCCTGCAAAGATAAACGTTTTTTTTATATAAAGAAATATATAAACACAAATTGCTACAAAATGAAAGTTTTTCAACTTTATTTTGTAGCAATTTATCACATTATGAGAATTTTATCTATAAAAAAGATAACTTATATAGAGAATGCATCAAAACCTCCGTCAATAACGGTCAAAGTACCGGTTACAAATTGGGAGGCATCACTGGCCAGCCATTGGAGGGTTCCGAGAATTTCTTCCGGTTCTCCGAAACGGCCGAAAGGAGTATGTGCTAAAATCGACTTGGACCGGTCGGTGTACGAACCATCAGGATTCAACAATAAAGCCCTGTTTTGTTCTGTAATAAAGAAACCTGGGGCAATGGCATTCACACGGATACCGGACCCGAATTTAATGGCAAGCTCTCCGGCCATGTATTTGGTAAAGTTGGTTACCGCCGCTTTAGCCGTACCATATCCGCATACGCGTGTCAACGGACGGATAGCAGATTCCGAAGAGATATTGATAATTACTCCCTCCTTCTGTCCGGCCATCGCTTTGGAGAATACAGTGGTAGGCAGAATTGTTCCGAATAAATTCAGGTCGACAACCTTTTTGAATGCTTCTGTATCGAGGTCGAATATTGTTTTGTCCGGAGCAATTGTCGCACCTGGCATATTTCCCCCCGCTCCATTAATCAGGACATCGATCCGGCCATACTTTGCCATGATCTCTTCATAATTTTTCTGCAGGATCTCTTTATTCAACACATCGGTATAAAGGAACCAAGCCTTATAGCCTTTGTCTGTCACCTCTTTCTCCAATGCTTTACCAGCTTCCTCATTCCGGTCGAGAATGACTACTTTTGCTCCCTGCTCCGCAAAATGATGCACCATGGAGTGGCCTAAAATTCCGGCAGCACCGGTAATCAAAATCACTTTTCCTTCTACACTGAACAAATTTTTCATACGTAACCAATTGAAAATTGAAAATTATTATAACTTCTGCGAAGTTAACAAAAAAGATTAGACAGGGAAGGTTATATCAGATTTTTTTTCTTATCTTTGCACCGCATTTGCAAAATGCACTTTTTTAACATAAAGGCCCCGTAGTTTAGTGAATAGAACGTCAGATTCCGGTTCTGAAGGTCGCAGGTTTGAGTCCTGCCGGGGTCACAAGGACATACCATCCCAATGAGTATGTCTTTTTTTATTGCAAAATTTACTTGCCGGTATCTGAATTTGGCAAGAAATTTGCATAAAAAAGATATAATGCAGAAATTTGGCAGTCAAAATATCAGGGTAGAACATATGAGGCACATAATGCTATACATTATATCATGTATTTGTTTTTTCAACTTAATTGCCTGCAGTCCATCTGTAAATGAACAATTGCATAAGGCAGAACTGTTACTGGCGGATACTCCCGATTCCTCTTTGTATATCCTGCAAAAATTACAGGAGAATTACCCCCGGATGAACAATGAGGAAAAAGCACTGTTCGGACTGATTTTCTTTCAGGCGTCAGATAAAGTGTTTGCCGATTTGCCCTCTTTGGAATTTATTGATTTTTCCATTGATTATTATAATAAAAATAATCAAAAACAACAGCTTGCCTACTGCTACCTGTACAGATCACGTGCATTCAAGTATAAAAGAGACTATCAAAATGCCATTCAAAATCTTCTGAGAGCCAAAGAGTTAACCCATCAGGATAAAGATCACAGCATATTAGGAAGAATTTATTTTGATCTGGCACAAATATCCGGTTACCAGGAAGAATTCAAGAAAGCTGAAAAATATTACGAAACAGCCAAAGCGCATTTCGAAAAAGCAGGAGAAAAAGAAAATATAGTTAAAATGCAAATTGCCCAAGGATGGCTTTGCATGGCTATTGAAGATTTCGATTCAGCAATCCGGCTATCCAAAGAAGTATTGAAAAGCACATCCGATTCCATATTGATGGGTGATGCTTTAACAAGTATAGGCACTTGTTATTATTATAAAGATAATTTCGATTCTGCCATATATTATACCCGGCAAGGTATTCAATATCCATATGTTGAACCGAATATATCATCCAGGTATTATCATTTGGGAAATATTTACTCTTTCCTCAATGAATATGATTCTGCTGCATTTTATATAAACAAAGCCCTGCAATATCCTATTGATATTTATTTTGAAGAAGAGTGTTACCGCGTATTGGTGAAAATTGCACTCGATAAAAATAACAAAAAAGATCTGACAACCTTTATGACCAAACGACAGGAATGTCAGGATTCCATCAAAAGACTGGAACAACAGACCAATATCAATGTGCTGGAAAAAATCCACTGGTCGGATGTGGAAACCGCGACAATAAAAAAACAGCGGATCTGGTTGATCGTTTTCATTGTAGGGCTAGTGCTGACAGGATGTATTATCTTCCTAAGGCTACATAAGTATAATAAGCAGAAACAACTGAAAGCTGAAATGTACAAAATTGAACACGCTGTAGTACAAAAAAAATATACCGATACCAAAATAAAAGCTGATATTTACAAAACCGAACTGAAAAAGAAACATGAACTACAGATAAAAGACTTAAAAAATGATATAGAAAAAGCCAGGATCAAATATGCTCTACAAAGAAAAAATGCTCCGGTGGAACAACGGGAGAATCTCGACAGGATCATGTACAATGAAGTCCTGTTCCTGGATAATGAAAAAGCTTTTTTGCTCAAAATGAACAAGGCATTAAATAATCTTCCGGAAAAATTAAAACTGGAATATCCTGATATTAATTACAAAGAAATAATATGGTGTTGCCTGTTCTGCATGCAATTCTCCACTCCAGAAATTGCCCTGATGCTGGGCTTCAAACAAAGTACCCAGTATAAATTCAAACAAAGACTGAGCAAAAAACTGAATTTCAACAGTATCAAAGAACTGGAAGAAATGCTCGATAAAAAAATGAATGTCTGAAAATGAGACTCCTGGAAACGGCAAATTCCCCTTGTCCTAAAAATTCTTTCAAAAAAACACACAAAATACTATATATCAGCCAATAACAGAATTACCTTGTCCTAATTAAAAAGCCCCGAAAATTTCACATTTTCATTGATCGGATGTAATTTTGACTCCTGAAACAAACCTTGAAAAAGCAGTTTAAAACTGACTGATCAATGATGAAAACAAAAAAATTATGGGGAAAGTTATTTTCCGGAAATACCAAAAACGCCGAAGAACAATCTCCCTCCCAAAAACAAAAAACAAAAAATGATCTGCCATTGGTCTATTCGGAAGAAGAAATGGACTGTGTTGAAAATCATATTGAAAAATACTTCGGAAATTTCGGAGAAGTATTTCACGAAATTGTCTCTCCCGATATTCATGTGGATATTGTTATTATCCCCCCTTCTGTAGAACGGAATTTCCATACCCTTATTACCATGGGAATGGGAGCCCGCAAAATGGATATCCCTCAAAAATTCAATACCTATCATCTGGAACGGGCGGAAATACTTGTTACCCTGCCAGCCGACTGGGATATCAAAAGTAATGACGAAAAAGACTACTGGCCCATCCGGTGGTTAAAAATACTGGCCCGGCTACCAATTACAGATGAAACCTGGCTCGGATGGGGACATTCTATTCCGAACGGGGAACCTTTTGCCGAAAACACCCGGCTTTCCGGCGTTGTACTCCAACATCCTTATGTTAGCGGGACTGAATACTGTACTTGCGAACTTCCAAATGACGAACGGATTAATTTCTATCAAATAATCCCCCTGTATGAAGAAGAAATGCAATTTAAGATTGAACATGATACTGAACGGTTATTTAAACGGTTCGGAAAAGGGTTTTCGCATGTGGTTAGTGTGGGGAGAGAAAGTTTTTTTGGGGGAGTTAAGAATTAAGAGTTTAATTATATAATATGGAAATTATGAAAAGTAGATTTCAAATTGGTTTTTTAGTATTGGGAATGGTGGCGTTCGTGGCAGGAATGAACTCTTGTGATATCATCTCGGGTGTAAAATTAACAGATCAGGCCTCGATTGATAAAATGTTACCGGCGAGAATATCTAAACATATAGATTCTCAATCTACTGTTTTTGAATTGTTTCTGGGGACTACTTCCGACTTTTCTACGGAAATGGATGTCGCATCCGTCGAATTTCTGGAGCCAGGAGCTACGGAAGCAAAAAAATATGCTATTACCATACCGGGAAACCAGGACCCGCGTGAACAAAAAATCCTGAATATCGGAATTCATAAAAAGGTTTATGCTCCTGAAACAGGAATCAAGCTGGCTGATATCGATTTCTCTAAAATTGCATCCAATATTGCTCAAGCAGCAGAAATGCTGAAAGCTGAAAACATGGAAGTATCGGGCGTTTCTTCCTATTTTATGACTTTTGACGGAAAACCGGAAAATACCATCCACAAATTTTGCATACGCAGTAAAGCAGGATCGGAATTTGGGACCGACCATGGCCGGGCAGCTGTCATCACGAATTACTATGAAACAGACTTCACCGCAGATGCCAATGGTAATGTTACCAAGAAAGAATAATATCGAAAAACAAGGAATTGGGGGCACACATCCTCCCAGAAATGAGAAAATGGATGAATACATGGTCGAAATGTAAGAAAAATACGCGGCCGAATTCACCCAGGCACAAAGTAGTTGAATTGCCAACGACATAGAATTTTAAAACAAAATAATATTCGCACAGATTTAACAGGTTCAACAGATTTGCATTTAGCCATCTACAGGCAGGACAATTATACAAAGCAGGTACTCCTTTTTTGTTTGGTTATCATACCTGTATGAATAAAAAACCTTAGCTAATAAAAACCCTAAAGTTAAAGCGCTTTCTCTATAAAACTCTAATAACCTGGATTCTTTTATATTCGTTGAATCTGGAAAATCTGAGGAATCTGTGCGATTTAAAACTTATTTCAATGGAAAGTTCCAGCAATTCAATATGGCAACTGCAGTAGGACAAGCCGTTTCGGGTGTGAATGAAAGCATCCATGCCGGAATGATGATGGGAACGGCAGTGAACGCAATACAGCAAACACAACAAAATAATATTCAGCAGCAAATGCCTCAGGCTCCTGCTGCCGATAATCTCACAACCAAACTTGCAAATTGAAAACTCTGTTTGAGAACGGACTGATAGACGAAGCTGAATACAAATCCAAAAAGGAAAGCTTATTGAGTAGTCTCTGAAATCACCGTTCAAATAATTCTTAAAAAAACTCTTAAACCTTAACATATTACATTAATTTGCTTATGACAGGTAAGGATCGAAGGCTGTTTATGAAGCCTTTGATCCTTTTTTATTTAATTTGGGAACTATTTGAAGGTTTTTAATTAAACAAGGCTGTCGCCTTGGAGGATTTAAAATTACAAATAGGTCAAGGCTATCGCCTTGGAATTATATCCTTTTTGTCTTGAAATAAAAAGGATCAAAAAGTTCAAGGCTGCGTCCCATTGGCTAAAAAATACTGCGTTGCGGCTAAACGAATCGAACTCGCACCTCCGGTGCTCAAACAGCGCTTCGTTCTTAACGCCTTCACTACGTATTTTTCTTAACGCCAA
>JAVBLA010000028.1:0-25466 GCA_031553775.1 Bacteroidales bacterium
ATTATTTCCTGATATTTATGCGAAAGAAACATACACTTTGTTTCTCTATAGATGTATTGAACTTTTGAAAGATAAGGGGATTTTATCATTCATCATCCCCGATACTTTTTTAAATCTTCACATGCACAAAGCTATCAGGAAACACATATTGACAAAAACAAAAATTCTTGAATTGGCATTATTTCCGTCTTCATTTTTCCCCGGTGTAAATTTTGGGTATGCCAATCTATCAATTATTACACTTCAAAAATGTGATGACAAAAAAGAATGTTTGAATAATTCTTTTAAGATAAAGAACGGATTTACAAGGGTAGAACAACTTGCAGATACAAAAAATGATACGCTAAATGAATTATATCTGACTCAAGAAAAGGTTTTTGATAATCCAGACCATGCTTTTTTTATTGCAAATAATGCGAAAGTGCTTGATGCAATCAATACTGTAGAATTAAAGATTGGTGACATTGCGCATTGTGTTACGGGTTTTTATTCCGGCGATGATAAAAAATTCCTACAAGTAATCAGTCCTGATTTGAAAAATGGGAAAAATTACGACTTGGTTGATGTTAATTCTATAAACAAAGAATATAAAAATATTTCCGATATTCTTAGCGGTATAGAAGGCGATAGATATTATTTACCTATTGTAAAGGGAGGGAATACAAAATATTTGAAGCCGGAAGGTTGGTTTATGAATTGGAGTAAAGAAGCCGTACACCACTATCGAACAGACAAAAAAGCAAGATTTCAAAACCCCAAATATTATTTCAAGTTCGGAATAGGCATTCCAATGATAAGCATTATTAGCATTACCGCTTCGCTTATTGAAAACAAATTATTTGACCAATCAATAGTTGGCATTTTTTCCAAAGATGAAAAATTGACATACTATCTATTGGCGTTCTTCAATTCGCCAACTTGTAACCAACTAATCAGAACAATAAATCCGTCGGCCAACAATCCGGCAAACTATATAAAAAAGATTCCTTTTATTATGCCTGATGATGAAGCTTTAAAAGATATTACTGATAAAACAACTACAATTATTGCTTCAATAAAAGAAACCGGAAATTTTGACGAAACAATAGAAATGCAAATACATCAATTTTTTAAATCGCATTATGGATTTTAAATAATAGAACATGGAAAGATATCGCAACATTGGAGGAGATTCCGGAGTGTCAGCATACGAAATCGGAACTGATTATATCAAGGTAAAGTTTTCGGGGACGGGCAGGACATATACTTACAGCCATCGTAAAGCAGGAAGCGATCATGTCGAAAATATGAAAAGATTGGCTCAAAGCGGCAATGGATTGAATAGTTATATAAATAGACATGTGAAGTATCTGTATGATTAGCAATGAAGATAAAAATATTGTCAATATTTATTTTGACAAGCCAATGTCATTTGAAGCGAGTAATATCAAGCCGTTGAATGGTATAATTGGTTTGTATTTCATCTTTACTTCTAACATTCACATTCAATATCCATTTGGTAAATCAAGATTGCTTTACATTGGAATGAGCGAAAAAAAGACAAACAGTATAGGTAGTCGTTTAATTGGACATTTTGA
The DNA here is from genome assembly GCA_031553775.1 of Bacteroidales bacterium. Lineage (GTDB taxonomy): Bacteria > Bacteroidota > Bacteroidia > Bacteroidales > Azobacteroidaceae > JAISFI01. The sequence continues at coordinate 1,578 of JAVBLA010000028.1, forward strand.
AGGCAAATCGAAAAATGTAGGATTGGTCAGCTACCGGAAAGTTGAGCCATTATGGTTTACTTATATCAATATTGAAATGCTTAGGAATATATGGCATTTCCGGGTTGAAGATTTAGAAAGTTATTTCATCTTGGATTTTGTAGAACACTTTGGTGTTTATCCGATTTGTAACAACAAGACAGGTTTTGAAATTCTCAATAATACACTTTCAACCGAATTCAAAATTGATTGGGATTATTTTAAATAATGAAAATATGGATGAAAACAAGGTAAAATCGGGGAAAGAAATCCTGGACGATTTTTTCAACAATATAACAACCATTGACGGTGTAGACATTTCTATTGCAAATAGTTTGAAAGAGCTATATACGCAGGGAAAGCTAACTGATAAAAATGTAGCCAATAAACTTCAAGAAATAAGACAACAAAATGGCAACGAAAATTAAAAACATATCAATTACCGGAATCAGAGGCATCAAAAATGCCCTAACATTACCATTGAATGAGAAATCGATTTTGTTGTATGGCGACAATGGCACCGGTAAAAGTAGTATTCCCGATGCTGTTGAATGGTTTTATACTGATAAAGTTTCCCATTTATCAGGAAGTGAAATAGATTTGAAAGAAGCGTTGCGGAATTCATATTTGAAGGATTCAGAAATATCCTTTACCTCTATTGACTACAATAGAAACAGCCTTAATGCAACAAAAAGTTTATCCAACAAGAAAGGTAAATTCATATCAGAGTTATCAAACTCGTCCGAAGAATTCCAAAAATACCTTGCTGAATCTGAAAATGAAAATCTGCTACTCCGTTATCAATTATTGCGAGAATTTGTTGACCAAACAAAAGGAGATAAATTAAAATATCTATCTGACATTATCGGCTTTTCAGAAGTCACGAAAACAAAGGAGGTTTTGAAGAAAGCATTTGGCTCTATAAAGACCGAAATAAAAAATCAGAACTTTGAAGCTCAAATTAATGTTCAAAAACAAACATTAATTGCAAAAATAGGCGCTGCTGTCAGCCAAGAAGAAAACTTATTTGAGAAAATTAATGAAATAATAATTCCTTTAAAAACCGGAATAACGATCAAATCTATTGCTGATATTGGCACTGTTTTGAATCACATCAAAAAGCCGGCCAATACAAAACAAGTAGCAGAACTTCAATTTTTAGAAAGCGTCAATCAAACTCTTTCCACTTTAAAAAGCGAAATAAACTTTATTGACAAAGAATATCAGAAATATCTTTCAGAATTCAACAAAATTGCCGAAGATGTTCAGGCAATTATGCAAACTTTTTTAGCAGAGCTTTTAAAATCGGGAGAAAATGTATTAATCAAGAAATATCACAAAGAAAATACTTGTCCATTATGCTTGCAGCCGAAAAATATTGAAGAATTAACCATAGATATTCAAAGGCGATTAAAAGAAATTGAAGAATCATCTATAAAGAAAGCTTCGTTTGATTCGACAAAACAAACCGTCGCCACTATCGTAATAGAACGATTAAGAAGATTAGATATGATTTCAGGCAATGTCTTGCTAAAAGAGCCCGAGAATCAAAATATCAAACAAGCTGTTGATGGTCTGAAAAACAAAATATCCGAATATCAAAAAGCAGCAAATGAGAAAGTAACCTCAGGAAACAAACTACCAATAAATGATAGTTTAATTTTATCAGATAAAGATTTCGAAATACAAAATGAAATTTCTCAACGAGTTGAATCTATACAAGCTGCAATAAAAAAAGATAATTCAACAGAACTTTACGCTAATATATCAGCAGCAAAGGATGCCTTTTTGAAAATCAAACAATTTGAAAATGAAAAGAGCAAACTCGAACATCAAAAAAATTCCTTGGAGATTATATACAACGAATTTGTAAAACGTCAAAAGGAAGGCTTGGAAAGCTTCATCAATGCGTTTTCCGATAGTATCAATGAATTCTACCAATATATGAATCCCGGAGAATTATTTCAAGAAATACGGATTGTTACAATGGGCGACGACGATGAACTAAATGGAATAACTATTGAATACAAATATAATAATGAGTGGGTTTCACCACCACAGAAATATTTTAGCGAATCACATCTTAATTGTTTTGGCATTTCATTCTTTTTGGCTTCTATAATTGCATTCAATAAAGAGAATAAATTTATTGTTTTAGATGATGTTATATCAAGCTTTGATACCAATCATAGAAAACGATTTGCAGATTTACTTTTTGAGAAATTTGCAAGCTATCAGATAATATTGCTAACCCACGAATCTGAATGGTTTAGTTACGTTCGACAAATTGCGAAAAAGAAAGGTTGGTTATTAGGAGAAATCAAATGGACAGAACCCAAAGGAACTCATCTTGATGAACAACCTAATGAGTTAAAAGAGTTGATTGAGTTTAATCTCGCCAACGGCACAATTACCATACTAGGAAATCCGATTAGACGATATTTAGAGGCCCTACTAAAAGATATTTGCTTAAACTTAGATGTCAAAGTAAGTTTCAGGCTTAATGAGACAAATGAAAAACGAATGCCCGATGAATTATTAAATGAATTAAAATCAAAAATAAACAAAAGTGCTGGCCAAGATTTAAAAGATAAGCTTCCAGTTCTTGACCGTGTAGCCAATTCATCTTTGTTAGGTAATCTACTATCTCATGACAATCCATTTAATCCTAAACTTGGAGACTTGAAAGCTTTTTGGGCAGATATACAGGAATTGGGTAAGATTTTTATTTGTCAAGAAGCAGCATGTAAACGGCCAAAAGTTTCTCTGAAAAATTACGACAACATAGCGAAAAAAATTCGTTGTGGATGTGATAAGACGAAATATGATTGGAAAGAATAAGATGAGAAGAATACACGAACCGCCGACTCACAGTCTGCTGAATTGCTTTGTGGTATTTTGAAAGTTTGGCACTCATCCGAACTTTCGTTGTATTTGACAATTTTGCCTCTCATAGAAACAACGGCAACAGCAACAACCGTGGGCGCGATGAGATTATTCCGTAGCCCGGTCCACCAAATAAACAATCGACTGATAAGTAATCCCGCTATGCATACTCAATCCGATTTCACAAGTGCGGCTGGTACTGTACCCATACTGTATCCCTTCAACTTTGCTTTTCAATCCTTGTAAAGCGCTGCTATTCAATTCAGGATAAAAGAACCCCCTGTCGCCCGCCCAGGCGCAACAACCGATTTCTTCGGGAGCAAGTACTTTTTCTGCACAAAGGGATGCCAGGGCGTATAACTTGTTTTCCAATCCCATTTTGGTATTGCTGCAGGTGCTGTGGATGGCGACAGATACAGGTAACTGCCTGAACATGAGTTTATCTTTTAGATATTCCAGTATATATTCCACCGGTTCGTACAGTTTCAATCGTTTATCTAAAGTTTCTTTCATCCGGTAAAGGCAGGGACTCATGTCGCACAGAATAGGGATTCTTCCGTTATCGCTGGCCAACAGCAGGGCGGCTTCCAGTTCACGCGCCTTATCCATTCCTTGTTTTTTGAATCCTTTGCTGTCGAAAGCCATGCCGCAGCAAAGCCGGTGGATATTTTCCGGATAGATGATTCTAACCCTGGCTTTCCGGAGTATTTTTTCCGTTTTTTGTACTAATGCGGTTTTTTCTTCATAACCGGAAGAAATTCCCATGGTGCGGTTGATGCAGGAAGGGAAATAAACCACTTCTAAACTGCCTGTTGCCGGAGTGTCTGATCTGTACGGCATTTTTGGACTTCCCGAAGGAGTATGGCGTGTCCACAAAGGAAATTTTCTTCCGGAAATCCGGAAGAGCATCCGGGTACAACTTTCCATGAATCCGTATCCGGTGATTTGGCTGATGGTATGCGGTACTTTCAGCCAGAAACGCAGGATAGAAGTCAGCCCGGAGATATGGTTTGCCAGCATGGATGCGATCGTATTGGCTGTTTTTCCATTGTGTTGCCACCGGAGTTCTTTGACTAATTTTTCGGTATTGATTCCTACCGGGCAGGCGCGTTCGCACAATCCGTCGGTGGCACAGGTTTCATCCCCATTGTATTGGTATTGCTTAGAGAGTATTTTATAATCGCCGGAACCGGTTTGTCCTTCAACTTGTAATCGAACGAGCTGACGATAGAGTACGATCCGTTGCCGTGGTGTCATGGTCAGGTTACGCGACGGGCATTGCGGCTCGCAAAAACCACATTCGATACATTTATCGATCAGTTCGTTGGCCTCCGGAAGCGGTTTCAGGTTTTTGATCAGGATATCGGGATCGTCATTCAGAACTACGCCCGGGTTCAACAAGTTTTCCGGATCGAAAATCTGTTTGATTTCCTGCATGATCCGGTAGATATCGCTTCCCCACTCTTGTTCCACAAAGGGAGCCATATTCCGTCCGGTGCCGTGCTCCGCTTTCAGGCTGCCGTTGAAACGGTTCAGGGTGAGATTTACTACATCCAGCATGAAACGGTGGTATTCTTCGATCCCTTCCCGGGAATTGAAGTTCGGCATAACAACGAAATGGATATTTCCGTCTAAAAGATGTCCCCAGATAATGGCCCAGTCGTAGCCGTATTGCAGGAATAATTCCTGTAATGCTACCAGTGCATCTCCCAGTACATCGGCCCGGAAAGCCAGGTCTTCGATGATACAGGCCGTTCCTTTGGGACGTGAGGCGGCTGCGGACGTGAATAATCCTTTCCGGACTTTCCAATAAGTGTTGTATATAGCCGGATCAGTGGTAAATTCAATAGGGAAAACGGTTTTTATATCGCTCAGTTTCTCTGTGATTTCGAGAATTTGTTGCTGTAATTTGCCTTCATCATCAGCAGAAGTGTCGATCAGTAAGGCTACGGTTTCTTCAGTTAAAGATTTTAATATCTCAGGCATTCCCTCAAGGTCCTGTACTACTTTAAGGGCATTCCGGTCCATTAGCTCTGCGGCACTGACGCTGCATTCCCTGAGCGGGGTAATGGCCTGGCAGGCCAACCGGATATGCGGAAAAAAAATTAAAGCGCTGGCCTTGAAACGATAATCGGGTACCGTTTCGAATGTTACTTCCGAGATAAAGCCGAGTGTTCCTTCCGAGCCTACCATCAGGTGTTGGATGATATCGACCGGATCTTCGAAATCGATTAGAGAGTTTACGCCATAGCCACAGGTATTTTTCAACTCGAATTTATACTGTATTTTTTTTCTGACAGCAGGGGTTTCAAAGATTGTTTCCCGGAGTCTCAGCAAATTTCCGCAAAATTCAGGATGTTGCTTTTTAAAGGCTTCCCGGGTACTTGCGTTGGATGTGTCCAGTATGGAACCGTCGGGAAGTACGATCCGCATACTCCGGATGGTATGGTAACTGTTATGGAGGATACCGTAACTGGAGCCACTGGCGTTATTGGCTACAATTCCCCCGATCTTGGCGGCGGCGATGGATGCCGGGCTGGGGCCTAATTTCCTTCCGAAGCGGGCCAGGCGCATGTTTGCCTGTTCTCCAACCACAGCCGGACCGAAAGTCGCGGTTTTTCCATCAACCGATATCCGGGATGTATTGAACCCGGTTCCCAATTCTATCAGTACCGAATCTGAAATCGTTTGTCCGCTGAGACTGGTTCCTCCTGCTTTGAAGGTATATGGTAAACGGTATTTCCGGCATAATCCGATGATCGTGACGATTTCGATTTCTTTATCGGCCCGCACAATCACTTGCGGAATCTGGCGGTAAAATCCTGCATCTGTTCCTTTGCCTAACCGCATGAGGAGGTCTGTGTAAATCTTGATGGAGGGATGGGACTGTTTTAGATCGGAGATGAATGATTGGATGGACATAGGAAATAATTGAAAATTGAGAATTAAAAATTGAAAATTAGAAATGGGAGAAGGTGTAGCCTTTTTTCTGGAGTTTGCGGATGATTTCATCCAGGCGGAGATAGAGTTTGTCTGTTCGTTCCGGAACGGTTCCGGGGTGGATCAGGATGATGGCTCCGTTGAGGCCTTCTTTAGCTTCAAAGTCAAATAACCGGTCGATTAATTCTTGCGATGTGCGATAGTTCGGCATATCCGGTGTTGTATAATCGGCGGCAGTGGGGATTCCGGGTGTGTAGTTCACTACCGATTGTCCCTGTGTTCCAATCAGTTTCACACTTTCTGCATTGTACCATTCGAAGGGCGGAAGGTACGATTTTATTTTTGAAATCTCGATATTCCAACGGGATAGTTCTTTCATATTTTCCCGGAAGTCGGATAGCAGGCTGTCGGGAGTAACCAATGATTTTGATCTGTTTTTCCATTCGGCATACTGAATGTGTTTGTCGGAATGTCCCCCTACAAAATGTCCGTCTCCGATAATTTCCCGGATGGACTGGTAGTTTGCTTCTGCCCGGAGACAATTGCCTGTCAGAAAAAAAGAGGCTTTAATCTTGTGTTTGCGAAGAGCTTGCAGGATTACCGGTACTCCTTCGAAATTCAGATCGGCCGGGAAGACTAAATAAACCGATTTCCGGGCTGTATTTTTCCTGATGATGGCGCCGAAGTCATCTTTCATATCTTTGTCCCGGATTTGTTTCTGCCCTTCTTTTTCCATAGATGAAAGATAAAAACTCAGGCTGGCCGTACCATCCATGGTAGGTTCGTTGGAAGAATAATCTCCCGGATCGTCGTGATAAACGGCTGCTCCGTGTTGGAAAGGGGCATAGGGGTCTTCATATTTCAGGTGGATGCCTAACAGACTTTCGTAAATGGACCTGTAGATAGGCCCATCAACCAATCCTCCGTAGGTCAGGTCGTCTATTACTTCCACGTAAGCCGAATGCGGGTGGGTAGGCGAGTCGCTGCCTTCGGGATATCCGCAGATCATGGAGGTTCCCCAAGGGTTACATCCCAGCAGCCAGTCTCTCAGGGCAGCTTCCATTTCCAGATATTTTGTATCGCCCGATACCTGGTGATACAACCTGGCTTGTGTAATGGCTGCCGTTGCCAGATTGTTAGAACACCAGATAAACGGGATACCGTTCAGGAACGGATCGTTTTCATGCAGCGCCCTTTGGAGCATACATTCCAGTCCTTTTTGCATAAAACGGGTATATTTCCGGCTCATTACAGGATCTGTCGATGAGGCTAAGTAATAATGCCCCAGGTTGACGAAAGGATAATACTGATAATGCCGGGCTCTTCCGAGTTCCATCCAGGGGGTGATATCTTCCAGTTGTCCCCAGTAATCGGCCTGTTTTTTCCAGTCGTCTTCCTGATGGATGGAATATTGGGTGGCTGCCGCCAATTCCATATCATCCGTATAATTATCTTCTTCGTAGAAATAGGGAGATTTCAGACAGGCCGTTTGCGTATTTCCGGGGATTGCTTCGGCGAACCGGTAGGCCGGTAGCGCTTTGGCCTGTAGTTTTTCTGCTAATCCGGGGTCTGTTTTCCTGAAAATTTCCGCACCCAGGGCAAAGGCAGATGCGAATTTGGCAGCCGATGAAGAAACACCGGTGGTACGGTTCTTGTATTTACCCAATCCCTGCGGTTGTCCGGTAATAAAATAGACCGGCCTTCCGGTTCCTTTTCCCCAGCCGTAATCTACCGAATCTTTATTGGGAAGCCGCATGGAGGCATGATCCCTGTCGTCGGCGATCTGGTTGAACATCATGGCGGAATCGGGATTCATCCGGAGCATCCATTCCAGGCCCCAACGGGCTTCGTCTAATATATCGGGAACTCCGTTCGGTGTTTTTTCTCCCCGGTTGTTATATTCGTCTTTGAATATTGATGGGTTCGGTTGTTGCTGCCAGGCAAACAACATCTGGAAAGTGGCGTTGGCCGAAGTAGGCAGGTATTGCAGGTAATCGGAAGCATCGTGCCATCCTCCTCTCACATCGATAAAGTCTCCTGTGCGTGCGGGGTGACCTACAATATATCCGTCGTGTTGGTGACATTCAGCCTTTAAATAGGGATTGTATCCGCAACGTTGCTGTCGCATGTAACGCAGCAGGAAATCTGCCGAGCCTGCATACACGCCTGCATCGATCCGGAAATACGGGGAACGGGCACCGTTACATTCGATATAATAACCTCCCGGAGCAGTCAGTTCTGAAAAATCAAGGCGCAGGGCCTGCTGCATTCCCCATCTTCCGGCATTGGATTCTTTTCCTTTGGATTGGAATACAATTTGCTCCGTAAGGGATTCCCTGACTGTGAATCCGGTTTCCGGAAAACTTGTATCAGAAAGAAATACCCCGACTTTGATACTCTCCGGAAGGTATCCAGACAGGTTAACCCGCACACAGGCAATATTTTCTGCATGGATACAGATGATGGAATGTACTGTTATACAAAGTAAAATAAAAACCTTTTTCATATTTGGTAATTTTCATTTTTTACTTTTCAGTTTAAACCGGATAACTTTTCCCTCAATCAGAGAAATCCAAATCTTTCCGTTTGTATCGGCAGTAATCTTGTTGATGGACGAGTTCCCTGCCTTGAACCGGAATAGAATTTGCTGTGTTTGAGGATCAATGGCAACTAAAAGTCCATTCTTCCCTCCGGCGTAAACAATTCCCTGATACTCGAGGATCGGGCAGGGATTATGCTCGTAGCCGAAATCTGCATCGACTGCCCAGTTTTCCGTAAATATATTTTCCTTTGTGGAAACAGCAATGACAGAATCATTCATCAGCTTGGCATAAACTGTTTTTCCATCGGCAGAAAGTCCCATGGATTCCCGTACTTTATACTGATTGGTACGCCAGACAGTACCGCCGGTTTGCAGGTCGATGGCAGTCATGTAGCGGTCGGGTGCCACGATAAAAATTTTATTTTCAGCGATAGCAGGAACTACATTTCCGGGAGAATACAGCACAGCCTGGTGGCCGTTGTCCCAGCTCCATTTGAGTTTCCCGGTGGTGCTATCGACACAATACAAATGCCTGTCCCATGCTCCGAATGCCACTACTTTTCCATGGATGGCCGGTTTTCCCTGCAATTGTCCTTTTGCCTGGAATGTCCAGATCATTTTTCCTGAATTCCTGTCAAATTTATAGAGTTGGTTTCCTGCACTTTGATAAAGGTATTTTCCTTCGCAGATGCCTTCTCCTATAACCGGTTTATCCAGTATCTGCTTCCAGACCGTATTTCCTGTCGGCATATCCAGGGCATACACTCCGGAATGGTCTCCGACAAATACCTTCCTGTCTGAGATTAATGGTGTTGCATAAATAGAGCCTGTAAACTGCCGTTTCCATAACAGGCGGTTGTCCCGGTAATTCCAGGCAATGACTTCTCCTTTTGAATTTCCATACACCAGCATATTTTCAGCTACCGTCACTCCTGTGAAAATAGAGGCGGAATCCTGTATGACTTCTTTCCATTCGGCCAGAACTTCGGCTTTGGAAGGTACATCGGACTCAGGAAGCGGAGAAACCGGAAGATTTTTTACAAGATCATTGTTTTTCAGACTGAAAGCCTTGAATGGAGTGGCTTCGATTCCGATTTTCTTTTCAAAAACGAAGGCGCTGTCATTTTTCAAGGATATGATATTATATCCTCCGGTCGTATCCCCGGAATAAAAAGTCGGCCTTCCCATCAATCCTGTGATGTTGTCAAAGTTATGCAGCGACAACCGGTGTTCGTGGCCGCACATCACAAATCCGGGTGCATAATTCCTGAGCAAACCGGTCAGCTTATACCAATTATCCAGGCCGTCTTTCAAAGGATAGTGACTGGCAATTATCAACATCTTATCCGGTGTCATCCGGTCTCGCAACGATTGCTCCAGCCAATGGATATCTTCTTCTTTGACATGTCCGTCGCCCATTTTCATATACGGACCTGTGGCAAATCCTGCGAAGAGGTATTTCCCTTTTTCCAATAAAAAGCGGTCGCTGCCGAAAAGCCGTGTGAATGTTGCTCCGGCGCTTTCCGACCAATTGGTTTCATGATTTCCGGGAATTACATAGAAAGGAACTGTAAGTTGCTCTAATGCTTTTTTAACTGCATTTAATTCTGCATCGGATCCGGTATTTGTCAGATCTCCGGTTAAAATAAGCAGATCGAAATATCCCTGATTTATTTCATGGACAATATCGTGCAATGCCCTCTTCGAAGGTGCTCCCGGATTTACATGGATGTCCGTCAAAAAAGCAATATGCAACGACTTATTTTCTTGTGCACTTACCTGTAAGTACTCTGAAAACAATAATAAAAAAAAGAAAAATAAAAACCTTACACCCTTTCTCATACATAAAGAATTAAAAATTTTTCACTTTTCGTTTTTCACTTTTCAATTTCAAAGTTGTAATACATCTTACAACTTAGGACAAAAATACAATATAATTTTGAAATCCTTGTCAGATTTTGACTAAAAAATCTCTATATTTGCGCCTTGAACTTTATAACCCCTATTATTCAATGAAATATTTCAGGCTGATAGCAGTCTTAATACCGTGTTTTTTCCTGGCGTGCGGAGGAAATCAATCTTCCGAAAGTCCTGTTGTTTCTATATTCAAACGTTCTGAAATGCACTCCAATTATCCTGGGTTTAAAGAACACACATTATCCGATTCTCTTCGTTATTTCCTCACGGATTCTACGGTTTTGAAAGATTCCCGGATCAGTGATTTTTATAGGTCGCAGGACTATAAAATTGTGTGGACCAAGGATATTTTCGAAAGTCCCCGTCTGGATACATTACTGTCATATATAGAACGTTCCCGGGATCATGGACTATCGACCGGTTATTTCTCCGGGAAATTAATGCTCTCTTTACGCGATTCTTTACGAAGCCGGGCGTTCGGCCGGGAAATGGAGAAAGTTTACAGTGCCATGAGACAACTGGAATATTTGGCATCCAAGACATTTATCGACTATACCACGGGGTTGAAATATGGCTTTGTTCATCCGCAAAAGATTATGCCGAACGATTACTTTATCGGAATACAGTTGCCCGATTCAGCGCATTATATAGAGGCTTTTGCTTCTTTGAAGAAAGATCCTGAAAACTTCCTTATACTTTCACAACCTGCCGATTCCGCTTATTTAAGGTTGCAGGCTGTTTTGAATGCTTATGAATCATTTCTGAATACATCATTCGACTCCATTCCATGTTCCAAAAACATGAAAAATTATGTTTTGGAACAGAAAAACGACATATTTCCTTTGATTGCCAAGCGCTTGATGATCAGTGGTGAACTTCCGGAATCTGCCCATGCCGACAGTATTTATGCCAGCCTGACTCCGGAACTTCTGGAAGCCGTGAATCTTTTCAGGACGAATAATTCATATCCGGAAGATAAGGAGATTGGAGAAGCTACCATCCAGTCGCTGAACCGTCCGTTTTCCTATTATTACCGGACCATCCAGGCCAACCTGGAACGTGCCCGCTGGAAAAGGGTTACGCCCGCATCGGATAAATATGTGCAGGTAAATGTGGCTGCGTTTATTTTGCAGGCGATCGAGCCGGGATACGATCCCATCAAAATGAATGTCTGTGCCGGGATCCCTTACAGGAATCAGACTCCTTTGCTGGAAAGCGAGATCAGTTATATCAACCTTAATCCCAAATGGAATGTACCTGCCAGTATTGTGGAAAAAGAGATTTATTGGTCGGTAAAAAGGGATTCGAATTACCTGAAAAAACAACGGATGAAAATCATTACCCGGGGAGGGCAGGTGGTAGATCCGTCGGAAGTTGACTGGAATACCGTTAATCCGAAGAAATTTCCTTACCTGATCCGCCAGGATTCGGGCGATGGGAATTCCTTGGGAAGGATCAAGTTCATGTTCGATAACCCATTTTCCGTTTATCTGCACGATACACCTATGAAAAGCAGGTTTGCTTACAGAAACCGGGGAGTCAGTCATGGTTGTGTGAGGATTCAGCGTCCCATGGATTTTGCTTTTTTCTGCCTTTCAGATAAAGATTCTACCTATTTCGACCGGCTTCGTTACAGCATCGACTTACCCCCCATATCTACCGGAGGAAAAGATTTACTGAAAAAAAACCAGTTGAAAAAGGTGGAAGATGTGGTTTACCTGAAGAAAAAAGTTCCGCTCACCATCGATTATTATACCGCTTATGTTTTGCCTGACGGCAAGTTTTATTTCGCGGATGATGTTTACGGGTTCGATAAGAAAATCCGGAAGGCATTGATGATAGACTAAACATTTGCAATAGTTATTTTTTGTATACTGCTGAACAAATTTTTCCTGTAGATCGTTATTGTTGCTATACAAACAATTCCAATCTTTATGAACAGGATAAAATACATCATCACTTTGTCTCTTTTTTTCTTTGCAGGCTATGTGCAGGCACAATCTCCCCAGGTAGATTCCCTGTCGGTTTATATCCTGAAAAGGATGAGCCAGACCATGCAGTCCTTAGGTTCCTGCAGTTTCAGTGTCAATACAACCTACGATGTGTACGATGAGAATGCCGGTTTGGTAAAACATACCGGAGAGGAAGCGGTTTATATGAAGTTTCCCGATAAAATGAAGATTCATTTCAATGGGGATAAAGGGAGGCGGGCCATTTGGTACAACCAGAATTCGCTGGTTTATTATTCGTATGAGAAACAGCAATATTCAAAAATCTCTACTCCACCCACTATCATTGAAACGATCGATACGATTTCCAAACAATACGGGATCGAATTTCCTGCGGCCGATTATTTCTACAACTCGTTTGTGCAGGACCTGATCGATACGGGCGGGAATCTGTTATACCTCGGTATCAGCCCGGTGGAAGGAAAAAAGTGTTTCCACATTGCCGGAAAAGACCGTAACGGAACCGGTTACCAGTTCTGGATCTCTGATGACGATTATTTTCTCCCTGTAAAAATGGTGTTGGTATACGGGAGTGAAGAGCATAATCCCCAGTATGAAGCTTATTACAGCAATTGGGAGATCAATCCGAATATTCCGGACAGTATGTTCGAATGTTCTTTGCCTCCGATGACGGTTTCCGTAAAATCAAAAAAATAATTTTCAACTTTCAATTGTCAATTATTAAAGCATGAAAACAACTCCAAAATATCTGGTTATACTATTGGGAATTCTCTTATTTACTCCTCAATATACAATGGCGCAAAGGTTCAACCATGCCCAGGCGGTGCATTATGGACCCCCGGCGCCTCATCCGGCACCCCGTCCGGTTCCTCCGCCGCCTCGTCCTGTTCCTGTCCGTCCTGTTCCAGTCCCGGTTCCAAGACCCGTTCCGGTACCCCGGCCAGTCCCGGTTCCGAGACCTGTTCCTGTTCCGGCGTTTCATTACCCCTATGTTTACCATCCTTATGTTCCTTATTATTGGGGACCGGTATGGCATCCTATAGGATTTGTGGCTGCCACGTTGACAACTGCAGCGATTATTATCAGTGTCAATAACCAGCAATATCATTATGATAACGGAGTTTATTATGTGGTAGTCGACAATGGATATAAAGCGGTACCCGCACCGCTGGGGGCTGAAGTAACTTCTCTCCCCAACGGGTATGTTAAACTTTCGCTCAACGGACAAGCTTATTACTACTACGCCGGTGTATTTTACAGCAAATCGAGCAGTAAATATAAAGTGATCAAAGCTCCGGCAGGTGCAGTGGTAGCTCACCTTCCCGATGGTGCTACCCAAACTACTGTTGACGGACAGAGTTATATGATATATAACGATACTTATTTTGAGCCGGTACAGCAAAATGGGCAGGATGCTTATGTTGTGGTGGAAGTGAAATAAGTTAAGAGTGAAGAGTTAAAAATTAAAAGTCGATCTTGACCGTCATTGGTAGGAGGAACGACGAAGCAATCTCCTGAGATTTGTAGGGGGGTGTTTCGCTATTGCTCGTAATGACGGCATTTCACACATTTAAACCAATCCTCAGGAGAAATTTGCATCACTTGTATTTTTACAAAAATATGTTATAAAACATAAATAATCATTTGTTTTTTCTATTAAAACCTTTTATCTTTGTACTTGACTTATATAATTTCGTTTCAGGTAAAAATTTATTATGCGTTCAAATTATCATCATATATTAACCTGTAAATTACTCACACCATGAGAAATCCGATTTTCCTGCTGATTTTCCTTGTTCAAAGCTGTTTGGTTTATTCCCAGCAAACACTGCAAGAATCCCTGCATATGTTTCGTGATGGTGATGCCATCGTCAAACAACAAGTGCTATATAAAGATCCCGGCCGCTCGGGCGAAAATGTTTTGTGGGATTTCAGTAACCTGAGCGCCATCAATGAAGAGTACAAACTTGTCTACCGTGCTGCCGGGGAAGACCTGATTATCGGCACAGAGCACAATACAATGTATTATTACTCCCTTTCGAACGATTCTCTGTTATTATGGGGCTACGAAAACCCGACGACGCTGCTGCGTAACCACCAGCCGGAACTGCTGTTGAAATTTCCGGTTAGCCAGGGAGATCGCACTCAAAGTTACTACTGGGGAGAAGGGAAATACTGCGATAAACTCTACTTTTCGGCCATGGGCACAGTCAACAGTCATGCCGATGCCACCGGTACCCTGATCCTTCCGGATAAAGATACCATCCAAAATGCCTTCCGAGTTCGCACCGTAAAATGGATTGCCGAAGAAATGTGCCTGTTGTCTGAAAAATACCGGCGGGATACGATCCAAAGCATCTCTGCCGATAGTATCAACTATCGCCTGACTAATGACAGTACCCTGATCGGAGTGGAAACTTATCGTTGGTATGTGAGGGGCTATCGCTATCCTGTTTTCGAAACCGTTCAGACGGTTATTAACCGGAAAGACAGTACGCAGAACGAAACGTTCTTCAATACTGCTTTTTTCTACCCGCCTCAATCCCACAGCTATTTAGAAGATGACGAACTCAACCAGGCTCTCCTGCAAAACGATTCAGTACAGGGAGTCCACTCCAGTCCATCTGGTCCGTACAACCCCTGGTACGACCTCACCTACAATGTTTACCCGAACCCTGTTCAAACCAATCTGGAAATAGAAATCTACCTCCCCATCCCCGCCCAAACCATCCGTGTCCAACTCACCGACCGCCAAGGCCGGATCGTGATGGAAGAAAACTGGGGCTCGAAACCCGCAGGCATCTTTACTAAACAAATTTTTATGGGACAGTATATTCGTGGCGAATACATCCTCAATATCCAATTGGATGAAAGTTTTATGATCAGCGAAAAAATCCTGAAACGCTAAACGGAAGGTAAACAAATCTTTTTCATCATTATTATACACAAAATCATAAGCCATGAATACACGTTTAATCGCTATTTCCTTGTTGTTATTAGCCGGTTTGATTTGTCGTGCTCAAACTGCGCTTGAACCCAAGCTCCCTGAAATTACCCCTGTTTCTCCGGAATCTTCGGCGTTGTTTAAATATGTGGAGCATCCTGTGAGTTATGGTACGGGACTGGCTCAAATTGAGATCCCACTGTTTGAAATTAAAGCAGGGAGTATTAGCCTGCCTATTAAGTTAACCTACCATGCTTCCGGCATCAAAGCTTATGAATCACAAAGCTGGGTGGGGCTAGGCTGGACTTTGAATGCGGAGCCCTTCGTCTCAAGGACAATAAAAGGTAATCCTGATGAAGATGCAAAAGGATATTTATATAACCAGAAGTTTAACTCGGGGGCAAGTTCCCAGTATGAATATCGTCTGGCTATGGGTGAGACTGATGAACAACCTGATAAGTTTTATTACAAACTAGCAGGTAAAAGTGGAGGCTTTTATTTCAAGCGGAAATATGGAAATGCTTATCTTTTTGACGTTGTTACCTGTCCATATGAGCCGGTTAAGATTGATTATAAACTATCTGCTCCCGGTCAAATGGAAATTTGGGATGAAAATGGCACCTACTATTGCTTCGGGAAGGGAGGGATGACAGAAACCACAGGTTCTTCAGTTACTGCCTGGAAGGCCACAGAAATGATTGCCCCCCAAACAAAGGATACAATTTTCTTTTCTTATGATTACCGGATTGTTCCCGGTTACAAAAAAGCGTTTAGACATGACAAAATAACAGTAGAGGACCGCCCTAACGATGTAGTGGCATGGAAATCAAGGATTACTTATTATAAAGGAGGCAATAGCACTGCTTATAGCATGATTACTGATTTTATGGGAGGAACTTATGGTAATGTTCCCACTCATTATGCCGACGGTAGTATTATTAATTTAAGCAAAGGTGAGACAACAGTCTCTTCCAATCCACCTGTAGCCTATCCTGATGGAAAAGAGCAGCAAATTCGACAAATCAGGTTTGGAAATGGCTCGGTTCAATTTGATAAAACTGGTTCGGGAGAATTGAAAAGCATCAGGATTTTTAATAAAACCGGATTGATCCGGCAAATTGATATCTTCCAACAGTATAATATGTTAGACTCCCTGCATGTCAAAGATGCAGAAGGGGCGGTAGTTGAGCGCTATCATTTTGGATACAATACAAAAAATTTGTATTTTCTGCAATTGGCACAGGACCATTGGGGATATAAGACAGAGTTTAGCATGCAGGATGAAACTGTTGTTGCTGCGGGTTATATGCCGGTTACCTTTTTTGATGGTGACAGGCGTTATACCTATTGGACCAACACAGGCGGAGTGCAAAAAACAGGCGGAGCCGGTACGTATGGGATGCTTACATCTATCACCTATCCCACAGGTGGTCGTACAGAATTTACTTATGAATCGCATCAATACCGGGATAAGGATCCATACTACGGGTATGAAACTTTGATGAAGGCAGGTGGTGTACGCATCCGTGAAATTGCAGATATTGAACCGATGCGGGGAAAGAAGGTTATTCGCCGGTTTTTTTATGGAAGACCTAACGGATTGCAGGAATTTGATGGAGTAGGATTTGTTAAACGAAAAGTCCGCCTGGAAGACTATATGATTGAGCAGGATGTTTATTATTACAATGATCCACAAACAACGAAATTACGCACTTATTACGCTGATCCGGTCTTTACTGCCTCGTTCTATGCCGGCTCTCCTGTTGTATATGATGTGGTGACCGAGTTTAAGATTGCCTATGAACAAGGCCAGGAGACCAATTTGGGAAAAACTGTTTACCGGTATATGTATAGCGATTCTTCCGAAGGTACTGATATGCGTATTCCCGGTACCCCCATTTATACAGACCCACGGGTAGATTGGCGGTATGGTCAACTAAAATCAAAAGAAGAATACAGAAATGAAAATGGGAATTATGTGCTGGTTTCCCGTCGAAGTTCTGATTACGGCATATTTAAAGCGAGTAAATTGCCTGTTGCTGAGGCTTTCAGGAAAAGAGTATTGGTCAATTACGGATATTCAGGGTATTCGCTAATGGAAGATATCAAATATCAGACTTATGATATTGAAATTGGTTGTGTAAGATTGGTTTCGGATACTACCATAGTAATCGAAAATGGCCGGGAACTGACCACCATCAAAGAATATTCGTATGACAACAACATATTAATGTTTCCGACAAAAGTAGAAACGAAATATGATGAACAAACGCTGGAAAAAACTAAGACAGAAAGTTATAAATACCTGCACGATATTCTCAGTGATAGTACCAGTGAACCGGTTTATCAGGCTTTATTGAATCAATGGAAGATCAGCACTATGTTGGAAAGCCGTTTATCTGAAGCCACTGAAGCCACTACAATATATACTTATGCTGGTTACAAATCGTTTGAAGCTGGCATCCTGCCTGAAAACATCCGGATGAAGAAAGAAGGTTTCCCGGAAGAAACCCGGGTGGTTTTCCACCAATACGACAAACGGAGTAATCTGGTTTATGCTACCCAGGACAATACCCGTGTAATATATCTCTGGGGATACAATTCTCGTTACGTAATAGCAGAAATTAAAAATGTTTCCTATACAGAGGTAACCGGTTTGATTCCTGAAATTACACTGAATGCGATTTCTGCAAAGAATGCTCCTTCAGCGAGCGATCTGGTAATGATCAATAACCTACGGACTTCATTACCCAATGCCTGGGTAAGTACTTATACCTGGAAGCCGTTGACCGGTGTGGAAACGATTACTTCCCCTGCCGGTATTACCCTGTATCACGATTACGATCCCTTCGGACGATTGATAAAAATCTACCGGAAAAAAGCAGACGGTTCGAAAGAGATTGTGGAAGCCTATGAATACCATTATCAACCGAAGTAATCATGAAAAACGATATGAAAAACTATATAACTGTAATTTTCATTGTTGCATTGGCTGCATTTTTTAAAGATGTGTCAGCGCAGGAACCTCCAACGTTTACAGTAGACCTGGGAACAAAACAAACTTCATTTGAGTTTTCAGATACCCAACCGTTGGGGACAAACTCAGAAATACTTACTTATCGTCTTTCTCTTGATTATACTATGCATCTGCAAGTAGAATGCTACGGAAGTTTTTCCGAATATGAAATTGAATTGACGGACAGTTTCTCTCATCGTATCGCATATTGTTATAGAAACTCAGAGATTAAAACAAAAGATGTTTTCCCGGGAGTTTATTATATCAATATTAAACGCTATAGTGGTTATGCGGAAGAAGTGTCGGTTGATATACAGGGAGAATTTGCTTATCCCCGTCTTTCAGGAGGAAATTATGTCCGGGTCATTACTCCTATTTCAGATGGAACGGAGTATCAGCAACTAAACTCAAACCCCAAAGAGACTTATTTGTATTTTGATGGTTTTGGGCGTCTCGTGCAAACCGTCCAAAAAAAAATCAGTCCACTGGGAGCTGATTGGGTGACTGTAACAGAATATGATGATTTTGGCAGGGAAAAAGAACAATGGCTGCCGGTTCCTGTTCCGGGAAACAATGGCGCGTATGTACGGGATATTCGCAGTCAGGCAGTGGCAGCTTATGGTAATGATTCAAGACCTTTTTCGGAAACCATTTATGAATATTCTCCCTTGAATAAAGCTATAAAACAATATGGCCCCGGGGAAGACTGGCATAACAATGGAAAATCTATTAAAACCGGGCATGATGTCAATTCTGCATCGGACAATCAATTGAAATGCTCCTATTACCGTTTATCTCCCAGTGGACAACTTCTGTATCACAGCGGATATTATGCAGAAGGAGAACTCCTTGTATCGAAAACAGAAGATGAAGACGGTAATACGGCATATGAGTTTGTCAATAAAATCGGAAAAACAATCCTGACCAGAACGGTCAACAATAATGAAAATCATGATACCTATTATGTATATGATGGTTACGGGAATCTTCGATTGGTACTTCCTCCCATAGCTTCCGATCTGTTACAGTTGGGCCGATGGAGTATTCATCATGATATACTGAAACAATATGCTTACCTCTACCGCTATGACCACCGGAACAGGAATGTAATGAAACGGATACCGGGTTGTGATTCTATTTCGATGGTGTATGATTGGGCAGATAACCTGATCTTTTCTCAAGATGGGGAGCAGCGTAAAAAAGAGGAATGGACATTCAATGTCTACGATCATTTCAAACGCCTGGTGATTAGTGGCACCTGCAAAAACACTAATCCATCTGGTTACAGTGATAGATATGTACTGGCAGAGTATGTTAATTCGGGAGATTTTATGCAAACGGGTTATCAGTTATTATCTGGTATAAGCTATACAGATCCCCAGGTGCTTATCATTAATTACTACGATAACTATGCATTTTTAAGCCGTTCAAACCTTTCATCATTTACCTATCAGGAAAAAAGCGGTTACGGGAAAAAACATGTTCTTGATATCAATGGAATCGATCATTCTGCAAAATCGCTGTTAACCTGTTCCCGGGTAAAAGTGTTGAATGATAACCGGGAGGTTGTTACGGTATTTTATTACGATAAAAAACAACAGCTTGTCCAAAAACTGGAAAGAAATATCGACAGTTTTACGGATAAGGAATATTTACAATACAATTATACCGGCTTAGTTACTGCAAAGAAATTGCAGCACTATTCTTATTCCTATCCTTCGGAACCATATTCTTACCCTAATTTTTATTTTGAAGGGGTTGAAGAGAATTATACCTATTACTATGATAAAGCAGGTCGGCTTTATCATAAAAGGTATCGCATCGGTGAATCCTCAGATCTTTATTATATTGATTATGCCTATGACGAGTTAGGCCGCTTGAAAGCGGAAAAGGTCAATACGAACCATCAGACAATTAACTATACTTATAATATCAGGGGTTGGCAGACTTTGTTACAAAGCGAGTTGTTCCGGCAGGAGCTGAAATACAACACATCATCAGGCAATAAACTCTACAATGGAAATATATCCGAGATCAATGGTGTAAAATATTATTACGATCAACTGAACCGGATGACTACTACTTCTTCATCTGGTTATAGTGAACAGCTTAGCTATACAAAAAATGGGAGTATATCTTCCCTGAAGCGCAGGGGAATAACAGATACCTACCAATATGACCTAATTGATAACCTGACATACGAATACCAGGGAAATCAACTCATCAAGGTGACAGACACCAAGCCTGACCTGCTGCATTTTGGTGCTATGGAATTCAAACAGGCAGTTAATCCGAATAATCAAAAACCCTATTATTCATACAATGCCAACGGCTGTATGATTTGGGACCAGAACAAGGGAATCAGTTCAGTAAAATATAACTTATTGAACCTGCCCCAATTTATCCAGGATCGTAAGGGGAATAGTATATCTTATGTTTATGATGCTTTGGGTAGGAAGCTGAAAGTAACTTATAAAACAATCAGGAATGAGATTACGGTTCCTGTAAGTGAAACACGCGATGTGACATACAATGACCTTCTTTCAACTGTAGATGTCAAATATATTAATAACAAGATATTTGAGAACAATAAGTTGAAAATGATCCTTACTGAAGATGGTTATCTGGAACAAACCGGAGATAATCGATTTACCCATAATTATTATTTTAGGGATTATTTAGGAAGTAACCGACTTGTGATTCAAGGGCAATCATACCATCAGAAGAATGATTTTTATCCTTTTGGACTAAGTACAGAAACTGCTTATCCGGGTTGGCAACCGTACAAGTACACAGGCAAGGAACTTGAAACTATGTATGGTTTTAATCTGTATGATTTTAATGCAAGGATTTATGATCCTACTTTAGGGATGTGGATGATGCCGGATCCGTTGGCGGAAAAATACTACTCCATTACTCCATATGCTTACTGTATGAATAATCCGCTGTTCTATATTGACCCGACAGGTATGAATCCCGCATTGCCCATATTTGGACGTATACTGCCTGAAGTTGTAGTCACCCCCAATGGTAATTATGCGGCTTCAGATTCAGATTTAAAAAAAGACATTTGGCTTTATTCAGTATTCGGAGATAATTTAAGTGCTTCTTGGTCTGGATTTGCTTATCCGGCATATGATCAATATCTTGTTGGAATACAAAAAACGCCACATGATCCGAATCTTGTAATCTTAGGAGATCAGGGCGATGATGGGACTTTGATTCTACTGGAATTGGCAGTAACCAAAGGAGCTGTTTCAGGAGTTATAAAGTTAGCGGAGACTTATAGATTGTATAGGGCGGCTAAGATTGCCACTAAGACGGGAGGAAATGCTTTCCGGTATATGACAGAAGGAGAGCTTAAAGCAATACAGAAAACAGGAATGCTTAGAGGCGGAAGACCTGGAGAAACGTTTTTTACAAAAGATTTATACAAATCGGCAGCAAATGCACAAAATAGATTAGCCTTACCCAATACCCCTACTCTTCGTGTCGAGTTTGAAATTTTAAATAACCCTACATTATTGCAAAATGGGACTAAAGTTTTACCGGCAAACGGAATGATAGGAGGTGGGGCTGAGTTTATGACTGTAGACCCTGTTTGGGTTCGATTAATCAATTGGCAACCTTTAAGATAACGAATTATGAAACAGGAAGAATACATCATTTCAGTTGCTGAACCTTGGGATTTTGAATGTCAGGGTGGACGAAATGTTATTAGAGGTAACATATTAAGCAAAAAAAGTAATCAATGCTTGGTTTTTAAGAGTAACCATCATTTGCAATTTGGAGAGGTTGAAGGTAATATTCTTGTCCTAGCCCCAAGGTATTCTGGAGTTAATTTTTCTAGTTTAGGGGATGAAAAATTATCTTTTAATGGAAGTATTTTATTAAGTGAATATAGTGAGTTGTTAAGCGAAAATGAATTATTTGAAAAAAGTAAGTTTGTAATTATAGGAAGTTTCAACAAAAAAATAAAATGAAGCTATTTCTTAAAATATTACTTTTTATTTTCACAATGCTTATTACTACAGTGGGAGAAACACAATCTTCCGCTGTGATAAATGTTTTGCAAAAGGAAACTTCGAATTTATTTTTTCAAGAATCACAGCTTGATTCTGTTATTTCTGAAACTCATTTTGAGAATTCTTGCTTAAATGGAGAAAAAGTAATAGCTTATGGTGAGCTGCTTGTAAGCATAGCCGGAAGTGCCACTAATTCGGTCGTTCATAACCCGGAGTTTTTAACTCCATGATGAAGTGTTGATTAATATTTGAAATTTTGGGAATAACCAATTTTTCAAGTAATTACAAATTGCAAGTGATAAGACGACCGAATTACAAATTCGGCCGAACAGGGGGTTATCTTGAGTATTAAGATTTAAATGAAAAAATATGAATATTTTATAAATAATTAGAAATAAAATAAATTTATAATAATTATCTTATTCAAAAAAACAATGAAAATAAATATTATTTTTAGCCCAAATGTCATGAGATTCTTGTTTTTATTATGTTTATTTTTTTCTTATTTGTTTTTATCTGGATGCAAGAAGGCATCTAATAATAACATAAATGAAAATAGAATAAGATATAACGGGTATACGATCCCTAGAGAGGGAGGTGAAATTGAAATACAAATAGACAGTATTTCATCCATGAATGAATTAATATCTGGTTTAGCCAACGACTATGATCTATATGAAACAGGAAAGGCTTACTGGATTGGCTACAACAACAGAATGTTTTCAATTGCAGTACATTCAAACAGGGCAATCGAACCTTTGATGGTTTATATTGACACTATACAAACCTACTATGCAAAAGTGGCGGCAGTTTTAACACTGCATCTTATAGGGATCAATTGTGATGTAAAAGGAAGATTTTCAGAAGATTTTCAAAATGAAAATGCAAGAAATGCTCTTTTATCATTATTAAGAAATAAAAGTATTCAACATGATGTGCTGCTGCTGTTAATCAGAAATCCTTGGATGAGTGACGTGCCAAAATTATTCGAGATTCTTCAATCCGATTCATCCGATTGTTGGACTATTTGTAATGCACTTACTTTATACCGTTTACCTGATATGCCGATTAAAGAAAAAAATTCCGATATGGATCAAATACCTAATATTTTTGATGATTACCATATAACGATAAAGAAGTGCCATAAAAGCAGTAATGAGCAGGATTTTAACAGCCATTTATTGAGAAAATTTGGAGAAAAATATCCTCGGCAAATCCATATAGAAGATACCTTATTCCATTATGACTTTTCTAATTCTCCTTTGTTGAATTATTATTCATGCAATGATGATAGTTCTTATGATGAGGAAAAATATTCTGGAAAAAAAATTACTGTTTCTCTAAAAGATGTTTTGCGCACAAGTTCTGATATTAATTATACTTCGATTGGTAATAATTTTCAATATATTGTGAAGGAAAATGAGATATTTATTTTTTCATCGATGACTGCTAAAAAGTTATGGTTGAATTGGTGGAATAATAAAAACGAATCGTACAAACATTCTTTCAAAACAAATAAAGATCGGTTTAACCCTTCCCCTGTTCGGCCGAATTTGTAATTCGGTCGTTCATAACCCGGAGTTTTTAACTCCATGATGAAGTGTTGATTAATATTTGAAATTTTGGAAATA
>JAVBLA010000052.1:0-55628 GCA_031553775.1 Bacteroidales bacterium
TACCCTTCCGGAGTCTGGACCATCTTTAACTGCCCGTCTTCGTAGATCTTGTTCCCCACATAATCCGTTACTGTCTGCGATGATATCTGGTTGCTGCCCAGTTCCCGGGTTTCTGTCATCGGAACCTCGATACCTGTAGCCGTAATATGTTTCACCCTCAGCTTCACGCCTGATGCCGAATAGGTATAAATCGTTTGGTGACCCTGCCTGGTTTGCAGTTCCTCCGGCAAATTTAAGTAATTATACCGGATCCTGCTAATATTTTTGTTTACATCCCAGATTCGTCTTCCATTGACATCATAAGCATAATCGTCATACAGGGGATCGCTTTCATCTTTGAATTCCATTACTCCTGAAAGCAACACATTTCCGGCATAATCCGTAACATTGGTCAGCTGATTACCATTGTAAGACATATTCAGGTTATCGATTTCTCCATAAGTATTCTGTTTCCGGATGCCACTGCCGGTAGTACCGGATACACCATGCCGCCGGAGCATTTCAATATTCCCGTGTTTATCATAGGAAAGATGTTCGCTGAACCTTCCTGCATTACCGGTCAGGCCATCCCCTTCCCCGTAATTTCCTTCTGTCAGGCGGTTCAGGCCATCGTAACGATAGCTGTAGCCTTTTTTTGTTTCTGTTCCTATCCGGACGATCGAGGCACTGATATTTCCATTGTAATAAGTATCTCCTCCCGTTACAGGATTAGTAGTATAATACAGCTCCTGCTTGAAGTTCGGACTGGATTGACCGGTCAGCCAACCGCGGATGTTGTAATCATAGGTGGTAGTTTCCTTATCTCCCAGTTTTTTGCTTTGTACTCTTCCCAGTTCATCGTAGGCCAGATGGGAAACGAGTTCCCGGGTGCCGCCATTGAGGGTGTGGTGAGTATCTATGGGCCGGCCGGCATGGTCATAGCTATATTCATATAGTTCAGTTAACAGAGGAACCGAAGGAGATGTATGTTCCTTCAGGACTTTGAGGGGTTGACCGGTAAAGTTATAAAGGGTGTACTCCCTGTCGAATCCCCCGAGGTGGTTGGTGGATATCTGCTGGATGACACGGCCTTTGTCGTCATAGTAAAAAGCGGTGGTGACAATCTCTCCCGAACCATCCAGCAAATGGGTACGGGTGCCCGTTAAAAGGCCTTTGGCGGAAAGAGTAGTATCCTGCATGTTTACATAGCGTTTGCCATATCCTTTCCTGTGTCTATAAGGAAATGTGTTCCGAAAATATTGGCCCTGTGAAAGCAGGAGCTCGTAGTCGTCGTAATAATTAACGGTGAGTACTTTGTCATAGGTAATCCGGGGAAGGACATCCCAGGTGTAGCCGTAGTGGCCGGGCTGTACTTGCTCGACGACCAGCAGATTGTTGATTTCTTCGCAAAGTTCGTCGTGGGATTTGGAGTCGGTATATACTCCGGTAAGCAATATCTTGCCGAAAATATCGTATTTTGCAAAAGACCATTCGTTTTTATTATTGGCCCGTTGCTCCCCGTTCTGCGAAAGAATCATCCTGTCTGCTTTATCATAAACATAACGTATCGAGTCACAGCCGGGGATGCACTTGACAATGCAACGGTTACGCTGGTCGTAGCAGTAGAAATAGGCATATTTTTTTATGACTTCTGTATTCGGGCTAAAAACGGTTGTGGTATTTTTAGTGGAATCCGCAGCCAGTGGAGGCAAAACATATACCTGATTTCCAAAGTCGTCATAGATGTAATAGGTGTCATAAGCAATAGTTTCATTCATTTGCCGGGTCAAAACAACCTGGGAGAGTTTGTTCTTAAATACATAAGATATATTACCATCTTCATCTGTGATCTGAGTGACAAATAATTCACCCGGGGCATGATTCCCTTTATATCTGAAGCTGCTTTCATTTTCAAGCTCATAGAACGAGCAGACTAAATAGGTATGATTGTTGGTCAGGTAAGCGGTTTTAGAATTTTTCCCTCCTTGCCATGCCTGTCCTGGCAATAATAGCTGTTCTATCCTATTCAAAGGGGATGCCTCATAAACGTTTTCTGAGAAAGGACGTTCATCATTGTATGCTTCCGGGCCTTTTGCATTATTTTTGATTATAGGGAATGAAATGAAACTACCGTCGTTATCGTCGATAGGCGTCGGTAGCCAAGTCTTACTTTTTCTTCCATAAAAGTCATATTCCTGAATAGTGACAAGATCGGATTTATCAGGCGTAAATCTTCTCTGTATGGTTTGCTCAAGCCGTCCTAAAGCATCAAGGTAGCTGATCTGCTGGAGGCATTGTTCTGAGTTAAGGTCTTTTGCATTATCAGCTGCAAATAGAGGTATAATGGTCAGGATATAGTTTCGGCTCAAACTCGGAAATAGATTCCCATACGGAAAAGATCCTTGAATAGAAGTGGTAATTAATCCGTTCTGGCTGGTACCTTCCGAAACAACATAATAAGTTCCGGGCGGCAGGTCATTTTTTCTCAGCCACGCATGGGTGGTGTCCGGACAACATCCTGTTCCTGAATAATTATCATTGGATGCAATACAATTACCCAGGCAATCCAACAAATAGACATAAGTGTCGGAGAGTTCCGAACCACAGTGTGAAACAACAATGTCTAATTTCTCTGTGATAGTGAATTCGTAGTATACATCTTTATTTTTTCCTCTTTTATATTTATTGGAAAATTCTTTCGTGTTTTTTGTATCGGTATAATAGAAAAAAGTCTTATATACACCGGCATTTATAGGATCATCCACTGTGTTCCCCAGAGAATAAAATATTTTTTCAATATTTGTTGTTATATTCCCATTTTGGGTAGCACCTTCCGAAACAACATAATAAGTTCCGGCAGGCAGATCGTTGATTTCCAAAACGATACGTCCGGAATCCTGGCAATGGAAATACTCACTGTAATAATTATTATCAGCCAATAAATTTCCGGAAGCATCCAGCAAATAGATGTAAGTATCAGTAACTTCAGATCCGCAGTGAGAAATCTTCAGATCCGTAACATGTGTGGTTTCGAAACGATAGAATACATCGTTTCCGGTATATCCGTTGTAATTGTCAGTGTAATTATTAGTATTTGACGTATGGCTGTATGAAAATGCACCTCTGGGTATTGTGCCGATTTTTATAGGATTATCTATTTCATTTCCAATAGGATAAGATATGGATCCTTTGATGTGGGTCGTTATGATTCCGGTTACATTATGACCTTTCGAAACAGCATAATAAATCCCAGCCGATAAATTCCATTCCTTTAAATAAGATTGTTTGGTAATTCCACATCCGCCTCTGCCTGAAAAATCGTTATTTTCGGCAACCATCCCTCCGTCTTCATCGAGCAGATACAGGTAAGTGTCGGCAAGTTCGGAATCGCAATGAGAAATTTCAATATCCATGTCTTGTGTTAATACAATCTTGTAAAAGACCTGATGAGATTGATTCGAATAACACCTGGTATTTCTGGTATCGGATATGGAAAAAGGTTCATTAAAAGTTCCCAGAAAAACAGGCTCTTCAAAAGAATCTCCTTCGTATTCTGCTATTTTAACACCTGTCATCCGGATGTATATTTCTCCATTTGCAAAAGTACCTTCACATATACAGTAGTAGGTGCCGGCTTCGATATTGGTTTGTATTTGTCCGTTTCCTTCTGAAAAAGAACACATGGAAGAATTGGACTCATTTAAAAGATCGCCGGATTCATTTAGTAGATAAACAATTGTATAAGGAAGTCTTGAGCCACAGGTCGATAATGTTAATCTCACAGGACACTCGACGGAAAACCTATAAATAACATCACATGTGGATTTTCCTGCATAATGATTTTCACCGCCGGATGTATTGACAAGATCGTCAAAGATGAAGGAGCCATTGTTGGTACTTCCCACATCTATGGCATAGTCATCAAACGGAACTTGCGAGATTGTTTTTCCACAGGACAATAGTAAAACGATAATAAATAATATTCTTGTCATGTCGATCGGTTTTTATTGGTTGCGGTAATGATACTGGAGATATTTGATAATTTTTCTATCCTGGTCGGAAACAGATTCTAAACGGTCAAAATCATCATATTCATAATTAATTATTTTTCCGGAAGGATCCATAATTTTTGATATTCCTATCAACGGTTTAAATTCTTTAATGATGATTTCAGTGTTTTTGATTGAATATAATGCATTGATCAGCGTTTCTGTTAACTTATTGAAATCCAGCTTGTCTTCAATACCTGTCAGCCCCGGAACTGTTTTTATTTGTTCTATTGTCGCATTTTTTATTTCAGCAAGAAGATATATGCCTCCCCAGACATAAACGGTATTCATTCCCTTGTAATCCGTTTTTTGAATGATGTTCCCGGAGTTGTCATAAATATACTTATTAAAAGTCGATAAATAAGAATCAAAACTAAAATCAGGGATCGATAGCGGTTGTCGTATTTCTGTCGATTTTTCTTCGGATAGAAAAATGAAACCATTTTCTTTCTCCTGGTATATATTATATTTTCCTTCGATAATTCCCTGTCCGGAAACTGATTTTTGTTCTTTTACCGGATATTTCAACAGGTTTTTCTGTAGCATTTTTTTATGTACCGGATCCAAATCGGAACTATTTACGTATTGATATTTGTGAGAAATTGTTTTGCCCTGGTTTACTATTTCTTCATTGACTATTTGCCCCCTGGGGTTATAAAAATATTTTATTTTATTCGTTAAATTTGCACTATTCTTTTGATAATATGTTTCAATAACTTCAGTTAACGGATAATCTCCCGTAATCATTCTGGTCAGATAAAAATAAGAATATGCTAATTCCGCGTACGGTTGATATGGCAGTTGCCGGTTGTAGTCATATTGATATTCTTTTGAATAGACCGGATGGTTTTCAGTATCATAATATCGTTCTGAGATTAATTTTCCTCTTTGTGTATGCAGAGAAATATTTTTTGAAAAGAAATTATCTATATAATCAGGTGAATATGAGATTAGATTCAGTGTTTGTATCTTTTTATCAGAGTACTGGTTATTATCGATGTCAGGGATAAGGCTGTAATCTGAAAAGCAGTACTCAATGAAACCTTCTTTAGTTAGTACGGAAACACTTGAATAACCAATATGCGTTTTATCTTCCGTGTGTAAAAAACTTCCGTAAGGAGAATATTCTTTTCGGTGCAGGCTGAATGGTATCGGTAAAATGGGGGTTGTTTGCAGGTTTGAGAATTTTCTAAAATACCTTGGGGTATGAAGTAGAATTCCAGAGGAAAAATGAGAATTATTGTCAGATATTTTGTGGTATATAAATTCTTTATCAATTATTGAGTCAGTTTCGCTATAGTAATTTTTTATTTGTTTGATTCTTACTCCACCGGCTTCTTTTTCGTCTGAATAAATTTTGAGATATGGCAAATTCTGGCTTTCAAGATCTTTGGTAACTTTACTACTGTATGTATTACCTTCATAGATAAAACCGGTATATCCTCCTGTAGGATATTGGATTTTTTTCAGCATGCCCATTTTCGCAATATGAAAATTGGGAATAGCTTCATAGTAGGGCTCGTCATCTTCTATGATTTCACCGTGCGATTCTTCAAAATTACTATTTGTAACTGTGTATTGGTGATGCACTCGCTGTATTGTTCCGTTAAAAAATCCCCAATGATCCACTCCCTGTCCAAGTAAAGGGAATGATTTGTTTTCATCGCAGTATTCGAAAAAATAATTTTCATTTTGACTCAAACTGATTCTTTTTAGAAACAAAACAGGCCTGCCTCCTTCGGCAAAACCGACTTTGGAATTTTGTGTAACAGTGTCACTATAGATATATGAAAATGAAATAGACTTCATTTCTTCTATTTCCAAAGCATCTTCTACTGCTATTCTATGAAGCAATGAAATCGTAGGAATTTCAATATATTGATAGTATTTCTCAATGGTATTGGGAAGCGCTTCTACTTTTTCTTTTTTACGGCTTATGTATGAAAAGGTAATGGAAAAATTATCCGATTTGATTTTTTTAAGCGGAGCAATACGATCCATCGTATTTAAATAGCCATATGCATATCCGTTTGATACTTTTCGTGGGACAATATAGTCATCCCACTCCTCTGTACTGGATGCATAATATTTTGTATTGGCATTGTATTCGACAGTTCCGTATTCAAACGTAATTTTCCTTCCATTCGGGGCCAGTATGCTTGTTAAATTCCAGCAGGTATTTGGCCCATCCTGATCGGGATATAAAAAATTGGGTTTCCGGTCGATTCTCATAGCGGAACTTGGAATGGATCCTTCTTCGAATGTATACAAATATCCGTCTCCTGTATGTATTTCAAATTTTATTTTACCATTTATAATTATAGCATTGATTTTATACTCACCCGAAGGATATTTTGTATTGTATACATAGATTGTATCCGATTGTCCAAAAGAAAAGGATCCTGTGTGATCTCCAAATCTGAATGTAAATACGTCAGGGGTTGTTTCATATAAAAAACCTGAAATGTCCCATGTGTAAATAGGATATCCCAATCCATAGAGAGCCTGTATTATTTTCCCATTATTAAATAATCCTTCTTCTCCTGATTTCGATTTTTGTTTGCTAAAGTTTAAATATCCTCTCCAAGGGTCATAATGACTATGACCCGATTCTTCATCAGGAATTCCTTTTATCTGACGGGTAATACATCCACCGACATTTAAATTCCATCCTAATCCCAGATGTCCTATAGGTTCGCTTTTAAGTCCGTTGGAAATATATTCAATAGATATAGGCATCTCAAAATCTTTATCTTTATATGTGAAGATAGGTACACTTACCATAAGACTTCCTGTATATAAGTTAGCGGCAACTTTATTTTTTTCCATGTCCATAATAGGTATGGCATCTTCAAAAGAGAGGTAATCATTCTGTCCAAATAATTGAAATCCCAATATATTCAGAATGAAGGATGTAAGGAAAACAACCGGTTTAACTCTTTTCATAAGTTTGATTATTAAAGTGACATATAAGAAGTTTTCAAAAATATATTTTTGCGAATATAATATAAAAGTGTGAATTTTCAATTCATTTTTGTGTTTTTTTGATAATAATTCCATAAATAAGAGTAGGAGAGAGATGATTTGGTCAGTTGTTTATTGGGCATGCTTCTAAAACAAGTAGTTTTGAAGATTCTTTATTTTTTATACATTCACCGGTTAAAAACGTATTGAGGTATTGGTGTGCTTTTAGTATTTCGTGTGTTTTAATTATGATATAGAAGAAGGCTCTAATGAAAGGAAAAAATATTCCCAAATAAGATAAGTAAAATTACCGAAAAATTCTACCCTCGAAATATTTACAATAACCCTGCAACCCACAGGCATCGCAATGAGGATTCCGGGCCGTACAGACATACCGTCCGTGTAAAATCAACCAATGATGAGCGATGGGAAGTAATTTCCCCGGAATATGTTTGACTAACTCCTTTTCCGTTTCCAATGGAGTTTTAGATTGATTAGTCAATCCGATACGGTTCGAGACCCGGAATACATGCGTATCTACCGGCATTGCAGGCTGGTCGAACACTACAGCAGCGATAACATTCGCCGTTTTTCGTCCTACACCGGGAAGTTTGACTAATTCCTTAACATCGGAAGGAACGGTACTGTTAAAATCTTTTACCAGCATTTGAGCCATCCCTACCAGATGTTTGGATTTATTATTCGGATAAGAAACACTCTTGATATATTCGAAAATACTTTCGGGATTCGATGCAGCCATCACTTCCGGGGTCGGAAATGCCTCGAAGAGGGGAGGAGTTAC
This sequence comes from Bacteroidales bacterium, assembly GCA_031553775.1. Taxonomy (GTDB): domain Bacteria; phylum Bacteroidota; class Bacteroidia; order Bacteroidales; family Azobacteroidaceae; genus JAISFI01. Next base: position 7,795 of record JAVBLA010000052.1, read on the forward strand.
CATGTTAACCCGCTTATCCGTGCATTGTGCGGAGAGAATAACAGCTACCAATAAATGAAAAGGATTATCGTAATGAAGCTCGGTTTCCGCAACGGGAATATTGGCTTCAAACCATTCAATCACTTTTTTATATCGTTCTTTGGTAGTCATTGCTGTCAGTATGCCGATTCAAACTGCCGCAAAAAGCGTATATCGTTTTCCGAGAACATCCGTAAGTCCTTGACCTGGAATTTCAGGTTGGTAATCCGTTCGATTCCCATTCCCAAAGCATAACCGGTGTATGTAGTACTGTCAATACCACAGTTTTCCAATACATTCGGGTCGACCATCCCGCAACCTAAAATTTCTACCCATCCGGTGTGCTTGCAGAAAGGACATCCTTTGCCTCCGCAGAGGTTGCAACTGATATCCATCTCGGCACTGGGTTCCGTGAAAGGGAAAAAAGACGGGCGCAGACGAATTTTTGTGTCTGCTCCGAACATTTCTTTAGCGAAAAAGAGCAGGGTCTGACGCAAATCGGCAAACGAAACATTTTTATCGATATACAAGGCCTCCACCTGATGGAAGAAACAATGTGCACGATAGGAAATCGCTTCATTCCGGTACACTCTCCCTGGACAAATAATACGGATGGGAGGTTCTTCTTTTTCCATTACCCGGGTTTGTACCGAGGACGTATGCGTACGAAGCAATACCTCGGGATTATGGGCAATGAAAAAAGTATCCTGCATATCCCGCGCCGGATGATCGTCCGCAAAATTCAGGGAAGAGAAAACATGCCAGTCATCTTCAATTTCAGGACCTTCCGCAATACTGAAACCCAAACGGTTGAAAATATCACAGATTTCTTTTTTGACGATAGACAAGGGGTGGCGGGTACCTACCCTGTACGGATAAGAAGTGCGGGTAAGATCGATTGTATCCACATCTGTCTGTTTATTATCAAAAGCTTCTTTCAACTCGTTGAATTTATCCTGAGCCTTGTTCTTGAGATCATTGAGCCGTTGCCCGATTTCCCTTTTTTCTTCGGCGGCAACAGTCCGGAAATCGTTCATCAAAGACGATACTTCTCCTTTTTTACTCAGATATTTAATGCGCAACGCTTCCAATTCTTCATTGGATCCGGCTTTTAAAGCTTCTATTTCCTGTACTAACAGGTTGATTTTATCGATCATCTTATCGCTTGTTTTCTTTAGAATGCAAAGGTAGAAAAAAAAGTTAAGAGTTAAGAATTAAGAATTAAGAATTAGATTGTGAAATCCGGTAGAGTTGTTCGTTTAAGCTTTAAAGAGCTGAAGATGATGTTTTATCAGGAATTCGAAGAATCCCAACTCTTAACTCTTAATTCTTAACTCTTAACTTTCGAGACAACGTCTCGAATTACTAATCCCGCCAACGTAAACCCAAACGCCGCAGTAACATGAGCCACAGTCCCTTTGGTTTGTCCTTCTACTAATTCATCGCTGAAAACACAGGTGAATTTTTTGGAAGGAAAGAGATTGTTTTTCTTTATTTTTCTTCGGAGGGCAGCAGCTAACGGGCATCCGTGTACTTTCCAGAATTCAGCGGTTTGTATCCGGGTGGGGTCTAATTTCAAAGCGGCTCCCATGGAGGAAAAGAAAGTGGTTCCGGTTTGAGTGGCGCTGATCATCAGGTGTATTTTGCAATCGGTCATATCGATGGCATCGAGGATGTAATCGTATGTTTCCAGGTAGAAAGATGCCGAGGTGTTTTCATCGTACATCTGTGCGATATCTGTGATTTCAGCTTCGGGATTGATAGATTGCAGGCGTTTTTTTAGTACGGTAGTTTTGAGTTCTCCTACCGTTTCAACAGTAGCCGGTAATTGCCTGTTGATGTTCGAGGTGCAGATCCGGTCGAAATCCACAAGAGTCAGATGCCCGATTCCCGTGCGGATCAGGCTTTCTGCGCACCATCCGCCAACACCCCCCACGCCAAAGAGGATTACCCGTGTTTTTTTCAGGCGTTGCATCACTTCATCACCCAGGAGCAGGCTGGTCCGTTGAAAAATATCTTCCATGGAATTATTTTTTGAGGACTTCCTCCAATAAACCGTCACAGGCGTCTTCCAGCAAATCCAATACCAATTCGAATCCGGAGTCCCCGCCATAGTAAGGATCGGGAATATGGTCATGCTGGTAATTCCTGGAGAACTCCGTCATCCGGTGGATCTTTTGCTTGGATTCCACATCCGGTGCTTTCCGCATCAGGGCGTCGATGTTGCTGTCGTCCATTCCGATAATCAGGTCGAAATCATAGAAATCGTCGGTTTTAACCGGGCGGGAACGGCTTACCAAGTTGTATCCGCGACGTTTGGCATGCCTGCGCATCCGGTCGTCGGGCAATTCTCCGGCATGATAAGACAGCATACCTGCAGAGTCGATAAAAAAACGATTTTGTAATCCGGCTTCCGCTACTTTATGTTTTAGAATGCCTTCGGCTGACGGGGAGCGACAAATATTGCCGAGACAGACGAACAGTATCTTTATCTTATCCATTGGCTATAAATTATGATTTTTCGGGATTTATCGATGTTCAAAAAATCAGCCCACGCTCCCTTCTAAAGATATGGACAAAAGTTTTTGAGCTTCCACCGCAAATTCCATCGGTAACTTATTAAGTACTTCCTTGGCATATCCGTTCACGATCAATCCTACCGCTTCTTCCGTACCGATACCGCGTTGATTGCAATACAAGATCTGATCTTCACTGATTTTAGAAGTGGTGGCTTCGTGTTCGATAATCCCGGTTTCATTTTGTATTTCTCCGTAAGGGAAAGTATGTGCACCGCAATGGTCACTCAGCAGGAGGCTGTCGCATTGCGAATGGTTCCGGGCATTATCGGCCGATTTGGCTATTTTTACCAATCCCCGGTAACTGTTCTGGCTGTAACCCGCAGAAATACCTTTGGAAACAATGGTGCTTTTGGTATTCTTGCCGATATGGGTCATTTTGGTACCTGTATCAGCCTGCTGGTAGTTGTTGGTAACGGCTACTGAATAAAATTCTCCCACAGAGTTATCTCCGCGCAGGATACAACTCGGATATTTCCAGGTAATGGCAGAGCCGGTCTCTACCTGGGTCCAGGAGATCTTGGAATTTTTTCCTTTGCATAATCCCCTTTTGGTGACAAAGTTATAAATACCTCCCTTTCCGTTTTTATCTCCGGGATACCAGTTTTGTACGGTGGAATATTTAACTTCTGCGTTTTCTAACGCAACAATTTCCACGATAGCGGCATGCAGCTGATTTTCGTCACGCATCGGAGCCGTACAGCCTTCCAGGTAACTTACGTAACTGTCGTCTTCCGCAATGATAAGTGTCCGTTCGAATTGACCCGTATTGGCAGCGTTGATCCTGAAGTAAGTAGACAACTCCATCGGGCAGCGAACACCTTTGGGGATAAAAACAAAAGACCCGTCGCTGAAAACAGCGGAATTGAGGGTCGCAAAAAAGTTGTCCCTGTAGCTGACAACCGATCCCAGGTATTTTTTGACTAAATCGGGGTGATGTTGTACCGCTTCGCTGAACGAGCAGAAAATAATGCCTTTTTCTGCCAGAACTTCTTTGAATGTCGTTTTAACGGAAATACTGTCCATCACGGCATCGACTGCCATCCCTGACAATTGTTTCTGTTCATGCAGGGGAATACCCAGTTTATCGAATGTCTTCAGTAATTCAGGGTCCACTTCATCCAGGCTTTTCGGTGCTATTTTTTGTTTCGGTGCCGCATAATAGATAATATCCTGGTAGTTGATTTCCGGAATCACCAGATGTGCCCAGGAGGGCATTTTCATGGTTTGCCAGTACTGAAAGGCTTTCAATCTGAACTCGCATAACCAGTCCGGTTCGTTCTTTTTGGCAGAGATCATCCGTACCACATCTTCTGTTAATCCTTTGGGGATGGCATCGGTCTCTATATTGGTTACAAACCCGTATTTATACTCGCTGTTTGTAATCTGGTTGATAATATCATTGGAATTGCTGTCTTGCATTGGATTTGTTTGTTTTATTCGTTACAGACCTGATAAGTATTACCGGTCCGGCTACTTTCGAAATTATCCTTTACTTTATCCCGGATAAACGGATACAGTACCGGGACAACTACTCTGACCTTTTCATATAAAACAGATTCCCTTTTACTTTGTTCTCCGATCAACCGTGAGTCGGGATCGAAAATAAGCAAAAAATTGAAGAATAAACTCAGGAGAAAAAGAACAAGGACCCCTCCCGTAGCACCTCCGGCAATGTTATTCAGAAACCCGAAAGGCGTCAGCTCCCATATCTTTTTTAGTGCTTTTCCTAAAATCCCCATTACAATGAGAATAATGGTGAAGGAAAAAACATAACACACCGGATAAGTAAGATAGGAGGGAATGAAGCCGAACCCTTCTGCTATGGGTTGCAGCAAAATAGCCACACCTCCTGCAAATAAAATGCCCAGGGCCAATGCTGCAAGTGAAATAACCTGCTTGATGAATCCATCATACAGGCCTTTGATCACGGCAACCCCGATGCATAACAGGATGATGAGATCTAACCAATTCATAAAAAGTGAAAAGTGAAAAGTGAAAAGTGAAAAATTAAGAGTTATATCAATTTTTCACTTTTCACTTTTCACTTTTAGTTTTAAAGCGTTTGTTTCACCTCGATCTGCTCAAACGACTCGATCATATCGCCGACTTTAATGTCATTATAGTTGGAGATATTCAATCCGCATTCGTATCCGGTAGCAATTTCTTTTACATCTTCCTTGAACCGTTTCAGGGATCCTAAATCTCCGGTATATATTACGATACCATCCCTTATGAGGCGGATCTTATTGTTTCGTTTGATCTTACCTTCTCTTACCAGACAGCCGGCAACAGTCCCGACTTTGGTGATTTTGAAAATTTCCTGTACTTCCACGGTTGCAGTGACTTCTTCCTTGTATTCGGGAGACAACATACCCTCCATAGCCGATTTTACCTCTTCTATGGCGTCATAGATGATGGAGTACATACGGATATCCACTCCTTCTTTTTCCGCTAATTTGCGGGCATTGCCGGAAGGACGAACCTGGAAGCCTACAATAATCGCATTGGATGCGGCGGCTAAGGAAACATCCGATTCGGAGATTTGCCCCACTGCTTTGTGGATGATATTTACCTGGATCTGCTCGGTCGACAAACGGATCAGAGAATCCGAAAGTGCTTCTACGGAACCGTCTACGTCTCCTTTGACAATCACGTTGAGTTCCTGGAAATTACCGATTGCGATCCGGCGGCCTATATCGTCGAGTGTCAGCAGCTTTTTGGTACGGAGACCTTGTTCCCGCTGTAACTGTTCCCGTTTGTTGGTAATTTCACGGGCTTCCTGCTCTGTTTCGAGTACATGGAAGGTATCTCCTGCCTGTGGAGCTCCGCTTAATCCGAGTATCAGTACCGGTTCAGATGGCCCGGCATTTTCCATTCGCTGATTGCGTTCGTTGAACATAGCCTTGACCCTTCCGTAATGTGTTCCGGCCAATACGATATCCCCATTTTTAAGGGTTCCGCTTTGTACCAGCACTGTTGATACGTGGCCTCTTCCCTTATCCAGAGACGATTCTATGATAGATCCGGTGGCCCGTTTATTCGGATTGGCTTTCAATTCCAGCAATTCGGCTTCCAACAATACTTTTTCCAGTAATTCGTGAATGCCTAATCCTTGTTTGGCAGAGATGTCGTGCGATTGATATTTTCCTCCCCAGTCTTCTACCAGATAATTCATTCCGGCCAGGGTTTCTTTAATCTTATCCGGATTGGCATTCGGTTTATCTACTTTGTTGATGGCAAAAACAATGGGAACACCTGCGGCAGAAGCATGGTTGATTGCTTCTACGGTTTGTGGCATCACATTATCGTCTGCCGCTACAATGATGATCGCAATATCCGTTACACTGGCTCCACGGGCACGCATGGCAGTAAACGCTTCGTGTCCCGGAGTATCCAGAAATGTAATTTTCCTGCCGTCTTCCAGGGTTACATTGTAAGCACCGATATGCTGGGTAATACCACCCGATTCGCCCGCGATAACGTTTGTTTTACGGATACTGTCGAGTAAAGAGGTTTTACCATGGTCTACGTGACCCATCACCGTTACGATCGGTGGCCGCGGAACCAGGTCTTCTTCATTATCTTCTTCTTCTGTAATAGCTTCTACTACTTCTGCACTCACATATTCCGTTTTGAAACCGAATTCATCGGCAACGATGTTGATGGTTTCGGCATCCAGGCGTTGGTTGATGGATACCATCATACCGATGTTCATACAGGTGGAGATGATTTGTACTACAGGAACATTCATCATACTGGCCAGGTCGTTTGCCGTTACGAATTCCGTAATTTTCAGGATCTTGCTTTCCATGGCCTCCAGTTCTAATTGTTCCTGGTGGCGTATAGATACGGCATCCCTTTTATCCTTACGGTATTTGGCGCCTTTACCGCCTTTGCCTTTGGTGGTAAGCCTGGCTAATGTTTCTTTGATCTGGCGTTGTACATCTTCTTCATTGACCTCAGCCTTAACCGGCTTTCTCAGTTTTAGCCGGTCGTCTTTTCTGACGAAGTTTTGTCCGGCGCCTTTTTCAATATCGATTTTTTCTTTCTTGATCCGGGTCCGTTTTTTCTTTTTGTCGTCTTCCGTTTCTTTTTTTGCGGGTGCCTCCGGCTTTTCTGTTTTAGAATCGCTGGTGACCACTTTCTTCAGTTCGACAGTTTTATTTTTCTTTTCGTCCCGTTCTTTCCGTTTTTCTTCTTTGGATTTTTTCTTCGGACGGGTAGTTTGATTCAGTGCGGAAAGGTCTATCCGGCCGGTGACTTTGATTGTAGGTTCTATCAACGGCTTGGACAGGCGGAATACATCTCCTTTATCCTCCTCTTCCTCTGTGGAAGATACGGTTTCTACTTCCTCCTCTTCTTCTACTTCTTCTACTTCTTCTACTTCTTCTTCAAACTCTTCCTCTTCTTCCTCTTCTTCCTCTACCTCTTCAAACTCTTCCTCTTCTTCTTCCGGTTCGGAGGAAACATCAGGCATATTTACCGGTTCTTTTTCGACTTCGATTGTTGGTTCTATCTGTTTTTCCTCCTCTTTGTCGGAAGTGGGAACTATTGGTTCTACATCAGCGGGAACCTCTTTCTCCACAACTGCAGTTTCCGTTTCTTCCACAGGTTTGGCCTTTGGCTTGCTCAATGCATCCAGGTCGATTTTACCGATAGTTTTGAATTGAGGTTTGAAATCATCCGGTATTTCCGTTTTAATTTCTTCCACTGCTTTTTTCTTTTCTTCAATGGGTTTTTTCCCCGTTTCATATCCCTCTATGGCAACGGATTCTTTCCTTTTGTCTTTTAAATGCCGTTCCTGGCTGAATTTTTCGGACTCAATCTTCAGATTTTTATCTTTGCTGAATTCCCGAAGCAGGATAGTGTATTCTTCTTCACTCACTTTGGCATTTGGATTTGCCTCCACGGTAAACCCCTTTTTCTGTAGGAATTCTACCGCTGTGGCGATTCCTATATTCAAGTCTTTTGAAATTTTTATTAATCTTATGGACATATATCTTTTTTAGGGGAAATGCTACTCCGGTTATATTACTCTTCTTCAAATTCAGCTTGCAGGATTGCAAGTATATTGTCGATTGTATCTTCTTCCAGGTCGGTGCGTTCTATTAACTCTTCCCTGGACAATGCCAATACATTTTTAGCGGTATAGCATCCGATATTTTTCAGGGTATCGATAACCCATACTTCGATTTCATCCGAGAATTCATCGAGGTAAATATCCTCACCATCCATTTCGATATCGCGGAATACATCGATGGTGTACTCGGTAAGCATACAAGCTAATTTGATATTCATACCACCTTTACCGATGGCCATGGAGACTTCGTCCGGACGAAGGTAAACTTCAGCTCTTTTTTCTTCCTCATGGATTTTGATGGAAGAAACTTTGGCCGGACTCAATGCCCGTTGAATAAACAGGGCCACATTGTTCGTGTAGTTGATCACATCTATATTTTCGTTTCGCAACTCCCGTACGATACCGTGGATACGGGAACCTTTCATCCCTACACAGGCACCCACCGGATCGATGCGTTCATCATACGATTCTACTGCGACTTTAGCCCTTTCACCCGGGATGCGTGCGATCCGTTTGATGGTGATCAAACCATCATGTATTTCCGGAACTTCCAGTTCAAAAAGCCTTTGCAGGAAAATGTTGGAAGTGCGGGAAAGGATAATTTTCGGGTTGTTGTTCTGATTGTCTACTTTTACTACAACTGCCCGTACCGTTTCGTTTTTGCGGAAAAAATCGCTGGGGATCTGCTCGCTTTTAGGCAGTAACAATTCGTTTTCCTCATCGTCTAACAACAGGATTTCTTTTTTCCATACCTGGTAAACTTCAGCAGATACGATCTGGCCGATCCTGTCTTTATATTTTGTATACAGGCTGTCTTTCTGCAATTCCAATATCTTAGAAGCAAGCGTCTGGCGGAGATTCAGAATCGCACGCCTGCCGAAATCCGCAAAATGCACTTCATCAGTCAACTCTTCTCCGGCCTCATAATCGTCGTCTATTTTCTTTGCTTCCGACAAAGTAATCTGCAGGTTCGAGTCTTCCAGTTCATTGTCTTCCACAATCTGGCGATTCCTCCATATTTCGAAGTCACCTTTATCCGGATTAATGATCACATCGTAATTTTCGTCTGTCCCGAACATTTTAGCGATCACATTGCGGAAAGATTCTTCCAAAACGCTGATCATGGTAGTCCTGTCGATGTTTTTGAGTTCCTTAAACTCCGAAAATGTATCGATCAAACTGATTGATTCTTGCTTTTTAGCCATGTGCTTTATATGTTTTATTTGTTTAGAATCTGTATTTTGTATATTTCAATGCTTCGTAAGTCAGGGAAAGATCTTCTTCCACTGTAACTTTACGTTTGGCCCCTTCCGGTTTGACCTGCTTTTCAATGCTCAGGATTATCCCGTTTTCGTCAGCACTTTTGAGAATTCCATACAATTTCCGTCCGTCTTTACTTAGTACTTCGACTTCATTCCCGATATTTTTCAGATATTGCCGGAGAATTTTGAACGGTTGGGAAATGCTGGCAGAACCAACTTCCAGTTCGAAATCTTCCACATCCCGGTCTAACTGACTTTCTATAAACTTGCTCATGGAAATACAATCATCGAGTTGGACGCCTGTGTCGCAATCCACCTCCACAACAATGATATTACCGGGTCTGACCACAATATCCACTAAGTAAATATTGGAACCCTCCAGGTGCTTTTCTGCAATTTCACGAACAATATTCTGATCAATCATTGGCTTCTAAATAGCTATAGAACAAAAGAAGGGGACTGCCGCCCCCTCCACCTGTCCTTTCAAATTCCGTGCAAAGATACAATAATTATTGTTATCTCCAAAAAAAATGAACATTTTAAGTAGCGAGAGCAAAGACCAAACTTGTTTGGAATTTGCCGAGTCACGAAAAATGACTAAATTTATTGAACGTTTTCTATAAGCAATAGACAGAAGCCAAGTTTACTTGGATTATGTTATTGCGGGAAAACAACTAAATTTATTGAATCTTTTCCGCAGGGAAAAGAGTTAAGAATTAAGAGTTAAGAATTGAGAGTTGATTTCTGAACCCAGGAAGAGTGGCTATTTTATACTAAAATAAAGCGAAAGCACCCTTTTTCTACCATTCACCCCTCCCCAATTCTTAACTCTTAACTCTTAACTCTTAGCTCTCTTCCACAAATTATCACTACCTTTGTTCCCGAAAAATCAAAAATAAAGAATTTTACCCCCGACGATGAATAAAATAGTAAGTAAAGAGTTTCTTTCAGAAAACGTTATTAAGCTTGAAGTAGAAGCTCCATTGATCGCAAAAGCCAGGAAAGCCGGCCATTTTGTAATTGTCAAAGAAGGAAAATACGGAGAGCGTATTCCGTTGACCATTGCTGCCGCAGATATATCTAAAGGCACGATTACGCTGGTCATCCAACGGGTAGGAAAGTCGTCCCAAAAAATATGCGCCCTGAATGAAGGAGAGTATATTACCGACCTGGTAGGACCTTTGGGACAGGCTACTCATATTGAAAATTTCGGAACAGTGGTTTGCGCCTGTGGCGGAGTAGGTACGGCGCCTATGCTTCCTATTGTGGAGGCAATGAAAAAAGCAGGGAATAAGGTTATTACCGTACAGGCAGCCCGTACCAAAGAGCTGATCATCCTTGAAAAAGAAATGCGGGCATATTCCGACGAGGTGATTATCATGACCGATGATGGTTCATACGGAAACAAAGGATTGGTGACCAATGGCGTAGAGTCGGTGATCCAACGGGAAAAAGTAGATTTGTGCGTTACTATCGGCCCGGCAATTATGATGAAGTTTGTTTCCAAACTGACGGAAAAATATCAGATACCAACCGTGGCCTCTCTCAATACGATTATGGTCGATGGAACAGGAATGTGTGGAGCCTGCCGGATTACCGTCGGAGGAAAAACCAGATTCGTTTGTGTCGATGGACCGGAATTTGATGCCCATCAGGTAGATTTCGACGAAATGCTAATGCGCCTGAATGCCTACAAAGATATGGAACAATAATCCTCGTAGGGGTAACCATTGTGGTCGCCTGCTTCGCGATTACCTGTTTTTTACGGTTACTGCAAAACCCCCATTAGCCCCAAATTTCAATCCCCTCAAAAAACATAAAATAAAAGATGCCAACAGATCAAATAAAAGATTTCCGCAACGAACCCTGGCGCGAAGACCTGCGCAAGGCAATGAAAAATAAAGAGCGTGCTGATATCCCTCGGGTACACATGAATGAACTCGACCCGGAATACCGCAGTCACAACTATGAGGAAGTCAACTTAGGTTTGACCCTTGAACAAGCCATGCAGGAAGCTAAACGTTGCCTGGATTGCCCGACGCCCACCTGTATGGACGGTTGCCCTGTGTCTATCCATATCCCGACTTTTATCAAAAATATCGAACGGGGAGAAATTCTGGAAGCGGCTAAGGCATTGAAGCTGACTTCTGCTTTGCCGGCTGTGTGCGGACGTGTCTGTCCGCAGGAAAAGCAATGCGAAAGCCAGTGCATTCATTTGAAGATGAAAAAAGAACCGGTAGCGATTGGCCACCTGGAAAGGTTTGCCGCCGATTACGAACGGGAAAGCGGAAAAATGTCTGTCCCTGCCGTCGCTCCATCCAATGGCATTAAAGTAGCTGTGGTAGGCTCGGGACCGGCCGGATTATCTTTTGCCGGAGATATGTCTAAATTCGGATATGATGTAACGGTTTTTGAAGCATTGCACGAAATAGGAGGGGTACTGAAATACGGAATTCCGGAATTCCGCCTGCCGAACGAAATTGTGGATGTGGAAATAGAGATCCTTGCACGGATGGGTGTAAAATTCATCAATAATTGCATTGTAGGGAAAACAATCTCTTATGAAGATCTGCACGAAGAAGGATTCAAAGGCATTTTCGTTGCCAGTGGAGCCGGATTGCCAAACTTTATGAATATCCCCGGGGAAAATCTGGTTGGCGTATTGTCTTCCAATGAATACCTGACACGAGTCAACCTGATGGCTGCTGCCAATCCGGAATCGGATACTCCGGTACTGAAAGGAAAGAGAGTCGCTGTGATCGGGGGTGGAAATACCGCCATGGATTCGGTTCGTACCGCCCGCCGTTTAGGCGCGGAAAAAGCCATGATCGTTTACCGTCGTTCCGAAGAAGAAATGCCGGCACGTATCGAGGAAGTAAAACATGCCAAAGAAGAAGGTATTACCTTCCTGACCCTACATAATCCCATTGAATACAAAGGAAATGAACGGGGACAGGTTACGCATATGGTTCTTCAAAAAATGGAACTCGGTGAACCCGATGCTTCGGGACGACGGAAACCTGTTGCCATCGAAGGAGCCCTGGAAACAATAGAAGTAGATATGGTTGTGGTGAGTGTGGGTGTTTCTCCCAATCCGCTGATACCTACCACATTCAAAGGATTGCAAGTAAGTAAATGGGGAACGATTATTGTTAACCAGGATACAATGCAGTCAGACCTGACGGATGTCTATGCCGGCGGAGATATCGTCCGCGGAGGCGCTACTGTTATTCTTGCCATGGGCGACGGCAGGAAGGCTGCCGCCGCCATGCATGCTCATTTGAAATAATCATGTAAGCTAAACCCTGGATCATGGAAAAAAGAAGCCTGGAAAACTTGCTGGAACGGCATCCCGTAGAAATCAATACCATTGCCATTAACAGTGCCCTGGAAGGAAAATGTGTGCTGGTTACCGGTGCGGCCGGATCGATCGGCAGCGAAATTATCCGCCAGATAAGCCGTTTCCGCCCCGGTTTACTCCTGCTTTGTGATACTGCTGAAAGTCCCTTGCATGACTTGAACCTTGAACTGCAGGAGTCCTTTCCCGGCTTGAAATTCGTTCCCCTGATCGGAGATATCCGGAACCAGGTGAGGATGGAGCGGATTTTTGATATATATCATCCGCAGTACGTTTATCATGCCGCTGCCTACAAGCATGTTCCCCTGATGGAGATGTATCCTTCTGAATCGGTACTGACCAATGTACAGGGAACAAAAATACTGGCCGATTTATCCGTCAGCCACGAAGTGGAAGTTTTTGTCATGATCTCCACCGATAAAGCCGTGAATCCAGCCAATATCATGGGTGCCTGTAAACGGATTGCAGAAATTTATGTGCAATCACTTTATGCTTTTTTACAATTATCCGGAAGTGAAAAAAAACCTCCGCGTTTTATCATTACCCGTTTTGGAAATGTATTGGGTTCGAGCGGATCTGTAGTTCCTCATTTTGAAGAGCAGATTGGCAAAGGAGGACCGGTTACGGTTACTCATCCCGATATCGTCCGCTATTTCATGACCGTACAGGAAGCTTGCCAATTGGTATTGGAAGCCGGGAATATGGGTAAAGGCGGCGAAATTTTTGTTTTTGATATGGGAGAGCCGGTAAGGATCGTCGATCTGGCCGAAAAAATGATCCGGATGGAAGGTTTGGAACCCTATAAAGATATCGATATCGTTTTCACCGGTTTAAGGCCGGGCGAAAAATTGTATGAAGAATTACATACCGGCGGAGAACACTTTATCTCTACAGCTAACAGAAGGATATTGGTTTGTACGGTAGAAGACGATTCTTCTGTATACAACTATGATTTCGTTTGCCGGAAGATAGACAGCCTTACTCATGCAGCCTGCCTTTACCAGGAAGATACTGTGGTGGAACAAATGAAAAAACTGGTTCCTGAGTTTGTAAACGGAAACGAATCGGTCCGATAGTGTATAAAAACGGAGTTAAAATAGGATTGGATATTGCCGGAGCATTGCTTATAATCGTCCTGCTTTCTCCCTGTTGGCTTTTGCTGACCCTGATCCTGTTGGTGGTAAATTCCGGAAAACCCTTTTTTATTCAGGCCCGGCCGGGATTGCATGGGAAAATATTCCGTGTAATTAAGTTTCGTACAATGAATGGTTGTGTTGATGAAAATGGAAATTTATTGCCAGATTCGGAAAGAATTACGGCTGTAGGCGCTTTCCTTAGAAAAACATCCCTGGATGAAATTCCTCAGGTTTTGAATGTGTTATCTGGCGATATGAGTTTTGTCGGACCCCGTCCGCTATTGGTAGAATACCTGCCTTTGTACAATGCAGAACAATCGCGCAGACACGAAGTCCGTCCCGGTATTACCGGATGGGCACAGGTAAACGGAAGGAATACGATTTCCTGGCAACAAAAGTTTGCATACGACGTTTGGTATGTAGACCATCTGTCTTTCCGTTTGGATATGAGAATTTTATGGATGACGCTTGGCCGGGTATTCCGGGAAGAGGGACGAAGCGAAGCGGCAGCCGGAATGGAGAAATTTACGGGAAATTAATCGTTCTATATAACATGGCAGAACAAACATTCAGAATATGGCTGTCTCCCCCTCATATGGGAGGAAAAGAAATAGACTTCGTCCGGAAAGCTTTTGAGGAAAACTGGGTTGCTCCTTTGGGTCCTCATATCGACGGATTTGAAGAAGACCTGGCTGCTTACCTGGGAGAAAACAAAAAGCTCGTGGCTCTGAATACGGGTACGGCTGCCGTTCATTTGGCATTGATACTGGCCGGGGTAGGTAAAGGCGACACGGTAATCTGCCAGTCTTTCACATTCTCGGCTTCCGTTAACCCTGTGGTTTACCTTGGGGCCGAACCTGTTTTTGTAGATAGCGAAGCCGGTACCTGGAATATTTCACCGGCCCTGCTGGAAGAAGCCATTCAGGATTGCATACACAAAGGGAAAACCCCCAAAGCGGTAGTTGTAGTCGACCTTTACGGAATGCCTGCCCGTTACGAAGAAATACTGAAAATAACATCGGCATACAATATTCCTTTGATAGAAGATGCAGCCGAAGCTTTAGGATCTTCCTACCAGGGAAAGAAGTGTGGTACTTTTGGCGATTTTGGAATCGTTTCTTTTAACGGTAATAAAATTATTACTACTTCCGGTGGTGGTGCTTTGGTTTGTGCTTCCGGAGAAGAAGCCCGGCAAGCGAAATTTTTGTCCACACAGGCCCGAGACCAGGCGCCGCATTACGAACACTCCCATATCGGGTACAATTACCGGATGAGTAATATTTCCGCCGGGATTGGCCGGGGACAAATGCTGGTGTTAGACGATCATATCCGGGCTAAAAGGAGTATACATGATTTTTATCAAAAAGCTTTTGCAGGAGCCCCCGGGATAAAAATGCATGAAGAACCCGGAGATATCTTCCGCTCCAATTATTGGCTGTCGTGTATACTGGTAGATCCCCACTTAACCGGCGGTGCAGACCGGGAGACAATCCGTCTGAAACTGTTGGATGCAGGCATCGAATCCAGGCCTTTATGGAAACCCATGCATTTGCAACCGATATTTAAAAATTGTCTTTTTTATACAAACGGGACTTCTGAAATTTTGTTCAATCAGGGATTATGCCTACCTTCGGGGGCAGGTCTGACGAAAGATGAGTTGTCGGAAATCTGCGATATCGTATGGGATATGCTGTAAAAAATAGAAACGTTTAATATATAAATAATGGTTTATGAAAAAATTTGTATTTGTATTATTGACATTATTTGCAGTTCTGACTGCTTGTGAAGGACCTATGGGTCCTCCGGGAAGAGATGGGGATGATGCTGTTGGCCGTTGGGCGGTAGAGTTTTATCCGGTGAAGCAAAGTCAATGGAGATCTCTCGGAAATGGTGAATATGAATGTGTGTTTGATTTACCGTCGGTTCCTGATTTTGATTTTGTATATAATGATGGAGCCATATTGGCTTATTATATGCAGGATTTTGATACTCAGGATGAAAAACAAATTGGGTTACCTCATATATTCTTTGGGGCAGATGCCAGTTCCGATTATACGGCAGCTTATACCTATGACGTGATGCTGGATAGAACAATCGCCTTTAAAGTGGCTTATAGTGATTTTACCAATTCTACTCCTCCGGCTTGCACATTCAGGGTAGTCCTGATTTGGTAGATAAAAGCTTCCGGATGAATTTTTATTTTGATTTGGGATCAGATCAACCCGATTCCCGTTAACATCCTGCCTGAAACAATCCCTTCTTTCCGGGCAGAAAAGAAAAGATCCGTCTGCTGAAACGTACAAATCCCGGCAATCTCCATCTGGTTGTCCGGGATTCCTTTTTCTAAAGCCTGTTGCCTGTTGGCTTCCCACAGGTCTATATGGTATTTCCCGCTTTCCGGATGCTTAGACGCAAGGGTATCCATTTTGAATCCATTCAGCCTGAACGCTTCATATACTTCATCGCCGACTTCAAAAGAATCCTTACAGATAGAAGGCCCCATTGCTATCCGGATGGCTTCGGGTTTGCATCCGAAATCACGGATCAGAAGTGATATTGTTTGTTGTAAAATTCTTTTACAACAGCCTCTCCATCCTGCGTGTACGGCGGCAATCACTTTCTTATCCTGCGCAAATACCAGGATAGGTACGCAGTCGGCCGTAGTAACGCCGATATAAACCTGCCTGGCAGCGGTAACCAGCGCATCTTTTCCGTATAAAGCGGATTGCTGTTCATTTTCAGGCAGGGAAAGGAAGTCTTTTTCCAATACCGCAATACCGGTTCCATGGGTCTGGTAAGGTACAAAAAGGTATTGCGGGCTTGTTTGCAGGAAACGGCATAGTTTTTCTCTGTTGAGATCAACGCATAACGGATCGTCTCCGGAGTAATAACTCAGGTTAAATGATTCGAAAGTTCCCTTGCTATACCCATCCAACCGGGTGGTGCTAAAAGAAACGACTCCCCGGGGTGGACCCAGGGAGTCGAAAGATAAAATAGAGTTTTGTATCGTTTTCAAAATAAATTATCTTCTGCTTCCGAAGGGAATAGATAGCCCGAATTGAGCGTTGAGCCCTTTTGCTGTGGTCGGGAGATAATATTTCGGACTTACATGCGGCGTTATATAGTCGGCAGCGATAAACAGGTTGAAGATACTTAAAGGAGAAAGCTGTATGGCTGCTCCGAAGGTATCGAATGTACTGTGCATGAAAGAATAACTTCCTGTCAGGCCGAACCACTTGACCGGTTGGAAGTTGACGGAGAAAGTATATTCCGTCATATTCTGATAAGTGGCAAACCGGGTGGATGATAGGAATCCGGCGCTGATCTTTTCTTTGATGATTTCGTATTCCAATCCGACATTCAGGTTGGTGCGCAATCCGGTGGTGCGCTCTCCTTTGTGGGCTTTATCGGCCCTGAAGTCGGCAGCTTCTTTCAATGCATCCAATTCGTCTTCTATATGATCGGTGATGCTGTTGTTATCATCATTCAGGTCGAAGGTGAATTCATCGGAATCGATATATCCTGTTCCCTTAGCCAGCATAGCTACGGAATTGTCTCCATTCCATTTGATGTAGCCTATATCCGTCAACGCAGCAGATACTTTAAGCCTTTCCAGTATGGTTGCCGGCAAGCCACTTAGATTACCTGCCAGGTGGGCAAAATTATATTCGGCACCGATATCTAACCCCAAACCATATCCGATTGGGTTGACTTTGACGTCATCGTCGAATTCGAACTTGTCGAAAATGCCGTCTTCATCATAGACTGCATAAATTCCAGGAGCGGAAACTCTTGCGTAGGCGCTTGTACGAGCTTCCCAGTTCGCTTCTCCTGCTCTCAGGTACATATCGTCCGTATTAATGTCTATGTTGGCAGCTCCGGCTAAATATTTACCCCGCAAACCGACAGTCAGGTTGTTATTCAGAAAACTGTGAGAATAACCCAGCCCGAATTCGGCATAAGCCGTCCCTGTGGCATTGGTATTGGCAAGCTTGTACTCCACGACTTTTTCAGCATCTAATCCTATTTTTGCCAATTCTAAGAATCCTTTGGGAACATTTGAATCCACATAGCCTTTCATACCGATGTTAAAACTCATGAATCCGTTTTTGCCCACATACCAGCCTCCGGAGAAGATCGTGTAATCGAAGTTTATACTCAGGTAGTTATCATCTGATATATCGTCCAAAAATTCATTGATACTCACATCTTTATGCAGGAAATTCAGTAAGTCGTTATTTTTGGGAAATACAAAATGCGATAAATTAAACGTGTTAGTCTTAACATCGACAAATATGTTTGAAAGAGCTGGAAATCCGATATATCCCTGAGCAGGACGCAATGCCGGATTCAGGTAGGTACGGGCGCCCACATTATCCATAAAGTAACTGGATTGTGTAGATTGAGCTTTTCCCTGGAAAACCAGGAAACAGAACAGCAGGCCGGTGGCCAAGAAACGGAAATTATATTGTTTTTTCATTGTGTAATTACCTGTTTGTTAAATTTTAATTTCGAAATGGATGCTACCGGTCTTCTTGAAAATCACCTTTTTAAGAAGAATATAGTCGTCGATATTCAAAGAACGCCCTTCCAGTACCTGGTTGGAAAATGCTTTGAATTTGAATTCCAGGCTCTTCGCTTTTTTAGACTTGAAATATTTGAAATATTGGTTGGCGATGGTAACATTGAATCCTACATCGCTGGCGCTGACCCCCAACGGAATTTCCGGAATAACGATTTCCGGGATTTCCTGTCCGTTTTCGTCTAATATTACAGCCTGAATATTCATATCTAAAGGAATCGTGATTTTGGCAGTAGACTTTATAATCACATCTCCTCCTGCCACATCATCGTAAAACAAGTAATCTATTACGTCTTCATCGAAAATATTTTTAATGGTGTCAGACAGCACCAACTGCATATCTGCTCCGAAAGAGAACGGTACCTTGACACTGTAACTTGCATGGAGGTACGGCGGAGTGGTAAAATCGATAAACTGCAACCGTCCGGCAATCTTTTCTGAAGCAACTGCCAGTTTGTACTCGATATTTTCCGGCTTCAGATTAATGAGCGGATTGAGATCGATTGCTTTGAAAGTAGCACCTACCGGTACATTTTCATTTTTTCTTGCGAAATAATATTTGTTTGTATAAGATTGTCCTACCTGGGAAGGCGAGTTTAATAAAACATCTTTGACTTCAACCGGCGGAGTAGGATATACAGTCTGGTTGCCGTTTTTGCCAACCATGGAAAAATCGCCCGAAAAAGGAACTCCCAGGTTACTTTCCGTTTCGATCAGAATGGATGGATTGTAAAAACTAAAGACATTTTCGCTGTCTTTGAAGGAGTTGCTGAAAGAAGAAATGTCGATCAGTCCATCCGCACTTTCCGAAACTTCCACTTCTCCGTATGCTGTGTAAATGTTCATCAGTCCGGATGACAGGGTAATGGTCACAACAGGGTTGCCTGCAGTCTGTATTTCCCCGGTGGGACCGGTACCGGCTAACGACACCGTATATTGGACATTTTCTGCCGGAGCCGTGAAATCGTATCCGGAAATATTGATGGTTTTGCTTTCTCCTCCGGCCTGTATGCAGTTTGCGGCAGAATATTCCAAAACAATATTGTTATTGGTATCGGTCTGCGTACTTTTGAATGCCTTCGGTAGTTTCATTGAAAATACAATTTTGGTGTTGGATAGTTTACTTACTCCGGAGATCTGGATTTTCATAGAGACCGGAAGATTCATCCTGGCAGAGTCGATTCGGGCACTTCCCCAGTCGCTTCCGATTTTTTCCGAGAAATCAACGTCAAAAGGTTCATTACCGTCGGCAATCTGTACGGATTGGCCATTCCAGTTTTCCATTTTAGCTTCGATGGCGGGAACATCCAGTGTTCTGCTGATAGGTGCAGGATCCACAGGGTTAAACTGAAAATCGCTTAAATCGGGCAGATCCACATTAAAATTACCATTGTACACCAAATAATAATTTCCCTGTGCATCGTAATCTAAGCCATCCACATTTTCATCTTCAAAGATTTTTTTCAGAAAAATGGTATCTACGTTGCCTAAAGCAACACTAAAACCATTCGGACTGAAATAACTGTCAGGATTCAATTCATCCAGGTCATACTTGTTGTCTACACAAGAAGTAATAAGAATCAGTGCCAATACATAAGACATCCAAAATAGTACTTTCCTATTTTTCATAAAATACTCACATTTAGTTTTTTTGTTATTTTGGGAACGAAGTGCAAATATATTGCAAAGTTTTCATAATAAAAAATAAAGTAGTTTGTTTTTTTTATTTACATTTGCAAACTGAACATTTTCGATAAGCAATAAACAGAAGCCAAGTTTACTTGGATTATGTTATTGCGAGAAAATGACTAAATTTATTGAACATTTTCGATAAGCCCGATAAACAGGAGCCAAGTTTACCTGGATTATGTTATTGCAGGAAAATGGCTGGATTTATTGAATGTTTTGAGTAGCAAGAGCAAAGGCCAGGTGTGTTTTGATTTTGCCAGGTCATGAAAAACGACTGTTTAGAAGAAAACCTATAAAAATAACGATTAATTGATCTTTTGAAATGAAAAAAGGCATTCTGTGCACAATTATCACAGCGTTATGCTGTTGCTGTATCCTTGCCAGAGCGGAAAATGGTACGGGTCTCCAAAGAAAAAGTATCCAGGTTGGAGGACTTGAAAGAGAATACCTGGTGTATGTCCCCAAAAACTATAACGCCGGAAATACCACAGGTATATTGGTCTGTCTCCATGGCATCAACCGGGGAATGTACGATTTTTTTAATAGTTTGAATATTACTCCTGTCGCCGATGCCCTGAATCTGGTAGTTATTGCTCCGAAAGCTTTACCGGAACAGGATCCCGAAGTAATTACCAAAGTAAAGTCATTCAGTATACCTTTGGATCTGGATTCTGTTTGGGGTGCCGGGCTGGTGGTCAAAGCATCATCTTCCCAGATTTTTCCTCCAATTGTGATTACACCCCTGGAAGTGGAGCTGAATAAAGACGTGGACGATGTGGCTTTTATTCATCAGGTCATACAGGAAACTAAACGTGATTACGATAAATCGAAGGATGGAGATTTGTTCCTTTTAGGAACTTCTATGGGTGGATATATGTCATATCAGTATGCTCGTACCTATGGAAATAACCTTGCAGGGATGGTCGTTATCGCAGGAACAGAGGGTAGTAATATTGATGATTTTCAAACCACTGTGCAGGTGCCTCTCTGCGATTTTCACAGTGAATCGGACGAAGTGGTGCCTTATGCGGGAAGCTATCTTACTCCTATTGAATACAGTTCGAAAACATACGATTTTACAGTGACCCTGGGAACCCCGAAAGAAACAGTGATTACTAACTGGGTTGCCCGGAATAATGCCGCAGAAACTCCGGTTGTTACCAATTTTCCTGATGCAAACAGTATTTCTGTGTCAAAATACACATATGCTGCTGTCCGGAATGAAGTCATTCATTACAAGATGAAGGGGGTCTCTCATAATTATTATTTAAGTAAACAGAATGGCGATCCCATGGATTTTAACGAGGAAATTTATGCTTTCCTTTCTACTCATCTCTCTTCCGGATCGTCGATAAAAAATCCTTCCATACAAAATTTGACGTTTTATCCGAATCCTGCACATGATATGGTCAGATTTGATCTTCCCCAGGGAAAAGTAAATATCTCCGATCTGAACGGACGGCTTGTTCTTTCCGGAGAAATAAAACTGCAATCGTTCAATGTTTCTTCTCTGGCAAAAGGACTATATTTCATTCGGGTAGACGCAGGTGAAAAGGTTTGGACGGGGAAATTGATTAAAAATTAACTCTTAATTCTTAACTTATTTATATTCATCCCACCCTTTAACCGGTATATCCGCAAGATTAATCTCGCAGAACGCCCGTATAAAAGCCGCTGCCAACCGGGCATTGGTAAACAGTGGAATGTTGAAGTCTACTGCATTTCTTCTGACCAGATACCCATTGTCCAGCTCTTCCTGTGTGAGGTTTTTAGGAATATTGATCACCATTTCCACCTGTTTGTTGCGAATCAGGTCTAGCGCGTTAGGAAAACCATCTTCGTTAGGCTGACTTACCTGCAGGGTGGGAATTCCATTGGTTTCCAGAAACTTACGGGTTCCTTCGGTGGCATATAGTACATAACCGTTTTCTTGCAGGAGACGGGCGCTTTCCAACAGATCGACTTTCGATTTGGCAGGACCACTGGAAATCAGGATGTTTTTGGGGGGAATTTTCATGCCTACGGACAGCATGGCTTTGAGAACCGCTTCGTAATAATCGTCGCCGATGCACCCTACTTCCCCTGTGGAAGCCATATCTACTCCGGTTACCGGGTCTGCATTCTGGAGACGGGAAAAAGAGAACTGGGAGGCCTTGATACCTACATAGTCCAGGTCGAAGGCGTTCTTGTTCGGTTTTCCGACTTTTTCTCCGAGCATGATCCGGGTCGCAATTTCGATAAAATTCAGTTTCAGTATCTTGGATACGAAAGGGAATGAACGGGATGCCCGTAAGTTACATTCTATTACTTTGATAGCATTGTCCTTGGCTAAGAACTGGATATTGAACGGACCGGTAATTTGCAGCGATCCTGCTATTTGCCGGGCGATCCGTTTGATTCTCCTCATGGTTTCCATATACAGGCGCTGCGGGGGAAACTGAATGGTGGCATCTCCCGAATGCACGCCTGCAAACTCGATATGCTCTGAAATGGCATAACAAATGATCTCTCCATGATCGGCTACCGCATCTATCTCGATTTCTTTGGCATTTTCTATGAATTCGCTTACAACTACAGGATGCTTTTTCGATACATTGGCAGCTAATTGCAGAAAACGTTCCAGTTCTGTGGCATTGGAACAAACATTCATGGCTGCTCCGGAGAGGACATAGGAGGGTCGTACCAGTACAGGGTAGCCAACTTCTTTCACAAATTGCTCTACATCTCCTTGTGTACTCAATTCTTTCCACCGGGGTTGGTCGATATGCAGCCGGTCGAGCATGGAAGAAAACCGGTGCCTGTCTTCCGCATTGTCTATACCTGATGCCGGAGTGCCGAGAATGGGAACACCTGCCTGGTCTAATGCCAAAGCCAGGTTGTTGGGAATTTGTCCTCCCATGGAAAGTACCAGGCCATGTGGATTCTCTAACTCCACAATATCCATTACACGTTCGAAAGACAGTTCTTCAAAGTAAAGTCTGTCACACATATCGTAATCGGTCGATACGGTTTCCGGATTGTAATTGATCATTACTCCCCTCCAGCCTTTTTCCCGGATGGTTTGCAGGGCGTTGACCGAACACCAGTCGAATTCTACCGACGAACCGATCCGGTAAGCTCCGGAGCCTAATACAATAACTGAGCGTTTGTCTCCTGTATATTGTACATCGTTACCTGTGCCATTGTAGGTGAGGTACAGATAGTTGGTTTGTGCCGGATATTCGGCAGCCAGTGTGTCGATTTGTTTTACTACAGGCAGGATCTGTCGTTGTTTGCGGTAGTTTCTCACTGCTGTTTTTTTTGCGCTTGCCGTGTCCTCATCCTTGTAGAGGATACGGGCAATCTGGAAATCGGAAAAACCTTTTTGCTTGGCTTCTCTTAAAATTTCTTCCGGCAGGGTTTCTATCGAATCGTATAACTCCACAGATTGGGCACACCGGTGGATATTTTCCAACTTTTGCAGAAACCACAGGTCAATTTTTGTCAACTCATGGATTCGTTCAATGGAATATCCTTCGGACAATGCCTGCGAAATATAAAAAATTCGCTTATCGGTGGGTTCCGATAGTGACAGGTCTAAATTTTCAGTAGGAAGCGGTTGGTTTGCACTGAATCCGTGCATGCCCTGGGCAATCATCCGGAGCCCCTTTTGTATAGCCTCTTCAAAGCTTCTTCCAATAGACATGACTTCGCCGACACTTTTCATGCTGCTGCCGATTTCATGCGAAACCCCATGGAACTTTCCTAGATCCCATCTGGGGATTTTGCAGACAACATAATCTAATGCAGGCTCGAAAAAGGCCGGAGTGGTTTTGGTAACGGAGTTTTTTAATTCCTGCAGTCCGTAACCCACTGCGAGTTTAGCTGCCACAAAGGCCAAGGGATAACCTGTGGCTTTGGAGGCAAGCGCTGAGGACCGGCTCAGGCGGGCATTGACTTCTATTACGCGGTAATCTTCTGAAACGGTATCGAAAGCATATTGTACATTACATTCTCCCACGATCCCGATATGCCGGACGATCCGGATCGATAATTCCCGGAGTTTGTGATATTCCCGGTTGCTCAGGGTTTGCGAAGGTGCAACCACAATACTTTCCCCGGTATGGATACCCAGCGGATCGAAATTTTCCATGTTGCATACGGTAATACAGTTGTCGGATGCGTCTCGGACAACTTCATATTCGATTTCTTTCCATCCTTTCAGGGATTTTTCAATCAGTAGCTGACCGGAATAGTTGAAGGCTTTTTCTGCCAGGAGGCGCAGTTCGTCCGGATGATTGCAAAATCCGCTACCCATGCCTCCTAAAGCATATGCGGCCCGGACAATGACGGGGTACCCCAGCTCTTCCGCTGCCAGAAGTGCTTCTTCCATGGAAGAGACAGCAGTGCTTTTGATCGTTTGAACATCGATTTCGTCTAATTTTCTGACAAAAAGTTCGCGGTCTTCCGTATCGATAACCGATTGTACAGGAGTACCCAATACCTGTACTCCGTATTTCTCAAAAATACCTGATTGATACAATGAAACCCCGCAATTCAGGGCGGTCTGTCCCCCGAACGATAGCAAAATCCCGTCCGGCCGCTCTTTTTCTATGACTTTTTCCACAAAAAAATGAGTAACCGGGAGAAAATAAATCCGGTCGGCTACTCCTTCTGATGTTTGTACGGTTGCAATGTTCGGATTGATCAGCACCGTACGTATACCCTCTTCCCTCAGTGCTTTCAGGGCCTGTGAACCTGAATAATCAAACTCCCCTGCCTCTCCGATCTTCAATGCACCCGATCCCAGCAATAAAATCTTTTTTATCATTCTGATTTTCCGTATAAATAATTTTCAATTTTCAATTTTCAATTTTTAATTTTTAATTAATCCCGCTGCGCGGTCTTGATTTCCTTCGCACCTCAGCCATGCAAACAGGCTTGATAGCATTCGGTTTGTCGTCAATTT
This sequence comes from Bacteroidales bacterium, assembly GCA_031553775.1. Taxonomy (GTDB): domain Bacteria; phylum Bacteroidota; class Bacteroidia; order Bacteroidales; family Azobacteroidaceae; genus JAISFI01. Next base: position 32,447 of record JAVBLA010000052.1, read on the forward strand.
TCAATTTCTTTTAAAAGCCAATCAAACAAAAATCCAGTATCCGTCGGTCCACTGGCCGCTTCCGGATGAAACTGAGCGGAGAAGAAAGGCCGGTTTTTATGCCGGATTCCTTCGTTGCTTCCATCGTTCATATTGGTAAAAAGTTCTTCCCAATCGCGGCCAAGACTATTGGTGTCTACAGCATATCCATGGTTTTGTGAGGTGATAAAGCATTGGTCCGTACCTTGCATTCTAACGGGTTGGTTGTGGCTCCTGTGCCCGTATTTCAGCTTGTAGGTAGCAGCTCCGCCTGCTTTTGCCAATAATTGGTTTCCCATGCAAATGCCGAAAATCGGTCTTTCAAGTTGCATAGCCCTGCGTATATTTTCAACAGTGATGCTACAATGATCCGGATTGCCCGGTCCGTTGGATATAAACAAACCGTGATACGATAGTTGGTTGAAATCGTAATCCCAGGGTACCCGGATGATACTGACCCCTTTCTCTAATAAACACCGGATAATGTTGTGCTTTACTCCACAGTCGACTAATACAATGGTTTTTGTTCCGTTTCCATAACGGATTACTTCGCGGCAACTCACTTTAGCTACCTGGTTTTCTTGTCCCGGGTCGATAAAGTCTATCGTTTCTGTCTGATCAAATACGATTTTTCCTTTCAAAGACCCGTTTTCCCGGATAATTTTTGTCAATTCCCGGGTATCTACTCCGTAAATAGCCGGAATCTTGTGCTCTTTAAGCCAATCTCCCAGACTTTTAGCTGCGTTCCAGTGACTGTAACGATGGGAATATTCGGAAATAACCAGGCCGCTTACCTGTATTTTTTCCGATTCGTAATATCCGGAAAGACCGTCTATGGTCTGATCTTCCGGAACCCCGTAATTTCCTATCAAAGGATAAGTTACAGTAAGTATCTGCCCCGCATAGGAAGGATCGGTCAGGCTCTCGGGATATCCTACCATGGCTGTGTTAAATACAACTTCTCCGGCAGCAGATACAGGATGCCCGAATGAGTATCCTTTGAAAATGACTCCGTTTTCCAGTATCAGTTTGATTGATTGCTCCATATATAAATAATTGAAAATTGAGAATCGTCAGATCGGCCTTCGCCAATTGAAAATTGACGCCAAATCGAATGCTGCCAGGCTTGCTTGTATGGCTGAGGTGCGAAGGAGATCAAGACCATACAGCAGGATTAATTAAAAATTGGCAAAGCTGATCTTTGTTTGAAAGTGATATGTTGCTTTCATGTTTTCGGATGAATGGGGATATGCATGGATGTTCCATATGATTTGGAATATACTTGAATTTGTTGCAAAGGTATGTATTTTTATTGTTTTATTTTTATTTTATGTGTTAAAATGATTTATATAATATGTAAAAAATATCTATATGATAAATATATTTCAAATTTAATGTCATTAAGGAATATTTTATTAATCTCTTATTGTATATTAGAACCTGTCTGAAGTCTTTAATATATTAATGTTATAATGAAATATTAATTGCTCAAAATAAATCATTTGTCTTAAAATACAAAAAAAAATACGACAAAACGAAAGAAAAACTTGCATATAAAAAACATAATGATTAAATTTGTCGCAAAATAAATACTGAGATTATGAAATTTACGAAAATGCACGGCACTGGAAATGATTATGTGTACATCGATTGTTTTTCGGAAAAAGTGAAATGCCCTGAACTGTTGGTACGCTTGATTAGTGATCGCCACAAAGGAATCGGTTCGGACGGTTTGGTTTTGATTATGCCCTCTGATACCTGCGATTTCCGGATGCGGATGTTTAATCCTGACGGATCGGAATCCGGTATGTGCGGCAATGCTTCCCGTTGTGTAGGAAAATATGTCTATGACAAAGGTTTGACAACAAAAACAGAGATTACGCTTGAAACACTTTCCGGGGTTAAAAACCTGAGTTTGTTTCCGGAAGCCGGTAAAGTGTCAGGTGTATGTGTAGATATGGGAATGCCGGTTTTATTGTCTTCTGCTATTCCCGTTTTGCTGGAGAATGAATTTATAATCAATCATCCTGTATATTTCGGTTCCAGCTATTTTTTTATTACCTGTGTTTCCATGGGAAATCCTCATACAGTTATTTTTTTGAAGAGGGGATTGCAGGACTTTTCTCTTGAAACCGTTGGACGGGAAATAGAAACCGACCCGATTTTTCCGGAACGAACCAATGTGGAATTTGTAGAAGTGCTCTCTCCTTCGTTGGCCAGGGTTAGAGTATGGGAGCGGGGCACCGGTGAAACACAGGCCTGTGGCACCGGAGCTTGTGCGGTATTAGTGGCAGGTGTACTAAATGGAAGATTAGGACGGAAGGCCCGGATTTCCCTTCCCGGCGGAGACCTGGAGACCGAGTGGAACGAGAATGATAAACATGTCTACCTGACAGGAGATGCGATAACCGTGTTTGAAGGAGAAATAAACGATGATTTTTTTGAACAATGATTAAAATAAACGAGCATTATAAAGATCTGAAGGAAAACTACCTGTTCTCGGAGATAGCCCGGCGGGTAAAAGTTTTCAAAGAAATATATCCGGATAAGAAATTCGTCAGCCTGGGGATTGGAGATGTTACACAGCCTATAGCTCCGGCGGTGGTAGAAGCGATCAACCGGGCAACGAACGAAATGGCACATGCCGGAACCATGCGGGGGTATGCCCCCGATCAGGGTTATGGATTTCTGATAGAAGCAATTCTCCGGAACGATTTTCTTCATAGGGGAATTCGCCTGGAACCGGATGAAATATTTATCAGCGATGGAGCTAAAAGCGATACGGGAAATTTCGGCGATATACTCAGTCCGAAAAATACGGTGGCAATCACCGATCCGGCATATCCGGTATATGTAGATACGAGCCTGATGGCAGGCCGGAAAATAGTACCGCTTCCCTGCTCTCCGGAAAATGGATTCCTGCCGGCTCTCCCGGAAAAACAGGTCAACGTGATCTGGCTTTGTTATCCGAATAATCCTACCGGGACGACTCTGAACCGCTCGCAACTGAAAATATGGGTCGATTATGCACTCCAGCATCATGCTCTAATTCTCTTTGATGCGGCTTACGAAGCATTCATTTCGGAAGAAGATGTGCCTCACAGTATCTATGAAATCGATGGAGCTGAAAAAGTAGCCGTAGAGTTCCGCAGTTTTTCCAAAACAGCCGGATTCACAGGATTACGATGTGGATATACGGTAATTCCGAAAGCATTGAAAGTGCGTATGCCGGATGGAAAAAAAACAACTTTGAATTCTCTGTGGAAACGGCGCCAGTCTACCAAGTTCAACGGAACGGCTTACATTGTGCAACGGGCGGCAGAAGCAGTCTATTCTCCCGAAGGACAAACCCAGATCCGGCAAACAATTGCTTATTACATGGAGAATGCCCGGATAATCAGGGAAGGACTTCAAAGTCTGGGATGGACGGTTTACGGCGGCGTAAATGCACCTTATATCTGGATGAAGACACCCGGAGATATTTCTTCCTGGGACTTCTTCGACAAATTATTGAACGAAATACAGGTGGTAGGAACTCCAGGAGAGGGTTTCGGGCCTTCAGGAGAAGGCTATTTCAGGCTGACGGCTTTCGGTGACCGGAATGAGACCCTGGAAGCTGTGGAAAGAATCAGAAAAATCAGATGATAATAACTACAGGCAGAGAAACAGGAGATACACAGATAATCTTAACCGTAAAATGAAACAGATTAAACAGATATAATTATGGCATTTGTAATCCCCAAGGCTTATCAGCCTGTGCTTGTCCCGGAACAGATGGAGCAGGCCATCAAACAAGTAAAATTGACATTTCAGGAAGAATTGTCGCAGGCGCTTAACCTGCGGCGGGTGACGGCTCCTTTGTTCGTGCTCTCGGGTACGGGTATCAACGATAATCTCAATGGAGTAGAACGTCCGGTGTCTTTTGAGATCCCTGCTGTCGGTGGGAAAAGAGCCGAAATAGTACACTCCCTCGCCAAATGGAAAAGAATGAAACTGGGTGCATACGGAATCGCTCCGGGACATGGGATTTATACCGATATGAATGCAATCCGGGCGGACGAAGAACTGGATAATATCCATTCGATCTATGTAGACCAGTGGGATTGGGAACGGACCATTACAGCCGGAGACAGAAACCTGAAATTTCTCCGGACAATGGTCGGCAAAATTTATCGATGTCTCTTGAATACGGAAAAAGCAGTATGTAAGATATATCCGCAGATCAAACCTGTTTTGCCGGAACAAATCCATTTTATTCATTCGGAAGATTTATTGTCAGAATGGCCGGATCTTTCCCCCCGGGAAAGGGAGAACAGGGCTGCTAAAAAATACGGTGCAGTTTTCGTTATCGGCATCGGAGGCGAACTGCCGGATGGAACGATCCATGATGGTCGCTCGCCGGACTACGACGATTGGAGTACCTCTACAGGAGAAGGCTACAAGGGACTGAACGGCGATATCATCATCTGGAACCCCATCCTCGAATCGGCATTCGAAATATCCTCCATGGGAATTCGTGTAGATAAAACCGCATTGCGGTCCCAACTGCAAATCCGGAATTGCGAAGACCGCCTGGAACTTATCTTTCACCAAAGCCTGATGGAAGATCGTCTCCCGCTCTCCATAGGCGGTGGCATCGGCCAATCCCGCCTATGCATGTTCTTCCTCCGCTGCGCCCATATCGGCGAAGTGCAATCCAGCATTTGGCCGGAGGAAATGATGGAGCAGTGCGCTATAAATAACATAATACTCAAATAATTGAAAATTAAAAATTAAAAATTGAAAATTTATTATTTCATTTTGCCCCAATTTTTAATTTTCAATTTTCAATTTTCAATTCTACAAACTATGTCCAACTTAAGATTCAAAGCCGTCTCAGAAGCTTCCCGCCGCAAAGCCGTGGAAGTTCCCGTCCCATCCGGAAAAACATCGGATTATTTCGGGAAAAATGTATTCGACAGGAACAATATGCGCAGATACCTTTCCAAAGAAACATTGAAACAGGTATTAGACGCAATCGACCGGGGAGAACCCTTGGACAGGAAAGTAGCCGAACATGTGGCCGCAGGCATGCGTATGTGGGCCATGGAAATGGGGGCTACGCACTATACGCACTGGTTTCATCCGCTTACGGGCGGTACGGCCGAAAAACATGATGCTTTCGTGGATTTCGACGGACACGGGGGTATGATAGAAGAATTCTCCGGTAAACTGTTGGCACAGCAGGAACCGGATGCTTCGAGTTTCCCGAGTGGCGGAATCCGCAATACTTTCGAGGCAAGGGGATATACAGCCTGGGATCCCTCTTCCCCGGCATTTATTATCAATGATACCCTGTGCATTCCCACGATTTTTATCTCATATACAGGAGAAGCGCTTGACTATAAAACGCCCTTGCTGAAGTCGATCAATGCCGTTGATAAGGCCGCAACAGACGTTTGCCGCTATTTTGACAAAAATGTAAAAAAGGTATTTTCTTACCTGGGGTGGGAACAGGAATATTTCCTGGTCGACGAGTCTTTGTACGCGGCACGTCCCGACCTGATGCTTACCGAACGGACACTGATGGGACACGAAAGTGCCAAAAACCAGCAGCTGGACGACCATTATTTCGGCTCGATCCCGACCCGCGTGGCAGCTTTTATGCGGGAACTGGAATACGAATGTTACCGGCTGAGTATCCCGGTAAAGACTCGTCACAATGAAGTGGCTCCGAATCAGTTCGAAGTGGCTCCCATCTATGAAGAATGTAACCTGGCGGTCGACCATAACCTCCTGCTGATGTCGGTGATGAAAACCGTTGCCCGCAGACATGATTTCCGGGTATTGTTGCATGAAAAACCTTTCAAGGGAATCAACGGATCGGGAAAACATAACAATTGGTCGCTGGGTACGGATACAGGTGTCAACCTGCTGGGTCCGGGGAAAAATGCCACGGAAAACCTGCAGTTCATCACCTTTGTGTCGAATGTCCTGATGGCGGTTTATAAGCACAATGCTTTGCTGAAAGCCAGTATTTCTTCAGCTACCAATGCGCATCGCCTGGGTGCTAATGAAGCGCCTCCCGCCATTATTTCGGTGTTTATGGGAAGCCAGATCAGCCGTTTACTCGACAATCTGACAGATAGCGATGGTGTGAAGGATATCGAATTAAGGGAAAAAACAGGTACTCGCCTGTCCCTGAACCATATACCGGAGATCTTGCTGGATAACACCGACCGCAACCGGACTTCTCCTTTTGCTTTCACCGGAAACCGCTTCGAATTCAGGGCGGTAGGATCTTCTGCTAATTGCGCGGCTGCCATGATGGCCCTCAATACCGCTGTAGCCGGACAATTGCAGGAGTTCAAAACTGAAACGGATGTTCTGATCGCCGGAGGATTGAAAAAAGACGAAGCTATCCTGACTGTCGTGCGTAAATATATCCGGGATTCCCGGAATATCCGTTTCGACGGAAACGGTTACAGCGACGAGTGGAAAGAAGAAGCGGCCCGGAGGGGATTGGATTGCGAAACCCGTGTACCGGTGATCATCGATGCCTATCTTGCTTCGCAATCGATTGCCCTCTTCACAGGCCTGCGTGTGTTGGACGAAAAGGAACTACACGCCCGCAATGAAGTGAAGTGGGAACAATACACGAAGAAAATACAGATAGAGGCGAGGGTACTCGGCGATCTGGCCATCAACCACATCATCCCGGTAGCTACACGATACCAGGGTCTCTTGCTCGATAATGTATCGAAGATCTACAACCTGTTCGAAAAGGATAAAGCCGATAAACTGGCCTCCCAGGATATCGCTATCATAGAAGATATCGCCAATCACCTGAACTTCATCAAACAAAAAACAGATGAAATGGTGGAAGCCAGAAAATACGCCAATAAAATAGAAAACGAACGGGAAAAAGCAATGGCCTACTGCGAGAAAATAGCTCCCTATTTCGACGAAATCCGCTACCATATCGATAAACTTGAATTGACGGTGGACGATGAGATGTGGACTTTACCGAAATATCGCGAGCTTTTGTTTATACGATAAATAAAAGAAAATGTTCCAAAATAGCTTATATCAATCCGATTACGAACACGATAGCTGTGGAGTCGGCCTACTCGTTGATATCCACGGAAACAAGTCTCGGGAAATAGTGGAGAAAGGCCTGCAAGTATTGGAAAATATGCTCCACCGGGGAGCGGAAAGCGCCGATAATAAAACTGGCGACGGCGCGGGAATCATGTTGCAGATCCCGCACGAATTTATCCTGTTACAGGGAATCCCTGTGCCTGAAACCGGGAAATATGGTACTGGCCTGGTCTTTTTGCCGGCGGAAAATATGTTGGCAGAACGTTGTATGGCAGAACTGGAACAAATGATCGAACAGGAAGGACTGAAGCTCCTGGCTACCCGGGAAGTCCCGGTTAACAGTTCTATCCTGGGCGAAATTTCCCGGTCGAACGAACCGCAGATCCGGCAGGTCTTTGTTGTAGGAGAAGACCGGCAGGATATTCTGGAACAAAAACTATATGTTGTCCGGAAAAAGATTGAAAAGAAGATTGCCCATTCGGATATTCCGGATAAACAGCACTTTTATGTACTTAGCCTTTCTTCCCGGAGGATTGTGTACAAAGGGATGCTGACTTCCACCCAGCTGCGGGATTATTTTCCGGACCTGTCCGATCCTTATTTCACCAGTGGCCTGGCTTTGGTTCACTCCCGTTTCAGCACCAACACTTTTCCATCCTGGAAACTGGCGCAACCGTTCCGCCTGCTGGGACACAACGGAGAGATCAATACCATCCGGGGAAACCGTTACTGGATGGAAGCGAGAGAAAGCATCCTGCATACGCCGGATCTCGGAAATCCGGAAGACCTTTTTCCGGTTATTCAGCCGGATATGAGCGATAGTGCATCTCTGGATAATGTTCTCGAATTTCTGATCATGTCGGGATTATCGCTTCCACATGCCCTGTCTATGCTGGTGCCGGAAAGCTGGAATCGTAAAAATCCCATATCCCCTCAACTCAAAGCCTTTTACGAATATCATAGTATCCTGATGGAACCCTGGGACGGGCCTGCCACATTGCTCTTCTCCGATGGCCGTTACGCCGGAGGAATGCTGGACCGGAACGGTTTGCGCCCGGCCCGCTATCTGATTACGAAAAAAGATCTGATGGTGATCGCTTCCGAGGCCGGCGTATTGCCCTTCGATGCTTCCGAAATCCGCGAAAAAGGCCGCCTGCAACCGGGAAAAATTCTGATGGTGGATACCAGGGAAGGTAAAGTGTTTTACGATCCGGAACTGAAAGAGATCCTCGCAGGTGCTTGCCCATACGAAGAATGGCTGGATAAAAACAGGATTCTCCTGTCCGATATTTCTTCGGGAAGGAAAGCGGAATATAGGGTGAACGATCTGGACAGGCAACTAACTGCTTTCGGTTATACGAAAGAAGAAACTGAAAGGATCTTGTTGCCTATGGCCCTGGAATCCAAAGAACCGGTAGGCTCCATGGGAAATGACACTCCCCTGGCGGTATTGTCGGAAAAGCCACAACTCCTGTTCAGTTATTTCCGGCAACTCTTTGCACAGGTCACTAATCCCCCGGTCGACCCGATCCGGGAAGAACTGGTGATGTCACTATCCCTGTATATCGGTTCTCAGAGTGACAATCTGTTGAAGCCTTCGCCGGACCTCTGCAAAATGGTCAAATTACAAAGCCCCGTCATCGACAATAAAGCGCTCGATATCCTGAAACACCTTTCTTATAAAGGTTTCAGATCGGAGATCATACCGATGTTGTTCGATATCAAAAGGCCGGAAGAAGAAATGGAAAACAGAAATGATCCGGAAGAATATGCTGAAATCAACCGGATTTCCATCGAAAATGCCTTGGAAAGAATTTGCTGTCAGGCAGAAAAAGCAGTCGACGAAGGCTATCATTATATTATCCTGAGCGACCGGGAAGTGAACGGACGGCAGGCGCCCATACCTTCTCTACTGGCAGTTTCCGCCGTTCATCATTACCTGATCGAAAAACGCAAGCGGATGCAGATCGCTATCGTTGTCGAAACAGCCGAAGCCCGGGAAGTGATGCATTTTGCCTTGTTGTTCGGATTCGGGGCCACTGCGGTCAATCCCTATATGGCCCTGGCCTTACTTTACGACAAAGTTCAATCGCACGAAATACAACTCGATTTTCATACCGCCGAAAAAAATTACATCAAGGCAGTCAATAAAGGCCTCCTGAAGATTCTTTCCAAAATGGGAATCTCTACCTTGAGAAGCTACCGGGGTGCCCGGATCTTTGAAGCAGTAGGCATCGGCAGAAAACTATTGGATAAATATGTCCGGGGAATGACATCCCGTATCGGAGGAATTGAAATGGTCGACCTGGTTCGGGATATTCTGGCTTTTCACTCCGGTGCTTTCCCCGGTGAATATAAAAATATTTCCATTTTGGATAAGAAAAACAACAGGAATGTCCCTGGTGTTTATTCCTGGCGGGAAGAAGGGGAATATCATGCCTGGAATCCGGAAACAATAACCGGATTACGCCTGGCGGTCCGTTTGGGAGATTTCGGTTTGTTTAAAGAATTTACCCACTTGGTCGACCGGAAAGTCCAACCGGCCTTCCTCCGGGATTTTCTGCAATACAGGGAAAATCCGGTCGATCTGTCGGAAGTGGAACCGGTAACGGAAATTACCAAACGCTTCGTCACCGGAGCCATGTCGTTCGGCTCGATTAGTAAAGAAGCGCACGAAGCGATTGCCATCGCCCTCAATATCCTCAACGGGAAAAGCAATACCGGGGAAGGAGGAGAGAACCCGTCCCGTTTCCGTCCCGGAAGTGACGGTCTCAACCGGCGGAGCGCCATCAAGCAGATTGCTTCGGGCAGGTTCGGGGTTACAGCCGAATACCTGGTCAATGCCGACGAGCTCCAGATCAAGATCGCCCAGGGAGCTAAACCCGGGGAAGGAGGACAACTTCCAGGTTTCAAAGTCGATGAAGTCATTGCAAAGACAAGACACTCTATCCCGGGAATCACCCTGATTTCACCCCCTCCGCATCACGATATTTATTCTATTGAAGACCTGGCCCAACTGATTTACGACCTGAAAAATGTCAATCCCCAGGCACGCGTCAGTGTCAAGCTGGTAGCCGAAAGCGGGGTAGGGACAATTGCTGCCGGTGTAGCTAAAGCCAAAGCCGATGCCATCGTGATCAGCGGATCGGAAGGAGGAACGGGTGCCAGTCCCCTGAGTTCGGTCAGGCATGCAGGCATTCCCTGGGAACTCGGCCTGGCCGAAACCCAGCAAACCCTCGTGCTGAATAACCTCAGGGGAATGGTCCACCTGCAAACCGACGGACAACTGAAAACCGGAAAAGATATCATTGTCGCCGCTCTTTTAGGTGCTGAAGAATTCGGGTTTGCCACCAGTGCACTTATCGTCCTGGGTTGCGTGATGATGCGAAAGTGCCATCTCAATACCTGTCCGGTGGGGATCGCTACGCAGGACGAAAAGTTAAGGTCCCGCTTCTCCGGACGGCATGGCGATCTGGTCAACTTCATGACCTTTCTCGCCGAAGAAGTCCGCGAACACCTCGCCCGGATGGGTTTCCGCCGCTTAGACGAAATTATTGGCCGGACAGACCTCCTGGAGGTGATTATGAAAGAAGATTTCCATCCCAAAAAACAAAAACTGGATTTCTCACGGATCCTCTATAAAGCAGACAACGAAAACGATATCCGGTGTACAAAAACGCAGGACCATAAAATCAGCCGGGTCCCCGACCGGGAATTGATCCGTAAAGCAACCGCTTCGATCGAACATTGGACGCCGGTGCAGTTCTCCTCCGGGATTGCCAATACCGACCGCTCTGTCGGAGCCATGCTCTCGGGTGAGATTGCCCGGCGCTACGGAAACAACGGATTACCGGCCGATACCATTTCGGTAACATTCAGGGGTTCAGCCGGACAAAGCTTCGGTGCTTTCCTGGCAACCGGTATCACTTTCCGTCTCGAAGGAGAAGCGAACGATTACCTCGGCAAAGGCATGTCCGGAGGAAAGATCATCCTGGTGCCAACCTCCGGAAGCACTTTCAGCCCGGAAGAAAACATCATTGCCGGAAATACCCTGCTATACGGAGCTACAGCCGGAGAAGTCTATATCAACGGCCGGGCCGGCGAACGTTTCTGCGTCCGGAACAGTGGCGCCACTGCTGTTGTGGAAGGTGCCGGCGACCATTGCTGCGAGTACATGACCGGAGGACGAACCGTAGTCCTCGGTCCCGTGGGCCGTAACTTTGCCGCCGGTATGAGCGGAGGCCTGGCATATGTACTCGACATGACCGGTAACTTCGACTATTTCTGCAACATGGAAATGGTAGAACTCTCTTTGGTAGAAGACCGGCAGGACAGCCTGGAACTGCACCGCCTGGTAGAGCAACACGCGCACCGGACACAAAGTCCCTTGGCCACCCGCATCCTTTCCGATTGGGAATATTTTCTTAAATACTTTGTCAAGATAATGCCCGTAGAATACAAGAAAGTGCTACAGGCGGAAAAAATGAAGGCAATCGAACAGAAAATTGCACAAGTAGAATACGAATAAAGTTAATTCTTAACTCTTAACTAAAAAAAAGATGTTCAGCACATTTTTGAAAATCCCCAGAAAAGAAGCCGGTTACCGCCCCGTCCACGACCGGGTGTCCGACTTCAGTGAAGTAGAGCAGACCCTCAACAGTGAAGACCGGATGACGCAGGCATCGCGTTGCATGGACTGCGGTGTTCCGTTTTGCCATTGGGCCTGTCCTATAGACAATCGCATGCCCGAATGGCAGGAGGCCCTGTCGAAAGGAAAATGGCAGCAGGCGTATGAAATCCTGGTGTCAACGAATAATTTTCCGGAATTTACGGGCAGGGTGTGTCCTGCTATCTGTGAAAAAAGTTGTGTCCTTATGCTGGATAAACAGCCAGTTACCATCCGGGAAAACGAAGCGGCGGTGGTCGAACATGCTTTTCAGGAAGGATTTGTGAAACCCCGGCTGCCGGCATTTCGTACCGGGAAGAAAATCGCTGTAATCGGTTCGGGCCCTGCTGGTTTGGCGGCAGCCGACCTTTTGAACCAAAATGGGCATACAGTCGTTGTATTTGAAAAAGATGAGGCGCCCGGAGGACTGCTCCGTTTCGGTATCCCCGACTTCAAATTGAACAAAGAAGTGATAGAACGCCGTTTGCAGATCCTCAGGGAAGAAGGAATCCTTTTTCAATGCAGCATGCTTGTTGGAGAAGATATCAAACACAAAGATTTGCTGGAATCGTTCGACGCGGTTTGCCTGGCCGTCGGCGCGGGACAACCCCGCGATCTGCCAGTGGATGGTCGTGGAATGCCCGGCATTCATTTCGCCCTCGATTACCTCCGGCAACAAAACCGGCTGGTATCGGGAGAAGAAATCCCTTTGGGACAACGTATTTCCGCCAGGGGAAAACGAGTGCTGGTGATTGGGGGAGGAGATACCGGCTCGGATTGTGTGGGAACCGCCGTCCGGCAAAAAGCCAAAGAAATCCTCCAGATAGAAATCTTACCCCAGCCTCCGGCAAGAGAAAATCAGGCAACACCCTGGCCGCAATGGCCGGATGTGCTGCGGACTTCAAGCTCTCACCTGGAAGGATGTACCCGTCGCTGGAACCTGTCTACCAAACGCTTTATTGCCGAAAACGGCCGCTTGTCGGCCGTGGAAGTAGCCGAAGTAGAGTGGTTTCAGACTCCCGGTGGCAAAAAAGAAATGAAAGAAACCGGCAAAACAGAGATCATCCCGGCCGACCTGGTCCTGCTCTCGATGGGCTTTGTACATCCCGTGCACGAGGGCTTGCTGGACGACCTGAAGGTACAGTACAACGCACGCGGCAACGTAGCCGAAATCTCTCCCGGCCGTTCATCCGTTTCACGCGTATTCATCGCAGGCGACATGGTTACCGGCCCTGGACTGGTGGTACGGGCGATGGATTCGGGAAGGAAGGCGGCCGCTCAAATATCACAATACCTAACTTTTAATTTTTAGCTTTTAGTTTTTAGTTAAAAAAGATGGAACAACTAAAGCACGAATGCGGCATCGCCCTACTGCGATTGAAAAAGCCGCTCCCCTTTTACAGGGAAAAGTATGGTACCCGGCAATATGCCCTGAATAAACTCTATCTGCTGATGGAGAAACAACACAACCGGGGGCAGGAGGGGGCAGGTATAGGATGTGTCAGTGCCGGGGCGCTTCCAGGTACGGAATATATTTTCCGGGAAAGAGCAGAGGGAACGGATGCGATCGGTAAAGTTTTCGACAATGCCCGCCGGATGGGCGAGGCATTTCCGCAGGATATGCCCTGCGAAGCGGTCCCTTTTTGTGGAGAGGCATACATGGGGCATCTCCGTTACAGCACAACAGGAAAGCATGGTCTTGCTTATGTACATCCGTTTCTTCGCCGGAACAACTGGCGCAACCGGAGCCTGCTGCTTTGTGGAAATTTCAATCTGACGAATACGGATGAAGTTTTCAATGAGCTGGTATCGGAAGGACAGCATCCGCGCCTGTATTCCGATACGTTCATGATGCTGGAACGTCTGGGAAGCTATCTGGATCAAGGTTACGGACTAACAGAAGTTTTGCGTCGTTCCGCCCGCTCCTGGGACGGCGGTTATGTAATTTGCGGCATCACCGGTACAGCGGAAATGTTCGCCTTCCGTGATCCCTGGGGGATCCGGCCGGCTTTTTATTATCACGACGATGAAATTGCCGTGGTGGCCTCGGAACGGCCGGTTATACAGACAGTTTTCGACCTGGAAACGGAAGCTGTGCAGGAACTGATGCCGGGACAGGGTTTTTTAGTCGACGCCACCGGTCATTGCAGCCTGGAACAAATACAGGAACCCCGAAAAATCACCCCCTGCTCCTTCGAACGGATCTATTTTTCCCGGGGAAGCGACCGTGATATCTACCGGGAACGCAAAACACTGGGACGGATGTTGGTCGGTCCCGTTTGGAACGCCATCGACGGAGATATTGAAAATACGGTCTTTTCCTTTATTCCCAATACAGCGGAAGTCGCTTTTCTGGGAATGATGGAAGGTTTCGGCGACCGGCTCCGGGAATGGAACCTGCCTTTCCGTCTCCGCCAGGAAAAAGTGGCGATCAAAGATATCAAACTGCGTACCTTTATCGCAGAAGATAACAGCCGGAACGACCTGGCGGCACATGTGTACGACATCACCTACGGCTCTCTCCGCCCATATACAGATAACCTGGTAGTGATCGACGACAGTATCGTTAGAGGAACCACCCTCAAACAAAGCATTATCCGGATCCTGGACCGCCTGCATCCGAAGAAAATCGTTATCGTATCTTCTTCCCCGCAAGTCCGCTACCCCGATTGTTATGGCATCGACATGAGCCGGATGGAAGATTTCGCCGCCTTCCGGGCCGCCATAAGCCTGCTGGAAGAAAGAAACATGTTGCATCTGTTAGATGAGATATACGAAAAATGTAAAAAGCAGGAAAATCTGCCGAAAGAACAAATTACCAACGAAGTCAAAGCAGTCTATAAACCATTCACAGCAGAAGAAATCGCCGGTAAAATGGCCTTGATCCTCACCCCCGAAGAAGTAAAAACCAAAGTCCAAATCGTCTTCCAGTCCATCGAAGGTATCCACGAAGCCTGCCCAGACCATCAGGGCGACTGGTACTTTACGGGTAACTACCCTACGCCGGGAGGAAACAAGGTCGTGAATGCTGCGTTTATCAGTTTTTATGAAAAATTGAAAATTGAAAATTGAAAATTATGAAACCGGTATTTCATTTTCAATTTTCAATTAATACCGTTGTTTAATATATTCCCTCGCCCTCTCAATCACCCGGTCTCCCTTAAAGTCCGGATTACTACCGGAATAGAGGTATACATATTCGTCGGGGGCGATCCCGTTTTCGATGCTTTTCATATTTGCGTCGAACATCGGGCTGGTTGAGAAGCGCACCGACCATCCGTTCGGAAGTTCCGAAGAAAAGGGAAAACCACCGCCGCCTCCGGTAGTGCTTCCCATCAGATATACTCCGGGAAGTGCTTTCATAACATTGGCAAAATCGTTGGCGGCGCTGTAGCATTGCCGGTCGGTGAGGAGCACCACGGGTTTCTGGTAACGTAGCCGGGTGGAAGGTTCTATATACCGGGGATAAGGATCCGAAAAATCGGTATGTCCCGTCCCTGTTTTATGCCTGATATAGCCCGTCAGTACTTTTTCGTTGGTGAAGCGGGAAGCCAATGTTTCCACATTATTCAAAGATCCGCCGTTGTTGCCCCGGATATCGAGAATAATGCCGAAGCATCCTTCGAATTTCTTGATCACATAGTCTAAATTTCCTTCTCCTACCGCGCTAGAGAAACTTTCATAGTAGATATATCCTACATTATCGTCCAGTATTTTATATTTTAGTCCGGAAGCAACCGCATAATCCCTTCCTAAGTATTGCGGCAGTTTTAACAGATCCGCATTGAAATTCGAAACAGAGTCCTGGTACCAATCGTCGTACCGGCTTACATTAAATGGTGCAATCAGGTTCACATGCCCGTCGCGTACTTCCCTCAACATATCGCTCATCAGGTAAAATAAATCTTCACGGCTCATATTATCTGTCAGCCGACCCGAATATTCCCGGTAAACCCGGTCCCAATTCACTCCCTTTTCCTCAAAAAAACAATAATGCTCATCCATGATCTTCCACAAGGCCTCAAAATTCCCCCGCGGACTATCATCGAAATCATCAAAGTCCATACATCCCCCCAGGATCATCACCATCCCAGCCAGCAAAACCATATATACTCCAATAATTTTCAATTCTCAATTTTCAATTTTCAATTACTCAAACACCCTCCGTACTTTCCCTCCCCTCAAAACATCTTTCCCCCTTGGCACACTAAAAATCTCCTTCACAATCCCGATCATAAAAGAATTCGAGTTGATCTGTGTTTTCAATTGGCTGACGTCCGTCTGGTAAATACTGTTCAGGTAAGTCACCCGCAAGGTAAACGGTTTAAGAGGGACCTCCACCGTTACATAATTCTTCATGGCAAACAGTTTGCCGAACGAAGACAGATGCAGCAGGTCGTCATGGTTCCCTAATGAAATTTCGTAATACGACTGTCCGTAACCCGGTGAAAACAGGCAGCCCGCCACCGGCAGATCCAATTGGTATCGTACCGACAAAGGTTGTTTGCCTATTCTGAACCGGTAATCGGCAATACCCGATATGTTCAGATTGATATTCGCCTTGGCCGATACCGGGTTATTCCCGTTCCGGGTGTTGTATATGGCACCCAATAATCCATTGCCTTGCATCCCTAAGAGAAGACTCAGGCGCGGCAAAGGTTTGAGATGATAATGCAAACCATAGCTATAGTCGAATAGAATGGTATAGTCGGAAGCAGTCTCCGTATTATTTTTAGTAGAAGAAAAATCGATATTGATTAGTTGCTGTGTAGAAATTTTGCCCTGCAACATACGGGTCATCTTCATCTGGTCGCTCAGGATGCGGACTCCCCAACCGGTATATTCCAAAGGTGAAAGATAAGTGTCGCGCAGGGTATAAGTACCTCCTCCTACCAGGGTGGACCGATAACTAAGATCGATTACCGGTTCTGTTACCGGTTCCTGCGCACGGGCTTTTCCTCCCTGCAGAAAGAGTATAAACAGAACGAAGATATATACCTTATTATAATATACTGTAAATTTCTTTCTCAAAATAGCGGATGGTTAGTTGAATGGTGGCCGGAATATTTTGTTCTTTCCTTCGAAAGACAAAAGTATTGAAAGGAGGGGATATCTCCAAATTTCTTTTCTTTTTCATTTTAAAAAGAAAGTAAAAAATGTATCTTTTTTTGCTGCGCCAAAAAAAAGTACCAAAAAAAGGCGCTTCGTCAAACCGAACTCGTTCGCTCGCTGCGCGCTTTCTCTCTCAAACAGCGTTTTGACAACAAGAAACCCCCACCCCTTATTTAAGGGGATTACGGGCTTCGCCCGGGTGCAATTGGCAGGATTTACTGGGATTTCATTATCGCAATGACGGTTATCTTCATCAGAAAAACCCTTCTTAAAATACTTGTGGATTAAACGAACTGCCGATGCGGCCTGGTCCCTGCCTCGGGCCAGTGGCGTGAAGAAAAATACGTAGTGCAGGCGTTAAAAGAGAAAAGCTGTTTGAGCACCGCAGGTGCGAGTTCTTTTCTCTTAGCCGGAACGCAGTATTTTTTAGCCAATGGGACGCAGCCTTGAAAAGTGCGTTTAAGCGAGAGCAATAAGCATGCTTGCATGGTTATTGTGGAGCGTAGCACTTTCAATGAAATTAATTTTTGATTCCTTTTTTATCAAGAAAAAAGGAACGTTTCCTTTGAGTGAAAAAACAAACTTTTAAGAAACTTTTTTAACCCCCAATTTCACCCCCGTGAAAAAAATTAACAAAAACATACATCATATTCAAGAGAAAATCCGTATAATTGCACCGTGAAACCAAAAGGCAGCTATAACCTATTGAGGTATTTTAATACCTTTTTTTTCTTTTCGTTTGGAAAAAATCCTTCCAAACCTTGCAAATTCCCTTATATACATACAGACGAGTGATATTTATACAATATTTAACAATATAATATGATAAGGCTTGTTAAATTAATGATCTTTATGATTGCGGAAGTTTTATTTAAACATCAAATAGAACTCCATTATTGAAATTTGTATTAATTTTGCGGATGCTAAGTGTCGAAATCCGGCATTGGCGCTGTTTTTGCAGTTTTATTAGCGTTGTTCAACTTAAATAAACAGAACGACGTTAACAAAAAATGTGGTGGAGTGTTCTTGGAGCGTGTGGATGAGATTTAAATTAAATTTGTTAGTACATTAATATATTATAAACAATTTAAAATGAGTTGCTCATGAAACAAAAAAAAACAAGAGAGAAAAAAAAACGAGTATTAACTCTAATGAACATTAAACATGGAAAAAGTTAAACATCTACTACTTCTTTTGGTGTTTCTGTTCGGGTTTATTATACCCAAAGCAGAAGCACAGGAATTGAGGGCTGGAACCGATATTATGATTACGGTCTCCAGTGTTACAATTTCAGACCTTTGTGTGGGTTCTACTAATGCAGTCGTGACTGTTACGGGAACTTACACTTCAGGTCCGTACAATAGTACTTTCACCAATAGTACGGGATCTGGCTATTTAGGAAACTTTCTTGTAAGTTCAAGTGCAACACCTATAGCATTTGATGCATGTGTGGTTTCTACACTTTTTCTGCCGAATCAGAATGGGCTGGCATTTACTGCTACTGGTAGTACAGACCAGCTTTACGCAGTAGGTGGTGCTCCTTTAGCTGCAGGAACGTATAATATTGTTGTCTCCGGAGAACAGTTGACTTTACAGCGTACTGCTACTCTTTCAGGTAATCTGACCAATAGTTTTACTGTAAAACCGACACCGGCAGTAAGTGTTACTCCTACTACTAGTACTGTATGTAGTGGGGAAACCATGACATTTACTGTGAATGCGACTCAAGGATCTACTATTTTTTGGAAAAGGGATCCGTTGACCACAAATATGGGACTTGCTGATGGTAGTTATGCACTGACAGGTGCTGAAACTTCAAAGGCTCTTACGATTACATATGCGAATAACACAACTTCGATGCAAACATCGAGAGATACAGTGAAAGCACTGTTGAACGGATGTTATAACGCGCTTCCCAATCCTACTTTTACAGCAAATGTACAGCCTAAACCAAGAATTGCTGTTGATGGTAGTACATTAGGAACTCCGCCAGCTTTGGCTAGTCCTCTGACTAAAATAGTTTGTCATAACAAATCGATTTCAGTTGCTTTGACTAATAACTTGGATGGATCTACTTATTATTGGGAAAAGGTAAGTGGTAATATTACTACTTTGGCTAACGGAAATTCGGGTGCAACAGCTGCCGCTCCGGGTAGCTATCCGCTGACTTTTACTCCTACCAATACGACCAATAAGGCAGACACTGCTGTTTACAGAATATTTGCCAAATCATCGACAGCAAATGGAACTTGTAACAGTGATACTGCTTATGTGCGGTTTGTTGTAAATCCTTATCCGGTTATATCTCTTGTAGATAATACTTTTGGTAATGTAAATGCAATTACTGTTTGTCCGGATGCTGCTTACAATGGACGTGCATATTATTCTAATGTAAAGGGATCTACATTCTCTACTGCATTAAGATCTCCGGATGCTACTTATGATGTAGCCAATCCCCTTTGGACGACATTTACAAATGATTCAATTAAAGTTAAATCATTTACTCAGGCTAACAATGGTACAACACCTCTTGTGGATAATTTCTGGGTGACAGCAGACTATGCAGGTTGCCGTGATAGTGTACAGTTTACTGTTACTGTACCTCCTAAAGTTAGTTTGGCTACAGCTAATGCTACTGCAATTTCGACAACAACTCCTTACTTAAATGTGGAGTATGTTTGTAACGGTAGTAGTTCTTCCCCAATAACATTTACCTCAAATCTGGGTGCTACTACCGCCAGCGGTATTGATTCCCTCAGATGGACAATTACAAGCGCTTATAAGGCAGGTCTGTCTGTAACGTCAGGTATTGTTAAGGGAGGTACTCCTTATGTTATGCCGGCTTTAGGTCCGCTTGTAAATCTTAGTGAAGATACAGATTCTATCATGACAATTGCACTCACTCCGGTGAATGGTGGTTGTGATGGAGTTCCTGCTTATATCACAATTACTGTCAGGCCGACTGCTAAGGTAGTTCCGCTGAATAACATTGCTCTTTGTGATGGAGAAACATCTACTCCGATCAATTTGCCTACTACACAAGGTTCGGCTACAATTACCTATAGCCTTATAGCTGGTACTTCCAATTATAACTTAGCATCAAATATTATTCCAGTGCCAAGTAGTTCTTCTGTGATTCCGGCTATTACTGCTAATATGTTAACTATGGCTACTAATCAGGGAGATACTGTAAGACAATCGTTTACTTTGATTGCTACTATTAGTAATGGAGGTTGTCTAACTACCCAAACAGATGTGTTTGCTGTTACTATTTATCCGGTTTCGCAACCTGTTATTGCATTCAATTTATCGGAAGTAGATCAGTATCATGGTAGACCTTGGGGTTTGAGACCTGACTCTATTTATTCTACTTCTACTAAAATTGTAGACTTCGAGTCAGTTAGTAGTTTTGTAATTGGCTACCAATGGGAAAAAATCGGTGGTGAATTCATCGGACTTGACCTGAAAGGCGAAGGTCTTTTGACTGATCCAAGCGAAGGAGACATTGTCGGAGGATGGCGTACATTGAAAAACCTGCAACCGGAACCAGTATTCGGACATTATGTTGTTCGTCCGATCCTGACAGGAAATGTATTGTGTAATGCTAGCACTGAATTTGATATTTATGTGGCTCCATGGCCAACCGATGTTGAACTTGTACGTGTAGACGATATTGCTAATGTTGAAATTTGTAGCAATGTAGCAAGCGCTCCGTTTGAATTCACAGGTAATTTGGCTCCGAAAGGAACTTACAGATGGGAACTGTTGCCCGACAGCATCAAACCTGCCGGCTCAACTACAGAAGGTATGCCGTTGATCGGAACTTCTCTGACTTTCCCGTCGTTTACTTATAAAAACATTACTGCTAATGTTGTAGAATTTGCGTATAAGGTAACTCCTCAATATGGAGATGGTATCTTGGTAGACGATTCTGCTAAGATATTCAAAGTATTCGTATTACCCGAACCTGCTATCGCTATCGTTAACGATGCAAGATACGAAAACGATTCTACAATCAATATGCCGATCACTGTAACCGGTGTTTCTGCTGTTGATCATTATGTTGTAAAACAGGTTTCCGGTGATAAGATCACAGGTGCTGCAGACCTGACGGTAGACATGTCTACTCCGACAGCTCCTTTCGTTACAGGTACTGCCGTAAATACAGGTTCTACTGTATTGGTAGCTGTTTACCAGGTAACTCCGGTAGGTACGAACGACTGCGAAGGTAAACCTCAAACATTTACCATTAAGGTTAATCCGTCTATCAACAAACCGGCTGCCGATCCGCTCGATTTCGTATATTATGTAGGTGACAATGCTCCGGAACATACGTTCACAGGAAGCAAACCGAATACTACTTACGAATGGACTTACGATGCTACATGTACAGCAGGTCATCAGGCTGGTGCAACCAACCCGATCGCTGTTAATGATGGTAACGATATTCTTCCTGCTTTCTTAGCGGTTACTCCGGGTGTATATTGCTATACTATCCAACCGATCTGGCACAGAGATATCGAAGCCGGTGGTGATACTATCTGGGGTGCTTCTCAGAACTTCACGATCACTATCCTGGCTCGTCCGGTAGTTTCCGATGTTGCTATTGCCGATACTACTATCTGTAACGGTGGTACATTCAATGGATTTGTTACTACAGATTCCTGCAGATTCGAATTGGTTGAAGGACAAGACGTAGGTGTAACTTACGATCCCGCTACTAAAACAGTTTCTGCTACTTTGATCAGTAACAACACAACTGCTCCGATTTACGGAACTTATAAACTGACTCCGCTGGCAACAGACGGTGTAAGGGAATTTGAACCTGTTACATTTACAGTTACAATCAATCCTGCTCCTAAAGTCGATATTATTTCTGACATGACGGTACAGAATGGTGATGTAATCCCTTCTATCCATTTTACAGGAACAGCTACTTCTTATGCATGGACTGCTAATGGAACAGTTGGTAATACTGCTGCAGGTACTAATAAAATGGAAGCTTTCATAGCTATCAATACAACTGCAGTTGCTATTACTGATACTATCAAGGTTACTCCTTCTTATGGAATGGCTGCTTGTGCAGGTACAGAAACAGAAGTACTTCATATCACAGTTGCGCCGAATACATTGATTGATCCGGATTTAATCGCTACTGAAATTGCCGATCAGACAGTATGTTCGGGTATTGCTACTACAGCTATCACATTCGCAGCTACTCATAAAACAGGAACTGCCAATGGATTCGTAGCTTCTGAAGTAACTTACGATTATAAACTTATCGACGGTGTAGATATTCTGGCAGGTAAAGGTTCAGCCGGAGGTTATGCTACAGCTACTTATACCAATAATACTACCAAACCGGTAAGTGGTACTTATGCTGTTACTCCATACTGGAATAACAACCAGGGTGTGCCGACGATCTTCACGATCACGGTTAAACCGGTTCCGACAGTCAATGTAATTCCAGCTATCTTTACTTACAATGGAGAAAACGTACCGGCTATCACATTAACCGGAACAGCTACTTCATTGACTTGGACAGCCGGAGGAGATGACATTAACAATGCACAGGGAACAGGGAAAGATATTATTCCTTCGTTCATGGCTAAGAATACTACCGATGCAACAATTACCGCTACTTACAGCGTTACTCCTTCTTACGACGGATGTGACGGAACTGCAGTTGCTTCTGTTGTAACGATCAAGGTAGTACCGAATACGGTTGTAGATGTTGACCTGATCGCTACTGAAATTGCCGATCAGACAGTCTGTTCGGGTATTGCTACTACAGCTATCACATTCGCAGCTACTCATAAAACAGGAACTGCCAACGGATTCGTAGCTTCTGAAGTAACTTACGACTATAAGTTTATCGATGGTGTAGATATTCTGGCAGGTAAAGGTTCAGCCGGAGGTTATGCTACAGCTACTTATACCAACAGTACTACTAAACCGGTTAGCGGAACATACCAGGTAACTCCTTACTGGAAGAACAACCAGGGTATTCCGACGATCTTCACGATCACGGTTAAACCGGCTCCTACAGTTAATGTAATTCCAGCTATCTTTACTTACAATGGGGAAACCGTACCGGCTATCACATTAACCGGAACAGCTACTTCATTGACATGGACAGCCGGAGGAGATAACATTAACAATGCACAGGGAACAGGAAAAGATATTATTCCTTCGTTCCTGGCTAAGAATACTACTGTAGCAACATTAACAGCTACTTACAGCGTGACTCCTTCTTATGACGGATGTGACGGAACTGCAGTTGCTTCTGTTGTAACGATCAAGGTA
>JAVBLA010000022.1:0-66389 GCA_031553775.1 Bacteroidales bacterium
GTGCGAGTTCGATTCGTTTAGCCGGAATGAAGTATTTTTTAGCCAATGGGACGCAGCCTTGAACTTTTTGATCCTTTTTGTTTCAAGACAAAAAGGATATAATCCCAAGGCGATAGCCTTGACCTATTTGTAATTTTAAAAAATATCCTCCAAGGCGATAGCCTTGTATAAAAATATTCAAATCGTTCCCAAATTGAAATCAAAATAATCAATAGAAAGCACTTTTGAAATTGAAAAACTTTTGATATCCCACCATTTTTGCCTATTTTTGTGCTCCGAATAAACCCCCCGGTATATCCGGATATATCAGCTAATAAAATAATATTAAAAATATGTTCGAAAATTTAAGCGAAAGGCTGGACCGGTCATTTAAACTCCTCAAAGGAGAAGGTAAAATTACCGAGATTAACGTGGCGGAAACTTTGAAAGATGTACGCCGGGCGTTATTGGATGCCGATGTTAACTTCAAAGTTGCCAAACAATTTACCGATACTGTCAAGGAAAAAGCCTTGGGACAGGATGTGCTGACTGCTGTTAAGCCCGGTCAACTGATGGTGAAGATTGTTCATGACGAACTGGCCGGATTGATGGGAGGGGAGGCTGTGGATATCGACCTGAAAGGAAGTCCGTCTGTAATCCTGATGTCTGGTTTGCAAGGTTCCGGAAAAACAACTTTTTCCGGTAAATTAGCCAATATGCTGAAGAGCAAAAGGAGTAAGAATCCTTTGCTGGTGGCTTGTGATGTGTACCGGCCCGCTGCTATCGAACAGTTAAAAGTATTGGGGCAGCAAATCAATGTTCCTGTTTATACGGAAGAAGGTAATAAGAATCCGGTACAGATCGCGATGAATGCCGTTAAACACGCCAAACTGCAAGGAAACGACGTGGTGATTGTCGATACCGCCGGACGCCTGGCTATTGATGAGCTGATGATGAATGAGATTGCTGCTATCAAAGCCGCACTCCTTCCGCAGGAAATATTGTTCGTAGTCGATTCGATGACTGGTCAGGATGCTGTTAATACGGCCAAAGAATTTAACGACCGGCTTAATTTTAACGGGGTCGTGCTGACTAAGTTGGATGGAGATACCCGTGGCGGAGCCGCGTTGTCTATCCGTACTGTTGTCGATAAACCGATCAAATTTGTCGGAACAGGCGAAAAAATGGATGCTATCGACGTATTCCACCCCAGTCGTATGGCAGATCGTATCCTGGGAATGGGTGATATCGTTTCTTTGGTAGAACGTGCTCAGGAACAGTATGATGAAGAAGAAGCCAAAAGACTTCAGAAAAAAATTGCTAAAAACCAGTTCGATTTTAACGACTTTATCTCCCAGATACAGCAAATCAAAAAGATGGGTAATCTGAAAGAACTGGCATCTATGATTCCTGGTGTAGGTAAAGCGATGAAGGATATCGATATTGACGATAATGCCTTCAAAAGCATTGAAGCAATTATCTATTCGATGACTCCACAGGAAAGGGAAAAACCGGAACTCCTGAATGGAAGCCGGAGAGCGCGGATCGCGAAAGGTAGCGGAACTTCCGTACAGGAAGTCAATAAACTCCTCAAGCAATTCGAAGAAACTCGTAAGATGATGAAGATGATGACTTCTCCCGGTGTGGGCAAGATGATGAAAAAAAGAAGATAACGCTTGATTTTTAAAATTGAGAATCGACGACAAACCGAATGCCATCAAGCTTGCTTGCATGGCTGAGGTGCGAAGGAGATCAAGACCGCGAAGCGGGATTAATTGAAAATTGAAAATTAGGAACGATGAAGTTAATTGATGGAAAAGCGATCTCCGCGCAAATTAAACTGGAAATTGCCGAAGAAGTAAAACAAATCCGGGCGGCAGGAGGCAAGATCCCTCATCTGGCTGCTATTTTAGTCGGACATGATGGCGGTAGCGAAACCTATGTTGCCAGTAAAGTGAAAACCTGTGAAGAAGTAGGTTTTAAATCTACATTGATTCGTTTTGAAGATAGCGTGACGGAAGAAGAACTCCTGCAACAGGTAGTCGACTTGAATAATGATTCCGATATTGATGGATTTATTGTCCAACTGCCTCTTCCCAAACATATTTCCGAACAGAAAGTAATCGAAACCATCGATTACCGGAAAGATGTCGACGGTTTTCATCCGATCAATGTGGGCCGTATGTCCATCGGATTGCCTTGCTTTGTTTCCGCTACACCTGCAGGTATTGTAGAGCTGCTGCGCAGATATAATATAGAAACTAAAGGAAAACATTGTGTAATCCTTGGGCGCAGTAATATTGTCGGTAAGCCCATGGCCAGCCTGATGATGCAGAAAAGCAACCCGGGCGATTGTACTGTGACGGTCTGCCATAGCCGTACACAAAATATTAAAGAATACTGCCTTCAGGCCGATATTATCGTTGCAGCATTGGGTTCTCCCGAATTTGTAACAGCCGATATGATCAAGCCGGGTGCTGTGGTTATTGATGTGGGAACTACCCGTGTTCCATCTGATAAAACCAAATCAGGCTTCAAGCTGACCGGTGATGTAAAATTTGATGAAGTAGCGCCTTTGTGCTCATATATCACTCCTGTTCCCGGAGGCGTTGGTCCGATGACTATCATTTCCCTGATGAAAAATACTTTACTGGCAGGCAAAAAAGAAATCTATTGAAAGCGAAAAGTAAAAAACGGAAAGTGAAGGATTATTTCGTTTTCTAGTTTTTACTTCCATATAGAGTGTTATTAAAAGCGGCTTCAAGTACACCATTTGAAGCCGCTTTTTATTGGATCTACTTTTTAGTAGTACAGTATTAATAAAAATCTGATCCGCAATAGTGAATTTGTTATAAGAATGAAATAGAGAGAATGGAAGTTATCTGTTCTCTGTTTTGTTAATCGAATCATTAAGAATATATACGTATTTCCTGGCTATTAGACCCCATCGTTTATATGGGAATTCTTTATTGAATATAGTGTCATTCGCGATAATGAAATTTGTTCTATAATCAGGCATTCCAATACTGCTTTCTATCCAAAGAGAAGTAATCCGCCGATCCGTGACCCGAAAAATCACCAAAATATATCATAAAAAAAAGGTTCCTTAAAAAGAACCTTTTTTAGAGCGGAAGACGGGACTCAAACCCGCGACCCTCAGCTTGGAAGGCTAATGCTCTATCGACTGAGCTACTTCCGCAAGTTAATTAAAAATTGATAATTAGAAATTGAAAATTATAAATATGTATTCCTTAATTTTCAATTATCAATTTTGAATTTTCAATTATTTTGTGGGCAGTGATGGATTCGAACCACCGAAGGCGTAAGCCAGCTGAGTTACAGTCAGCCCCATTTGGCCACTCTGGTAACTGCCCTTTTGTTTTGCGAGTGCGAAGGTAATTATTTTTTTTGTAACTTGCAAGAAAAATCGATCATTTTTATTGCAGTAATCGCAGCTTCGTCTCCTTTATTTCCATGTATGCCACCGGCACGATCCAGCGCCTGTTGCATGTTGTCGGTAGTTAGTAAACCGAATATCACCGGGATATTATATTTTACATTGAGTGCCGTAATTCCTTGCGTAACTCCTGAGCAAACATAATCGAAATGAGGGGTATCTCCTTTGACAACACATCCCAATATGATAACGGCATCTGCCCGAAACTTTCCGGAATTAAGCATCATTTTGGCTCCGAAAGTCAATTCAAAACTGCCGGGAACCCGCGAAATGAATATGTTTTCTTGTTTAACCCCATGACGTTCGAGGGTATTACATGCACCCTCCAGTAAAGCTTCGGTAACCTTTGTATTCCATTCAGATACCACGATTCCGAACTTCATACCGGAAGCGTCCGGAACGCTGTCGAAATCATATTGCGACAGATTCTGATATGCTGTAGCCATACAGATTATTTAGAGTTGGCTCTGTCGATATATTTATCGATATCCTGAGCCTCCATGGAGTTGGGATAGTCTTTGATCATGGTGTAAGCTTCGGCGGCTTTTTTGTAGTTGCCAAGGCTTTCATATACCCGTCCGGCTTTTTTCAGGTAGAGCGGACTGATCATATCGTCACTGGCTTTGTTGGCTGCTTTCATGAAGTAGTCCACCGCTTCCGATGCCTTGTCCATAGATACATAGCAATCGCCGATCAAACCGATAAGTACGGGAGAAACAGTTTTATCGCTTGCATCGAATTTTTTGAGGTAACTGATTGCCTTGTCGTATTCTCCTTTATGATAAAGGCAGATTCCGGCATATCCTTTGGCCAGGTTACCTGTTTTTGTCAATCCGTACTGGTCGATAATGGCGTCGAATCCGATGAATTGAGCACTGTCGCCATACAATGCTTTGTCCCATTCATTGTTCTGTAAATAAAACTCACCCCTGAAAATAGCTTTTTCAGCTTCTCTTTCCTTGGGAATAAGGTACCCGTGGCGAACCCCGAGAACAGCAACAACGATCAGTACCACAACCACCAAACCGGTGATAATGCCTTTCTTGTTTTTTTCAATGAATTGTTCTGATTTGGAAAATATTTCACCTACATTGGATTCCAATTCATTTT
Source organism: Bacteroidales bacterium (assembly GCA_031553775.1). GTDB lineage: Bacteria > Bacteroidota > Bacteroidia > Bacteroidales > Azobacteroidaceae > JAISFI01. The sequence goes on from JAVBLA010000022.1 coordinate 4,547, forward strand.
CTGCTTTTTTTGTTGTTACGTTTTTTGCTTTATTTGACATGGCTTTCTGTACCTTAATTAATTAGTTTAATTTACGGAGGGCAAAAGTAATGCTTTTCTTGTAATAAAAGAAATTTTAACGGGAATTTTTTAAAAAAACAAGTACCTTTGCCTGAAAGTTATCAGGAATTGAGAAATGAAGATAGAACGTCTGTCCGTACTGAATTTTAAGAATATAGCACAATCCGAACTGGTTTTTTCTCCCAAAATCAATTGTCTTTTCGGCAATAACGGCATGGGGAAAACCAATTTGCTGGATGCGATTTATTATCTTTCATTTTGCAAAAGCCATACGAACCTGCCTGATTCCCAGATCATCCTCCACGAACAGGATTTTTGTGTGTTGCAGGCTGATTACCTCCTGGATGAAAAACAGGAAGAAATTTACTGTGGAATCAAGCGATTGCACCGGAAGCATTTTAAGCGGAATAAAAAAGAATACGATAAGCTTTCGGATCATATCGGTCTGTTGCCGTTGGTAATGGTTTCTCCTTCCGATACGGATTTGATCAGAGGTGGAAGCGACGAACGGCGTAAATTTGTCGATATGGTAATTTCCTTATATGACAAAGTCTATCTGCAATCTCTCATTGCTTATAACAAAGCCCTGGAACAGAGAAATGCCCTTCTGAAAAGTAATGTCGGCGATAATGATCTGTTTGAGCTGTGGGATGAGCAATTGGTTACTCATGGACATTTGATTCATGCAAAACGAAGACAATTCTTATCGGAGTTTTTACCTGTTTTCAAAGAGTTTTATCAATTTATCTGTTTGGATGGAGAATCGGTCGGCATGGAATACGATTCCCAGCTTAACCAGGCCGATTTGTCTGCTTTGCTGGTAAAGCATAGAAACCGCGATCAACTTCTGGGATATACGACCCAGGGTATTCACAAAGATGATTTTGTTTTCCTGTTAGACCGGTATCCTATGAAAAAAGTCGGTTCGCAGGGACAGAATAAAACTTATCTGATCGCACTTAAACTGGCTCAGTTCGATTTTTTGGTGCGTACCGGGACCACAATGCCGGTATTGCTTTTAGACGATATATTTGACAAGCTGGATGCCCGGCGGGTGGAGCAGATCATTAAATTGGTTTCCGGAGATACTTTCGGTCAGATCTTTATCACGGACACGAATCGTAAATACCTGGATGAAATCCTGTCCAAGATGAACCACGATTACATGTTGTTTTACGTAGATCAGGGAGCTATTAATGTATTGGAGAATGTGAAATGAAACGGACAAATACACAATCTATTGCTGATATCCTGCAGGATTTCCTGGCGGAAAATCCCCTCTTGAATGAAAAAATGGCTGAAACCCGCCTGATGAATGCCTGGGGTGAGATATTGGGACATCTTACTATGCGACATACCACAAAGTTATATATCAGCAAACGAATATTATATGTTCATATTTCTTCTGCCGTATTGCGCAGTGAATTGACCCTTTGCCGGGAAAAACTGATCGAACGGCTGAATGAAAAAGCCGGTATGACGGCGATAGATGATATCGTCTTCAGGGGAGGATGAGTTCCGGGGTAATTACCCGTTGTACGGGAACATCGAATTCGTTTATCGGGATGTTTTTCTCTATCTGGAAGTCAAAACAGATACCGATGGTGGGAGCAGAGACCTGACAAAGGAAGCGATCGTAATATCCTTTGCCCCGTCCCAGGCGGTTCCCTCTTCTGTCGAATGCAAGTCCGGGCACCAATACCAGATCGATGTCTTTCCAGGTGTCGAATAGTTCACCGGTAGGTTCCAGAATATTCAGAGTTCCTTTCCGGAGACTTTCTTCTCCATTGTATTTTCTCAATAACAGATTATTTTCCACAACCTGTGGAAGCAGGCAGGTTTTTTGATTTTGCCACCCGGATAGCATGGGTTGTGTTTGTACTTCACCGGGAAGGCTGTGATATAATAGAACAGTCCGGGCAGACCGGAATATCTCCAGATTTTCTATTTTTTTTCGGATAAGTTCCGACCAGGTGTTAAGCTGTTCTGTAGTATATAGCTTTTTTCTTCCGGCAATTTCTTTACGCAACCCGTCCTTATCCATATTTTCCCTATGAAAGATGATGAATTTTTACTGCCGGTTACTTCGGTTGGGGATATGCTTCTCCGTTCCGGATTATTTCTGTTGCCTTGAGAACGGCAGGATCCCTGTGCAGATAAATCGGGTAAAAACCATTGTCACCGAACATATTCCGGACAATATATGCCTGAGTCAGATTATCGATTGTTTTAGACGACCTGGCAATCAGGTTTGGTCTCCTCCGGATCCCTTTGGTCTCTGCATACTGAACGATACTTTCTACTAACGATTGGGTTTTCAAGTAGTTCCAAAGTTCGGTATATGTTTTGTATTTGCTTAGTTTTTTCCGGTTTTTATCGGTATAATTGAATGCAAATTCATTGAAAACACCATTTTGCAACAGAAGAGAATAATATGAAGTGATTCCTGCAGTATCTCTGGGAATGAAAATGTCGGGCATGATACCTCCACCTCCGTATACCGGACGTCCCAGAAGCGTTTTATACATGTTATCTGTAGATTGTTTGATGCTGTCGGCCGAATCGAATTCCCCGTGATAAAAACGGTTGATCAGGTCTTGTTCGTATTCCTCTCCTTTTCCCATTTCATATTGTTTCTGGATACATCTGCCGGAAGGAGTGTAATAACGTGCGATGGTAAGCCGCAGGGCAGAACCGTCACCCAGGGTGACCTGGCTTTGTACCAGTCCCTTACCGAATGAGCGGCGACCGATAATTAGTCCCCTGTCGTTATCCTGTATGGCTCCGGCGACGATTTCACTGGCAGAAGCCGACATTTCATCCATAAGAACAATGAGTTGCTGTGTCTGGCAGGCTCCTGTTCCATTAGAATACGCATCGGTACGGGGAAACGATTTTCCTTTGGTATAAACGATCAATCGTTTTCCCGGCAGGAATTCGTTGATAATATTGACAGCAGCATCCATTAGACCTCCGGGATTTTGACGCAGGTCGAGAATGAACGACTGACAGCCGGATTGAGTCAGCATTCCAAGAGCATTCAGGAATTCCTGGTAAGTGCTTTTTCCGAATTTATTGATCTTAATCAGTCCGATGCCTTTTTCTACTTCATAAGCTACATCGACTGTATTGACGGGTACATCTCCCCGTGTAATTTCGTATGTTTGCAGGTCTTTACTGTTATTTCTCCTGATACCTACGTTTACCTTACTGCCACTAGGTCCCCGCAGGGTTTTCATTATTTTTTCTTCCGTAATTTCAGGTCCGACAAAGAGAGAATCATTGATGGTTACAATTCTGTCTCCCGATTGTAAACCCACTTTTTCCGATGGTCCTCCACGGATTACATTGACTACGGTAATGGTGTCGTTCATCCGGATAAATTGTACTCCGATACCACTGAAATGTCCTTCCAATTCTTCATTAACGGTTTCCAGATCCCGCGCGGGTATATAAGTAGAATGAGGATCCAATTCGTTGATCAGCTTGGGAATAGCGTCTTCAACCAATTGTTTCATGTTGACGGTATCCACATACTGATCGTCAACTACATCCAGAATAACATCAATTTTATTACCGGAATTCAAAAAGAATTTACGGCTCAAAGAGTTACTGGAAAAATAATTTCCAAGAATAAATCCTATGACTAGTGTCAGTAAGATAACTACCGGTAATAACAAATAATATTTTTGCGACGATTTCATCTGAAAAATAATTCTATATACAATTAATAATGAAAATGCAAAACATCCGAGAGTCAAAAACTAAAAACTAAAAAACCCTTCAACCCTTAATCCTTAACTTTTAGTTTTTAGTTCTTCTTCAATCCCTTCCATCCCAATAAAAACCACTTCAATTCCCGCCCTTTCCAACAACCTCACGCCATCGTCCAAACGGTATTGTTCAGAATATACAACCCTTTTGATTCCCGCCTGTATTATCAATTTAGCACATTCGATACAGGGAGATGCGGTGACATACATGGTAGACCCTTTGCTGTTGTTGTTGGAGCAGGCTATTTTCGTGATGGCATTTGCTTCCGCATGCAGCACATAGGGCTTGGTGACATTGTCTTCATCTTCGCATACATTTTCAAATCCCGAGGGGGTACCATTGTATCCGTCGGAAATAATCATTTTGTCTTTGACGATCAAGGCGCCTACCTGCCTGCGTTGGCAATAGGAATTTTCAGACCACACTTTTGCCATGCGTAAATAACGTTTGTCTAAAGCGAATTGTTTTTGATTCATCGGATGATATCTTCAGGAAAACCGGTTGATGTATCGTTATTTAATTGGTTCAATACCGTTTCTTTTCAATAAAGCATCAATAGTAGGTTTTTCTCCCCGGAAACGGATGTAGAGTTCCATCGGGTCTTCCGAGCCTCCTTTTGAGAGAATGTTCTTGCGGAATCTTTCGGCAACCGCTTTGCTGAAAATACCATCGGCTTTGAATACGGAGTAAGCATCCGCATCTAATACTTCCGCCCATTTGTATCCGTAATAGCCGGCAGCATATCCTCCGGAGAAGATATGACTGAAAGAAGTGCTGGAGCAGGTCCCGGGAACCACCGGTAGAATTTGTGTCGATTGTGTGGCCTGTTTTTCAAAATCCGGTACACTGCCGTTATAGGCTTTTTTCAGTGTGTGCCATGCCATATCTATGAATCCGAAGTTCAGCTGTCTTACACAAGCATAGCCCGTATTGAAATTACCTGCATCGATCAGGTTCTGTACCAGTTCGGCCGGAATTTTTGCTCCGGTTTGATAATGTACGGCAAAACGGTCGAGAAATTCTTTTTCCAGCAGAAAATTTTCCATCACCTGAGAAGGTAATTCTACAAAGTCACGGTAGACATTCGTGCCGGAAAGGCTTTCATATGTTCCGTCTGCAAACATGCCATGCAAACCGTGTCCGAATTCATGGAGGAAAGTTTCCACTTCTGCAAATGTAAGCAGAGCCGGTTTCGTTTCTGTGGGCCGTGTAAAGTTCATGACCAGTGAAACATGGGGACGGGAATCTTTTCCTTTTTCTTTCCATTGCCCTTTGTATTCGGTCATCCAGGCTCCCGAACGTTTCCCTTTACGAGGAAAGAAATCCGTATACAATACAGCCAGGTATTTGCCATCCTGATCAAAAACTTCATATGCATCTACTTCCGGATGATATACCGGGATTTTTGTATTCTTTTTGAATGTAATGCCATATAAATCAGTGGCCAGTCCGAATACACCTTTTTTTACATTCTCCAATTCAAAATAGGGCCGTGTCAGTTCGTCATTCACACGGAATTTGGCTTCTTTCAGTTTTTCCGAGTAATAACTCCAGTCCCAGGGCATAATTTTGATATTTTTTTTCTCCATACCAATGGCAAAACCTTCGATTTCTTTCACCTCCTGCAGGGAAACCGGTTTATAGGCTGCCAGCAACTGGTTGAGCAGATCGTATACGTTTTGAGGATTACCGGCCATCCTTTTTCTAAGGACATAGTCGGCATAGGTGTTATATCCCATCAAAAGGGCAATCTTCAGCCGGGTATTGGCAATATCTTCGACGTTTTTCCGGTTGTCGTATTCTCCGCCATTTGTACATTTACCAGAGTAAGCCAGGTACATTTTCTCACGGATTTCACGTTTTTCCGAATATTGCATAAAAGGAGCATAGCTGGGGATTGTCAGGTCGAACATCCATCCTGTTTTCCCTTTTTCTTTTGCTTTCATGGAGGCGGCTTCGCGTACACTTTCCGGAAGACCGGCCAGGTCAGCTTCATCGGTGAGCACCATTTCGAACAGATTGGTTTCTTTCAGAACATTCTGACTGAAAGTCAGCGTCAGCTTGCTGAGCTGAGCAGTCAGGTCCCTGTATGTTTTTTTGTCGGCTTCGCTGAGGTTTGCTCCTCCGTTAACGAATGAATCGTATATCTTTTCCAGCAACATTATACTTTCTACATCCAGATTGAGCTTGTTTTTCTGATCGTAAACACTTTTGATGCGTGCAAATAATTTTTCATCCAAAGAAATATTATTACTGTGTTCGGACATCTTCGGGGATATGCGTTGGGAAATCGCCATGATTTCATCATTGGTTTCGGCACTGTTCATATTGTAGAATACCGAAGATACGCGCGACAATAATTCTCCCGAACGCTCGAACGCTGCAATCGTGTTTTCGAAAGTAGCCGGTTGCTTGTTTCCGGTGATCTTCCGGATCTCTTCTATCTGCTCTTTCATGCCTTTTTCAAAAGCAGGCTCATAATCTTCCACTTTGATCCGGTCGAAAGGAACGGTTTCATGTGGAGTATTGTATTTCTTAAAAAAAGGGTTTGCAACTCCAGACATATTGTAAGCTGTTAATAATAAGACGAATAAAAAGATTTTTTTCATGATTTTGTATTTGTCGGATTTTGAGGTGCAAAGGTCGGAATTATTCTGGAATTTACAGCGATTTTTTAAAGAAAAATAATTGAGGAGAAGACGAGAATTAAAAGTTAAGAGTTAAGAGTTATAATGCCGGGAATTGGGAATTAGCAGAGAAACATTTCCTACTGCACAAAAACAGGAATAGAATGTTGATTAGGTTTTATTAATCTGAAAAGGCCCAATTCTTAACTCTTAACTCTTAACTCTTAACTTTTAATTCTTAACTCTTACTCATCTTCTCCTCCATCTCCCCATTCTCTTCTCCATCTCCTTCTCCTTCTTCCTCCTCTTCCTCTGTATTAACCGGTTTTTGAGGTCCATACCTCCGGAAGACGAATGCCCATAGGCTTCCTGCTATTGCTCCTGAAAGATGTCCTTCCCAGGAGACATTTCTGTCGACTAATTCGGAAACGGGGAACATATTCCAAATAATACTTCCATATAAGAAGGTTACTAATAAAGAGATGGCTATCAGAGGAATATAGTTTCGCAGGATACCGCTGAAAAAAAGAAAAAAACACAAGGCATAAATCAAACCACTGGCTCCGACATGCCAGGATTCCCTTCCGATCAGCCAGGTGATCAGGCCGGAAGTGATCCAGATCAGGAAAAACGTACGATAAGCAATTTTTGTATAAAAAAAGCAAAGGCACCAGCCTAATATAATTAAGGGTAACGAATTTGAGAACAGATGCGAAAAATCGGAATGGATCAGCGGTTCAGTGATGATTCCCTGCAGGCCGTTGATATGTCTGGGAAAAATACCCAAAAAATACCAGGAGGTATCGAAACTCCATTCCAATACTTTAATCAGCCATAAAATGACGACCAAAGTAGAGGGAAATGCCAAAGCGTACAATATCCGTTTATTTTCAAATTTCATAGTTTGCAAATTTACAAAAATTACGAAAACAAAAAAAATAGACTATTTGTTTGTTAATACGGAATAAAATTCTTATTTTCGTTGAATGGAAATCCACCAAAGGATTCTCACAATGTAAAATTAGATCACATTGCCTTAAATTTGTTGAAAATATGAGTTATCTGAAGTTCGATAAAACCTTGATGATCAACCTGGAAGAATCGCTCAAAAGAGAGGTGTTGAGGACTAACCGGGGAGGTGCTTATCATTGTACCTCTATCGTTGATTGTAATACCCGTAAATATCATGGATTACTGGTGATACCGGTTCCCGGATTAGATACTGAAAATCATGTGCTGTTGTCTTCCTTAGACGAAACGGTGATACAACACGGAGCTGAATTTAACCTGGGTTTACATAAATATCAGGGAGATAATTATAGTCCCAAAGGGCATAAATACATTCGCCAGTTCGATTGTGAGGCTATGCCGCGGACTGTTTACCGGGTGGGAGGTGTAATCCTGGCTAAGGAGAAGGTCTTTACCACTTACGGCAATCGTTTTATGATTAAATATACCCTGTTGGATGCTCATTCGCCTACTTTACTTCGTTTTCGCCCGTTTCTCGCCTTCAGGAGTGTGAATAGCCTGACTTTGGAGAATAACGATGTCAATAAAAACTATACGGAAATTGCAAACGGGATTAAAACCTGTATGTATAAAGGGTATCCCGATTTGTATATGCAGTTCAGTAAATCCTGTAAATTTATTTTTCAGCCCGATTGGTACCGGGGTATTGAATATACAAAGGAGATGGAAAGGGGATTCCCTTATAAGGAAGATCTGTATGTGCCCGGCTATTTTGAACTACCTATCAAAAAAGGAGAATCCGTTTATTTTTCAGCAGCTGATGAACCTATCCGGCCTGAAGATATTGAAGAAACCTATGAATTGGAAATTGCATCGCGGACACCTCGTTCCAGTTTTTTTAATTGCCTGAAAAATTCAGCACAGCAGTTTTATTACCGCCCTACGGAAAATGATGCTTATTTGCTGGCAGGTTATCCCTGGTTCAAAGTCCGTGCCCGGGATTTGTTTATTTCTCTTCCGGGTTGTACTTTGTCTATCGACGATCCTGTCAGGTTTGAAAAGATATTGACCACTGCTACTCCGGCTATCCGCAATTTTATTAAAAATGAAAGTTTGGATCCGGTCATTAGTGAAATTGATTCTCCCGATGTGCTTTTATGGGCGGTTTGGGCTATTCAGCAGTATGCAAAATCGGTAGGAAAGGAAAGGTGTCTGGAATTATATGGTGACCTGATTCATGAAATTGTGGAGTTTATTCTGAGTGACGAGCATCCCAATTTATTTATTCATGAAAACGGCTTGCTTTATACCAATGGAAAAGATAAAGCGGTTACCTGGATGAATTCCACTGTCAATGGAAGGCCGGTAGTACCTCGTTCCGGTTATATTGTGGAATTCAATGCTCTTTGGTATGATGTCTTGAAATTTGCATCCGAAATGGCTCTTCAGAAGGGAGACCGCGTGCAATCTGATAAATATGAGAAACTGTCGGAGAAAACAGGCCGTTCATTCCTCGATACGTTTATGAACGGATACGGATACCTCTTCGACTATGTAGATGGGGATTATGCCGATTGGAGCGTCCGGCCGAATATGATATTTGCCGTTGCGCTCGACTATTCTCCCTTAAGCCGTCAGCAGCGGCGTACTGTTTTGGATTTTGTAACGAAGGAGTTGCTTACTCCTAAAGGATTACGTTCTCTTAGCCCCAAAAGTGAAGGCTATAAGCCCTATTATGTAGGTTCGCAATACGAGAGAGACTTGGCATATCATCAGGGAGCAGCATGGCCGTGGTTATTTGGGGCTTATCTGATTTCCTACCTGAAAGTTTTCGGAATGAGTGGAGTATCTTTTGTAGAGAGAATGCTGATTGGTTTTGAGGAAGAGATGAGTTTGCACTGCGTGGGTTCTATCTCTGAATTATTTGACGGAAACCCTCCGTTTGAAGGTCGTGGAGCCATTTCATTTTCTATGAATGTAGCAGCTATATTGAGAGTGTTGAAAATATTGAGCGAATACAACCAGGATTGATTGCTTTATGGAAAACAATCGAAGAAAACATTCGTTATATAAAATATGCCCGGAAGAGTCAATAATAACACAAAGTTTGGCCGGAATCTGTCTGCTTTTGTGTGTTAAAATGGTGGAAGTATGAAAGCATTGATGTTTGGGTGGGAATTTCCCCCTCATATACTTGGAGGTCTCGGTACGGCCAGTTACGGGCTTACCCGCGGCATGGCCATGCAAAAAGACATGGAGATCACTTTCGTTATCCCTAAACCCTGGGGTGATGAGGATCGGAGTTTTTTGAAAATTATCGGAGCCGGCAATACTCCGGTGGCATGGCGCGATGTGTCCTGGGATTATGTGCAGCAAAGAATTGGTAAATATATGAATCCGCAGGAATATTATAATCTGAGGGATCATATCTATTCGGATTTTAATTATTTGAATGTTAACGACCTGGGCTGTATAGAATTTTCCGGGCGTTATCCGGATAACTTGCTGGAAGAAATCAATAATTATTCGATTGTGGCGGGTGTGATTGCCCGTACATATCCTTTTGATGTAATTCATTCGCATGACTGGCTCACTTACCCTGCCGGTATGCATGCCAAACAGATTACCGGAAAACCACTGGTAATCCATGTACATGCTACTGATTTCGATAGAAGCCGGGGAAATGTTAATCCACAGGTTTATGCTCTTGAAAAAGACGGGATGGATCATGCAGACCATATTATTACTGTAAGTAACCTGACCCGTAGTACAGTCATCGAGAAATATCATCAACCTCCCTGGAAGGTGACTACCGTACACAATGCAGTGGAACCATTGAGCCAGGAAATAGAGGCTATTCATTCGCAAAAAGGGACTAACGACAAGGTGGTGACTTTTCTGGGGCGTATTACTATGCAGAAAGGACCGGAATATTTCGTGGAAGCAGCTTCTCTTGTTTTGAAAAGGGCCAAAAATGTCCGCTTTGTAATGGCTGGAAGCGGAGATATGATGAATCAAATGATTCGTTTGGCTGCCCGTCGCGGGATTTCCGATAAATTTCATTTTACGGGATTTCTGAAGGGTAAGCACGTGTATGAAATGTTAAAGTCCAGCGATGTATATGTGATGCCTTCAGTTTCGGAACCTTTCGGTATTTCTCCCTTGGAGGCGATGCAATGTGGAGTACCGACCATCATTTCCAAACAATCGGGTTGTGCGGAAATTTTAAGCAATGCCATTAAAACCGACTATTGGGATACCGAAGCGATGGCAGATGCCATGTACTCGATCATTACTTATCCTGCGATGGCCGAATACCTGAAAGAAGAAGGTAAACGGGAAGTGGATGAAATCAAGTGGGAGTATGCCGGTCAAAAAGTGAGGAAAATATACGAAAGTGTGATGTAGAATATTCAAAAAACAATTATATGAAGACAATTTGCTTTTATTTCCAGGTACATCAGCCATTCAGATTAAAAAGATACCGTTTTTTTGATATAGGCAGGGATCATTACTATTATGATGATTTTGCCAATGAGGATATTATCCGGCGGATTGCTGATCGTTCTTTCCTGAAAGCTAATACAATGTTGCTGGAAATGATTAAAGAGTCGGGTAATAAGTTCAAAGTGGCTTTTTCCATTTCAGGAGTAGCTTTAGATCAGCTGGAAATTTATGTTCCGGAAGCGATCGACAGTTTTAAGGAATTGGCCAAGACCGGTTGTGTGGAATTTCTTGCGGAGACTTACGACCATTCCCTGTCATCGTTGAGTGATCCGGAAGAATTCGAAGAGCAGGTAAAAGCCCATTCTAAAAAAATAGAATTGCTGTTTGGACAGAAGCCGAAAGTATTCAGGAATACGGAGTTGATTTATTCCGATGATATTGGGGATATGGTTCTTGCGATGGGTTATAAGGGAATGCTTACGGAAGGAGCCAAACATGTTTTGGGTTGGAAGAGTCCTAATTACCTCTATCACTCGGTTAATAATCCCACCTTGAAGTTGTTATTGAAAAACTCTAAATTCAGTGATGACATTGCTTTTCGTTTTTCAAATTACGACTGGAGTGAATACCCGCTTACTGCCGATAAATTTGTCAACTGGATTGCTTCAACTCCGGAATCTGAACAATTGATCAACCTTTTCATGAATTACGAAACATTCGGAAACCTGCAGCCGGCGGAAAGTGGTATTTTTGAATTTTTCAAGGCTTTGCCTCGTTTCGCATCAGAAAAGAAGATCAGTTTTTCTACTCCTTCCGATATTGTTAATAAAATGAAATCAGTAGATTCCGTATCGGTTCCTTATCCTTGTTCCTGGGCGGATGAAGAACGGGATACAAGTGCCTGGTTAGGTAATATTTTACAGAAGGAAGCTTTTGAAAAGTTGTATACGATCGGAGAACGAGTCCGTTTGTGCTCCGACCGCCGTATCAAACAAGACTGGTCTTATCTGCAAACGAGTGACCATTTTTATTATATGTCAACAAAGCACTTCTCAGACGGTGTGGTGCACAGTTATTTTAGTCCTTACGATACCCCATATGATGCATTCAGCAATTACATGAATGTTTTGGGCGATTTTATCGACCGGGTGAATGCACAATTCCCATCTTCCATAGATAATGAAGAGTTGAATTCATTACTGACTACCATTAATAACCAGGGTAAAGAAATTGAAATGTTACAGTCGGAAGTACGGAAAATGAAAGAAAAAAAAAGTGAAGCTTCCAAGAAAATATCTAAAATAGGGTTAAATTGAGAGGTTGATAAATTATTGGATTTTATTTAGAAGGCGGTTGTTTGACCGCCTTTTTTATTGGGTAAGATTTCTGTTAATTTGATTTGTTGTATAAAAAAAAGGCGAGTTGCCCCGCCTTAAATGTTTTCACAACGGAATAATCCTTATTGTGAATTCCTTCAAATTTGTATGAGACAAAGATACAAATAAAAAATCATTGGCAAATGCTTATGATAATTTTTTGTATTTAAATTCATGGGTCAATGCAAAAAAAGAGAATGTTAGAAAATAGATGAAGGAATTCACAACTCAAAAAGTGATACATCTATTTTGATTTTCTAACATTCTCTACGTTGCAAGTAGCGTTCTTTTCTATTAATGAGACAGAAAATAACTACAACTCTAATGTGATTTCTGACATATATCTATCAGATTGCTCTGCAAATATAATCATAATATTTATAGATGTATTCTTTTTGAGAGTTTTTTATTTTTTATTTTTTTGAAATAAAATATATTTGTACATTTGAACTTTCAAAAACAAATCGAATAATGAAAAAAATATTAGGATTAGATTTGGGGACAACCTCTATTGGATGGACATTTGTGAATGAAAAGGAAAATGATGACGAACAATCTTCTATTGTAAACCTGGGAGTTCGGGTCAATCCGTTAACGGTGGATGAACAAACTAATTTTGAAAAAGGCAAACCTATTTCAATCAATGCCGACAGAACATTAAAACGTTCTGCCCGCCGAAATCTACAACGTTACAAGCTTCGTCGCGAAAATTTAATCCAGATTCTAAAAGACAACGGATTAATTGATGATAATACCATTCTTGCAGAGGATGGAAAAAATACAACACATTCTCTTTATGCACTTCGTTCAAAAGCAGCTAACGAGCAGGTAAGCAAAGTGGAATTTGCCCGTATTTTATTGATGATAAATAAAAAACGCGGTTATAAAAGCAGCCGGAAGGCTAAAAACGAGGAAGAAGGGCAAGCTATTGACGGAATGGAAACCGCCAAACGTTTATATGAGGAAAACCAGACTCCCGGACAACTTTGTTATCAATTACTCAAGGCAAGAAAGAAAACGCTACCCGATTTTTATCGTTCCGACCTGAAAGCTGAATTAGAAAAAGTGTGGAATTTTCAGAAACAGTTTTACCCCGAAATATTAACCGATATATTTCAAAAAGAAATAGAAGGGAAAGGGCAACGCGCTACATCAGCCGCTTTCTGGAATATATATAAATTCAATACAGCCGAAAATAAAGGAACGCGTGATGAGAAAAAACTACAGGCTTACAAATGGCGAAGTGAAGCGGTTTATAAGCAATTGGAGAAAGAAGAAGTAGCCTTCGTAATTACTGAAATCAATAGCAATATCAACCATTCGAGCGGCTATCTGGGTGCTATCGGCGACCGGAGTAAAGAGTTGTACTTCAACAAAGAAACAGTCGGACAATATTGTTACCGGCAACTGAAAGAAAATCGCCATACAAATCTCAGAAATCAAGTGTTCTACCGGCAGGATTATTTGGATGAATTTGAGCAAATCTGGGAAACCCAGGCTAAATTCCATAAAGAATTGACACCTGAATTGAAAAAAGAAATCCGGGATGTGATTATTTTCTATCAACGAAAATTGAAATCTCAGAAAAGCTTGATTGGTTTCTGTGAGTTTGAAAATAGAACCATTGAAATTGAAAAAAATGGCAAAAAAATAGAGAAAAAAATCGGGTATAAAGTCGCTCCTAAATCATCGCCATTATTCCAGGAATTTAAAATCTGGCAAGTGCTTCATAATATTGAATTCAGGAACAAGATTACCAAAGAGAAAAAGGTTCCGGACTTAGATGAAAAGAACATTTTATTTGAAGAATTAAATCTTAAAGGCAATCTTGATGCAGCAAAAGTCACCGAAATCTTATTTGAAAAATCCAAAGAATGGGAAATGAATTATAAAACGATTGAAGGAAATCGTACTAATAAAGCCCTATATGATGCATATCTGAAAATGATAGAAACGGAAGGACTCTATGATGTTCGGGAGCTACTTCACGTGAAATGGGATAAAGATGAAATTGATTTGGCTGAAATACCTGTTGCTGCAAGGGAAATAAAAAATATGATTCGAAGCATTTTTGAAACAATTGGTATAGATACACAAATTCTTGATTTCAATGCAGAATCGGATGGAAAAGCGTTTGAAGATCAGCCGTCTTATCAACTTTGGCATCTGCTTTATTCTTATGAGGGTGATAATTCTACCAGTGGAAATGAACTCCTGTATGAATTATTGAACAAAAAATTCGGTTTCACAAAAGAATATGCGCAAATTTTAGGAAATATTATATTGCCGGATGACTATGGAAGCCTGAGTACAAAGGCAATGCGGAAAATCTATCCGTTTATCAAAGAAAACAATTATAGTGATGCCTGTGTATATGCCGGATATAGACATTCGGCTTCATCACTTACCAAAGAGGAAATTGAAAATAAACCATTAAAAGACCGGTTGAAAAATCTACCGAAAAACAGTTTACGGAATCCTGTCGTAGAAAAGATTCTAAATCAGATGGTCAATGTGATCAATGCCATCATTGATGATCCGAAAATGGGACGGCCTGATGAAATTCGTATCGAATTGGCTCGAGAATTAAAGAAAACAGCCAAAGAACGAGAAGAAATGACCGCCAGTATCAACAAGGCAAAAGGAGATCATGAAAAAATCCGTCTGCTTTTGATTAGTGATTTTGGGATTAAAAATCCAACCAGGAATGATATTATCCGGTACAAATTGTACGAAGAATTGAAACCGAATGGCTATCATACTCTGTACTCGAATACCTATATTCCTCGTGAAAAATTATTTTCAAAAGAATTTGATATTGAACATATTATCCCCAAAGCATTATCGTTCGACGATAGTTTTTCAAATAAAACCATTTGCAGCCGCGAAGAAAATTTGAAAAAACGGGATCGTACTGCTTTTGATTTTATCTGCGGTGATTATAATTCAAATTTAGAAGACTATAAAAATCGCATCGAAATGATGTTCAAACTCAAAGAAGGTTCTATCAGCAAAGCTAAATATAAGAAATTGCTGATGCAGGCTTCTGAAATCGGAGACGGTTTTATTGAACGCGATTTGCGTGACACTCAATACATTGCCCGGAAAGCCCGTGAAATGTTGTTGGAAATAAGTCGTTCGGTTGTGTCTACCACAGGAAGTATTACTGATCGCCTTCGTGAAGATTGGGGTCTGATAAATATCATGCAGGAACTTAATTTTGATAAATACAAACAACTAGGAATGACCGAAATGGTAGAGAAAAAAGATGGTTCATTGAAAGAACGTATTGTTGATTGGTCCAAACGGAACGACCATCGTCATCATGCTATGGATGCACTGACAGTTGCTTTTACCAAACACAGTCATATCCAATATTTGAATTATTTAAATGCCAGGCGTGATGAAACTCATAAATACCATGGGAACATCATAGCCATTGAACAGAAAGAATTGGAATCCGTAATAGATAGCGAAGGAAATAAAAAACGACAATTCAAGCAACCTATCCCTAATTTTAGACAAGTAGCAAAACAACAATTAGAGAATATCCTGATTTCGCATAAAGGGAAAAATAAAGTTGTAACCAAAAATATCAATCGCTATAAAACTACCCAGGGAGAACAAAAGAAAGTGGAACTTACGCCCCGGGGACAATTACATAAGGAAACCGTTTATGGAAAATTAGAGCAATATGTAACTAAGGAAGAAAAAATTGGAGCAAAATTTGATTTGGAAATGATTCAAAAAGTAGCTTCACCTAAGATTAAAGAAGCTTTGATAAAACGCTTGACAGAATACAACGGTGATCCGAAAAAAGCATTTACCGGAAAAAACAGTTTGGATAAAAATCCAATCTATTTGAATGAGGCCAAATCGTTAAAAGTTCCCGAAAAAGTAAAATTGGGTTTTTTAAAGCCCGATTACACTATTCGCAAAGAAATTTCTCCTGATTTGAAAGTTGAAAAAATAATTGACAAAGGTATTCGGGATATTCTGCAAAAACGCTTAGCTGAATTTGATGGAAACACTAAAGAAGCATTTTCCAATTTAGATAAAAATCCTATTTGGCTGAATAAAGAAAATGGGATCTCCATCAAACGGATAACAATCAGTGGTGTAAGTAATGCAGAAGCTTTGCATTACAAGAAAAATCATTTAGGAGAATTACTTTTAGATGAAAAAGGGAATAAAATGCCGGTTGATTTTGTAAGTACCGGGAATAATCATCATGTGGCTATATATCTTGATCAGGATGGAAATCTGCAAGAAAGCGTAGTGTCTTTTTATGAAGCTGTTGCAAGAATAAATGAGGGATTATCGGTGATTGATAAGGTTTATAATCAACATCTTGGATGGGAATTCTTATTTACTATGAAGCAGAATGAGTATTTTGTTTTTCCATCAGCTGATTTTGATCCTGCAGAAATCAATTTGCTTGATCCTGATAATCGAAAGTTAATAAGCCCGAATTTGTTTAGAGTACAGAAAATTGCTACAAAAAATTATTTTTTCAGGCATCATCTGGAAACTGATGTTCAAGAAAGAGCTTTATTAAAAGGAATTACTTATAAGCCTCAATTAGGGTTAAGTGGAATAATTGGAATAATTAAAGTTCGCATTAATCATATAGGACAGATAATACAAGTGGGAGAATAAAAAAGAAAAAACGTTATGAAAGAAGAATTAAAAGCAGAAGGGGTTTGCTGTTTTTGTAACAAAACATTTACAAAAGCGGGTATTAATCGCCATTTGTCTACTCATTTGAAAGAAATGACAAAATCACAAAAAGCAGGCCGTTCATTTTTTGTGAAAGTAGAGACCAATAAATATTATGGATCTACACCATATTTTCTTAGCTTGTGGATTGATGGCGAGGCAAAAATGAAAAATTTTGATGATTTTTTGAGGGACATCTGGTTAGAATGTTGTGGACATATGAGTGCTTTTAGAAATCCTAAGAATGCACAGCGGGGGGGATTGTGGAGTTTGATGGAAGCATCTGATTATCTGGAATCAGGAGAAATTGATAAATATGAACAACTGATGGAAGAAGCTTCCGGTGAGATTCCATTGAGCCGTAAAATAAAAGATGCATTGGCTAAAGGTTTGGTTTTGGAATATACATACGACTTCGGATCTTCAACTGAATTAACAATTTCTGTTTTGGATGAATATCCGGTAAAAGCGGAAAATAAAATAGTTTTATTGTCTCGGAATGAACCGTTTTTAATTGTCTGTTCCGATTGCGGTAAGCTTCCGGCTACACAAATCTGCATAGCCTGCATGTATGAAAAAGATGCTTCATTTTGTGATAAGTGTGCCTCAAAGCATGCCGAAAAATGTGAAGATTTTGCTGATTATTCGTCAATGCCGATAGTAAACTCTCCCAGAATGGGGGTATGTGCTTATGAAGGTGGTGTTATTGACAAGGAACGGGATTTTTATTATATACCTCCCAAAAAGTAAGGGTGAAATATTGTATTCTTAGTTTGATTTTTTAGTTGAATACCATGATAAAAAAGACACTCTATTTTGGCAATCCGGCTTATCTCAGTTTAAGAGATGAGCAGTTAATTATTAAACTTCCGGAGGTTGAAAAAAATCTCACTGTTCCGGAGCCTTTTAAGAAAGACAGTGAAAAAACATTTCCGGTAGAAGATTTGGGAGTTGTACTCCTGGATAACAAACAAATTACAATCACTCATGGTTTGGTGGAGAAATTATTGGAGAATAATACCGCTTTGATTACTTGTAATAGCAGCCGGATGCCAGTAGGATTATTACTTCCTCTTTGTGGAAATACGACCCAAAGTGAGCGCTTTAACAAACAGATCGAGGCTTCCGAACCTTTGAAAAAACAGTTGTGGCAACAAACTATTAAGGCTAAAATCACCAATCAGGCAGCAATATTGAGTAAATTTCGTAAATGTAATACCCGGAATATGACTTATTGGGCCAATGAAGTAAAAAGTGGTGACCCTGATAATTTTGAAGCACGTGCGGCTGCTTATTACTGGGGAGAGACATTTCCTGAAATTCCGGGTTTTACCAGGGACCGGGAAGGAATTTCGCCCAATCATTTATTGAATTATGGTTACGCAATTCTACGGGCGGTAATAGCCCGGGCATTAGTTGGAAGCGGCTTATTGCCTACGTTTGGCATTCATCATCACAACCGTTACAATGCCTATTGCCTGGCAGATGATATCATGGAGCCCTATCGGCCTTTTGTTGATCAATTAGTCTTAAATATTGTCGATTCCGGGGAGGATTTTACGGAACTGACGACTGATATTAAGCGACAGTTATTGAGAATTCCGGACATGGATGTGAAAATAGGAGGGAAGTTGAGTCCGCTTATGATTGCAGCCGGGCAAACATCGGCATCTTTATATCAATGTTTCGAAGGAAGTGTGCGAAAGATAAAATATCCTGAGTTTCCTTAAGGCTGACCCTTAACTGTGAAGAAATAAACAAAAAATTATCAGATTATGAATTTGTCTTCACGGCTTAATCAATACAGGGTTATGTGGGTTTTGGTTTTGTTTGACTTACCGACTGAAACAAAAACCGATCGGAAAATTCATAGTGATTTCCGGAAAAGGTTAGTCAAAGATGGTTTTACAATGTTTCAGTTTTCAACTTATCTGCGGCATTGCCCCAGTGCAGAGAATGCTAATGTGCATATCAAACGGGTGAAAAATTTTCTTCCTCCGAAAGGGCATATCGGTATATTATGTATTACAGATAAACAATTCGGAATGATGGAGTTATTTTATGGGAAAAGCCCCGAAGCTAAACAAACTGGTTGGCAACAATTGGAGTTGTTTTGAATGGGAATTCTGATCAATAATTCTAAATGTGATTTTTAAACAAATCTTCATTATACTTTTGCATGTATGAAAAATGCAGTCGATTTCACATATTATATTCGCCAGGCAAGCATAAATGATTGTCCACAGATTAGGTCAATGGCACTTCAGGTATGGGAACCTACTTATGGAAAGATACTTTCTTCCGAACAATTAGATTTTATGTTTGATTGGATGTATTCTATTGAGTCTCTTGAAAATCAAATGAAGTCTGGACATATTTTTTTTATTGCATCCAAAGATAATACTCCGGTAGCATATATGTCTGTTGAAAAAGAAAATGCTAATCGTTACCATTTACAGAAAATCTATATTTTACCATCCGAACAGGGAAAGGGCTTAGGAAATCTGCTGATTGGGCATATAGAGAGGTATATCTGCAAAAAAGAACAAAAAAAAGATATTATACTTGCATTAAACGTTAATAGGAATAATAGTGCTTGCTATTTTTATGAAAAAAACGGATTTGAAGTTGAGAGTGAAGGTGATTTTGATATTGGTCATGGTTTTTATATGAATGATTATATTATGGTGAAAAAGATAAAAAGGAAACTGTAGACCAATACAAAGCAAAACTCTTTAAAATTAAAATTCCGGTTTAAACCGGAATTTTATGTTGAAAAACAGTCTTTTTTTATCATCCTATTTGTTGCGATAATTCATTGAAAAACAGCGTGATATTATACCTTGTACTGTTTTTCAATGAACGAAGATACGAATTTGAAAGCAATTCACAACCAATCTGATTGTTGATGTATTTAAGTTTTACTGTTTTTCAATGAACGAAGATACGAATTTGAAAGCAATTCACAACGAACAGTTGTACTACAGCGAAATAACAGCACTGTTTTTCAATGAACGAAGATACGAATTTGAAAGCAATTCACAACGAAGAATATATAATTCATAAACCCTATGAAACTGTTTTTCAATGAACGAAGATACGAATTTGAAAGCAATTCACAACGGTTGCAGCAGTAAGGGCTTTTGTTGCAAACTGTTTTTCAATGAACGAAGATACGAATTTGAAAGCAATTCACAACTTACCTTTTGAATTATAATACAGAGTAATAACTGTTTTTCAATGAACGAAGATACGAATTTGAAAGCAATTCACAACTAGCACCATCCTGGATAGTAACATAGTAATACTGTTTTTCAATGAACGAAGATACGAATTTGAAAGCAATTCACAACGGGTCTGCTTTATATTCAGCAACTAAATCACTGTTTTTCAATGAACGAAGATACGAATTTGAAAGCAATTCACAACTATCCGATAGTATAACATTTATAGGCATAAACTGTTTTTCAATGAACGAAGATACGAATTTGAAAGCAATTCACAACGGGGGCAAATTCTTCAACTATTCAGGCGGGACTGTTTTTCAATGAACGAAGATACGAATTTGAAAGCAATTCACAACTATTAACATCAATGCTTTCAAGTTTATTTCACTGTTTTTCAATGAACGAAGATACGAATTTGAAAGCAATTCACAACAAATTATCTTTCTCATGATTGATTTTATTTACTGTTTTTCAATGAACGAAGATACGAATTTGAAAGCAATTCACAACAATTATAGTGGAATAATCTAATTTATTCCAACTGTTTTTCAATGAACGAAGATACGAATTTGAAAGCAATTCACAACATCCTTTGGTACCATGTCTAAAGCTTTCTTACTGTTTTTCAATGAACGAGACAGTAGTGATAGTGTGCTGTAATTAATTTATGGCCTGTTACAATGAACTATAGGGTTGGCTGGTAATTCAGGTTATCCCATTTTTGATATAAAAAACAGGAGCTGAAATTCAATCAACCCCTGTTTTTTTATAGAATAGAAGAACTTAGTTTTTCACAACCTTATAAGTCCTTTGTCCTTCTGAACTTTGAATCGTTATCAGATAACTACCGTTACTCCAGTTATCTGTTGGTATGACAATCGATGTTTGCGAACCGGCAGGTTTGATTTTCTGTATCATTCTTCCTGTGATATCTGTGACGGTTATTCCGATGATCGGATCAGATTTGCTGTCGATATTCAGACTATTAACCACCGGATTCGGATATAACGATAATTGGTCGGCTTTGCCCAAATCCATAGAGACATTGGCTACTGTAATGCATGCTTTGTCTGTCTGGATTGATTCCGCTCCATTTCTGAATACGGAACTTACCGAATAGCAATAGTTCCCAATTACAGGGATGCTTCCATCTGTATAGATTGTATCCGTAATACCGGAAGTAAGCAATACTTCATCACGGTATATATTATATGAGACATCAGGTATTCCCGGTGCAATAGACATGGCAATGTTCCAGTTGTAATTAATTCCAAGCAATTCATTAGCATACCAGTCGTTGCCAAGCAGGAAAAAGTTTCTGCCGGTTTTGATAGGTCCGGCATCGAGTCCGGCAGGAGCTGCGTCGTTCGGATAGGAGATGGTATAACCGACTTTCAATGGTTTTTTAATATCTATCAACACAGGAGATGTTAGATCTACCTTTGTGAGTTCCATTAATTTATAAGTGCTTAACGGCTGAGAATAGATCATTTCATCATTTTGCCAGATTTTCAGAACGCAGGATGTCGGAGCAGAAGTCAAACCGATGTATACCGATCTGATTTCATAATTTTTATAATTTTCCAGGTCGGCCGGCAGCCATTGCGTGGCAGCTCCAAATTCCAAACCGTAATAACCCGTTCCTCCGTTAATAACACCATTATCGAATCGCAGGACTACTTCGCTTTCCTCACTGGAACTTTTCAATTGTTTGGATGCAACCGGTTCCGGTAAGAATTGAACATTTGCCTGGGATGGTATCTCTTTTATTCTTTCTTTGACAGATTTGCTGAAAATATCCTGGCTAATTTCCGGATTTTTCAGAATTTCCGGTTGTTTAATCTGTGCAGGGGGTGGATTTTTGCCGATATAAATATCATCTAACTGGAAGAAAAATCCGCTGGTAGATACGCAGTTGATCGCAACATATTTTGCTTCAGGAGGTACTGTGTAGCGGAAATTGGTCCAATCGCCCGGAACCTCCACATAATTACCCGGAGATACTTCATGAGTAAAATCTCCCTGTGCTTTTCCTGTTGTGGAATACACGACCCGCATACGCTCCAGTTTTTTGCCGGGATCGTATGTCTTGGCATAAAAAGAAATAGAGAAGGACTCTTTATATCCTAGTTCCGGACTGATCATCCAGTCGTTATTCGTACTAGCCTGTCCGTCTACATTAGGTGCGAAACATCCGAAATACTGGTCTCCGCTATGAGCCAGAATCTGTGGAAATGAAACGGCAGGTGTCATCTGTTTCGGATTCAATACGATAAAGGCCATTTTTTCATATTCTCCCGGGAAGTTAGTCGCACCGAGTCCCCAGGTGTATTGATCATCTCCATCGATATACGACCAGCCTATAGGTCCCCTGGAATTGATATTGAAGGCATAATGATCTTCCGCATCATCAAAATATTCCGCATTTTCCGGATCGATAACATAGGCTTTGGGTGTCTCCCACTTCAGGGTAGTCCATTGCGTGTTTTCTTTTACTGTGGCTGTCAGGTTTTCTACATTAGGTCCGGCCTGACAAACGGTAATTGTTTTGGTGATACCGCCTGCATTCAGGGTGATGGTTCCTGTCCGGTATTTTTCCTTACTTTCACTACATGAGTAAGAAAAAGCGCAGTTGCTTCCTGCATTTCCCACACCATTTTGTATTTTGATCCAAGATACGTTAGAAGTCGCTTTCCATGCAAGATTGCTGGAGAATGATACGGTTTCCGTATTGGTATCAATATTATTTTTGTTATATTTCAACGGAGAATTCATCTCCAAATTAACATAAGTAATATGTGGCACAATATTTAGGGATATAGGTTGTGTTGCAGGGTAGGTGCCATAAGTGTACCAATATCCGTTATAATACAAAACAGCAGTGCTATTTCCATCCTCCCGTATACCAGAGCTTGTGATTCCAAAACCACCGGCTTTACTCACACCATCACTTCCTTTCATCTTTAATCCTGACACTGAAATAAAGAAAGCATCTGAAATTCCGATGGGTTGAGGAAATTTAAAGGTGTGATATCCGTTTCCTTTGGGTAACAAGTCGGCTATATCTATATCCATGCTATAAAATACAGGTCCGGGTTCTCCATAAGAATCTTTTCTTTGAGAATGAACATTGATTTGTAATTTACCAAAAGATGTTACATTCGGAGGAAATACGAATAACATTTTTACTTCTGTTAATGAAATAGGAGCTTCCGGTGCTTCGAAATATTCAGCGATAACATCATAATTGTTGTTGGCTCCGGTAAGGTAACCATAAGCAAAATTCCAGGAGAAGCCAACTCCTTTATCTCCCCGGGGCATATTCCAGATGGAGTCGGGTTCATAGCCTACCGATATAAACTTTTCATCTCTGAATGATGCCTGGCCGCTAGTGTTGGAAACTTTCAATCCCAAGGGGTATTTCCCGGCTACATTGTATGTTGTTTCAACTTTCTTGTAATTGGACGAAGACGGATCTCCTCCTCCCAGTTCCCATTCCCATTGGGTTGGTACATTTTCGCTTTGGTCGGTATACAATACCCTTCCTCCGGTAGGTATGTAAATCCCATGGTTTTCCTGGCGGATATATCCTCCGGTGTATGAAAAATTCAACTTGGGTGTATCTCCGGTTACAGTTACAGCTCCGGAAAAAGTTTTTTCGTTTTCTCCTATTGTGTTCTTGACTTTTAACGTAACATCATAGGTTCCCTTTTCCATATAAGTAATCAATGGATGTTGCGCATTGCTGGTTGACGGTGTTCCTCCCGGGAAACTCCATTCCCAGGTTACAGCAGGACCGGTGGAATAATCCGTAAATTGAATGGATTCACTTTCTTTAATGGTGGCTTTTCCGGAAAAATAGGTTGGTGCCGAAATCTTTATTCCATCGAGGGCGATTGACTCTCCGTTTATCCCATAATACCTCCATCTGAGCAATACATTTTTCTCAACGTATGTTATCGGTATATGGATTGTTTGTTTGTACCAACCATATGGTACATTCGACAAGCCTGTTACTGCCGGGTCATTGGTCCATAATTCCTCCCATGTAGTACCCTTATCGGCCGATATGGAAAATGAAAGCGGAGCATTAGCATAAAACGATCCTCCATAATTAGCATAGAATTCGGCAACCGTATTCGGTTGGATATATAATGATGGTGTAACCAGCCAGGTGTCGACTACGTTACTCTCATCGTATTCTACAACAGCAGAGAAGGAACTATACGGATCGATCTCATTGAAAAGCCCATCCTTGAGATTGAGCTGGCTCCAGGCTTTTGAACTTACTCCCGGTTTCTTAATATCCCATCCGGAAGGAGGGAATACGTCTTCTTCATCGAATCCTTCTTTCAGAGCAAGTTCTTCAATGACGGTAAATTTTGCTACCGGTTGTTGCGGAGGACACCTGTCGATCGTGAAACCTGTTACCGGACGGTTTCCGTTAACTGTACCTGTTCCTGCCGGTAAATCTGTTGTCGCGGATATCCATTGTTGATGCGTATTGGCTTTTACATTGTATAAGACACTAGCCGATGAATAACCGGAAGTTCCTTCTGTAGTAGCCTGCACCATTACTTTCAGTGATTTTGTTCCGGAATAGATAAAGGGAGCATCCAGCGTTACTGCATTCCAGCCTGTAACGCTTTTCCATGTACCGGAGCTGGTATATACTAAAGTTGCTCCTGTAATTTCATTAGACCATGCAGCAGCGTTCTGAGTCGTTTCGTCTACTTCTTTCATGTATACTTTCAGGGTCCTGTTAAGTGGAAGGTCCTTGTTGGTATACCAGGCAATCTGGGTAATGTATCCGGAGCCATTTATTTCTGCACTTGTATAGATAGTGGAACTGAAAGTCTGGTGTTGTTCTGCTCCCAGAGGGAACTGGGACGGTTGTGCTCCGGTAGCGCTTCCAACTGTTACTCCTTCCGGGCAATTATTTGTTTTTACTTTTGCAGAGATATAGGCATGAGCCACTTTTTGGGTTTCTTTATCGGTTCCTTTATTGATAATCAGGCTTACGTCGTATTTACCTGCATTATAATAAGTAACAAGCGGCGGATTTTTTTCAGTAGAAGAAGAAGGTGCTCCTCCCGGGAATGACCATTCGTAAGTATCAGCTCCGGAAGAAAGGTTGGTAAATTTCACCTGTTCCATCGCATAAATTTCCGTTTTATTGGAAGTAAAGTTAGCGATCGGGTTTCCTGAAAGGTGATATATTCCTTCAAGTGCCATGATTTCTGACCCTACAGGGTCCAGGTAGTGATCCATTCTTCTGGAAGGATCTTCTCCTGCCTGGTTCCAGTGGTACCAGAGTTTACCGTACAGATTGTCTCCGCCCGGGTTTCCGCATTTGGCATCACCTCCGGAAAGCGCTCCTACGATCAATCCGTTCTGATTGAAGAGGGGAGAACCCGAGGACCCACCTTCCGCCGCACTGTGTCCGTTGGGTGTTTGTACATAGTTGACGCACCAGTGGGCACCTAAAGCGCTTTCACTGCTCCATCTTACATCTCTTGCCGGAGTAATATAAGTAGCGATTTTTTTCAGATCGTTGGCCGGATGGTGTATACCTACACCACTGGTAGCTGCAATATTCGACCGGTCCCAACCATTGTAATATACATCATAGTCTTCCGGAATCATTTGATTGAGTCTCAACAGGGCGCCGTCGGAACCTCCTTCGATAGGAATCTGCACCAGGGGAGTGGCTCCAACCATTGTTTTTGTTGTAGTAGGTTCGGTACTTATATTGGCACACGATGGAGCTTCATAGTGGAAGTAAAAAATCATCTGGCTAAAGGTTGCCTGGCTGATACCTCCATAGCAATGGGCGGCAGATAACCAGTAAGGAGTCATATCCTGAGCGGTGTTGTTGACCAAAGAGCCGCTACATAATACAATACTGCTTCCCTGTGTGAAAGTGGTTTTTCCCACTCCTTTTTTTTGATTGATCCAGTTTTCTCCTTCTTCACAGTTGATGTTTACCTGCGTGCTGCAGGATTCTCCTACTCTCAGGGAAGGTTGTTTTTGTATCCGGATGTGGTTATATCCGTATCCTACACCACTGATCACGATTTGTTCGTGGTTAGGATCTCCGGTTGTGTCCCTTCTTTTTACAGTTTTTGTGAATTCAGACGGAAGTTCCGGTATTATTGGCCTTTCGTATTCCAGGGTGATTATATCCCCGGCGACCAGTTCTGTGGCAAATTCTTCTCCATAGCTGTTTGTTTCATGGGTGTAAGCTCCCAGAACCTGTGTTTTATCCTGGTTATAGATAAATAATTTTCCTCCTTCGGGGATGTAAAATTTATCATAAAAGAGGGTAATGGCTAAAGCTCCCTTTGCTTCGATTGAAAGGCGCCAAATTTCCTGTCCGTTAGGTAGCAGAATCCATTCACCTGAATGATCGGTATCGAATTCTACTGGAATTTTCATCCCGATCCGTAACGGACTTCCTGAAGACTGGTTTTCGATGTCTTCCTTTTTTAGTTGGTCTACATTAAACCCGATGCGTACGTATTCGGGTAAACTGGAACTGCGCAATTCGTTTTTGTAAGCAAAACTTTGCGGAATACCTCCTTCACTTTTTTGTGAAAAGGCAATGCTACCCCCCGCAAGGACGAGGAGTAGCATAAACATTGTTTTTTTGAATAAGTTCATTGGTTTTATTTAACTATAATTTGTTTGGTTTCGATATTTCCTTCTGCCGTTTGTATTTTCAGGTAGTATACACCAGGTACATAACCTGAAACATCAATAGAAGAAATGGCGGACGGATAACCGGCAACTATTTTTCCCATCAGGTTATATACAGATACGGCTATGATATCTCCATCAATATACAAGGTGCTATTAACCGGATTCGGATACAATGAAATGATATTTCTGGAAACGGACTTACAATCTGTGTATACACCACTTACAACATATTCTATGGTATAAGTCAACTCAGCGAATGCCGGATTTGTCATATTACAGGTAAGCAGAACTCCGGAAAGACCCGGGCTGACGGAGAATCTACCACCTCCCAGAGATGTCATTCCCGGAACCAGGATATTAGCAGTTGTTGCCCGGAGTCCCGGATCCTCTTTCGACCATTGGTAGGAAGTAGTACCTTCCATATATTCGCTGCTCAGGTCGATGATTCCCTCTTCTTTTTGAACAATACCCCCATCTGTTTTTTTTTGTGGAGCATAAATATAGTTTTCTCCTGCAGGTAATACCGGCAATGAGGAAAATTTTAGAAAGTTATTGCTGCAATTAACCAGTGCTTGTGCATCTAATCCGGTAGCTAAAGATAATCCCGTTAACTCGTTGCGGTCGCAGAGTAAGGTCTTTAAGTACTCTAAGGATGTCAAATCCAACGTTCCTGCCAGTTTTTTATTGCTCCAGAGGATGGATTCTACTCTTTTCGGGTTGGTTGCCGACCAGTAAATACCGGTGGTTTCGTTTTCCGAGGTGGCAGGATCCCAGCTTTCAATATCGGCAATCCCTAATTGGGTTCCATTATTTATACCGGCTTCCGAACTGTTTTGATTGAAGAAGTCCTTCAGAGAGCTTATTTCAGTTTCGTTGTAAGTAATAACTTCCTGATAATCATTAGTAGCAACTTTATACAACAATGTAAGCTTATCAAAAGCCGGATTCTTCATTTCGCAGAGAAGGGTAGAATTAGCTAAAGAAGTACTTGCATTAAAAGTTCCGTCGTCATTACTTGTGATCAGATCAGTGATGGCTGTTTTAGTAGCTCCTGACAGTTTGTACCATGTATAAGTAGTGCTTCCTTCCATATATTCACTGCTGAGATCGATCAGGTCTGTAACTTCGATTGTTCCTCCACGAATGGTATCCTGTGGAGAATAAGTAAGGGTTATGGTGTAATCTGTATTAGCAGGTAATGTAGAAAATTTAAGTTTCTGATTGGATACGTTACAGGTAACTTTTGCCAATTCTCTGTCAACCAAAGGCATTTTGATGGAAGAAAGATAAGCAGAGCCTATAGTCATTGCATGACATGCCAGGGTAGTAAACTTCGGCATTTCAATTCCGGATAAATCCAGTTCCTGGTATTTGTTGTAATAAGCATTCAAAGTAGTAAGGGCATCGTAAATTTCCCCGGGAAAAGAGATTGAGGTAACCGATGCACTGAATACCGCAATACTGGACAGCTTAGGTGCTGTTGCAGGCATAGTAAGTTCTATCTCAGCGGTATTATTGGATACATCTATTTTACCCAGTTCAGGAGCTGTTTCCGGGAAGACCAATTGGCGCAACCTGTTTCCCCTGGCATCTATGGTCGTAAGTTTATTGGCAGTTGCTGCAAAAATAACAGTATCCAGTTTATTTGTACTGGTGGTAGTGTAAATATTACAGATTATCAGCTCGGAAAATACGGATAAATCCAGTTTTCCGGAAATACCTTTGTTGTACCATTGAATATCTTTTACCCTCTTAGGAACAGATGCATCCCATGTCAGGCTGGCATCGTTGATTCCGGGATTCCAATTGTCAATGTCGGCGACTCCTAATTTGGAACCGTTAGTATTTGTTTCGTCTGCCGACATCTGTGCCATATACGATTTTAATACATCGATTTCGTCTGCGTTATAGTCAGTGATGCTGGGTGCCTGGTTAATAGTTATATCGTCTAATAATATCCAGGGACCGCTTGATGTGTTTGTTGCATTTAATTCTCCTTCGAATGCAATTTGATAGGAGGCGGAGGGGTTCGGCAAAGAAGTAACTTGTTTAAGATATTTTCCTGCGCTGGAAGGACCTGTAGTCGCATTTGAGGCGCTACGATCCGGAATGGTTAGTAATAAATTCCATGGGTCGACAGGACTTACTCTATAATACACTCTTAAAATGTTTACTTTTCCTGCAGGTCCCCAAATGTAGCTATAAAAAGTGAGCATAGGATTACTCAAAGATGAGAAATCCATCGTAGGAGTTATTAACTTTCCGGTTACAGTTCCGGTTGTAGCTTTTGTGCCTCCGTAAGCCGCTTTGTAGGAGCCTGTGTTTGCGTATCCTCCAGTCGCACTTGTAGGTGCAAGCCAACTGGCATTTGTGTTACTGTTCTCCTGAGTCCATTCGGAAGGAATGGCTTTTGCCGTTTCAAATCCTTCTGTATAGGGAAATGTATTGATTTGAGCGATAAATTTATTAATAGTAACCTTATATAACAATGTGAGTTTTTCAAAAGCAGCATTTTTCATTTCACAGAGGAGGGAAGAACCGGCTAATGAAAAGTTCGCATTAAAAGTTCCGTCATTATTGCTTGTGATCTCGTCTGTAATAGCTGTTTTACTGGATCCTTCTATCTTGTACCATGTATAAGTAGTGTTTCCTCCCAGATATTCGCTGCTGAGATCGATCAAATCTGTTACCTCGATTGTACCTCCACGAATGGTATCCTGTGGAGAATAGGTAAGAGTCAAGGTATAGCTTGTATTTCTGGGTAAGGTGGAAAATTTAAGTTTTTGATTGGACACGTTACAGGTGACAGCTGCTTTATCCCTATCAACCACAGGCATCTTGATAGAAGAAAGATATGCAGAACTTATATTAAATGCATGACATGACAGGGTTGTTAACTTCGGCATTTCAACTCCTGAAAAGTCCAACTCCCGGTATTTATTGTAAAGAAGAGTCAGTGTTGTCATGGCCTCATAAATTTCTCCGGGAAAGGAAATTGAAGTAATCGATGAGTTTTGTAATGTAATACTGGATAGTTTAGGCGCTGTAGCAGGCATAATAAGGTCTAACTCTACAGAGTTATTGGATATGTCTATTTTCCCTAATTCAGGAGTGGTTTCCGGGAGGATTAACTGACTCAGTCTGTTTCCCCTGGCATCTATGGTTGTAATCTTGTTAGCTGTTGCTGCAAAAATAACAGTATCTAATTTGTTGGTACTGGTGGTAGTATAAATATTACAAATGGTCAGTTCTGAAAATGGGGATAAATCCAGTTTCCCGGAAATGCCTTTGTTATACCACTGGATATCTTTCACCTGTTTTGGGGTAGAAGTATCCCAAGTAAGGCTTGCGTCGTTAATTCCGGGGTTCCAGTTATCAATATCATTAACTCCCAGTTTTGAACCATTTGTACTTGTTCCGTCTGCCGACATCTGGACCATATATGATTTTAAAGCAGCTACTTCATCAGCATCATAATCTGTGATGCTGGGAGCCTGATTAATGCTTATATCATCTAACATTATCCAGGGACCTGATGCCTGATTCGTGGAATTTAATTCTCCTTCAAAAGCAATTTGATATGTGGAAGAGGGGTTTGGCAAAGAAGTTACTTGTTTAATGTATTTTCCTACGGCAGAAGGCCCAGAGGTCGCATTTGAAGCACTACGGTCAGGAATGGTCAGCAATAAGTTCCATGATTCGGCGGGACTTGTTCTGTAATATACTCTTAAAATATTTACTTTTCCGGAAGGTCCCCAGATATAGCTATAAAAAGTAAGCATAGGATTACTCAAAGAAGAGAAATCCATAGTAGGAGTAATTAACTTCCCGATAACAGTACCGGTTGTTGTATTCGTACCTCCATAAATAGCTTTATATGTACCTGTATTTGGGTATCCTCTTAATGAAGCAGTGGTAGGTACAGACCAACTGGCGTTCGAACTGCTATTTTCCTGAGTCCATTCGGAAGGAATAGCTTTTGCAGTTTCAAATCCTTCTGTATAGGGGAATGTATTGATTTGAGCAATAGCGGAATTCGCCCACCAACCGGCAGTAATCCATAATAACAGTAATAATGTAGTTGTAGTAATTTGTTTTTTCATTTTTTGTATTCTAAAATATTTGATTACAGGAATTTATTAAACAACCCATGGCATATACGTGCTATATATGCCATGGGACGATCAGAGGTTATCAGGGGTTTACAATTACTCGTTTGCTTATTGTTTGGTTATCCGTTGTCTGTATTTTCAGAAAATACATTCCGGCAACATATCCGGCAACATCTATGCTAATATTTTTTTTGTCGGCAATAATTGTTTCAATGTGTTTACCCATCAGGTTATATACTTCAACCCGGTCGATATTTTCGCCGGAAACATTGATGTAGCTACTGGCCGGATTGGGATAGATGCTGATATTTTCCACTTCGTTCCGGGAGATAGGGGTTCCTTCTCCTATTTCTACTTCGTACACTAAAGGAGCTGCGCTTGTAAACTTCGGATAGTTTGCATTGGTCATTTTACAACGCAATTTTTTGCCGGCCATAGATGCATCCAGTGCGAATTTTCCGGTTCCATCCGGGGTGATTCCGCTGGTTACAGCTACTTCTGTTCCATCTGTAATATCGAACCAGTTATATACGGTAGTTTCAATATAACCACCGATGTCGGTCTTGTGTTCGCTGCTCAGGTCGATACCATCCGTATATTTAGGGCAACTTCCCTGTATAACAGCTTGAGGACTGTATGCGAATGTTGATTTTCCAATTAATGCAGATAATTTTGGCAGAGTAGAAAATTTAAGTTTGCTATTTTGACAATTAAAAGTGGCTATTTTTGGAATCCGATCACCCGCAGGAAGGATAATTTGTTCCAGTTCCCTATTCTCATGACAGGATATTCCCGTAAGGTCAGGCATAGCAGTGGTAGGAAGCGTCAATACTTTTAATTTGTTGTATGGAGCCCAGAATGTAACCAGTGCTTTCAGATTACCCGGAATAGTCAGAGTTTCCAATCCTACATTTTGTGCCCGGAAACTGGTCATTTTATCGACTTTTTCCGGTAGCGTCAGGTTTTTAATCTGATTGCTCTGGAGTTCTATGGTTAGCAGGTTTTCCGCTTCAATGGGTAATACCAGTTCTGTAATAGCATTATCCAGTAAATTGATAGTTGTCAGAGCTGTGGTTACAGCGGGGAATTTCAAACTTGTCAGTTTATTTTTGCTGATGGTAACTGTAGCAACCGATGTACTCTTGGACAGATCTAATGCACCTGCCAGTTTTTTTGAAGTCCATGAAATAGCGGTTAATCTTTTGGGCTGTTCGTTATTCCAGGTCATTCCGGTAGTTTCTATCTCCGGTCCCCAGTTTTCAGCATCTTCGATGTTCAGTTGTGCGCCGTTATTTTTTGCTTCTTCAGTGGAAGTCAGTAAAAAGAAAGCTTTCAGGGCAGCCACATCGTCTGCATGAAATCCCGTTGTCGATCCGGTTCCTACTTTAATGTCATCCAGATGGATGCCGGCTCCTCTTCCCGAAATAGCTTCGAATGCAATCCAATAATTGGCTGTGGGTTCGGGCAGACGTAAGATAACTTCATTCCATCCGTTATCAGAGCTTGTATTGATGTTTTTTAATAATATCCAGTCACCTTCTTCCCGGCTCTTGTAATAAACCCTTAAAGAGTCATAACTTGAAGAGAGTTTATTGTTTGCATACCAGAAAGAAAGCATTGGTTTTTCTAATCCGGAAAAATCAAATTTAGGCAATATCAGTTTGGCAGTTTGTCCTGCATTTGTCTGATTTATGAATCTGGCTTTGTAGCTTCCTCCATGTGTGGTAGAGGGATTCCCAGAGGCCGTAATAACACCCCAGGATGTTCCTCCGTTTACTATTTCCTGTTTGCTGCAATCGGGAAATTTATTTCCTTCAAATCCTGCAATATATGGGAATACTGTATGTCCTACATCGCAAGGATTGACAGGCATATCTACAATGATACTTACCGGTGCCGATACACATCCGTTGTCCCATGCGGCGGAAATGGTGTAGGTATAGACGCCTTGCCGGGATACTTTATCCGTTAAGTTTGGAACCCCTAACAATGTGTTATTAATCTGTACGCCATCCCGGCATACGATGTATCCTTTCAGATCGGCTTCTTCTCCCATACTATCCGGTGCTTTCCATGTCAGGTTCACACTGTACCAGTTAGGAGTATTTACTGTGTAGGAAGGCTCTTTCGGTTGGTTACCGCAGGTGCTTCCAACGGTTACATTTGTTTTGACTTTATCAGATTTTCCACAAGCGTTACTGTACAGGGCTTCTACTTCATAAGCATAATCGCCGGCCATAACATTATCCGAATAAGATGTTGTAGTGGAAGTAAGGGGTGTTGATGTAATCCTGTTAGTTCCTCTATATACATTATAACCTGTAACCGCTCCATTATTAGGAGCCGTCCATTTCAGGGAGATACTATGTATTCCAGGTGTTCCAGTTTCGCCCATGTTGGTTCCCGTCAGGTTGGTAATAGGGTCGCAGACGTCTCCGATTACTACATCGTCAATGTATATATCGCTTCCGTGTCCGCCGACTCCTTCAAAAATGACATAACCGGTAGTCATGGTTGTACCGTCTAATTCCGCATGGTACTGATACCATCCGGCACCTCTGCTTTCTACAGGTGTTCTGGATAATGTCTGGTGGATGGTTAAAATAGGATTACCTATTGCCATTGGAGCTACTGAAAAATAAATATTCACCCGGTCTTCCTGATAGGAGGAAGCCCCATCCCTGTATATCCAGAAATAGAGACTATGCTTGCTGTTATTTACATAAAATTTAGGCGTTACAAACCATGCTGTAGCTCCATTGGCCGCTTTTTCAAAGCGGATCATGCCATTTCCGGAATGCGGAGTACATGTAGGATTTGTGCCGGTGGAAGTTTTCTTCCATATTCCTGTAGAATTAGTCCAACAGGCTGGTGGAAATACATCTCCATCAAAATTTTCAGTAAAATTCAATGTCTTCGGAGTTGCACAATCATCAGTAGATTCGGAGGTCACGGCAGCAGCCTGCCAGCAAAATACCATGTGCAGAAACAGCACACAGATCACTTGTGTAAAGAAATGTTTCATTGGCTCGATATTTAAAAATTGATTATTGTAATTTACAGGTATCCGGATAACGCAGATGTAGTTTTGGCTTACAACACGTCATCCATATAATACGATTAATATTAAACAAACGGTCTAGTAACTTAAATTAAAAAGGAGGTTGCTTTACCTTATTATATCTTGAAAGGATAAGCCGGTGAGGTACCAACCCTTTCATTACATACAATATTGAAGAATGATAAAAAATAAATTCTTTCATATAATAATCCTGAGAATTGCAAAACTAATCATTGTTATTTCAAATAATGAAACAAATTAGTAGATATTTTTTGTGTTTTAAACTTATTTATGAGATTTTAATAAAACATCGTTTCGATTTTCGCCTTTTATGTTATTAATTTTCACTTATTGCGTGTTTTTTTATTCAGATAGTAACAAAATACTTTAATGATGAAAACCTGCTATGAAATGTATAATTATTATGGAAAGAGTAATGTTGCTGATCGGATTGTTTCTGTTGAATACCGAAGAATAATGAATTTTTTATTACTTTTACGCTCAATTTCAAATACCATTTCTATATGTCGAGTGTGATAAAAATCAGTAAAGGCCTGGATATTAACCTGAAAGGAAAAGCAAAAGAAGTAATATCAGCTCATGTAATCTCGGGCTATTATTCGATTTGCCCCGACGATTTTCCCGGTTTTATGCCCAAGGTAGCTGTTAAAGCCGGCGATAAGGTATTAGCAGGAACTGCAATTCTGTATGATAAGAATCATCCGGAAGTAAAGATCGTTTCTCCTGTTAGTGGGGAGATTACAGAGATCAACCGGGGAGAAAAACGAAAATTATTGAATATTTTGATTGCTGCGACAGAAAAGCAGGAATCTCTTGATTTTGGAAAAAAAATCACACCTGAATTACCGGCAGACGAAATTAAAAATTTATTGGCGGAAGCGGGAATTTTTCCGTTTATCAAACAACGCCCATACGATATCATAGCTAATCCGCAGGATACTCCCCGGGATATTTTTGTTCCTGGCTTTTATTCTGCCCCGTTGGCTCCGGATCTGGAGTTTCTGTTGAAGGGACAGGAACCGTATTTTCAAAAAGGATTGGATATTTTATCCCGGCTGACTCCTGGAAAAGTTTATCTGGGAATTGACGGGAATTGTCGGTCAGAGTGCCTGATTCAGGCAAAAAATGTGGAAATTGTCCGTTTCTACGGACCTCATCCTGCCGGAAACGCAGGTGTACAGATCAATCATATCAAGCCTGTAAATAAAGGTGAAGTTGTCTGGACAATCAATCCGGCCGATGTCCTTTTTATCGGACGTCTCTTTCTGGACGGAAAAACCGATTTTACCCGCTTGGTTGCACTTACCGGTTCGGAAGTGAAAGATACGGGTTATTATCAGGCAAAGATCGGAACAAATATCGGTTCTCTTGTGGAAGATAATGTTACAGAAGGTATTACTTTACGCTATATAAGTGGAAATGTGCTGACCGGAAAACAAATTCCGGCCGATGGATTCCTTGCTCCCTATGATAATCAGCTTACTGTTATTCCTGAAGGTGTCGAAACCGACGAATTTTTCGGTTGGGCACTGCCGGGATTGAAAAAGTTCTCCAATAGTAAGACATTTTTTACCTGGTTGACCGATCCTTTCCATAAAAAAGAATATATAATCGATGCCCGTATCAAGGGCGGAAAACGGGCAATGATCATGTCTAACGAATATAATAAGGTATTTCCGATGGATATTCTTCCGGAATTTCTGTTGAAGGCTATTATTGCATTCGATATCGACAAAATGGAAAATCTCGGTATTTATGAAGTGGCTCCGGAAGATTTTGCTTTGTGTGAGTTTGTAGATACTTCGAAAATAGAAATCCAGCAGATTGTTAGGAAAGGTTTGAATTTACTTCATAAAGAAATGAATTGATCGGTTAGGAGAATGAATAAGAGAAGATTCAAAAAAGCAGTTAAAAGGCTGTCCCATCTGCCCGGAGGAAAATATTTTCTGATGTATTCGGGTAATAAGGTGAAGCAGATTCTCTATAAGCTCTTCCGGTCTACTAAAGTTGCTTATCCGTCGACGGTTATGTTGGAATTGAGTAGCCATTGCAATCTCCATTGTACCACTTGTCCCCGGGAATATGATTATGGAAAAGCCTTTTATAAAGGATATATGCCGTTAGATAAGGCAAAAAAGATAATAGATGAAATCTGGCCTTACCTGGATTCCATCGGATTGACGGGAATGGGGGAAACTCTTTTGTACAAAGATCTGGTAGAAGTGGTCGATTATATTAAGTCGAAAAACTCGGGTATTATCGTTTCATTGTCGACCAATGCCATGATTCCGGATTTTATAGAAAAGATACGTCCCCTGGCCGGTAAAGTGGATACCATTCAGGTATCTATCGACGGTTTAGACGATGTATATGAATCTATCCGAGTAAATGCCAGCTTTTCAGTACTTGACCATAATCTGCAGCAACTTAAACCGATTTTTTCTCCGACTCAAACCACTCTGATGCTGAATATGGTGGTTACGAAGGGAAATTATATGCAAATGGCAGATATGGTTGGCTATGCGGAAAAAACAGGGATTCATTATATGAATTTTACTTTATTCAATCTGGCAGCGGTAACCGGTATAGCTTCCAACTATTATGATTTTTATCAGACACCGGAGTTTATCGCAGCGTTGAAAGCATTGAATGAGAGGAAATTATCGGCTCCAGGAGTAGAAGTCACCAACTGGGATTTCCATTCAAAAAGCGGTTTCCGGAAGTGTGGTTTGCCCTGGTCTCATTTCCAGATCACTGCCAGTGGAGATATTCCTCCCTGCTGTGCCAAACCTTTTCCAGCCGTCAAAAATTTCGGCAATCTGTTTGAATCGGGAATCCTGCCGGTTTTGAACGGGAAATCTTTCCGGAGTTTCCGGAAAATGTGGTATGCCAATCAGGCTCCTTCGTTTTGCGAAAAATGCCATTTTACAGATATTGAACCGATTAAATATTAGGAAATAAAACCAAGTGATACATGAAATTTCTGAGAAAATATTTAGACAAAGTCAAACCGAATTTTGAGCCGGGAGGAAGGCTTTCGATGTTTCATTCCGTATTCGACGGATTTGAAACTTTTCTGTTTGTTCCACATAAAACGTCGAAATCAGGAGTACATATCCATGATTCCGTGGACTCAAAACGAACGATGACCCTTGTGATACTGGCCTTGATGCCGGCCCTGTTGTTCGGTATGTATAACACGGGATACCAGCATTATCTGTCTATCGGGGAAAATCCCGGATTTTGGGAAGTATTCCTTTTTGGATTTCTGGCGGTATTGCCTAAAATTATTGTTTCGTATGTAGTCGGTTTAGGTATCGAGTTTATCATTGCCCAGTTCAAAGGTCACGAAATACAGGAGGGTTTTCTGGTTTCGGGCATGTTGATCCCAATGATTGTCCCCGTGGATACTCCTTTGTGGATGATTGCGGTTGCTACTGCCTTTGCCGTTATTTTTGCCAAGGAAGTGTTCGGTGGTACCGGTTATAATATCTGGAATGTGGCATTGATTACCCGCGTTTTCCTGTTTTTTGCGTATCCGGCCCATATGTCGGGTGATAAAGTATTTGTGAGAACCGATGCTACTTTCGGGATCGGGCAAGGAACAGTTATCGATGCTTTTTCGGGTGCTACTCCGTTGGGACAGATTACGGCGGCTACCCATGCTCCGGTACATGTAACGGATGTCTTAGGTAATCCGTTGACTTACTGGGATATGTTTCTGGGTTTGTTGCCGGGATCAATAGGAGAAACTTCCAAGATTGCCATCCTGATAGGTGCTTGTATTCTATTGTTTACGGCAGTAGCCAGTTGGAAAACCATGCTTTCCGTTTTCTTCGGTGGCATTGTTACTGCCTGGATATTTAATCTCATAGGAACGACTCCTGCCATGCAGGTGTCTCCTCTGGAACATATCCTTTTGGGAGGTTTTGCTTTTGGGGCTGTATTTATGGCTACCGATCCGGTAACATCTTCCCGGACGGAAACCGGTAAGTATATTTATGGATTTCTGATTGGTTTTTTTGCCGTTCTGATTCGTGTGTTGAATCCGGGATATCCGGAAGGAATGATGCTGGCCATCCTGCTAATGAATACATTTGCTCCACTGATAGACTACTATGTGGTGGAGGCCAATATCAAAAAACGTTTGAAACGGATATCCGTACAATCTAATAAAGAATAAGGAGGAGATCATGAACAGGGAAAGTAATGTATATACGATCATTTATGCTTCAGTAATGGTAGTGATGGTTGCCATATTGCTGGCATTTACGTCGCAATCGCTAAAAGATAAGCAGCAAACGAATGAAGATATCGATAAAATGCAGCAGATTCTCCGGTCTGTCAATGTAAAAACCGACAACCGGAATGCCATTCAGGAATATCAGAAACTCATTACCAATACTTTTTTAGTAGATGTAAACGGTAATCAAACGGAGGGTGATGCTTTTCAAACCGACCTGGCTATTGAAATGCATAAGCCGGAATCCGACCGGCATTATCCGGTATTTGTTGCTACGATCGATGGGCAGCAGAAATATATCATGGCAATGCGGGGTGCCGGTCTTTGGGGACCGATCTGGGGTTATGTCTCCGTCAATGACGATAAAAATACGGTGTATGGCGCCGATTTCAGCCATGCATCGGAAACGCCGGGCTTGGGTGCTGAAATTAACCAGCCTTTTTTTCGCCATTCTTTTGCAGGCAAAAAATTTTTTAACAATGAAGGGAAATTCGTTTCCATTGCTATTGTAAAACCCGGAAAAACAGTTGCCGGACAAGATTATGTCGATGGTATATCCGGAGGAACTATTACCAGCCAGGGAGTCGATGCTATGCTCAAACACAGCATCGGAGCTTATGACCAGTTTTTAATGAAAAAGTAAGTATTCACTATGGGACTATCAGCAAAAAATAAACTTGTGCTTTTCAATCCGCTGAGCAAGGAAAATCCGATTACTGTGCAGATGCTCGGTATTTGTTCTGCTCTGGCGGTGACCAGTAAACTGGAGCCTTCCATCGTTATGGCATTATCGGTAACAGTGGTTGTTGCATTTGCCAATGTGATCATATCGTTGCTTCGTAATACGATCCCCAACCGGATTCGTATTATCGTGCAATTGGTGGTGGTTGCGGCATTGGTAACAGTGGTAAGTGAAATACTGAAAGCTTTTGCTTACGATGTCAGTAAACAGTTATCGGTATTTGTGGGACTGATTATTACCAATTGTATCCTTATGGGACGTCTGGAAGCTTTTGCTTTGGGAAATAAACCCTGGCCGGCTTTTCTGGATGGAATTGGGAATGGATTGGGGTATGGTATTATTCTGATTATTGTAGGCTTTTTCCGGGAATTATTAGGATCAGGCACGCTATTCGGGCTGCCTGTAATTCCCAAAATCTTCTATGAATGGGGGTATGTGAATAACGGTTTGATGATCCTTCCGCCGATGGCACTGATTGTGGTAGCTTGTATCATTTGGGTGCAACGTGCTAAAGATAAGAGTTTACAGGAGGAAAAATAAATATTAAAAGCTACAGATCATGCAAGATATATTAAGCCTTTTTGTTCGTTCGATTTTTGTAGACAATATGATTTTCGCATACTTTCTGGGTATGTGTTCTTTTCTTGCAGTCTCCAAAAATGTAAAAACCGCTGTGGGTTTGGGTGTTGCCGTTATTTTTGTTCTGGTAGTAACGCTTCCTATTAATTATTTGCTGGAGAATTATGTGCTGAAAGAAGGCGCTTTGTCCTGGTTGGGAAAATCGTTCGAAACAGTCGACCTCAGTTTTCTCAGTCTGATCATATTTATTGCGGTTATAGCTTCTTTTACACAATTGGTGGAAATGGTAGTGGAAAAGTTCAGTCCATCGCTTTATTCTTCTTTAGGAATATTTCTTCCGTTGATTGCTGTAAACTGTGCAATTTTAGGAGGTTCCTTATTTATGCAACAACGCGAGTTTCCCAATGTAGGCATGGCTACTGTATACGGGCTGGGTTCCGGAATCGGATGGATGCTGGCGATTGTGGGAATGGCGGCAGTGCGAGAGAAATTGCAATATTCGGATATCCCCAAACCGTTACGGGGACTGGGTATGGCTTTTATTATTACGGCATTGATGGGGCTTGGGTTTATGAGTTTTTCGGGAATAAAAATATAAATAAGTGAAAAGTGAAAAACGGAAAGTGAAAAATGATGTCACTTTTTGCTTTTCACTTTTCGTTTTTCATTTTAATATTATGTTGCTTTTGTTTTCAGGAAGTTTGACGATTATCACCAGTGTGGTGGTTTTTCTTTTGCTTATTTTGTTATTGGTAGTTGTTTTATTGCTTGCCAAGACAAAACTTACGCCGTCTGGTAATGTGGAAATAGTAGTGAATGATGAGAAGCATATTTCCGCTTCGATGGGAGGTACCATTCTGGGAACTTTGCAGGCGAATGGTATTTTTCTTTCCAGCGCTTGCGGGGGAGGAGGAACCTGCGGTCAGTGCCGTTGCCAGGTATTGGAAGGAGGAGGTGAGATCCTGCCTACGGAAAAAGGTTTTTTTAATCGCCGGCAAATAAAAGATCACTGGAGGTTAGGTTGCCAGACCAAAGTAAAAGAAGATTTGAAGATCAAAGTGCCGGAAGAAGTCTTCGGCGTGAAAGAGTGGGAGTGTGAAGTGGTATCTAATTATAATGTAGCCTCTTTTATCAAAGAATTTGTAGTAAAACTGCCTGAAGGCGAACGCCTGAATTTCAAACCTGGTTCTTATATCCAAATCCAGGTGCCCCAATATGATATGAAATTTAAGGACATTAACGTGGAAGCCCGTCCGGGAGTAGATGATATCAATCGTTTCAAGCCGGAGTGGGATCATTTTAAAATGTGGAACCTGGTCTGCCGGAATGATGAAGAATCCGTTCGTGCCTATTCTATGGCCAATTATCCGGCTGAAGGGGATATTATTATGCTGAATATCCGTATTGCAACTCCTCCGTTCGATAGAGCGGCAGGAACCTGGAAAACAGAAATCCGGCCGGGTATTTGCTCT
Source organism: Bacteroidales bacterium (assembly GCA_031553775.1). Classification (GTDB taxonomy): domain Bacteria; phylum Bacteroidota; class Bacteroidia; order Bacteroidales; family Azobacteroidaceae; genus JAISFI01. The sequence goes on from JAVBLA010000022.1 coordinate 45,678, forward strand.
TCTTTTATTTTCAGCTTGAAACCCGGAGATAAGGTACGGGTATCGGGTCCTTACGGTGAGTTCCATATCCTGGATACTAAACGGGAAATGCTTTATATCGGTGGTGGTGCGGGAATGGCTCCTTTACGCTCTCATTTACTGCATTTATTCCATACATTGAAAACAACCGACCGGAAAATCTCCTATTGGTATGGTGCCCGTTCTAAAAATGAAATTTTTTATGAAGAAGATTTTCGGGCCATTGAAAAAGAATTTCCGAACTTCTCATTCCATATTGCCCTGAGTGAGCCTCGACCGGAAGATAACTGGACCGGCCCTGTCGGCTTTATCCATCAGGTGATATATAATCAATACCTGCAATACCATGAGGCCCCCGAAGATATCGAGTATTATATGTGTGGTCCGGGACCGATGGCTAATGCGGTTAAGAAAATGTTGGATGACTTGGGAGTGCCGGAGGAGATGTTGATGTTTGATGATTTTGGTTGACTTCTGTGTTCCCCTTTTTTGCTGCGCCCAAAAATTTTTTTCATATTAGCAGGAAAATACTAACTTTGCAGTTGCATAATTATAATTGTAAAGTCTCTGTAGATATTTTATTCGCAAAAAACACGAAAACAATATATCATTTTCAATTTTCAATTGTCAATTATCTACGTATGAAAACCGAAGAATTACAATCTAAAGATGATGTCCCTGAGGGGCGACAGCCGGAAGTAAAAAAATACGCATTTGTATCTAAAAGAGCCCTGGAAACCGATCATATCGGGTACTGCTACCGGGACTATCCCGAAACCAATATCGACAGTGGGTGGCGTTTCCTGCATGGCGATGAAGATGAAGATTACTTAGAAAATCCTACCAACAGCGAAGCTGTTTATCCCGACGACATGTTATCTATTAATCCTGCACTGGAAGTAATCCTTTCAGCTCCTGTCAATACTGAATTTGAATGGGATGAGGAGCAGGAGGCGTATATGGAAATCAATTGATATAATAAAAAATGAAGAATGAAGAATGAAGAGTTATGGCTTCTGAAATCAGGAAAACCAATTCTTCATTCTTCATTCTTCATTCTTAACTCTTTATAAGCTGATTATGCTCCGGAACATCTCTCTCAAATCGATAGGTTCCCTTTGCATAGTCGATGTTGCAGCAAAAATGTTCTAAACCGTTACTCACTATCAGCCAGGGGACTTCCAGTACGATGTTATATCTTGCGATTTGATCGAATGTCTGTTGAGTGATTTTTACATTTGGCGATTTATATTCTATGATTACCAGGGGTTTTAACTGTTGGTTGTATAGAACAGTGTCGCAGCGTTTTTTTACATTCCCCAATTGAATGGAAACTTCATTGGCCAGTAAACTTTCCGGGTAGTTTTTGTATGTAAGAAGATAATTGATAAAATGTTGGCGCACTTCTTCTTCCGGCGTCAGACGAACATACTGTTTCCTCAACCGGTCGAATATATACCATTTGCCTTCTTGTTCTCTGATCTTTGGGTCGAATGCGGGAAGATTTAATGCAGTCATGTGGTTTATTTAGGCAAAAAAAGTTTTTTCATCCGCAAGAATTTTTCTTCGAATACATAATATGAAATAATGCTGACAACAATTGTCCCCAGCAGTGTCAATACAAGGAAGAACAATGAAAAGAAGAATCCCTTCGATGCCGGTTCGTGAATATTGAGCAGCCGGATACATAGCATAATCAGGATTGTATGGTACATGTACAAACCGTATGTGTATTTTCCTAACTTACTGAATATGTTTTTTTTGCCGATTCTTAAATCCGGATTCTGTGGAGAAACAAAGGCAATGACCCATGAGAACAGGAAGCCCAGGAAGGAAGCAGCCAGCAACTCAATTAAATACCGTTCAGGCGAGTTAAGAAAATATAAAATTATTATACAAAAAAAGGTGAATAAAGCAACCATACCCTGTATTGCAGGTTTGATGGACAGGATTTTATTTTCAAAGTTTTGTCCTTTGCTAATCAGTAAATAAGCTGGTATAGCTCCGAATGCAAAAGAGTCGATATTGGTGCATATATCCATGCATCTCCATCCGTTGGAAATGAAAACTGCCCGTGAAATACAGGCAAAGCAAATGCAGATAAGTATCAGCAAAAGGACTCTTTTGGGCTTTATTAAATATAATGCGATGCCCCATATAAGGTAAAAATGTTCTTCTACACATAAACTCCACATAACAGGCAAAGGAGAAACATTCGCAATGTCGTTCTCGATTATAATCTTGTAATTTTCAAGAAAAAGGAACGACATGGGCCAGTTCGGCTCATATCCCTGGTTACTTGAAGGTAAATGTAATATGCTTAGAATAAAAGGAGTACAATAAGCAAACAGAACCATCAGGAAATATAACGGCCATATCCTGAGTATTCTTCTCATATAAAAATTCCATAAGTTCAATTTGCCTGTTTGTTTTTTTTCTTCAAGGATCAGATAGGTAATCAGAAAGCCGCTCAGGGAGAAGAAAAACTTAACAGCCCAGCCGCCACCATGTGTCAGAATCTCGAATCCGGGAATATCCAGATCCGGTAAATGTTGAAAAAAAACCAATGCAAATGCAAAAAAACGCATGGCATCGAAGGTATCGAAGTGCCGTCTTTTATAGGTGACCGGAGGTTGGATTGTTGTGTCGGATAAAATTTGCTTTTGCATTTTAATGGAATATCCCGGAAAAACCGTATTATTGCTTAATTAATTTTTTTTCGCTCCAAAATTACTAAATCAATAAAGACAAAACAAGAAATCGTAGACAATTGGCTATCTTATGTAGCCTGTTCTTTATGACTTTTTTGTTTTCCAATTATGAATGGTAAATATTTATTAATCAGATAGATAGGTATGATCGTGCATGCAATTACCAAAATAGCCATCAATAACTTAATAAAATATCTTCCTTCAAAAAAGTCAGATGGCATCTGCCAAATATCAAATACCATTATTGTGAAGATTCGTATCAGGTAAGTATGGCATGCCAGCACTATTATAGCATTTGCTGCAATATAATCGATAAAACGGATATTGCCCAGTTTATCTGCGATAGATTTTATTACAACGGAAAGAGTTGCTATAATGGATAAACTTCCTATAATTTTTACTGATGTTTCCAGGTAGATACCATTTGTTTTTGTTACACACCATACCATTATCAAATGAACTACCAGGCATCCAAACGCCCACCAGAACCGATTTTTACTCTGCAGAAATTCAATTATCCGGTCCTTGAATAAACAAGCTATTCCGTAATAGGGTAAACAGCCGAAAGCAGCTCCCAACATCCATGGAGCCTGTGTCATGTCAAATGAAGCACGGATGAAGGGGAATGCCAACAGCAATACTACCGCCCATATCCTGTTTTTTATTTTTTTGAATATCAAATAAAATAAACACTGAAGGGTGTATAAACAGGATATGAACCATAAAGGAACACATACCAGATTCGGTCTTCCATAAAGATATTCTACAAGCGGTTGGTATAGAGGAGCATTCAGATCTTCTTCAGTACCTAAATATCTTCCCCTAAGCAGCCAATATGTATAAAAAATAAAAAAGAAACAAAAGTAAGGAATCAATAATTGTCTGGCCCTATGCTTGGCAAATCCGATGAAAGTTGGATATTTTTCGAAACGAAACAGAAGCCCTGATATCAAGAAAAAATAAGGTAAACGAAGCATATTCATTGATGTTTGAAATAGCTCCGGTAATGCCGGCGGACAGTGGAAATATACGACCAGGGCGATACTGGTAAATCTTGCATAATCTATCCATACATAACGCCTTGTTTGATCAGGAATACTCATGGATTTTTTCTTAATCGCATAAATTTAATAGTACGATAATGAGGGTTTGCTAAAAATAAACTTTAAATTTCATTGCTTACTTATACCTTAAAGGACAAAGATAACTTTTTTTGAGAGAAAAAAAGCGTATATTTGTCTTTTATTTGCAATAGAATGCCATTTTCAAAGGATTTGTGTGGAGTTCTATAAAATCACGATAAACAGAAAGATACATGAAAACTAAAGATGAGATTGTGGATAATTGGCTGCCCAGATATACCCAACGTCCACTGAAAGAGTTTACCGAGTATATTTTGTTAACAAACTTTAATAAATACGTAAAAATATTTGCAGACTTCCATCAGGTTCCTATCTATGGTATGGAAGCGAATATGCCGAATGCAAGTGCCAACGGTATTACTATCATTAATTTTGGCATGGGAAGTGCTAATGCCGCTACTATTATGGATTTGTTAAGCGCGATTAAACCCAAAGCCGTTTTGTTCCTTGGAAAATGCGGCGGATTGAAAAAACATAATTCCTTAGGTGATTATATTCTTCCTATTGCCGCTATCCGGGGTGAAGGTACTTCTAACGACTATTTTCCACCGGAAGTACCTTCATTGCCTGCTTTCAGTTTGCTGCGTGCTTTGTCGACCACAATTAGGGATAAAGGCCGGGATTACTGGACCGGTACGATTTATACCACTAACCGGAGGGTATGGGAATATGATGAAGATTTTAAACAATACTTAGTCAAAATCCGTGCAATGGGTGTGGATATGGAAACGGCTACACTTTTTTCAGTCGGTTTTGCTAATCATATACCTACCGGAGCTTTATTACTGGTTAGTGATCAGCCTATGATTTCTGAGGGAATCAAGACAGAAAAAAGTGACCAGGTAGTTACCAGTAATTTTGTGGATGAGCATGTGATGATCGGCATCAAGGCATTGAGATCCATTATAGAAAATAAACAAACGGTAAAACACTTGCGTTTCGAATGGTAATATGGCAGCGAAAGAACTGACATTTGAGGAAATCAGGCGGGGAATCCTGGATAAAAAATTTCTGCCGGTATACTTTTTTCAGGGAGAAGAGCCTTATTATATCGATCGGCTGACAAATCTGTTGATCGGGCAGGTGCTGGATGATACTGAACGGGATTTCAACCAGACTATCGTATATGGTTCGGAGACTGATGTTTTTACGGTAATCAGTGCCGCCAGACGTTTCCCGATGATGTCGGCTCGTCAGTTAGTGGTGGTGAAGGAGGCTAAAGGATTGAGAAATATTGAAGAATTGCTCCATTATGTGCAAAATCCGCTTCCCTCGACGGTGCTGGTCATCAACTATAAGTATGCTAAATTAGATGGCCGGAAAAAATTAGCCGGAGAAATTGCTTCCAGGGGAATTCTTTTTGAATCCAAAAAAGTATATGAGAATAAAATTCCCGGATTTATTACTTCTTACCTGCAGGAAAAAGCATTGACTATCGATGCGAAGTCTTCCCAAATGCTATCCGATTATTTAGGAACGGATTTAAGCAAAATCTCAAATGAACTGGATAAGCTGTGCATTGCCATGTCGGGCAGTTCGCCAAAAAGAGTGACTCCTGAATTGATAGAGCAGCACATAGGCATCAGCAAGGATTTTAATAATTATGAATTGCAAAGTGCCCTTGCCAAACGGGATATCCTGAAAGTCAACCGGATTGTCAATTATTTTGAACATAATCCGAAAGATAATCCGGTTGTGGTAACATTAACTGTTCTGTATGGATTTTTCTCTAACCTGATGATCTGCCATTTTGAAAATAATAAATCGGAAGCGAACCTGATGAATCAGTTAGGCCTCCGATTTAATTTTCAATTTGCGGATTACCAGTACGCCATGCGCTGTTATAATGCATTTAAAACCATGGATATCATTGCCCGGATTCGTGAATGCGATGCCAAATCGAAAGGAGTGGACAATCCTTCGGCTTCAGCCGGAGAACTTCTCCGTGAACTGACATATAAAATTATGCACTGATCAGGCAACGTATGTTTCCAGTACTTTGCATTTCCCTTCGGGCGCTACAGTAATGCTGTTTTTGCAAGCAGCCGGAACCAGGATCGATTCTCCCTGCCTAAGTTGAACGGCATATTCATTGGAATCCGTTACAGATAATTTTCCTTCCATGCAGATATAAATCACAAAAGAGTCGACCGCGGAGAAATCCCGGATCACTTTTTGATCCCCTTCTATCAGGTTCGTAGTGAAATACCGGCAGGAAGCCAGGGGTACCACTGTATTTTCCTTCGGTTGGTATTGTGTTTTGTATCCTTCGGGGTATACTTTGTAATCGATCGCATCTTTGGCTAATTCCGTGTGTAATTCCCGGCCTTTACCCTGGGCGTCTTTCCGGTTGTAGTCGTATATCCGGTAGGTAATATCCGAGGTTTGCTGGATTTCAGCGATAAAACAACCTGCTCCGATCGCATGCACACGTCCGGCAGGTAAAAAGAACACATCTCCCGATTGTACGTTATATTGTTGAAGCGTATCGGTAAATGTGTTATTTTCTACACTCTTTACATATTCTTCCGGTGAAATCTGTGTTTTGAAACCGGAATATAACTGGGCTTCGGAACTGGCATTAATCACATACCACATTTCCGTTTTTCCGAAAGAATCATGCCTCTTTTTAGCCAGATTATCATCGGGATGTACCTGGATCGATAAATCGTCGCGTGCATCGATAAACTTGATCAGCAACGGGAACGTTGTTCCGGAGCGTCCGATCACTTTTTTCCCTAAGATGGATTCAGCATCTTCCCTGATCAACTCATCCAGCGATTTTCCCGCCAACTCTCCATTGGCAACCACAGACACATTTCCTTTAACATCGGAAATTTCCCAACTCTCACCAATACCCTCCTGTACCGGCGTAATCCCCTTAAAAGGACAAATCTCATTTCCCCCCCAAAGTATCGACTTGAGGATAGGCTCAAACTTAAACGGATATAATCTCATCTATATATAGATTATTAAAATTCTTAACTCTTAACTCTCTTCAACACCATCCCCGTCCGAGCCGGTAAATACAATTTCAGCCATTCTTTATTCTCTTTTTTATAGAGCTCATCGAATTGCGTATGGTGTACAACCGAATCGTCGGAAGAGCCGAATCCGCCGAATTGCGGATCATCGGTGTTCAAGACTATCTGATAGGACCCAGGAGTAGTCAGGAACCCATAACCCATAAACGATTGGGTAGGATTAAAGTTGAAAACAAAAATAAAATCTTTTCGCTGGAAAGCTAATACCTGGTCGCCATCATTGTCCCATAATTTCAATATAGGTGTTTGCTGGAAGTTTTTTATGTTTTTGATCAGGTGGATCATGGCTTTATCGAAGTCGCCCAGGAACTGGTATTTCAGGTTGGAATCATCGACCAGATTCCATTGACGCCGGGCGTATTTGTACGACCATCCATTGTCCTGTCTTGGAAAATCGATCCATTCCGGATGTCCGAATTCATTTCCCATGAAGTTGAGGTAACCACCGTTGATGGTAGATGCGGTTACCAGACGGATTATTTTATGCAGGGCAATGCCCCTGTCTACGGAATAGGAATTTCCGAACTTCGACATATGCCAATACATATCGGCATCAATTAACCAGAATATCAATGTTTTGTCTCCTACCAGTGCCTGATCGTGGCTTTCCGCATAGCTGATTGTTTTTTCGTCTGCCCTCCGGTTGGTGGTTTCCCACCAGATAGATGTAGGATGCCAGTCTTCGTCCTTCTTTTCCTTCAGCGTTTTGATCCAGTAATCGGGAATATTCATAGCCATCCGGTAGTCGAATCCATATCCGCCGTCTTCTATTTTTGCTGCTAATCCCGGCATACCGCTGACCTCTTCTGCGATGGTGATTGCATGCGGATTTACCTCATGGATCAGTTTATTAGCCAGTGTCAGGTAACAGATCGCGTCACCATCCTGATGTCCGTTATAATAATCACCGTAGTTAGTAAATGCTTCTCCCAATCCATGGCTGTAATAGATCATGGAGGTTACGCCATCAAACCGGAATCCGTCGAACCGGTATTCTTCCAGCCAGAATTTACAATTGGACAGTAGAAAGTGGAGTACTTCGTTTTTCCCGTAATCAAAACAAAGGGAATCCCAGGCCGGATGTTCCCGGCGACTATCTCCGTGAAAATAAAGATTATAGGAACCATCGAAACGGCCCAGTCCTTCTGTTTCGTTTTTAACGGCATGCGAGTGAACAATATCCATGATAACTGCAATCCCCATTTCATGAGCCGTATCGATCAGCAGTTTCAGATCGTCGGGAGTACCGAACCGGGAAGATGCGGCGAAGAAGCTGGATACGTGGTAGCCGAAAGAGCCATAATAAGGATGTTCCTGTATAGCCATGATTTGGATGGCGTTATAACCGTCGGCCGCAATCCTGGGTAGTATATTTTCCCTGAATTCGTTGTATGTTCCTACTTTTTCTTCTTCGGTAGACATGCCTATATGACATTCATAGATTAGCAGGGGAGAGGTGTCTGGTTTGAACTTAGGCTGTTTGAATTGGTAGGGTTGAGAGGGATTCCATACCTGCGCACTGAAGATATGCGTCCGTTCGTCTTGTACCACACGCCTTGTCCAGGCAGGGATTCTTTCTCCACTGCCACCATCCCAGTAGACTTTGAGTTTATATAAGTCATCATGGTTCAGTGCTTTTTCCGGTAGTTGGATTTCCCATATCCCGTTTTCTGACCAGGACAGCTTATATTCGTCTTTTTCGCACCAGTCATTGAATGTTCCGATCAGGTAAATGTTAGTGGCATGAGGTGCCCATTCGCGGAATATCCATCCGTTAGTGGTTTTATGCAATCCGAAAAAGAGATAACCGGAAGCAAAGTCGTTCAAAGAGATTTTCCCGTTTTGGGTTAAATCTCCCTCTTTCCGGATCGCTTGTTCATGCCTTCCGTCGATTGCTTCTTCGTATGGTTTCAGCCAGCTGTCATTTTTGATTAGATTCAATGTCCGTTTCATTTTGTCTCGGTTTATTTGCAAGCTACTTTGACAATAATTTTTTGGATATCACCTTCACCTACACAGGGTGCATGGGCGTCTTCCGGGAAAAAGATCACAAACTCCTGCGGTTGGAGCGTGAAGTATGTGGTTGGAGTATCTCCATAAAATTCAACATCCTTTTCTGCATTATAAGGATGGGTCACATCCTTGCAGATAGAGCGTTCTTTCCATCCGAAAGTCTCTGCAACAGTAACAGGAACCTGGATGTCGATATATTGGTTATGTACTTCTAATTTGGCATCCGGTTTGTTTTTTAGTTTAGTATCGCTGATCGATACCGTCAGAATATTTTCTTTCAGTACGATTTTTCCTGCTTCCAGTTTGGAATAATCGATCGATTGCAGATAATCGAATGCTTCCTTGAAATACGGATTCAACTGTTCATAACGAGCCGTGTTTTTAAATGAATCGATAATCATATGTTTTGCTTTTTTTAGATTGAAGTATTCTACAAAGATACGATAAAAATAATTGAAAATTGAAAATTGAAAATTGAAAATTGAAAATGAAAAGGAGTTCCGGAATTTTCAATAAAAAAAGAAGTTGTCTTCAATGGCAACTTCTTTTTTAAATAGCTTACTAAATCATAAAATAAGCAAAAAATCACTATTTCGTTCTTTTTATTTTACAAAGATTTTTTTTACTATATTATCTATTTTCACTAAATAGCAATGGTTTTGTGGCAGTTGAACATAATTCAATCCATCGATAAGTTGTTGTGATTTTACCATAGAACCCAGAATGGAATAAACTTTAATTTGTTGAGCACCAAATGTGTTATCAATAATAATATGTCCGTCGTGTGCATATATGCGTATGTTGTCGAATCTATTGTCAGGAAGACTGGACGTCGGATCGTATTCATAAGCTCCTATGTCAGAATAATCGCCTTTAGGACGAGATGTTCCTATTAAGTCATCCGGTAAGTAATCATCTCCGGCATCTATCAGAATAGAAGAAGAGGATAATTTCCAGTTGGCAGTAAGAGCATCGGCCACCCCATAACCGGCATCTGAAGAAGGAGAGACAAAGCCCGGACCGTCTATATCGTTGTTATTTACTCCCAAAGCGATATTGTCTCCCAAAGTGGCTCCTACCAATGATGCTGCTGTTGCATCGTATTGCTGAATAGCAGAGAAAACGATGGTGGAAGCCTGCGTTCCATTATTTATTTGCCACTGATCGATCGGTCTACCACCTGCGGCAACATTACCCCACAGCAGTGTATTTTTGAAAGTTGCTTTAATTGTATGATTTCCGGTTCCTTGCATGAAAATTCCTGCCCCTCCGTAATTGTCGGAATAATTACGTACAATGGTTGTATTAGTCATATTTAATACACAACCAATATTAACATACATACCGCCTCCTGCATTGCCACTTCCTTTGATAACCCCATTATTAGTGATCAGGGAGTTTTCTATATTGAGTGTCCATCCATTTCCGGTTTGCTTAGTTGCCGCTGTAAGCAGGATTCCAGCTCCTGGTCCTTTGGATTGATTATTGGCGATAATTGTTTTTGAAATGGTATAATTACCATGATACTGTCCTGACCAGCGAGGGTCGATAATAATAGCACCTCCCCGGGAGTTACTGGTTGAGTTTGTTATTTTGCATCCTTCTATTAAAACCGATTTAGCCTCTACATCTGTTTTGTCGGGAACAATAGCGATTCCACCTGCCGTAAAGTTATTGTGAGAATAATCCGGATTGGCGGTATTTAAAACATGGTTGTCGTCTATTTCACAATTACGGATAGTTCCTTCATAAAGATAAACCGCTGCTCCCATTGCTTCTAATGTTCCGGTAGCGGAAATGCCTTCAATCTTATTATGCATAATATTGCACTTCAGTATTTCAGACATTTTAGCTCCTTTGCTGATAAAAACTCCGGCTCCTCCAAGTTGAAATGTATTATCGGAAGAAACCTGGAGCTTATTGCTAACAACATCCGAATTACTCAATACCACAGGAATAAAAGAACTGCCAGATGACATATAAACTGCAGCTCCTGTAGCGTTTAACAAAAAACAATTTTTTATAATACTATTATTCATTGTACTATTACCTGCCAGTGCGATACCACTTCCTACTCCTTTTCCATCGAAAGTGAATCCGTCCCAGATTGTAGAATCATCTAAGTCTGTACAGGTTAGCAACCGGAAATTCTCTGTAACCACATCTTTATGGCGAATTACAGTCAATGCCGGATTTATATTTCTGGCAGTTCTATTTGTTTCGGAACCCAAAAAACCTCCATACACATTTACCCCGCTTTTAATTACTAACTGAGAAGCTTTGTTTTCAATAACATACTCGCCTTGGGCAACCCAGATTTCGTCGCCGTTTATTGATGCAGAGAGAGCCTGTTGAATCGAAGTGTAAGCAGTACCCCAAGAGGTACCCGTGGAATTATTTCCCAAAGGACTCACATAATGAACCGTCGCATTTGCCATAGTAGCAAACAAAACCAAAATACCCAATAGTAAACAATTTTTTTTCATAACTCATTTTGTTTTTAATAATTAATTGACTAAACAGAATTTACCAATTGGGATTCTGTTCCAAATGTTTGTTTTTAAGTAGTTCATCTTCCGAAATAGGATACAGATACATCTTATCGGAAAACAGTCTTTTCTGTACCAAATGATGAGGATCCATAGAAAAAGATCCGTCTTCTTGCTTTACAATGCGTATGCCGCGTATTGTCAACAGTTCATCCAGTTGTTCAGGATCATCAAATAACCTCCAACGCCGTATATCGAAAAAGCGATGTTCTTCAAATGCCATTTCTATTCTTCTTTCATTTTGGATCAGCTTTCGCATTTCATCCTGGTCTAAACCGGCTTGTATATCAGCGGGTCTGACACCAGCCCTTGTGCGTAAAGCCCTTAATGTAGCATATACTTCGGCATCAGGGCCAAAAGCTTCATTGCGTGCTTCTGCATAATTCAGGTAGATTTCGGCAAATCGGATTAAGATCCAGGTACGGGTAATATTAACTGTACGTCCATCCCAAACAGCATGAGACAACAGGTATTTTTTCAGATAATAACCGGTTTGTGTTGCATTAGGATATGATCCTTCTCCATCACTTCCTCCCACAAATGACTCCAGCAGGGCTGTTTTATCATTTACAGTGAAATTACTTCCATTGTACAGAACAGTCATTGCCAGGCGGGGATCCCTGTTTTTAAATGGATCGTTGGGATCATAACCCGATGAATTGTCTGTAATCGGTTTGCCATTACTCATAGGAAAGGCATCTACTAAATTCTGAGTTGGGTTGGTCATACCCTTTGCTCCGAAGGAAATAGGCGCATTCAATCTCTCTAATGTAGTATTATTGAGATATTGTGTGGAAAAAACAATCTCTTGATGATATTGAGACAAAAGCGTATTGGTAGTAAACAAGTCTGTCATATTTGTGGTGGACGTAAATCGGTTCAATCCGTAAATTTTAGCACCGCTTCCATCTTCATTTTCTGTATAGTCCAAGACTTCTTTTGCTTCCAATGCAGCTTTTTCCCATCTCGCTTTATCACCTGCCGGGTTAAACAGGGGGCTGGCCCAATAGAGCAATGCCCTTGATTTGAGTGCAACGGCTGCTCCCGAAGTACAACGTCCCAGGTCTTTAGCTTCATTGAATCCGACAACGACAGGAGAAGCCCCGTATTTTCGGGGTAACCTCGCTTCGGCGGAATCGCAATCTGCTAAAATGAATTCAAAGCAGGCATCTGCCGACGATCTTGATAAAACGGTGGCTTCATCAATGGTCAGCACTTTATCGGTAAGCGGTACACCTCCATATCGTTTCACCAATTCAAGATAAAAATAAGCCCTGAGGAAAAAGGCTTCTCCTTTCATTCGTTCCCGTGTTCTTATAATACTTTCTTCCGATCCCAGTGCGTTGGACGCTTTTGGCAGAGGAACGCCATCTATTTTAGCCAAAAAAGTATTGACTTTTCGTATCCCTTCATAATTTTTACTCCATACATTATCGATTATATTGAAAGGCCCCCAACTCCCGTTATAAAATCCATGTATAGGGTTGACAGGATCGGGACATACGGCATCATCCGTAGCAGCATCAAACATGCAATCCGATATCCGGTTGTAGCCGTTAGGTAGATTTAGATAAGCATTGTTCAGGAATCCAAATGCTCTGGTACTACTCTGCCAGATACCTTCGTCTGTCAATGTTCCGTCCCGTTGCGGATCTAACATGTCTTCGCAAGAAAGAAAAGAAAGTGTAATCCCCAAAAACAGTATGGCATGAGCTATTCTCATAATATTTCCTCCTTTTAGTTTATAAATTAATTGATATGCCGACCAGAGCAGTCTTCATCGCAGGATATTGAGTAAATCCGGCATACACAGCTTCAAAATCACGACCTTCGCGTCCTTCTGTAGTGGAGAAGAAATTGTGTAAGCGCATGTATAACCTTATTTTGGACAAAGATATTTTTTGTGTCCACAATGAAGGCAGAGTATATCCTAACTCAATGGTAGACAGACGAACCAAATGTCCTTTAGTCAGCCAGAAGCTGGATGACTGCAGGTTATGTTCACTGGCAAAACTCAGGCGGGGATATAAAGCAGAATTCCCACTCGAAGCATCCGTCCATCTATTATTGTAAGCATACGTAGAAAATTGCTCCGGACGAACATTCAATTTGAAATTTTCAGAGCCTTCTGCATGGACGTATAAATCAAAACCTTTTACCTCTAGACCGGCATATATTCCATAAATCAATTCGGGCAAGGCATTTCCGATAGGTTTTTGATCTGCGCTATTGATAATGCCGTCTCCGTTCAGATCTATATACTTAATATCTCCCGGAGATAATTGTCCGAAAGAAGAGACTACTCCGTGTTCCCGGATTTCTTCCTGGGAATTATAAACTCCATCGGCGACAAATCCGAAGATAACATCTACCGGATGCCCTTTTCTATACCTGTAATTTTCATTTTCCGGATAGTTTACTTCTTTCAGGTCAATTACTTTATTTTGGGCATATAGGACATTTACTCCTGAATAAAATGATATATTTCCCAAAACCTTAGAATAGTTTACATCTCCTTCCACTCCTTGGTTACGAATAATCCCTCCATTGAATTGGGGCAATTGAATTCCTACAATAGAAGAAACGACGTTGGACTGATTAACCAGAATATCTTTCCGTTTCTCATAAAAATAATTTGCACTGATACTCAGGCTGTTTTTTAATGTACGGAAATCAATACCTATGTTTGTCAACATTGCTTTTTCCCATGTTGCATCCGGATTGCCTAAAGTTCCCTCATACGAACCCTGGGAAGTTCCATTGGGATTCCCAAATCCATATCCGTTACCATTATAGTAAGCCTGCCGGTACATGAAGCGTCCGCCTCCTGTCCTGTCATTCCCGGCCAAACCGAGAGAAGCTCTTAATTTCAGAAAATCAATTGCCTGGTTTTCTTTCAGGATTTTTTCTTCACTTATCTGCCATCCCAAGGAAAAAGAAGGAAAAAAACCATAACGTTCTCCTCTCAGATAATTGTTAGATCCCTGGTATGAGGCACTCAATTGTGCAAAATAACGTTTGTCAAATCCGTATAATACCTGAGCTGAAGCGCCCATCCATTTGTATGAAGGCACATCTCCACCTACAGACGAAGAGTATTGATTATACCATGCAGAGGCTTTTAACAGATGCTTCCCGAAAGTCCTGTTCAGGTCGGTTCCTATATTAAATGTCATATCACTATAGTAACCAGGCATTTGATCTCCGCTATAACTCACTTTAGTGTCGTTCGCTCCATATTGTTCATATGTGCCGTCATCTTTCAATTGATACACAGCAAACGAAGTATAACTTCCTTTATAGTAAGCATTATAATTTTCGAATCCGTATTGGGCAAAAATACTTAAGCCTTTGATCCATTCATCCAGATTTTTCTTCAGTAATACATTCGCTGTCAATTTACGTGTATTTTCGGCCCGTTCCCCTGCCTGTAGCATACCTATCGGATTGTCCCGGTATTCAGAAGTTCCTCCCAGCGAACCGTCAGGATTATTTAATGGATAGGCATTGGCCGGAGTTGTCATCAATGACTGAAAAATATAATTCCGGGTAGTGTTTACATCTGTACTTGTATTTCTCCACGGAGAACGGCGATCGTCATAAATAGCACTGATATTTGTTTGTAAATGAAATCCTTTACCCAGATCAATCTGAACATTTGTCCTGAAATTATATCGTTCATCATGGGTTTGGTTTAAGCCTGTCAGGTCATCAGGTAAAGCAAATAAACCGTCTTGCCGGGAATAGCTCAACAATGCAAAATATTGAGCAATTTCATTTCCTCCTCCTGCCGTAAAATTATAATAATTGTACATGGTTCTCTCGCGTAGAAAATCATCTTTCAAATGGGTATCCGGATAACGGTAAATATCAGTAGGATTTAAGTAATTATCCGGATTATAGATAGGAGGAATTCCATCGTTCCGATTACCTTCGTTATACAAAGTAGTATATTGATAGGCATTGAGTTTATCTGCCAATACAGCAGGCCGCTGTTCTCCCATGCGCAAATCCACTCTCATGAAGTTACGGGAAGCGCTTCCTTGCTTCGTTTTAATCAGGACAACTCCATTTGCCCCCCTTAAGCCATAGAGGGAAAGCTCTGCGGCATCTTTCAATACCGTAATACTTTCTATTTCCTGAGGATCCAATAAATAGATATCCGAATCGATTCCATCAACCAATACCAGGGGGCTGTTATCTGCAGTTGTAGCTTTTCCCCTTAAATAAAAGAGGTAATTGGCGGTGCTGAATTTTTGTCCCCCGTTGCTGATAGAGTAAAGCCCGGGAATGGTCCCATTAAGAGCTTCTTCAACCTGGCTTACCGCATTCTTCTCTATAGTTACCGCATCAATAGACGATATGGCCGATGTGACATAATCATCCCTGGTTTTTAGTTCTTCTTCTGCCTTTGCCTGAAGCGTAAAAAGGCAAGATACGCAGACTAAAATAATCTGTCTTATTCTATTGTTGTTCATGTATTTCATGCTTGTGATACAGTTTTTAGATTCATCAACCTATTATTCCCAACCGGGATTTTGTTCGAGGACATTACTTTTATAGATCTCGCTGTTAGGAATAGGATAACGATGCATGTGTTTCAGAAATATTCGCTTTTCGTAAACAAAAGGTACATATTTAAATGAGCCGTTAGTTTCCTTTGTAATTCGCATTCCTAAAATATTATTTCCGAATAACTCGACTCCTTTACCCCAACTGATTACATCATACCAGCGTTGTTCTTCGAAAGACAACTCTACAGCCCTTTCATTCCGTATCCGTTCACACATATCTTCTTTATTGCCGGAGATACTGAGAGGAATATCTACATGATTTACTCTTTGCCTGACCATATTGACCGCTTGTCTTGCCGTAAGATTAGCTCCGGGATACGTACCATCCGGTCCATAAACTTCATTGGTGGCTTCTGCGTAATTCAAGAGTATTTCGGCATATCTGAAGAATATATAATTGAGGTAGGTTGTCGTACCCTTGTATCGTTGGTGTGCCTCCGGCCAGAATTTTGCAATAGTGTATCCAAGCGGGTTTATTGCAGAAGAACCATATTCTCTTCCTCCTACATAAAATTCAGTTTTGCGATCATACCAGAATCTGTCATTATACAATACTGTCATCGCCAAACGAGGGTCCCGGTTAGAGTAAGGATCATTTGGAAGATAATTGGCCGATGCATGATCAATCGGATATCCGTTGGCCGATTCGTACAAGTTGACAAAACTATGTGTCACTGCTACCCCCATCCATCCTAAATATCCTTCCGGAACGATGAAACGGACCAGGAAATTAGAATTATCCGTATGTCCCTGTTCGAAATTAATTTTGGGCCGGGGTCTGTTCATAATGATTTCCGGGCCTAATGAAGAACGGAAGAACATATTTACGTAATCGGGATCTAAAGAGTACATTCCCATGTTGATAACATCCCAGGCTGCTTTAGCTGCAGAACTCCATTTTGTCAAATCATTGTTCGGATTATTAAATTGGCGGGCGGCATATAATAAGGTTCTTGATTTCAAAGCACGTGCAGCGCCCTCGGTTGCCCGCCCGGTTTCGCTTTCCGAATATGTGGTGCCTAACAATTGAGCAGCCCTGTTGCAATCGGCGACAATAAATTCGATTGTTTCTTCATAAGTATTGCGGGGAACATCGAGATTATCCACACCCAGTTCCAAAGGATGGTCGAACAAAGGAACTCCTCCCCATCTTTTAGCCAGCTCAAAGTATAGAAATGCCCGGACAAAATAAGCTTCGCCTAACGACCGGTCATAAATTTCCGGAGAAGGGAAGTTCCGGACTTTATCAATATTAGTAATTGCCAGGTTAATATGACGAATGCCTTTAAATAAATCTATCCATAATGATTCCAATTCGCT
This sequence comes from Bacteroidales bacterium, assembly GCA_031553775.1. Lineage (GTDB taxonomy): Bacteria > Bacteroidota > Bacteroidia > Bacteroidales > Azobacteroidaceae > JAISFI01. Next base: position 63,049 of record JAVBLA010000022.1, read on the forward strand.
TATTGCATTTCCCTGAGGACCTGTTGCCGAGAAAGCTCCTGACCAGGCGCCGTTATTAAAGACCGGTGAACATGTATTTACTCCAAGGCCTTCCGCTTCATCCGATAATTCACACACCATAGCGTTCCAGAGGCGACCGAGATGTCCCGGCATGTATTTATATCCGTAATCAAGAAACTGACGGTATTGCTGGTAATCGGAGAACACCTTTTCAAAGTCAAGTTCTTGTGCGGGAGCCTGATTTAAATCGGACTCGTCAAAAATTTCAGCGCATCCCATCCATAAGAATATAGGAATAAATACCCATATTTGTATAATTTTTTTCAACTCTTTCATGTCTTTATAAAGTAATGTTGATGCCCAGGTTGAATACTCTCTGTTGAGGATAAACCTCTCCATTTTGTTTTATTGTTTCCGGATCAAAATCGTCAATATGCGACCAGGTCTTGATATTGTTTCCACTCAATGATATGGTTACATTTGACAGACTTATCCTCTGACAAAATGATTTTGATAACGCATAACTCAACTGAACATTACGCAGTCTCAGGTAATCACCCGATTTAAGGTGAAAACTATTCAGATTCTTATTGCTGTGCTGCGAATTAAGATGCAATGACGGATAAGCGGCATCCGGATTGTCTGGTGTCCAATATTGTTGGTGAATCGCTGTTACCTGGCCTCCTCCGGCCGCGCCTCCGAATTCAAACCCGGCATTGGACGTAAAGAATACGGATGAATTTGCCGCTCCCTGCAGCATAAAACTTAATGTAAATCCTTTCCACTTGATTTCAGGGGAAAGAGAGTAAAAGATTTCCGGAACAGTGGAATAGCCAATTGGAATAGCATCACGGGCATCAACCTGGTTATCATTATTTACATCCGAATATCTGAGATCGCCAGGAATAATAGGTCCTCCTAAGGTCAACTGAGAAGGAGCACTGTCGATTTCCTCCTGGTTCTGAAAGAAGCCCGACACCTCGTACCCCCTGAATTGTCCAATACGATAACCTTCATATTTTTGGTATGCCGGAGTACCGGGAGGATCATCATAATCTTTAATTTTATTCCGGGCAAAACTGTAATTTGCTTTCAAAGCGCATTCTACCTGATTAATCTTCTTCCGGAGAATAGCTTCTATTTCATATCCTCTATTATTGACAGCTCCGATATTGTATTGGGGAGAAGGGATACCGGTAGTATTCAATAAAGAACGAGCCGGCATTAAAATATCTTTCCTGTCTTCATTAAACAGATCGACACTTATACTCAGCAGGTTATTCCTGAAAAGATATAGATCAAACCCCACATTACTTTTTAATGCGGTTTCCCAGGTTAACAAGCGGTTTTCACTACGGGCTTCATAAATACCACCAAGACTTGAGGGATTGGTGGTTCCAAATCCGAAAAATTGCAAATACGGGTTCGTTCCACTTACCTGGTTATATAAACCCTGCCACAGAAAACGGCTACCTCCGATCTTATCGTTTCCCACCAGTCCGGCAGATCCCCTGATCTTTAGGAAATTAACCACATTGGAATATTTTTCCATATAAGATTCCTGCGAAATAACATAACCTGCAGAGAAGGCCGGGAAAAATCCATATTGATGCCCCGGAGCAAAATTTTCAGACCCATTGTAGCCTAAGTTTACTTCCGCCAGATACTTGCGGTCAAAATCGTATTCGACCCGACCGGCATATCCTTTCAGAACATAAGGTTTTTCCGCCTTATACTGATCATTTTGCTGATTGTAGACAAGTGTTGTTTTAAGGGACGATTTTCCGAATGTCGCTTCATGATGCAAATTTAATTGTACTCCGACCCTCTTTGCAGCAACTTTTGTATCGCTCTGTAAATACCTGAAGGGGGAAGCTTCTATCACCTGATCATAACTGTCTCTTACCGGATTATAATAAAAAGTATTCGGTTGTTCCCGGTAACTTTTTGTAGAACCGATGGCGCTGTTGAATGAGACATTGATATCGAACGTCAGGTTCCTGGTAATGAAGGAGAGATCGTTTTTCAGCACACCGACAATATCATAGTTGTTTGTCCTCGTATTGTCATACCCACTCTCTGCTATTTTCACAACCGGATTACCTTGTCCTTGTATCTCCGCGTAAGAACCATCCGGGTTGTACACCGGATAGACATAAGGTACTTTTGCAATAACCGTCTGTATTAGGTTTTCTACATTCGGAAAACCGTTTTTTTCTGCCGTAAATCCACTGATATTAGCACTCAGGGTCTGAAATTTATTGATATTTATATCTAAGTTCGACCGGAAATTGATTTGCTTATAGTCGGTGTCGGGATTGTAGCGATCATGTACATCAGTATATTCAAACATTCCTCCCTGATATAAATAGCCTAATGAAATGAAATAACGGACATTCTTTGTCCCTCCGGAAATATTCAGGTTATACTTTTGTTGCATCGAGTAGGGTTTAACAACTTCATCATACCAATTAACATCCGGATAGAGATATGGATTTTCCCCTAAACGGAACCCCTCTAAAGAGACATCGGAGAGTAGAGGATCGTTGACCGGGTCTTTCCCGTCGTTGATAGTAGCAATTTTACGTAATACCAAATGATCGTACGAATCTAAAAATTTTGGGATATTCACCGGTTGTTGCAGTCCGAAATTAGCCGACAAATTTATTACAGGCTTACCGTCTACTCCTCTTTTAGTTGTAATAAGGATCACTCCATTAGCTCCCCTTACTCCATATACTGCAGTAGAAGATGCATCTTTCAATACGGAAATTGTCTCCACTTCATACGGGTCTATCTGAGAGAAGCTCTCCCGTTCAACACCGTCTACTATAATCAGAGGATTTGCATTTACCCAGGTCGATTGTCCACGAATAAAAATAGAAGCCGCATCTTCACCCGGACGCCCTGATTCCTGAATAGATACCACCCCCGGCAACTTACCTGTAATAGCCGTACTTAAATTAGACGTAGGTACGCTCACAATTTCCTTGTTGCTGATCGTACTGATCGAACCGGTCAATGTGGCCTTATTTTGTGTGCCATATCCAACCACAACGACTTCCGAAAGTATCTGACTGTCTTCTTTAAGTATCACTTTTACAGGAACTCCTGGCGATATAGTCTGTTCTACCGGTATATAGCCCAAGTAGGAGAATACCAAAACCGGTTTTTTACTATTTGCCGTTATTTTAAAATTACCGTTGACATCTGTGGTTGTTCCCAATGCAGTGCCTTTCACAACTACAGTAACTCCTGTCATAGCTTCGCCTTCCTCATCCAATACGATCCCGGAAATAGAAGATTCGCCTTGTTGTCCAAAAACAGTCTGAACAAACAAC
>JAVBLA010000023.1:0-46876 GCA_031553775.1 Bacteroidales bacterium
CTGCCGGGGCGAAAAGCGAGTGCAAAAGTAGAACTTTTTTATTTACACTCCAAATCTTTTTGTAATTTATTTTCTAGATATTTTATCCCGAAAAATCAAAACTCTTTGTATCAGTGAAATGCAGTGGGAAATATTTTGAAACAGTATCCGGGTAGAGGAAGAACAAAACCGCCACAAGTAAGATCATAAACAAATATTCCATTAAAACGTTATCTTTGTACCATATTTTGAGGCGTATAAACAAATCTATTTTCAAACAAATCATTTAAATTAATTCATATTCATTATGGGAATGATCAAAGAATTCAAAGATTTCGCCATGCGCGGAAATGTGTTGGACATGGCAGTTGGGGTTATCATTGGTGGAGCTTTTGGCAAAATAGTAAGTTCGGTGGTTTCTGATATTGTAATGCCTCCCATCGGATTATTGGTAGGAGGAGTAAACTTTACAGAATTAAAATTAACACTGAAGGATGCAGTTATTGATGCTGCAGGAAATGCAATTCCAGCCGTAACACTTAATTACGGAAGTTTTTTTCAAACTGTTTTTGATTTTTTGATAGTTGCATTTTCCATATTTTTATTGATCAAAGCAGTAAATAGTCTACACAAGAAAAACGAACCTATTCCGGAAACTCCGGCTCCTCCGGCTCCGACCAAAGAAGAAGTTTTACTGACTGAGATCCGGGATTTGCTGAAACGTAAGTAATAAACCGGGTTTATATTCACGGATAGCTTCTGCACTGATCAGAATACTTTATTGTTTTTCAATAGAAGAAAATACGGAAAATATTGAGAGATTAGGAGAAAAGGCAGAAGACATTGGGAGATTCATTGATACAGGCAATAAATAAAGAGGCTGTCCATAAAATCGGATAGCCCCTTTATATTTTACATTCCAAATGAATAATTCTTCCACAGTTTCTATTATACACGATAATAATACATATAGCAGACGCAAAACATCATTTAGCAATTATGTTTATATAATCTCTTTACGTATTCAGCGTGTTGCATTTACCCGGTCTTCCTGTGTCATTCCTGCCAAAGCGATCACTTTGTTTAGCTCCAGTTCCAATGCAGAAGCTAGTTTAGTTCCATAATCCGGATGAGCTTTATAGAACAGCGCCGTTTGTCTCAACTGAAGTCGTTTTTGAGCATTCTTCAAATGCGATGCAATATTTTTGATGAGATTTGCCCGGTCGTTGTCAGTCATCACCCGCCCATATAATTCACCGGCCTGGATAAAATCCACATCCGTCAGTTTATATTCGTGCCGGTCAATCATACCACTTACATCCACCGGAGGAGGAGTATAGGACGAATTGGGAGCGGGCCCATCGAATGTATTCGGATAATAATTCGGAGCACCTTCCCGATACATATTCATCACACCGTCTCTCTGGTATGTATGTGCCGGATGTTTGGGCGCATTAACCGGTATCATATGAAAATTGGAACCCAGTCGATGACGATGGGTATCCGGATAACTAAACAATCTTCCCTGCAACATTTTATCAGGAGAAGGAGCTATTCCCGGCACCAGGTTACTGGGTGAAAAAGCAGCCTGTTCCACTTCTGCAAAATAATTTTCCGGATTCCGGTTCAAAACCATTTTGCCGAAAGGAACCAAGGGATAATCCGACTGATACCATACTTTTGTAACATCAAACGGATCGAATTTATAATGTTTGGCCTCTTCGGGAGGCATTATTTGAGCATATACAGTCCAGGAAGGGAATTCACCATCTTTGATATGATTAGACAAATCCCTGGTAGCATGGTCAGGATCCATACTTTCCATAGATGCTGCTTCTTCCAAAGTCAGATTCCTGGAACCCTGATCCGTTTTAAAGTGTAGTTTAACCCAATAATATTGCCCTTCTTTATTATACCACATGAAAGTATGGCTGGTAAATCCGTGCATATGACGATAAGAAGCCGGAGTTCCCCGGTCGGAAAATAAAATCGTAACCTGATGAATACTTTCCGGAGTAAGCGATAAAAAATCCCAAAACATATCCGGATCTTTCAGGTTGGTAGCCGGATGCCTTTTTTGTGTATGGATAAAATCGGGAAACTTAATGGCATCGCGGATAAAAAACACAGGCGTATTGTTACCTACCATATCATAATTACCTTCATCCGTATAAAATTTCACAGCGAAGCCACGGGGATCTCTGGCAGAATCAGCCGATCCGCGTTCCCCTCCTACCGTTGAGAAACGAACAAAAAGATCGGTTTTTTTACCTATTTCCGAGAGAAAATCCGCACAAGTATACTTTGTTACATCGTGTGTTACTTCAAAATAGCCATGAGCTCCGGCACCTTTGGCATGTACTACCCGTTCCGGACTTCTTTCCCGGTCGAAATGTGCTAGTTTTTCAACCAGATGCGTATCCTGGAGGAGAGTAAATGCGGGATTCCCTGTGGTAATAGATGCCTGATCATTGTATACAGGCGCTCCCTGATTGGTTGTCATTTGTTTGTCGGAGGGATGTTTCATAGATTTTTCAGATTAATAAATTTAACATATAAAGAAGGATAACAAATATTCGGATGCAATTGTTTTAACAATCTGCATATTTATTTCCACCGACATAAAATATTATCTATCTATCGTCGCAAAAGCCAGAATATTATCTTCCCCCTGTATTTACGCCACAAAAAACAGAAGGAAAATCATCTGGAAAATTCACTCTCACGCATTACCTTTGCAAGGTTTAATTCTTAAAACATTTTATTAATGAAACAGAAAATTCAGAATGAGCAAAGGGCATTCCGTTTCAAACGGTTTGCCAGAAAGTCGTACAGTGCATTCAATAGCATGCACAAGGTAGTCAGTATCGGAGTTGTTACCGGATGTATTCTTACATTCGCACATGCAAACGATGTAATCGCACAAACTTCTGTAGATGCACACCATCCTCTGACGGAAGAAAAAGAATTGGAGGAGGTGGTCGTAACGGCTTCCCGGACGGAAATGCCTATCGAACTGGTTGCCAGAACCGTTACGGTAATCACCCGAAGTGAAATTGCACAGGCGCCGGCACAAAGCGTCCAGGATCTTTTAAAGCACATTTCCGGCATCGACGTCCGTCAAAGAGGCCCCAACGGAGTTCAATCCGACATTTCCCTCCGGGGTGGCACATCAGACCAAACCGCCATACTTCTCAACGGGATTAATCTCACTAACCCACAAACAGGACACTACAGCTTCGACATTCCCATCAATCTTTCCGACATAGAACGCATTGAAATCATTCAGGGACCTGCTTCCCTGGTTTATGGAGCCAGTGCTTTTTCCGGTGGAATCAATATTATTACCAGAAAACATCCGGATGAAATAATTCATGCCGACATACAGGGTGGTATGCATCAACTTGGAGGAGCAGAAGCCGGAGGTGCCTTGCTTTTTCAATCTTCAACGCATCAATTATCGGCAGGATATCATTCTTCCGGAGGATATATGGAGAATAGTGACTCTAAAATCTTCAGTTCCCTCTGGCAGAGCCGGTTTCTGACAGAAGAATCGGCCATAGACTTCCAGGTTGGGTTTAATGACAAAAAATACGGGGCAACTACTTTTTATTCAGGTGCTTATCCGGACCAGTACGATAACACACAATCTCTCTTTGCTGCCATAAAAGGCAAAACCAATGGAAAAATAAAATTTATTCCCCAATTATACTGGAACCGGCACTGGGACTGCTTCAAATTGTTTCGTGACGGCACACCTGACATTCCTTCCTGGTACACCGGAGCCAATAACCACCGGAGCGATGTATTCGGCTTTAACCTGAATGCTCAGTACACATGGAAAGGAGGCATCAGCAATCTCGGAGGAGAATTCCGGAACGAAGGAATATTCAGCAATGTATTAGGAAAACCCATGGAGAAACCCTATGGAGAATATACCCATTCGGATAACCGCAGCAATATCAGTTATTTTCTGGATCATTCTTTTCTTTGGAAAAAAATCACAGCAGGTTTGGGTGTATTGGCTTATTACCAGACATCCGTAAGGGAAAATTTTAATTTCTTTCCGAACTTTAATATTGCTTATCAGGCATCGGGTTCCCTGAAATTCCACGCTTCCTGGAACACTGCGATGCGTATGCCCACGTTTACCGACTTATATTATAAAGATAAAGCACAGATAGGAAATCCTGCTCTTTTACCGGAAAAATCGTCTGCATACGAAATCGGAGCCAACTACCGGAACCGGTTTTTACGGATCAGCCTGGCCGGTTTTTACCTACAGGGAAGGGATGTGATCGATTGGGTTAAAAAGCCGGAAGATCCTTTATACCAAGCCCAGAACCTATCAAAATTGGATAAAAAAGGGATAGAAAGCCAGATTACAATGGATTGGGGAGCAGTTCTTCCTGTTATGCATAAGACCAGACTGAATTTCAGTTACACTTATATAAATCAATCGCAGGATGTAAAAAATCTTGAATCCAATTATGCATTGGACTATCTGAAACACAAATTTACCGCACAACTCACTCATCCCCTATTTAAAAATGTAACTGTTGACTGGCAATTTCGCTGGCAAGACAGAATGGGAAAGTACACGAGATATGTTAATCTGCAAAAAGAATCGGAGGTAGCTTATCTGCCTTATTCAATTCTGGATTTAAAAATCGACTGGCAATTGAAAGATTTTATTTCCATCTATGTGAGTGCAAGTAATCTGTTCGATGTAGCATATCACGATTTGGGAAATGTTCCGCAGCCAGGATTTTGGGCTTTAGGAGGGGTAAGGATTGTGTGGAGAGGCCCCAATTCTTAATTCTTAATTCCTTACGACATCAAATTATGAATCTCTTCCTCCGTAAGATGGTCCAGGATGTTTCCGGAAGTGATGAATGTAGATGATAGTTCTGATTTTTTTTCTTGTAAGCGAAGGATTTTTTCCTCGATGGTTTCGGAGGAAATAAAGCGGTAGACCATTACGTTTTTATCTTGTCCGATGCGGTGGGCCCGGCTCAGAGCCTGCATTTCGGCAGCAGGATTCCACCAGGGATCGATAATAAAAACATAGTCGGCGGCTGTAAGATTCAAACCGGTTCCTCCAGCTTTCAGCGAGATAAAGAAGCAATTTACTTCATCATTTCCGGTAAACTTCCGGATTTCCTGCTCCCGGTTGGTAGTCTGTCCGGTTAACATTGCATATTTCCACTCCTGTTTGTCGAATGCCTTGGCCAACAATTTCAGGTGTTTTACAAAAGAAGAAAATATCAGCACTTTATGTCCTGAGGATTTCAGAGATTCGAAAGAAAGCAATATTTGCTCGAATTTCCCGGAATCTCCCGGATATTCCGGGTATCCCAGTAAAGGATGATTGGCCAACAACCGCAGGCGCATCAAGCCCTGTAAAGCGATAAACTTATTTTTTTCTATCGATTCGGATGATTCAAAGAAGCTGTTTCTCAGGAAATTTTTCTCTTTGGTATATACAGACTGCTGATCGTCAGTCATATCACAATACACAATTTCCTGCATCAACGGGGGCAACTCGGGTGTCACCTCTTCTTTGGTCCTTCGCAACAGGAAAGGCCGGATCAGACGTTGTAAGGCGACTTCTGCCTTTTTGTTATCATTTTTTAGTATTGGCTGAATATATATCTTCCGGAAGGAGGAATAATTTCCGAGAAGTCCTTCGTTGATAAAATTGAATTGCGCCCATAAATCGGACAAGGAGTTTTCTACCGGCGTACCTGTCAGCACCAGATGGTGAAGGGCATGTACCTCTTTAACGGCTTTGTAAATCTGAGAGTCGGCATTTTTGATGTACTGACTTTCGTCCAGGATCAGATAGTGAAAACAGTACAAAGACAGATAATCGATATCGTTCCTGAGCGTTCCGTAAGATGTGATCACAATATGATAGTGGCGGAAGATCTTTCCTATGTCATTTGTCTTTAACCGGCCGTATCCCGCATGCAGATAAGTTTTCAAACCAGGAGCAAACCGCTTCAGTTCATTTTTCCAATTGTGCAGTAAAGAAGTAGGTACAACGATCAGTGTAGCAGGGATTTTTTGTTCCGTTTCTTCAAAAAGGGACAATTGTCCATGAGGTGTCCGATCTGTTTTTTTTTCTCCTGAACCGGCATAAATATACTGCAATAAAGCAATGGTTTGCAAGGTTTTACCCAGCCCCATATCATCGGCCAGGCAACCTCCGAAATTGTTCCTGTATAAATACAAGAGCCAGCTGAAGCCTTCTTTCTGATAAGGTCTTAATATCTTATTCAGAGCATTGGGAAGCAAATTTGAAGATGGTTTCCTTTTCCATTCCGGCAACAGTTCTTCTTTCTTTTTTTTATCAGTTTTATCTTCCGACAGACTTTCCATCAGGCTGAAATGGATTTTTTTCAGCCTGATTATTTTCCCTTCTTTTTCTCCGTAAAGGAAAATATCGAGATATTTTTGAAACCATTCTTCCGGAAGAACCAATACTGATCCATCCGGAAGAACATACTCCCGGGAACCTGTAAGTATATGTTTCCTGAAGCGGGTAAAAGGAATGATATAATCGCCCGCAACGACTTCCATTTCGATTTCAAACCAGTCGATTTTATCCGAAACACATGAACGCAGGCTGATATCTTTCGTATAATATATGGTGTCTGTTTGCTGCCGGAACTCGAATCTGTCCAATATATCCTGATGCGAATTAATCCATTCGATCAATCCCAGGGGAGAATTTGATGGTTGTAGGGGTTCATACCAACGGTTTTCTCCTTCCAAACGTAAACCGGACGATTTCAGGCGACCGGCAAATTCGTTTTCCCATTCCGGATCGCGGTCGTACCAATTGATCCGGGAAATATCCTTCTCATCCAGCCAAGCTACTGTATTTCTTTGTGAAGAAGGGCTGAACGACCTTTCTCCATAGAAAAACGTAAGTAGCAGATTCAACCGCCGGTTAAAATCTTCCTCCAGCGATAATACCGCTTTTTTTTCAAGACGAATTTTCACAGTCTCTATCCCTTTCATTTTCGTTTGATATTGCAGGAATGTTTTAAGTACGAAATCCTGCATATATTTTTGTACCATGGAAGGTGGTACCGATATGAAATCTTTGGTAAAGAAAGGAGTCAGCCGTTTGGCCTCTATATCTTCCACCACCAACAGGTGGTTATCGGAAATGATCATAGCCGGTTTATTAGCTATTACAATATCCGGTTTATCTTTCAGTGAGATTTCCGAATTTTCATTCAGCAAGGTGATAAAATAGCGTAAACCTGAATCATTTTTTTCAAAATTGAATATGCATTGGGGTTTTTCCGACAAAATATCGATTTTTTGCTCCGGATACAATACCGTGCGTTTCATTTCCTCCCTTAAATAAACGGAGATACCTGTTTTCTTCGCAAGCTCGACTATCTGAGCTGCATAAATTTCAATTGCAGGACGAATATAATTATTAATTTTCTCAGCTGTAAGATTTTTGAAAAAATCAACCACGGTTTTATCTTTAGAGTACTTAAGCATCAAAGATTTATCCGAAGTATCTTTCAGTGTTTGCAAGAGTTGTTTTTCTGCAGTTGTAAAATCTTTCCGGTTCAGGAAAGCAGGATCCGGAGAACCGGAAATCCTAATCGTTCCATCAGGCAACAAATCCGCCAGATAGAGATTGAACCTCCAGCCCAACTGACGATGTTGATAGATAACAAGAATGGATTGGTCAATCACCTGGTCAAATATTTATAAATGAAAACAAGAGAACAAAGTTAAGGGATTTTCCTGAGAGGACAATGTGTCAAAAAAATTAAAAGAAAAATTTTGGAGAATCGGAGAAATTAATTTACCTTTGCAACCGCAAAACCAAAATGGTGGGTGTAGCTCAGTTGGTTAGAGTAGCGGATTGTGGTTCCGTTGGTCGTGGGTTCGAATCCCATCATCCACCCTTTAAAAAAAGAAGCATCATTAAAATGATGCTTCTTTTTTTAACCTGGAATTATGTTCTTACTTTGCGAATTGCAAACCATTCAATTTATTCCAGCCGCCTCTTGTGAAATCGGGAATTGCAACAGGGGCAGAGCCGTTATCCAATGAAATTTCCGTCAAAGGAATCAGACAGCACCATTCGGCCAGGTCATAAACGTCCATATCCAATGGTAACCCTTTCTGTAAGCAATAAACTAACCGGTAATCCATGATAAAATCCATACCACCATGTCCTCCTACTTTTTTGGCAGTTTCTACCAATTCGTCATTAACAATGGGATGTTGATATTTTTTCATCAACTCTTCTTTTAGTTCTTTCGGAACGAATCTGTGAGCATTGAGATTTTCATGATTTTTGGTTAGTTCAGGATCCAGTTCATTTTTTTCCAATGCATAACCTTCAACAGGGTATTTATTGGCAAACCCTTTGGTACCGGTCAACTGGTACATCCGATTGTAGGGGCGTGGAGAAGTGACATTATGTTCTATAAGAATAGATTTTTCATTTTCTGTGCGGATAAGCGTTGTCGTATGATCTCCATTTCTGAAATCAGTAACAGATTGTCCTCTCTTTTCCTTTAAATATTCCGGATTTCCAATGGCCTTTGTATCTACAGACACCAAGAATTTCAGCCTGTCGCCCCGATGGATATTCATCGCCTGACACACAGGGCCGAGCCCATGAGTCGGGTACACATCTCCACGATGTTTTTCATTGTATTTCATTCTCCAATCATTCCAGTAATCATCCCAATAGGGTTGCAATCCATGAATGTAAGCACCTTCACCATGAATTATCTCACCCAGTAAACCCTGCTGCACCATATTCAGGGTAGTGAGTTCAAAGAAGTCATACACACAATTCTCCAATTGCATGCAATGTTTACGGGTTTGTTCGGATGTATTGATTAAGTCCCAGATTTCTTCCATCGTCAATGCTGCAGGTACTTCTATAGCCACATGTTTTCCATCCCTCATGGCTTTTATACCCATTTTAGCATGATTCTCCCAATCCGTAGCAATATAGACCAAATCAACATTGGGTAATTCGGTTACTTTCTTCCAGATATTTTCATCGCCAAAAAACTCCAAAGCTTTCGAGCGACCATATTTTTCAAGTGTTTCATTGGCTTTTTTCACCCGGTCTTCACGGATGTCGCACAAGGCCACCACTTCAACACCATCTATCCGCGCCATACGAGAAACCGCTCCCGGTCCACGCATACCCAGTCCGATAAAAGCTACACGCACATTAGGGATCGGGTCGCAGCGCAATTGGAGAACATCCTTTTGTCCGCTCGGCCGTGCGGGTTCTTTCGTTGCAATTATTTGTGTTTTTGCAATTTTGGAAGTTTTTTTCTGTCCGGATACAGTTACTGTACTTAAAGTTGTCGCGCAAAACAACATAAGCATTGTTATCAGTCTCATTTTTTTCATATTTTCACCTGCATTATGTTTTATGAACTGTAATAATTTACTCCCAATTCAAAATAACCTTTCCACATTGTCCACTATCCATCACATCAAATCCTTTCTGAAAATCAGCAATTGAAAAATGATGTGTAATAATCGGAGATAAGTTGATACCGGTAATCAGCATTTGCTCCATCTGATACCAGGTCTCCCACATTTCCCGCCCATATATTCCTTTCAGGGTCAATGCTTTGAAAATAATTTTATCCCATTGAACAGTGGTTGTATTAGGAAGGATTCCCAGCAAAGCGATTTTAGAGCCATTATACATATTTTCAATCATTCCCTCGAATGCCTTCGGAGATCCCGACATTTCAAGTCCGATGTCAAATCCATGCATATTCAAATCTTTTATCACCTGCTCAACGGTTTCTCCTTTAGTCGGATTAACTGTCCGGGTAGCCCCCATCCGTTTCGCAATATCCAGGCGGTAGTCGCTTAAATCGCTGACCACAATGTGGCGCGCTCCGGCAAACCGGCAAATAGCAGTTGCCATTGAGCCGATTAATCCGGCTCCCGTAATCAACACATCTTCCCCGATCAAAGGGAACGAAAGGGCTGTGTGAGTGGCATTTCCAAAGGGGTCCATGATCGCTGCCATATCATCGGATATACGGGAGTCGAGGCGAACCACATTTTGGGCGGGTAATGACAGATATTCGGCAAAAGCTCCATCCCGATTTACACCTATACCGGTGGTATTTTCACAAACATGCAATTTTCCGCGGCGGCAATTCCGGCAATGTCCGCAGGCGATATGCCCTTCACCGGTAACCCGGTCGCCGATGCTAATATTTTCAACTCCCTGACCTTTATCAACTACCACACCAACATATTCATGACCGATGGTCATAGGCGTTTTAATCGTGTGTTGCGACCATTCATCCCATTTGTAAATATGTAAATCCGTACCACAAATGGCAGTTTTCTTTATTTTTATCAATACATCATTGACCCCTATTTGCGGAACCGGAACATCTTCCATCCAAATGCCTTTTTCGGGGCGCAGTTTAACAAGTGCTTTCATTACTCTATTTAATTTTAGTGATCTAAAATCAACTTTTGAAACACCCTCTCTATTATCTAGATAAATCGTTCAACAACAGCTTAGCCGCATTCAATATATCTGCCGCCGGTTGTTCCGGTTGAGCAGGGATATTGAATTTTGACAACTCCTGATCCAGTTGTTGTAATTTTACCTGAGATTCCGGTGTATTTTCTTTCTGCCATTCGGCTTTCAATATCCGGATTTTTTCCACATCCTGAATTCCTTCCCTGATGCGTTCGAGCCGGATAGAGCTCCTGGCATCCGGGTATATCAGGTAAGTATCTCCGGCTGGCCAGGTACGGAAACGGGAATCTGTCAACGGATTTTCCACCCAGGAATTATATGCCCAGCGCAGGAAACCGTCTAATCCGGCAGCAGAAGCATACCAGGCAGCATAAACCGATTCGGCAGGAGAAGAAAATGTAAACATATTCGGGAAAGGATGTGAACAGCAGACATAATAAGTAGTTATAAATCCTTTTTCCTTCCTGTATTTCAGATCTTCCGGATCCAGTACAGCACCGAAACTGATACACAGATCTTTGATAAATGTAAACTTTTTATAGCTTTTATGATTATCTGCAATAGAAATACCTAATGAAGGCGCAGTTTGTTGCAGTAATCCGATAGTTGCATTCATAACTTCCGGAGATCTTTCGTCCATTGCCATATTGGTAATTTCCAGCCAACCTTTTTCTTTCAGGTGAGTAGCAAAATCTTTCAGGAAAGGCTCCCACATCTCTTTGAATACAAGTGTTCCGGGTACAGCCTGAACAGTATCCATTTTCCCGGACAATTCATTTTTGTAATGTAATTCATTGTTCCAGGGGACCATGGAATAGCAGTTGATCATATTTGTAACTCCCATTTCCATCATGAAAGTTATCCAACGATCAAAAATTGAGTAGTCGTAAGACCAGCTGCCATCTTCTTTTTTCGTCCACAAGATCATATCCTTATAGTTGTCATAACATTGTCCCCATGGATCTTTATTGAGCGTTGCCGTAATCACCTTTTGTCCGGTATCAGCCAGTTTTTTCATCAACGGTCGCATATATTCAAAATGTTCATCACTCCACACAGGAACCTGATAATAGCGGGCCACTGCAGCCGGATGTTGCCAGAGATCCAGATGAAATGCCCATTCCGAAGGTGGAGGAAGGGTACGGTCGAGTACTTCCAGTTGCATATCAAAAGTATATTTTTCTTTTCCCGAAGCAGCAATTTTCATCCGGCTTGTATAGATGCCCGGACGAGCATTTGCAGGAATATCGATTGTTACCCACACCGGGCGAACCGTATTGGAAGGAATATTATAACAAGACACATTGTCTAATGCATCTGGCGACAGGGAAGATGGAAAGTCTTCCGGTTTCCGGTATCCACAACCAGGCCCGAATACATCAGTCATTACATATTTCACAAAACGTGCCTGAGCAATATCAGCCGGTAGTTTATTATCTCCTGAAATAAAATCTTCAAACGAGCACTCCACCTGTTGTTCGCTTCCGGCCGACCATAAAACCAACTGGGCAGACAGCCGTTCACCACGCCAGGCTATGCCTTGCCATAAAGTTTGTCCGGAGATCGTGGGAATTTCAGATTTGGGATAACGCACATCAATGCTTCCCCAGGAAGCATACAGATTGGGAGTTAAGGTGTTCCACGCTGTTGAATCCAAAGTTGCAGGATCTGCCATTTCTTCGTAGGTAGTACAAATCTGCTCAGAAGTTGTTTTGTTGCATCCGATGCAACAAGAACATACAATCAAAAAGATCAAAATATTTTTCATCATGTGTAAAAAATTTAAGATTCAAAAATAATGCTGAAAATTTCAGCTGGTTTTTATTTAAAATAGGCAGGTAAAGCCTCTTCAAAAATAGAGACAGCCTCTTCCAATGGACCGTAATATTCCCCTCCGGCCGCATTCAAATGGCCTCCACCGCCAAAATGTTCTGCGGCAAACTTATTGGCCGGAAAATTTCCGGCGGAGCGGAACGACAGCTTGACCATATCGTTATCTTCCCGGATAAAAACAGAAAAAATAACATTTTCTATACTCAGGGGAATATTAACCAGTCCTTCCGTATCTCCCTTTTTCATCCGGAAATGATTGGCCTCTTCCCTTTTAAGTACCAGCAAAGCCGTGTGGTATTCAGGAAATATCTTCATTTTTTCGTACAAGATATATCCCATTAAACGTACACGCTCAACAGACTGTGTATTATATACTTTGGCGTAAATAGCATCCTTATCGATCCCTTTACGCAATAGTTCACCAATAATGGCATAAATTTCGGGACTATTGGAATTATAGGTAAAGGCACCGGTATCAGTCATCATTCCGGTATAAATCGCCTCGGCACCTTCTCTATTCAGCGACTCAAAATATCCCATCCTGCATATCAATCTGAAAATCATTTCCGAAGTAGAAGATATCTGCGGATAAGACATTGTTACATTACAAAAATTCCCGGGGTCAAGATGATGGTCGATCATCACCTTTTTTGCTCCGGATGCCAGCACTAAGGGTCCCAGTTTATCGATCCGCTTGGGCACGTTGAAATCCAGACAGAAAATCAGTTCTGCTCCGGCAATTGTTTCTTCGGCAATTTCCGGAAATTCCTCATAAACCAGGATATCATTGGCGCCTTTCATCCATTTCAGAAAAGCCGGAAAATCGTTGGGAACAATTATATTTACTTGTTTGTCTAATTCAAGTAAAAAATGGTATAATCCGAGAGAAGATCCGATAGCATCCCCATCAGGAGATACATGTGTAACAATAACGATTTTATCTGTATATCCAATGTATTTCTTGGCTTTTTGAATTTCGTGCTCTGCAATTATCTTTGTAATCATCGTGTTTTATTTGTGAACGTCAAAGGTAATAAGAAACTGTTTAAAACTCACAAGCCATATCTATAAATTATTTCCGGATACTATTTCAAACAGTTTCTAAATAAGCAACAACAATAAAAATAATTGAGACAGATAAACATAACGTATTTTACGGTTCCGGAAAAAAGCAACTGTACAAAAGAGTATTCCGTAAAGTAAAACAGCCTGTATTTCGCCCAGATATATTCCGTTTATAACGGAAAAAGGAAGTTGATCGACAGAATCTGCCACCCAGATAACAAGCTTCAACATATATTCTACCGGAAGAAAGCACCAGGAAGGAAGAATAAAGACTGATTGAAGTGCGAGTAGAAATACTATTCCGATAAGCAAAGGCCCGGCCAAAGGCACCACTATCAAATTAGCCAACCAGAAATAAACCGGAAACTGGTGAAAGTAATATAAACACAAGGGAAGGGTACCCAACTGGGCAGCTGCAGAAACACAAAAAAGGCCCCAGACATAACGCACGGCCGGATTGTTCGTTTTATGCATTTGTTCGAACATAGGGTACACAACAATAATGGAAATTACGGCAGCATAACTCAGCTGAAAACTCACATCGAACAGACAAAACGGATTATACAACAGCATCAATACAGCGGCCGCATAAACCGTATTTAAACTCAGGGATTTTTTACCGATCATTTCCCCTACTCCGTATAAGGTAAGCATAACAGCTGCACGGACCACCGAAGGAGACAATCCTGTGATATATGTAAATATCCATATACAAGCCAGCACAACCATATGCCGGGATATTTTCGAATATTTCCGGTTTCCCATAAAACCGGAAATAAACCAAAGCATGATGAATATGATCTGGACATGTTGACCACTGACCGCGATAATATGTGAAATTCCTGCAGATGAGAAACTCGTTTTCAGGTCGACATCCATCAAATTCGTATATCCCAGAAAAATTGCCACTCCTAAGGCAAAAGGACGATCATCCATTTCGAAAGCCTTAATCTTCCGGATCAGGGCTGTACGACATTCAAGAGCCATGTATTTCAGCCCGAAAGAATGAGTTTTATATTCCCACTGATCTTTTCCGACAAAACCTGTTGCGGCAAAACCCTGTTTTTTGAGATACAAATCATAATCAAAAGAAACTTTCCCGGACGCCGGTTCCAAAGGCTTAAACCGGCAACGGAACACGATATGATCTCCGGGTAATAAGCCAGTTGATGCAGAATCTTTGGGAAGATATACCAGAACCTCTTTGTCTATCGCGATCAATATATTATTTTCGGAAGCACCTGACAACTTCACCCTACATCGAACCGTTTTCTTTTTTTCCACAGGGTATTCCTGCAACACGCCCTGATAAAGAATCGAAACATCCGGAGGCAAACTCCATACCGTTTTTTGTAGAGTCCGGTCTGCAAGATATCCTCCTCCGGAAAAACAAAAAAAGCATATAAACAGTGCGAAAATCCAACGATTCGAATAGGAATCTTTCAGTATAAAATACAGGACTAAAACAATTAATGAAAGAATCAGCCCAACGTAAAATATCCGGCAATCTACAACTATACCGTATTGGAAAATAATCCCGGCGGCAAGAGGGATTAGGAAACGTAAAAAGGGGGAGTTCATTGGAGTTAAGAGTTAAGAGTTAGGAATTTGGTTGGTTATTGGGGTATTTTTAATTTTCAATTCTCAATTTTCAATTCTCAATTCTTTAAGCTCACGTATGGTTTGAATGGGGTCCGGTGATTTGAAAACAAAGTTTCCGGCAACAAGGGCATCGGCCCCGGCTTTGAGTAGTTTTTTCCCGGTTTCCAGGTTAACGCCTCCGTCTACTTCGATCAGGGTATTCGATTGTTTTTCGGAGATCATTAACTTTAGTTGTTGTACTTTTTGTATTGAATGTTCTATGAAACGTTGTCCTCCGAAACCAGGATTAACCGACATCAGCAGCACCATATCCAGGTCGCAGAGAATATCTTCCAGCAAACAGACGGGAGTATGAGGGTTCAGTGTGACTGCTGCCTTCATCCCCGCATCTTTGATCTGTCCGACTACCCGGTGTAAATGAGTACAAGCTTCATAATGCACATTCATCATGTACGCACCTGCATCTTTTACCTGTTGTACGAATTTTTGCGGTTCCACAATCATTAAATGCACATCGAGGGGTTTGGAAGAAACTTTAGCTACGGCTTCAATTACCGGAAAACCGAAGGAAATGTTAGGAACAAAAACACCGTCCATCACATCCAGGTGCAACCAGTCGGCCTCACTCCTGTTGATCATTTCTATATCCCTTTCCAGGTGAAGGAAATCGGCGGATAATAACGATGGGGCTATTAAATGTTTCATAAATGAAAGAATTGACAATGAATAGTACAAAGGTAAGGCATTATTTTTGCATAACAAACTTGTGTGCTATTTTTAAATCGTGTACCTTTGCGGCTCAAAACTAACCAGTTTATTGATTTTATGACAGAAGCGGTACAACATCCCGAAGAAGAGAAAAAATCTCTTAATTTCATAGAAGCCATTGTTGAAAAAGACCTGGCAGAGGGTAAAAACGGAGGAAAAATACAAACACGGTTCCCTCCGGAGCCTAATGGTTACCTGCATATCGGACATGCCAAGGCGATTTGCATCGATTTCGGCATTGCCCAACAGTACGGAGGTGTTTGCAACCTGCGTTTCGACGACACGAACCCCAGCAAGGAAGATGTGGAATATGTAGACTCCATCAAGGAAGACATCCAATGGTTGGGTTTCCGTTGGGGAAATGAATATTATGCCTCTGATTATTTTCAGCTATTATGGGATTTTGCCATTGCATTGATCAAAAACGGCAAAGCATATATCGACGAACAATCTGCAGAAGATATTGCCAAACAAAAAGGCACCCCCACACAGGCCGGTACGGAAAGTCCGTATCGCAACCGCCCTATAGAGGAAAGCCTGGAACTATTCAAAAAAATGAATACCGGGGAAGTTGCTGAAGGCACTATGGTTCTGAGAGCTAAGATCGATATGGCTTCATCCAACATGCATTTCCGGGATCCGATCATCTACCGGGTGATTAACCATCCGCACCACCGGACAGGGACTATCTGGAAAGCTTATCCGATGTACGATTTTGCTCATGGAGAAAGTGACTATTTTGAAGGGGTTACACATTCTATCTGTACCCTGGAATTTGTGGTACACCGTCCGCTATACGACTGGTTTATAGACGAATTAAAAACAATTTGTCCGGAAGACGGCGACTACCGCCCCCGGCAATATGAATTCAACCGTTTGAGCCTTACTTACACAGTTATGAGCAAAAGGAAGCTCCTGCAATTAGTGAAAGAAGGGCTGGTGAACGGCTGGGACGACCCTCGCATGCCGACAATCTGCGGATATCGCCGGAGAGGCTATACGCCTGAATCCATCCGGAACTTTATCAAAAGAATCGGTTATACCAAATACGATGGAATTATCGATGTGGCTTTACTGGAACATTCCATCCGCGAAGACCTGAACGCCAAAGCGAAAAGGGTATCGGCCGTACTCGATCCGGTTAAACTGGTTATCACCAACTACACGGAAGGACAGGTGGAAATGATGGAAGCCATCAACAATCCGGAAGATGAAAGTATGGGTAGTCACGAAATTGCCTTCAGCCGGGAACTGTACATAGAACGGGAAGATTTTATGGAAGAAGCCCCTAAAAAATTCTTCCGTATGACTCCCGGACAGGAAGTCCGTCTGAAAAATGCTTACATCGTACAATGTACCGGATGCAAGAAAAATGCAGCAGGTGAGATCGAAGAAATTTATGCCACATACGATCCGATGACCCGCAGCGGTATGCCCGACAGTAGCCGAAAAGTCAAAGGTACCCTGCACTGGGTATCGGTCGCTCACAGTATCCCTGCAGAGGTTAGGTTGTACGACCGTTTGTTCAGCGTAGAAAATCCCAATGAAGACAAAGACCGGGATTTCAAAGAGTTACTCAATCCCGATTCCCTGCAGGTTCTGACCAATTGCAGGATCGAAGCTGAATTATCTACCGCACAGGCATACGACAGTTTCCAGTTCCAACGGTTGGGATACTTCAATGTGGATCCGGACAGCAAAAACGGTAAACTGATTTTCAACCGGACCGTATCACTTAAAGACACCTGGAGCAAACTAAAAGATAAAAACTAACAAGCTTGGTTTTTATTCCCTCTATTTAAAATGTTCGACTTTAATTACGATAATCTCGACGGAAACGAAGATTCCTTTTCCGAAAGCTTTCTGGAATGGGACGAAACACGGAAGAAAGGCTCATCACCCGGGTATTTCGACCCTGATGAGCTATGTGATATTATAGATACCTACTTGTCTATAGATAATGTCCCCGAAGGAAAAGTTGCCCTGGAATATGCACTCCGGGTGCATCCGGAGAATGAGGACATGATTTACGATATCATGCAGATACTCAACGACTATGAGCTATGGGACAATCTGCTGTCTATCGCGGAACAATATAAACATCTGGAGCTGGTGTGGGTAGACGGGCACAAGTTATCTGCCCTCCTCCACCTGGGTATGGAGGAAAATGCTTTTTTGTGTTTCCGGAAAGCCAAAAAGAAATTCGCAGGCAACAAAGAAGATCTTTCGATCATTTACCAGGCCATGGCGGAGTCGTTATACGATGTGGATCTGTATGAAGCCGCTATCGATGTGATCGACGAAATCCTTCCGAAGATTAACCCCGAGGAGAATGAAGATCTGCTGTGGATACAATTGCAAAGCTACCTAGCCGTTAACGACAAAGAAAGTGTACAGACACTCTGCGATCAAATCATTAAAATCAATCCGATGGATGCGGAAAGTTGGAGTCGTATCGGATTAATATACAAAGAAATCGGAGAGAAAGAAAAATCTATCGATGCTTTTGAATTCGCTGCTTCCTTAGGAAAAAAAGCTCCGGTAGACATCCTGAATCTGATTTACTCATACAAGGAAAATGGGAATCTGCTGAAAGCGTTGGAGAAGGCCGACGAATACCTGGAACATTCACCCGACGATTACATCATCAACCTGTTGGCTGCAAATATCTGCATGGAGATCGAGGATTGGGAAAAGGCGCTGAAATATACGAATAAAGCGTTGTCAATCGATCCTGGATCTAATTTCCTGTACCTGTACCAGAGCAAATGCTTATTGAAACTGGGAGAAATCCGGAAAGCGATCAAGGCTTTGGAAGAAGGGATTGTCCGGACAAAGGACGAGACCGGAGAATTACAGAGTGAGTTGGAAAGGTTGAAAAATGAGTTTCCGGGGGAAGTTAAGAATTAAGAATTAAAGATTATCTTTCGACAATTAAAAATTGAGGATAGTTGTTGCAAATATTTGGTTTTAATTTTCGACTCTACATTATGGTCTAAATTTAAGTACCGGCCACTCCTGTTGGAATGGCCGGTACTATTTTTAATACCGTAGATGTTGAATCTTATGGTCTGTTTTCTTCCACATAATCAATTGCCCAGGCAATAACATTGGCATACAAATAACTATTGTAGACCTGTTGCCTGTTATTGGAAGGACCGTAAGACTTGGTTGTAAGGCCTCCACCAGCAGTTATATAAGCCGGCCAGATTGTTGTTGAAGTTTGCGCGGTACTTCCGGAGAAAACCCCTCCGTCTCCAACAGCAATAAATCCTTTAGATATATGTCTGATAAAGACATTTGCACCGATGTATATGATTTTTAGTTGAATCACAAAGATACGAAATTTCAGAAATTATTGCCTTTGGTACATTCAAGTATATAGATGCGTATAATTATTATATACAAATATTCAGCAATGCAAGCTATGATTAATGGAACACATTAGTTATATCCCACCCATATTTTCCTCTCCCATGCCTGAAATCTGAAAATTATCATGTAAATTTGCATCTTTAAAAAACAAACTTTCAAAAAATGGAATTAGCCAGCAAATACAACCCTGCCGATGTAGAGGATAAATGGTACCAATATTGGCTTGAAAATAAACTATTCAAGTCGGAGCCTGACAGTCGCGAACCTTACACCATCGTGATCCCTCCTCCTAATGTAACCGGAGTCCTACATATGGGGCACATGCTGAACAATACGATCCAGGACATCCTGGTACGGCGCGCCCGGATGTTGGGTAAAAATGCCTGTTGGGTACCGGGAACCGACCACGCTTCTATTGCTACCGAAGCGAAAGTAGTTGCTAAACTGGCTTCCGAAGGAATTAAAAAATCAGACCTGACCCGGGAGGAATTTCTTGTACATGCCTGGGAATGGACACACAAACACGGTGGAATCATCCTGGAACAGTTAAAAAAACTCGGCGCCTCCTGCGACTGGGACCGCACCTGTTTCACGATGGACGAAAAACGTTCGGAAAGTGTGTTCAAAGTTTTTGTCGATTTATATAATAAAGGACTGATATACCGCGGCGTCCGGATGGTAAACTGGGATCCCCAGGCCAAAACGGCTTTATCGGACGAAGAGGTCAACTACAAAGAACAACAGGGAAAGCTATATTACCTGCGCTACAGGATCGTAGGAGAAAACGGTTATGCTGTGATTGCCACCACCCGTCCGGAAACCATCCTGGGGGATACGGCTGTCTGCATCAATCCGAACGATCCTAAGAACGTTCACCTGAAAGGGAAAAAAGTGATCGTTCCTTTAGCTAACAGGGAGGTTCCCATCATCGAAGACGACTATGTGGATGTAGAATTCGGTACCGGTTGCCTGAAAGTCACCCCCGCACACGATGTGAACGACTACATGCTGGGAGAAAAATATAATCTTGAAACCATCGATATTTTCAACGACGACGGCACTTTGAACCAACACGGGCTGCAATATGCAGGTAAAGACCGATTTGAAGTCCGCAAACAGATTGAAAAAGACCTGGAAGCCGCCGGGTTAATGGAGAAAGTAGAAGCCTACACCAACAAAGTCGGCTTTTCAGAAAGAACCGATGTGCCCATCGAACCTAAACTCTCCATGCAGTGGTTCCTGAAAATGGAAGACTTGTCCCGCCCGGCTTTGAAAGCGGTAATGGAAGACGATATACAATTATATCCTCCTAAGTTCAAGAATACATACCGTCACTGGATGGAAAACATCAAGGACTGGTGTATCAGCCGCCAACTCTGGTGGGGCCACCGGATTCCGGCATACTACCTGCCTCAGGGAGGTTATGTAGTAGCTGAAACCGATGAAAAAGCATTGGAAGCTGCCCGAACCAAAACCGGTAACCCAGGGTTGCAATTGTCCGACCTCCGTCAGGATGAAGACTGCCTGGATACCTGGTTCTCTTCCTGGCTATGGCCTATTTCCGTATTCGACGGCATTAATAATCCCGACAATAAAGATATCGACTATTATTATCCGACCAACGACCTGGTTACTGCCCCGGAAATTTTATTCTTCTGGGTTGCCCGGATGATCATTGCCGGCTACGAATACCGCGGAGAAAAATGTTTCAAAAATGTATATCTGACCGGAATTGTACGCGATAAACTTGGACGGAAAATGAGTAAATCTTTAGGAAACTCTCCCGATCCATTGAAATTGATCGCACAATACGGCGCCGATGGCGTAAGGATGGGCATGCTGCTGACATCGGCTGCCGGGAACGACTTACCTTTCGATGAAAGTCTCTGTGAACAGGGCCGGAATTTTAATAATAAAATCTGGAATGCTTTCCGTTTAGTGAAAGGATGGCAGGTAAACGATTCTATTGCCCAGCCCGAATCGGCTGCGATTTCGGTTGCCTGGTTTGAATCCGTGCTCTCCCAGACTATCGAAGAACTGAACGATCTTTTTGATAAATATCGTCTATCAGAAGCTTTGATGCTAGTTTATAAACTGTTCTGGGACGAATTCTCATCCTGGTACCTTGAAATGATCAAACCCGGTTATCAGCAACCGATCGACCGGAAGACTTACGATGCCACCCTGTCGTTTTTCGACACCCTCCTGAAACTATTGCATCCCTTCATGCCATTTATCACTGAAGAACTGTGGCATGCACTGGACAACCGGAAGCCAGGTGAAAGCATCATGATCTCCATGCTTCCGGAATCCCGGACATACAATAAGGAATTGCTACAAGGCTTTGAAAACACCAAAGAGATCATTGCCGGAATCCGGTCTATCCGCCTGCAAAAGAATATTCCTAACAAAGAAATGCTTCCCTTAGAAGTTGTGGGGCAACTCTCCGGAACCTTCGATACTATTATTACCAAAATGTGTAATTTGTCGGAAATACAATCGGTAGGAGAAAAATCCGGAGGTTCCGTATCTTTCTTAGTCGGTACTACTGAGTTTGCAATTCCCTTAGGCAGCAATATCGACAAGGAAGCCGAACTGGAAAAGCTACAGAAAGAATTGCTTCATCTGCAGGATTTTCTGGCATCTGTCCGCCATAAACTGGATAATGAAAGCTTTGTATCCAAAGCACCAGCCAAAGTCATTGAAATAGAAAAGAAGAAAGAAGCAGATACCGAAAGCAAGATCAAGACAATAGAAGAAAGTATTGCATCATTGCAAAACATTTAATTTTTTTTAATAACGAAACACTGAAGCACCTGGATTTTTAATTTTATCTTTGTGTTTTATAAAATGTTTAAAAATTTAAAAGAAGTAGTTTAGTTAATCATATAATCTTTTTGATGAAGTTTTTTTCATATCCTTTTTTGCCCTTTTCCGCCTGTTTAATTTTTTGATTTTAGTCAAATAGCCCGCTATTTTCCTGTAATCAAAAAATTAAACAGACAAAAAATGACTAAAAAATGATTCATGAAAAATTTTTAAACAGTTTCTTAGTGTTTCGTTTTTTAAAATCAGAAAATGAAAACATTTCTTCGCATATCCTGTTTTGTATTATTTGCAGTTATTCTTTTATCCTGCGAAACCAGCCATTATTTCATGGTGGAAATACAGAAGCCTGCCGAAATCTCGTTCATGCCTCCTTCTCCCCGGATTGTAGTAGTAGATAATGCCGTTACACAGCCTTCCGACATAGGAGTAGACTGCTATAACGGCTTCAAAGAGTTAACTGGATATACCCTACAAAAAGACACTATACACCAGATATTTACCGACATTCTCGGGCAATCGCTGGACAATACGCATTACTTCGAAGAGGTACTTGTATACAACACTCCGCTACGTACAGATAACGAATATCTGGCCATTCAAACTATTTCCCCGGAAAAGGCAGATGAAATTCTCGAAGATGCCGGCGCAGACGCATTGATATCGGTAGAGCGGCTTTTATTCAAGAACACGCTGAACCTGGTCGGTCGCGATTTCAAACATTTCAATACCGATTACAGTGCATTATTCAGCATTCATTTTCGCAAAAAAGAGAAGCCTGTATCTTCTTTTTCCATTGAAAACAGTATACAATTTAAAGATTTTATTGACAACGATTCTTTGCTGATTTTCCAGGAAATTCCCCAGCATCTTTTACGAATGTCTGCTCTACAGATATCAGAAGAGCTTGCCCAACGGCTTACTCCCCACTGGGAACAGTCGGAACGGGTTATTTACGGAGGAGAAGATGCGCTTATGAAAACGGCCTATGCATTTGCAAAAAAAGAAAAATGGGAAGAAGCTATATCCATTTGGGAAGATATATACCTCAACAGCAAAAACAATAAGCGGAAAGGAAAAGCAGCTATCAACATCGCTCTGTCAAAAGAGCTGAAAGACAATTTCATATCTGCCGGTGAATGGGCACAAAACGCTCTCAACTGCTATGCACTGGAAAAACCGGAGTCTATATCGAAAGAACTGGAATTTGCCACTCAATACAAAAAAATATTAGAAGACCGGGCAATTCACGAAATTACTTTAAACCATCAAGTCCGGTAAAATTCGCTTCCCCTATTGCCTATTGTCTTAACTTTTATTACTTTTGTTGCCGTCTATTGAAATGCAGATATCATGAATGCAGATAAAAACGTTGTCCGTACAGTTGTAGAAACAGGTCTCCGTCAGGCCATGTCCCAGTTTGAAAGTGCTAATAGCGGGGATATGTTAAGTGATATATATATCAAAATAGACCTTGAAAACGGGAAGCTCCTGATATTCGACGATATGGAAAACCTGCTTTCGGAAAATAATATCGAAGTCTGGGAAGACGATCAGAATCAGGATGCATTTGCGGGATTATTCCTGCAAACCACCAAACCGGTTATTCAGGATCTCCACAAAGAAGGCCTTTTCGAAAAAGAATACATATTCAAACCTTTCTCCATCAATTTAGTTGACGATAATTTTATTTTAGTAGAAGAATTATTTTTCTTAGACGACGATACATTAAAGTTAGACGGAGAATCGCTATTGGATCTGGATAAGGAATTAGATGATTTCCTACAGAATTTGATGAAAGATTTTTAATAAATAAATACACAATAGCCAAACATCCTTAACACATTCCTGATTGAACTTTTTCTCCTACATACTGTTTTATAAGTGTAAAAAAGAAATGCATGGAAAGTAATAGCAAAAAAGAGCCTCTTCTCAACACCACCCTGGGATTAGTCCCGTGGCTTACTTTTGTAATTTTTCAGAATTTCATTTCATATTCAGCCAGTTTAATTGCCGGAGCGGCTACCTGGATTGCCTTGTTGATTTTTTATTCCGTTATCCGGAAAAATCAGGTTATCCGTATCCTGTTGAATATATCGGCAGGAGTTTTAGCCATACAGGCAATCTGTCCATTCTTACATATTCCGGATAAATTTACCACCGTTTTCTGTGAAATTGTATTATTGATCTTTTTGTGGTTTTTCAATAACTCGGAACATTTTGTCAAGAAAAAATATTTAAGCAAGACTCTCCAGAAAGACAAGACTTCGATTTCCGTAGCTTTGAATGAGTTGTTTTATGTGACCCGCATATGCTGGAACACATTATTCGTGCATCTATCCATCGTTTTCATTTATTTGATCATGTTGGAAGAAGTACACTTGCAATGGTTAGATAAATTCATATACAAGCAGTTAGGAATCATCCTAATCGTTTCTGTCATCTTATTTGAACATATACGTCTTTCGATCATCAAAAGAAAATTATATGCTGAAGAATGGCTTCCGGTATGTAATGAAACCGGACGGGTAATCGGGAAAGTGGCCAAAACCGTCAGTTTCAAATCGAAGAACCAGTTTTTGCATCCGGTAGTAAGAGTAGCTCTTATCTACAAAGGACTTTTATACCTGATGGAACGTCCATCCAACTACCTTTCCGAACCGGAAAAGATCGATCATCCATTTGAAACATATGTAAAATACGGACAGGAACTGAACGACGCAGTAAACAATATCATCCAATCCCGTTCAAAAGCATCTGATATGAAAACCCGTTTCGTTTTTAAATATCTGTACAAGACTCCTCATACCAACCGGCTGATATATCTCTACACCTTACCCGTTCATGAAGAGGAAACCATGAGCAAAATACAACTAAAAAGCGGTAAGCTCTGGACAGAAAAACAAATTGAAGAAAACCTTAACAAAGGCGTATTTTCAGAATGTTTTGAAAAAGAATATGAGGTGTTGAAGAATACGATATTGATGGCTGAGAAGTTGGTGTTTTCTGGGGCAAACTAAAGAATTAAAAGTTAAGAATTAAGAATTAAGAGTTGGAATCCCGAGATTCGGGAAAGTAGTCCATTTATATTGTATACTAAAGATGAATCCCAATTCTCAACTCTTAAATTATTTGTATAGCAAAAAGATACATGGCTGCTTAGAAAGATCCAAAACTTTCCCCTGCCACTCTTTCACTCCCCGGGTCTGTATATTTTCATCTTCACAGGTAATATTGGCGGCAATACACAATCTGGTGGAAGGCTTGCAGGTTTTAATAATATCATCGACTAATTTATTGTTCCGGTAAGGTGTCTCTATAAAGATTTGCGTTTGGTTTTCGGTATATATCCGTTGTTCCAACAGCTTAAGATATTGTATCCTGGCATTTTGTTCTACGGGAAGATAGCCGGCAAATGCAAAATGCTGCCCATTGAATCCTGAAGCCATCAATGACAATAAAATGGAAGAAGGACCGACCAGAGGTACTACCGGATATTTTTTTTGCTGGGCAATACGAACAACATCGGCTCCCGGATCTGCGATAGCAGGACAACCCGCTTCGGAAATGACTCCCATTGAAAATCCTTGTTGTAAGGGATTCAAAAAAGAGGAGACTTCTTCTATAGAAGTATGCTGGTTTAAAACAAAAAAAGTAAGTCCGTCAATATCGATCGAAGGCTCCGTTTTTTTAAGAAAACGCCGGGCAGTACGGATATTTTCAACAATGAAGTATTTGATTCCGAGAATGATTTCCCGGTTGTAGGCGGGCAGTACCTTGTCGATGGGGGTATCGCCCAATGGGACAGGAATTAAATATAGGGGTGCTTTCATATTGATTGCAAATTTAGTACTTTTGTTCATTACTTTTTTTGCTGAGCCCAAAAAAGTAATCAAAAAAAGGCGCTGCGTCAAAACGAACTTGCTCTTTCGCTTTGCTTTTTCGCTTCAGACAGCGTTTTGACAACAAGGTTAAGCCCCCCTACCCTCTTATTTAAGGGGATTACCGGGCTATGCCCGGGTGGGAATATCTAGACTTAGTTAATTTATTAGATATTATGCAATTACCGGAATTATTCAAAGTACAGGCACAGCTATTGTTTGAGAGCGATTATTCAGCTTTTGAGCAATCCTTATCGGAAGAAAGTCCGGTGAGTATCCGGCTTAATCCGTTCAAAAAAGAGATAGTAAATCAGGAAATTGCTGACTTTGGGACAGTTCCCTGGTGTGATGCGGGATTTTATTTACCCAGCCGGCCATTATTTACGGCAGATCCGTTATTTCATGCCGGGTGTTACTATGTGCAGGAAGCTTCATCCATGTTCGTAGAACAAATTGTTAAAAATCTGATAAAAGATCCTGTTGTCTGTCTGGATTTATGCGCAGCGCCCGGAGGAAAATCCACGCATTTATCAACATTACTACCGGAAGGGAGTTTATTGGTTTCCAACGAAGTAATTCGAAGTAGGGCGAATATTCTATCGGAAAATCTGATTAAATGGGGAAAACCGTCAAGCATTATTACCCAAAATGATCCGGAAGAAATTGGTAGACTGGAATCTTTTTTCGACCTAATCCTTACCGATGTTCCCTGTTCCGGAGAAGGAATGTTCCGGAAAGATCCGCAAGCCATGGAAGAATGGTCGCCGGGAAATGTAAAACTATGTGCCGAACGACAACGACGGATATTGGCCAATATCTGGCCATCGTTAAAACCGGGAGGATTTTTAATTTACAGCACTTGTACCTATAATACTTCCGAGAACGAAGAAAATATCCATTGGTTGATAAAAACATTCGGAGCCTCTCCGGTTGAAATTCCCGTACAAGCATCCTGGAAAATTTCCGGCAGCAGGAAAGAAAAACTTCCTGTGTATCGCTTTTTCCCTCATCTCACCAAAGGAGAAGGTTTTTTTATTGCAGTGTTACAAAAACCTATAGAAGAAATGATCCATTCCGGAAAATACAAAAAACTCCAGGCCAAGCAAAAACAACAACCTGCCGCTATTCCGGAAGAATGCAAAAAATGGTTAAAAAAGTATTCCGATTTTAATATGCTACTGAAAAATAACAGTATTATCGCTATTCCAAATGTGCATATGGGAAATTACCGCCAATTAGAAGAAAGGCTAAGAATCATCTCTGCAGGCATTACATTAGGGACCATTAAGGGAAAAGACCTGATTCCGGATCATGCAATAGCGATGTCAAACTCACTCAACAAAGACGCTTTCCCTTCACATGAAGTAGACAAAGAAACGGCCATCCAATATCTAAGCAAAGAAGCCATTCATTCGCTTCCTTCTGAAACAGATAAAGGATATGTTTTACTGACATACCGCCAACACCCCATCGGCTTTGTAAAAAACATAGGAAACCGGGCGAATAATCTTTATCCGCAGGAGTGGAGGATACGGATGAGGATTAGTTAAGAGTTAAAAATTGAACATTGAACGTTAAGGTTTAGAAATTCCGAACATTATAATTGAGAAGATTTATTAGTAGAAGAGGTTTTCCTGATCTCAGAATCTAATAACTCTTAATTCTTAACTCTTAACTCTTAACTAACATTGAGATGTTCCGATTTTTCGCTATTTTTGCAAGATGTCCGTTTTATACGGAAAAACGATGAAAATGAATTGTCATTTTCAATTTTCAATTTTCAATTTTCAATTCATGAAACAATACTTAGACTTACTGGACCGCGTACTCCAAGAGGGTGTAAAAAAAGAAGACCGGACAGGCACAGGGACACTGAGTGTATTCGGACACCAGATGCGATTTAATCTGGAAGACGGATTTCCTGTGCTGACTACTAAAAAACTACATCTGAAGTCTATCATCTATGAACTTCTCTGGTTCCTGAAAGGGGATACCAACATCAAATACCTGACAGATAACGGGGTCCGCATCTGGAATGAATGGGCTGACGAGAACGGCGACCTGGGACATATTTACGGTTATCAATGGCGATCCTGGCCGGATTATAAAGGTGGGAATATCGACCAGATATCGGAAGTGATCGACACAATCAAGAACAATCCGGATTCCCGCCGGATTATTGTCAGTGCATGGAATGTGGGAGATATCCAGAATATGAACCTGCCACCCTGCCATGCATTCTTCCAGTTTTATGTGGCCGATGGCAAATTAAGTTTGCAGTTATATCAACGCAGTGCCGATATCTTTTTAGGCGTTCCGTTCAACATTGCCTCTTATGCGCTGTTATTAAAGATGGTTGCACAAGTCACCGGACTGAAAGCCGGAGATTTCGTGCATACTTTCGGTGATGCGCACATATATTCCAATCACATGGAGCAGGTAAAACTCCAGCTGGCCAGAGAACCGCGGTTGCTTCCAGAAATGAAGATCAACCCGGACGTGAAAAGTATTTTCGACTTCCAGTATGAGGATTTTGAGTTGACGGGATATGATCCGCATCCGCATATTAAGGGGGAAGTGGCGGTTTAATAATTGACAATTGACAATTGACAATTGAAAATGAAGGATCTTTTGTCAATTTTCAATTTTCAATTTTCAATTTTCAATTTATGAAGCTTTCTATTATTGTAGCTATTGGGAAAAACAATGAGATTGGGAAGGGTAATGACTTGTTGTGGAGGCTGTCTTCCGACATGAAACGCTTTAAAGCAATTACAACCGGTCACGCGGTAGTAATGGGTAGGAAAACCTATCAATCGTTGCCTAATGGCGCTTTACCTAACCGTACCAATGTGGTTATCAGCCGGAATCCTGATTTTAAGGCAGATAATTGTCTGGTATTTTCATCGCTGGATGCTGCATTGATTCACCTGCGCGATGAAGATGAGATTTTCATTATCGGAGGTGGAGAAATATACCGGCAGGCTTTTCCGGTTACAGACAAACTATACTTAACAAAGGTACATGCTACATTTCCGGAAGCCGATACGTTTTTTCCTCAGATAGATTATCAGCAATGGAAGACAATCGGTATGGAAACAACTCCTGCCGATGAAAAGAATGCATACGATTTTACTTTTTACGAATACGAGCGACATAATTACTAAAAAATAAATAAACACAATACGGGTTATGGATGCAAAAATATTCCTGCTGGCTTCCTGGTTACTTCTGGGACTCACAGCTTCTGCGTTTACACAACAAACCGGCAGCAAAGCATCTGCCCAACTGGTAACAACGAATCTCAGCTATGAAGCTTTGTGGAAATCCGTAGAACAAAAAGAAAAAGCATCGCTTCCCGAAAGTGCAGCTCAAATTATAGAAACAGTCTACCAAAAAGCCCTGAAAGAAAAAAACAGTCCCCAGTTGCTTAAATCCATAATCTACCAGATTAAATATCAATTGATTACAGACCGGGATTTATTCCCTGAGAAACTGAAAGAACTGGAGCAATATGCTTCGGATAATACAGAACCGGTAGAACAGAGCATGTTGTATTCGCTTTTAGCGCAATTATATCTGCAATATTATCAATCTGACTATACCATTAACCGGCGGACAGCTATCACCGGTTATGTCCCGGAAGATATCCGTGAATGGACCGGCAATATTTTCGTGGAAAGAATTACGGATTACACCCGGCTGTCGTTAAAAAACACCACCATCCTGCAACAGACAGATATCATCCGCTATAAAGATATTCTGAACGAAGGAAAATCATCCCGGAATTTTCGCCCGACAGTCTACGATTTTCTGGTAAATGAGGGGATTTCCACATTTACAAATCTCAGTCGCCAGGCAGAAACATTTTTCAGACAAACACAGTTCTCCGATACATCTTTTTTTACGGAAAATCTGCAGAAGTTCATCAACATGCAGATCAAAGCGGACGATTACGACTTACCTCTGCAAGCTATCCTGTTATATCAGCAACTGATTTCATTCAGGCTAAAATACAATCAGCCGGACGCCTTATTAATGGCAGATTTAGATCGTATCGAATTTGTCTATAACCATTCTGCTTTCGATCAAAGAGGAGCGGCTTACAATCACGCCTTATCTTCCTTAGAAGCAAAAAACACAGGAAATCCCCTCTGTGTAGAGATCCTTCACAAGCAAGCATCTTATCTTTTATATGAAAACCGGGGTTCTTCCTATGATGATAACGCGAAAGAAGCCCAAACAGAGAATCTCAAAACCGCCTATGCCATTTGCAAAAAAGGGATCGGGCAATATCCCCGGTATGAGCGTATCGGCATTCTGGAAAATCTGATGACCACTTTGACCGATCCTCATGCAAATATTCAGACCAATGGGGTGGTTTATCCGGGAAAGGACCTGGAATTAAAAATTTCTCACAAAAACATCAACCGACTCACGATTGAAATATACCGGATCAATGCTCCTGCTTCAGCTTATTCAGACACATGGAAACCGGCGGGGTTATATACTACCAAAGGAACATTAGTCACCCGCAACCAATACACACTCGACAATCCGGTTCCCTATATGGAAAACGATACGGTGATCCGTATTCCTGTCAAAGAAACGGGATATTACGAATATGTAATATATGCTGAAAACAATAAAAAAAACCTGCAAAACGAGCTTTTTACAGTATCCCGCCTGATGACCCTTGCCCGCTCCTATGATAACAAACAGGAGTTTCTGGTAACAGACCGCATCTCCGGCGAACCGGTAAGCAATGCAGTTGTTCACATTTATAAAAGAGAAAAAGGAAAATATATATTTGGACAGTCGCATCCGGTTCCGGCCGGTGGTATTTTGCAGATACCCGCAGAAAAAAACGGATTATACTACCGTACCACATCAGGAAAGGACAGTGCCTCATGGTATTCTTCTCTATCTGGATCCGGGAATAGCTTTAATTCGGGAAATACTGAAACAGAGACTGTATCGCTGTTTACCGACAGGAGCATTTACCGCCCCGGACAAACAGTATTTTTCAAAGCAATTGCCACACGTTCTTCTGCTAAAAATCCGGAAGTTATCAGTAAAAAAGCCTATACAGTGACTTTTACCGATGCCAATGGAAAAACTATCGGATCCAAAGAATTAACTTCCAATGATTTTGGTTCTTTCAATGGAGAATTTATCATTCCACAAGGACTTCTCAGTGGGAATTTCAGTCTGAATATTCCACAGACCAATGCATATTGCCCTGTACAGGTAGAAGAATATAAACGGCCTACTTTCGATATCCGGTTCGATACGATTGCGGATACCTATAACTTTGGAGATATGATCCGTATTTCCGGGAATGTGAAGACTTTTTCAGGGATCGATCTGCAACAGGCAGAAGTGAAATACCGTGTGTTAATACGCCCCAACTGGTTCTGGAGATGGTCAAGTTTAGAATCACAGGACAAACAGGTCGCAGAAGGTATTGTACAAACAAATGATGAGGGCTCTTTCTCCTTTTTATTTCCGGCAGAGAAACAGTTTTCCGATCTAAAGAAAGAGAATATATTTTATCTTTACCAGGTAGAAGTTTCCGTAACCAATACGAATGGAGAAACACAAACATCGGGTACTTCAGTATATGTTGGAGACAAATCAATGATCCTCTCGATCAATTTTCCGAAAGATGATGCAGAGTGGCAAATATCCATGAATCCGTGGAGTAATCTTCCCGTAAATGTAAATAAAGACAGTTTATCGGCCATCCGTGTTACAGCCATTAACCTGAGTGAAAAACCGGTCAATGCAACCGGAACCTATGAGATATTCAGTCTTACCGGCAATCAGGTATTATCAGATGGAATAATGGATGGAAAAGACTGGAAACAGGATAAGCTTATTACTAAAGGAACTTTTACTACGCAACAACCATTCTCCCTGGATGCATTATCTAAATCAGCTTCCGGCAGATATCGCATTATCCTGAAATCATTCGACAACCAGGGAAGGGAAGTGAGCCATGAACAAAGTTTTGTACTTTATTCCAACAACGATAAAAATCCGCCTGTCATGAGATATGTGTGGATGAGTAGACCGAAAACAATCTGTAAAGTCGGAGAAAACACAGAAATATACTTCGGCTCTTCAGCAAAAAACGTCTCCGTATTATATGATATATTCAAGAAAAATCAGAAATTGGAAAGTCAACGCTTTTCATTAGACAACAGTATCAAAAAAATCTCAATCCCTTTCCTGGACAGTTATGAAGATGGGATCGAAGTGATTCTGACTTTTGTAAAAGACGAGCAATGCTTTACCCGGAAAGTAACCGTCAACCGGAAAAAAAAGGAACGGTCGCTGGTTTTCCGGACAGAAGTTTTCCGTGACAAACTCCTTCCCGGTCAGGCTGAAACATGGAAAGTTTCTGTAAAAGATTCCAACAAACAACCGGTACAGGCAGAAATTCTGGCAGCCATGTATGATGCTTCTTTGGATAAGCTCAGGCCGCACGAATGGAGTTTTTCTCCTATCCGTTTGTATGCGGCACGAGGAGTATCCGACTTTTATCCGGGCAGTGACATCCGCTCTCAATATGCTTATATCAGTATTCCCGGGAAATATAAAGATATTCCGGACTTCAGGTATGACTCCTACAACTGGTTCGGCTTGAACTTTTACCAGCAGACGCTCAGGGGTTATTCTACCATGGGAGGCGTGAAACGTTTATCGATGGCGGCTCCGGAAATGAAAGAAAAAGCATTTGCTGCTAATGCAATATTAGCAGACAAGGTTGATGGTCTGGCTGTTGCCGAGTCTTTGGACCAGTCAACCGCTATGGGAGCCACGAATCCTTCTGCCTCAGAAACTCAAATTCCTGTCCGTAGCAATTTCAACGAAACAGCCTTTTTCTACCCTCAACTGCGTACCAATGAAACAGGAGAAACGATTATTTCGTTTACCACTCCCGAAAGCAACACCACCTGGAAATTCATGGCATTGGCACATACCAGGGATATAAGGTTCGCTCAGTTGATTCAAGAAGTGATCAGCCAGAAACAACTGATGATTACGCCTAATTTGCCGCGGTTCATCCGGCAGGGAGACCTGACCTCTGTCAGCTGCAACATCTCCAATCTATCCGGCCATGTTCAATCGGGAGAGATCAATATCGAGTTTTTTGATCCGCAGACTGAAAAAACAGTTCTATATGCCGACAATCAATCTCAAAAGTTCGATTTGCAAGCCGGAAGAACATCTTCTGTAACCTGGACTTTCAAAGTCCCCGGAAATATCGACCTGACGGCATGTAAGATTATTGCACGTTCGGCTGATTTCAGCGACGGAGAACAACACCTGATCCCTGTGCTGCCCAACCGGATGCTGGTAACAGAAACTCTCCCGTTGAATATTCCGGGAAAAGGAAGTAAAGAATTCATATTCAACAGGCTGGCAGAAAAACAATCGGCAACGGCAGAGAATTATCGTTTAACGCTGGAATTCGCTTCCAATCCTTCCTGGTATGCCGTACAGGCTTTACCGGCTATGGCAACTCCTTCGAATGAGAATGTCATTTCCTGGTTTGCCGCTTACTATGCCAACAGTATGGCCACTTCGATTGCAAACAATACACCCGGAATCCGGCAGGTTATCGATACCTGGACCCAGCAGGGAGGTTCCAAAGAGACATTGCTTTCTAATCTGGAAAAGAACCAGGAACTAAAAAATATCCTGCTGGAAGAATCACCATGGGTATTGGAAGCAGAAAATGAAACAGAACAAAAACAACGCCTCAGTCTATTATTTGATATTAACCGGAGTAATGATCTCTCGGCTACGGCCGTCCTCAAACTCAGAGAAATGCAACATGAGGATGGCGGATGGGGGTGGTTCAAGGGAATGTATACCAATACTTCCATTACTCAGTGGATATTATACGGATTAGGACGCATGGAAGCATCCGGTGCCCTCTCCCAACCGGATGATGTCAGAGAAATGCAACAGCAAGCCATTGCTTTTATCGACCGGAAGTTCAGCGATGCGTTCAAACAATTGAAAAAATACGATAAAAACTGGCAGAAAAAACAAACTTTCTCCAATGATGAACTGGAATATTTGTATGTAAGAAGTTTCTACAAAGATATTCCGGGAGAAAAGAACGCAGAAGCCATCAGTTTCTATAACAGGCTTATTGAAAATTATTGGGTAAAAAACACCAATCTTTATCAACGGGCATTGTCAGCCACCCTCTTATACCGCAACGGAAAAAAGGATATTGCAGCAAAAATAATCCTTTCCCTGAAAGAACATGCTGTTAAAAAAACAGATACAGGCATGTATTGGGCTAATAACAATGCTTCAGCCTTCTTCTTCCAGAGCGCCACATCTATACATACATTTATGATGCAGGCTTTTCAGGAAACAGGAGCCTCTACAGAAGAAATGGACCAGATGAAACTCTGGCTGCTCAGGCAAAAGCAAACACAGGAATGGGAAAGCACACCGGCTACTGTCGATGCCGTTGCGGCTTTACTTCAAACAGGAGAAAACTGGTTAGCAAGCAAAGGAGAGGTCGAAATAAAGTTAGGAAACCGGATAATTGAAAGCCAACAAAAAGAGGCCGGTACCGGTTATTTCAAACAGGTGTATCCCGCCACCGGAATAACAGCTGATATGGGATTTGTTTCTATTACGAAACAAGATGCAGGACCAGCCTGGGGAGCTCTATACCTGCAGTATTTTGAAGATCTGGATAGAATTACACAGTCGAAAACCGGTTTGAATGTAGAAAAAAAATTATTTATAGAAAAAATATCAGGAACCGGAAAAGTACTGACACCTGCCGAAGAAGGCAACTCATTGAAAACAGGAGATAAAGTGGTTGTCCGTCTCACGATCCGCAACGATCGTGACATGGAATATGTAATGCTGAAAGACATGCGTGCTGCCTGTTTCGAACCGGTCGAACAGATTTCCGGTATCCGGCGGAAAGAATCTCTATTGTATTACCAGACAAGCAAAGATGCTTCTACCAGCTTTTTCTTCGACCATCTTCCCAAGGGAACTTATGTAATTGAATATCCGTTGTATGTAACACGGAGTGGTGAATATTCCAACGGAATCAGTAGCATTCAATGTTTGTATGCTCCTGAATTCAGCTCGCATACTCAAGGAGAACGAATATCAATAGATTAGAGAAGCCAACAATTAAACTCCTTTTTTTCGGTAAATTTAGTTGATCATAGCAAGAGTTTCATAGCTGAAACTACCTTTCCTTAATACAAACAACAAAGGAATATCAAAAGTTTTATTGATTTTCATAAAAAGATCACTACCTTTGTCGTTTTTTGATAAAATGTGATAGCAATGACCCTATTACAGATTTTACAAAATCGAAATATCAAAAAGAGAATCAAAGGCATACACAACAATAAAAAAGAATAGCAATACAAGTTTCGCTCTCTTTTTTATCTTCATTACGAATAAAAAACTTTTGCATTGGCACGTTTTTTGATAATTCATATAGTGTTTGGTGCTTTACAAGAAACAAACAGAAATATTTTCTCAAATAGAGAAAAAGCGTAAAGGCATACAAATTTTGCACATACATAATTAGAGTTATGAAAACTTTCTTTGGACAATTGAAAAATTGCCTCAATTTGCAATCATGTAATATTGTTTGCACACAACGACATTTCCATATCTTCAAAGGTGGGTTTAAGTACTTGTTTAGCCTTTTATCCGAACTATTATTCAAACCACTTCCAAGCCTTACTATTTCACGTATGTATGTAAATGTACAAAAAACCCACCGGAAGATACGGAATTACAACTCTGAAACAATCTCAACATTTCTAAAACATCCTGTTCTCTTCGAATATGTAGAAAATGTGGAAAATGAATTCTATTTTCCATCTTCTTAAATTCATTCAGGAATTCAATTCGTCCCGATAAAAAAACCATATGAAACAAATAAAAAATAGCACATACATGAATTTTTACAAATACATCATAGCTTTGTTGTTTGCCGGCATAACTTTCAACGCCCATGCTCAAACAGCATCATCGGTCAACTATTATTCTTCGTTTTCTCAAAGCGGCGATTATTCAAATAATAATAATGAACAGGATATCCAGGGAAGACAATATATATATGAACAATATACTACAAAAAACGAGTATTTTTCTCTATCTCAGGCTACTCTTCAGTCTTCATACAGTATAGAAAGCACTTCTGATTTTTCCGGTATTCCAACCCCATTCCAAACACAGCAGGAAGAATCAATCATCTTGCTTGACTTTGGAGACGGGTATGACAACCTGAGGGAAACTCCGATAGCAGACGCATGGCCTCTGATTTTATGTTTATGTATTTCCTATGGGATTATTGCACGCAAGAAAATAGACAAAAAGATCAACTAAAAACATATCGCAATGAAAAAGAAGACTTTTTCCCAAATAGTATTGAAAGTGCTGATGGCAATAGTTTTATTGCTTTGTGGAATATCCAATACATATTCCGATATAGTTGGAATTAACTTCACTGCTTTATCTAATCCTTCGAACCTCAATTTTGTGGTACCCGGTGGAGATCCCCTTCCGTTTTCATTAAAAATTGAAAATGCTACTACAACGAGTTACAACAATGCTGTACTAAAGGTCACAATACCAGAAGACTGGTCTTTCGATCACTTCCTATATAACAGTATCAATTATGCAGCATCCGACATTTCAGGCAATGTTTATAGTTTTGAATTTACACTTCCGGCCAGTGTGATGGCAGGAGTGGATGGGAATGCCCCCTATATAGAAGTCTATTTAAAGCCAGGATGCAGCGCTTCATATTCCAACAGACGGATGGTTACATATGAATTGTATTCTTCTGATGGTATCCGTCTGGCTACTTCGGAAAATACATCCGCAGAACGGTGGATCGGAAACTTTTCATCACCCCAATTGAGCATCAATATTAGCAGCGGAAGCGCAATCGGACACAATATTGATGGTTATCAGGAGTGGATTGTCAACCAGAAAACATATGCTTCTTATATCCTGGGCGGAAACTTATGGATCAATGATACGATTGAAACCAATTCCATGAAATATTCCAAACTACAGCTAAAAACAGGCGTCAATACATGGACAGATATCTGGATTGCAGGACAAAACGACATGCCTGGATTTCCCAATGTGGCAATAACCGGCTCTACAGGCAATCTGACTTACAGGAAAATTGTTATTACCAATGAAATCCTGCAGGCAATCGGCAACAATAATAACCGTTTAGAAGAATCGGAAGAACTGGTAATCCGGTCGGTCGTCCAATTGTCCAACTGTGACATAACAACCAGTAATATCAAATACAATGCACAAAGCGAATGTGGGCTAAATAAAAATATGTCTGCCGCATTCAATGTCAAATATCCTTTTAATGTGAATCTTTCCATAGATGTTGTAAGCTGGCCGACAACGACCAATTCAAAAGGAATACTTCATTATACAGTTGTCAACACATCCGGTTCTCTTGCCATTGCAAATCTGGCCTTTTTATTTGCAACAACCGGAGTCAAAATAAGCTCATTTACTCCAACCGATGGGAATTGGAGTCCTTTATCCGGAGTCACGACTTTTACTCAGTCCGACGGGTTATTCTCAGGAGGGACTGTTCCCGGCATTTATGAAAACAATTCATTGCTGGCTAATGCCACTTTTCATGCCACTGTTGAATTTGAGGCTACACAACTAGACGCAAACGCATGCATAGGAGGACTGTTAAGCACCTTCGGCACAGGCAAAGTAGTATATAAGTCACCTTGTTCTACTTCAGGAGATCCGGTTTATTTAACATTGGCTGAAAAATATTTTGACTCTCCCGGAATAGGATACACAACCCCCAGTGTCTCCATACCATCCAGTAATGTGAGCTACAACACAGTAACAACATTAACCGTCCGGACAACCACAGACAATTCCAAACCAAGTCTCATGTTCGGAGGAGTACAACACGATTTCTGCATTCAATTCCCGACAAACTTGTTATATACCAATTCAGGAAATATAACCGATGCAAGCAGAAATACAATCGACGTAGACCGAATATCCTGGGATGAAACCAGCCGGATGCTCATTATTTCCGATATTGACCCCAACAACATATCAGATTTGATTTTCCACATTGAAGTGCAGGTAAACGAAGCTGAAACTTCAACCGGAATAAAATCGGCAGTGTTAAAAACCAAACATCTGATTCATTGGGGAGACGGCATTGCCTATGAATATGCTTGCAACACAGTTTCACCGATCAGTCTCAATATAAAAGAACCAGTTCCTGCCTGCGGAGTTATTTTCATTAAATCGACAGGGATCGGACGAAGCACATTCGGGTTCAAGTCGGAAACAGACCTGACCCGCTATAGCTCTGTAGAAGAAGCAAAAGTAGCCGGAGTCAATCTACATGCAGCCGGTCCTTACGATTATGTAAATATCGATATGGAAATCAATGCTGTAGGAAGTAATGTGATCACGATGAATGATGGAACTATTACTGCAGAAGTTATGTATCGGATGCCCTATGTTTCATCCTGGAATAACAATTCTACAAATCTGTTAGGAGTAAGATCCGATACGGATGCTCCCGGAGCAATACTGCATTTTAATGATGAAGAAATAACCGTGACAAAAGGGGATATCACTTTTGAAAACGGCATCTACCTCTATCCGGAAAATGAGCCTGATTTCCGAAGATATTATGTCCGATTAAATCTAACTAAATACTTAGGTACAAAAAAGTTAACTTCCGATGATAAAATAACATTATCATTCCTTTTACAGGTAGCAGAAACAAGTTGTCCGCACTATTCTTCGGAAATGGTCAATCCTCAGGTATCCGTAAGTATATCGGGTGGCAGTAAAAGTGGTGCCTCCTGTTTTGACTACATGGATATAATGTCTTTTTTTGATTATAAATTAAGCTATTCCAATTATGGTTATTTAAACAATAGTTATGCATTTAAAGTAAATGCAACGGACAATATCGGACTTGTCATGCGAAGAGACCTACATTACAACTCAAACTATACATACTCAACGAGCGAGGTCTTCCCTAATGAATTCAGGCCGGCAATGTCTTTACAAAAATTAAATGCATCCATTCCTGTAGCTATGCGGATAAGTAACCTGTATAGTTATTCTTACGAAATACCAGACCCGAATACACCCAGAAAGGTAATATCTCCTTCCTTGTATGAAATCAGGCATAATGCCGGGGGAGAAACAGAATTGATACTCAATGCAGAAAACAGTTCAGAAGTCATTTACTCCGGAGAGTACTATTCCAGGTATGATGAAGGTTTCCGAATTCTTGCACAATATGAATTAGGTTGTCCGCTTACTACAAACAATATAACTATTAAGTCTGCAGAGTTTACACACTATCCTACTTCAGAATACCCACAGGCAAAGAAAGAAGAAAATGCGAGCTCTTATTTTCTCTCTTACTCCATTCGCACAGACAGGGCAAGTGATAATAGCTACAACCTGTACTCTTCTGATCCATATTTTAATTCTGAGGTAAAAAAATACAATACCGGCGGGACCAGGAAGATTTGGGGTTTTGTCCAAGCATCAGGCACCAATGCCTGGGTCGACAGTAACAATAAGAAAATTCCTTTCACATGGTTCGGGTATAAAGTTACAAAAGGCAACATCAAAAATCTTATATTCCAAAAACGGACAGATGCAGCTTCAAATATAAATAACGATGATATCGGCGGAACATGGGAGACCATGAATGTTGCATGGGAACAGGGAGATGACGGGTATATCTGGGCCAAGCTTGGTGAATTTGATTTTAACGATACTCCTTATGGCAATAATTCCTTTTACTACCGCTTGTGTTTCGATGCCGGAAATGATTGTAAAAGTGAAGAAAT
This sequence comes from Bacteroidales bacterium, assembly GCA_031553775.1. Taxonomy (GTDB): domain Bacteria; phylum Bacteroidota; class Bacteroidia; order Bacteroidales; family Azobacteroidaceae; genus JAISFI01. The sequence goes on from JAVBLA010000023.1 coordinate 39,768, forward strand.
AGAAATTAGCCGTCTTTTTGGTGTTAGCCGCTTCGGATATCCCACAGGCGGACCTACGGGAATTCTATGGGGAAAAGACGAAAATGGGGCAACAATTAGTTATCAAACTGCATCTTGTAATACAACAATATCCACTATTAAACTGCTTGCCGATGATAATTACAAATATAATACTTACCTGACTGAAACGTTAAACTCCAGCGGGGAAAGTACCAACACTTATAAATTCTGCGATCCGCTTATGTACGAAATGCGTTTTGAAAATCCGGGAAATACCACTTACACTAACCTGAAAGTAAGAGTTGAACTTCCACGCCAAGTTATAATCAGCGATGTATTGTCGGATGTAATGAAATTCAATAGTAGTAATAAAAGTATGTTCCAGTTGATACGGCTTCCCGCTATAGGAACAATAACAGTAAATGGTAGCAGTGTAAATGTAACTTCCAGCAATCAGTATGATTACAGATATGTTAAATCAGTGATGAACTATCCATATGAATGGAATTATCCTGCAGATAATCCGAGTTATAAAGTAGGAATCGAAGTGGAAGGAGAAAAAAGATATCTTGTTTATTATACCAGGGAGACTCTAAGCCCTGTAGGAAGTGTTAGCAGCAGCTATACCGGCTGGACAACTGAAGATAATGCAAGTGTTAGCAGCGCACGCTATGCCAACGATAAATACATTCTTCGTTTCGGGGTCAATCCTGCATGTGGTTTTACCGATGGAAAAGCTTTGTCGGTTACAGCTATGGCGACCAATACCTGCGGAGATATCGTCAGTTTCACTCCCCACACAACTCCGGCCATTGAGATTCAAGAATTTACAACTGCAAAACCTCAAATTACCATTACAGACATCAATGGGGAAACAGTCAGTTCATCTATCGTTTCCTATACGGTAAAAATGAAAAAAGATGATAATCCAAACGATCCGAACGATAATCTTATTACGCTTACCGGACATTATTCATTTATAGCAAATCCAGGCAATGTCAACCAGGTAGAAGCAATGATTGAAATTCCAAATCACCTGGAGTTGGTTACAGACGAGAGCTATCTGCAAAGACTCGGGTCAAGTTATAGCAAAACATTTATCCAATCGGGCAATCAACTGATTGCAGAATTCGATCCGGATAATTTAATCGGAGAATATGATTTTAAGATTGTATTGAAACCCGATATATCCAAGTTGAATTGTGAGGAAAAAAATATCATTGTCATGGCTCGAGATGGAGCTAGCGTTATGTGCGCAGGACAATCAACGGCTTGTACGGTTTACCGGCAAATTTCGGCTATAAACATCAATTTTACCATAGAAAAAATAAATGCTCAACTAAAAGATGTCGTCTTTGAAGAATATTTCGATATGGAAAGTAACAGCCAGAAAATAAAAGCCACCGGAGTCATCGTGAACCTCGATCCCGATGACAATGGTGAAGAGAATACGATTGAAAGTATAATTGTGGGACTTTACTCGGATTCCGGCACATTGACAAATAATGAAGAAACCGTAACAGATATTCCGGGTGGCAGCGAAAAGGCTTTTACTATCATTGCCACAGCAACTGCAGTTCAAATGTGCAGTAAATTGCGAGTAGAAATTCCTCAAACAGACACAAAAAATATTTATCTATGTTCATCTGTTGAGAGTTTTTCTGAAACAGTTCCTTATAAACTTCAGCAACTCAATTATGAAATCTGTCAGGGAACAACCCTGTCCGTAGGAGATCCGGCTATTGAAGGATACACCTATACATGGGAAAGTTCCGATGCTAACGTTCTTATTTCCGGAAATAGTTCGCCGGTAAATTTCACCTATAAGAATGCAGCTGAAGGCTCCCTGGCTGGAGGTAACCAGACTCAGAAAGTCAAACTCACCATTGTCCGCAATGGAGATAACACCTGTAAAGCTGAAAGTTACGTAAACATATATGTAGTTCCCAAAAACTCAACCTGGTTGGGAAGTGATGAAAACTGGAACAATGTATATAACTGGTCGAACGGGATTCCCGACAAATGTACGGACGTCCTGATTCCGGATCTTAAAAATTACTATCCCATCTTGCAATCTACTACTGCAGATTACATACAACCGGCCTGTGCCAAGATTACTTTCGAACACGGAGGGGAAGTTTCCAAAACATATTTGCTCGACTACGACGAAGCAGAAGTACATCTCACACTGGCTAAAAACCAGTGGTACACACTTGCAGCTCCTTTGCGCGATATGTACTCGGGCGACCTCTACGAGAAAAACTCCGACCCAATGTTTACCAGCCGGCCAAAGGTGTACATCCAGCAATATCAGACTGTTAATCCGCAGAATGCGGGGCTCAGTTCTATTGCGGCCCTGGCAGGAAACTGGTCCAAACCCTTCAACACGGCTGATGTCAGGCTGAAATTAGGCTCAGGTTTTATTTCCGGAGTTGCGTTGACCGATGGAAATGGCTATTTTGCATTTCCCAGCAAACACATCAGCGGGGATGGTATTGACGCTGACTATACGTATGGAAATGGTACCGCTTATAAATCAGGAGATTATATCAAACAATATGCGTATTTCAGTAGCGACGGGGTAACTCGCAATGGCAGTTGGACTACCTGGGGAAATATTGTCCGCGACCATGCTGCACGATTCATCTATGAAGAAGATGGTGCCGCCTCCAAGGTTACCACACCAACCACAGGAAGGGGGAAACCGTATTCTGCATACATTACTTATTCACCAACATTTAATTTGCCCATAACAGGGACAATTTCCGAGTATGGAGAGAACTATCAGGATATTATTGTAGGCAACCCCTTGATGTCACACTTAGACTTTGTTACTTTACAAGCTGCAAACAGCTCTAAGATACAGAACAAGTACCAATTGTGGAACGGAAAAAGTTTCGATGCCTATATCAGTGCGATGTTTGGGACGAATTACATCAGGCATATTGCTCCGATGCAATCGTTTGTAGTCCAGAAAGTGAACAAGAATGACCAGATTAGCTCATTAAGTATTGACGCATCTACGATGTCGACAACTTTACCGAAGGTCAAACTCCGTAGCAGCACATCGACACCACTTATGGGTCTGGACGTGTATCGCGATGGAGAACGTCACAGCACCGTTACGTTGATTTATGACCCGAATGCTTCCAGCTCTTTCCACGATTCAAAAGACTACTATACCTTGTTCAACACACAGGAATTGGAACCGGCTGTAGGCTATGCATTGATCGATGGCAAGGCAGCATCGGTATACACCTCCCCGTTCGGACAACCGGTAGAACTCGGTATACGAACCTCTAAAACCGGATTGCTTTCTTTCCACATGAATGGACTGGATCAAATGGATAGCGACAAGGAAATGATGTTGGAAGACCGCAGCCTGACAAATTTCTTCCATTCCCTGAGCAATGAGCCGGTCTATGAGTTCCAGAACACAACCGGAAACGTGGAAGGACGATTCTTTCTGCACCTGATCGCTAAATCGAATACAGGATTGGATGATTTAAATAACAGCACCCTCCGCATCTACGGGTACAATAGCTCTGTAAAAATCACAAGTTCCGCTTTCGATCCTATTATCGGAGTAGAAATTACCGACATGCAAGGCCGGATATTAGTCAGGGAAAATAACCTGGCGGCAGAAGCGGTCTCTTATCCGGTTCAAACCGGACAGGTGGTGATTGTGAAAGCATATACCGACAGACTTTACAGGACTGAAAAAACATTAGTAAAATAACAAATCTAATCTATGAAAAAGCGACCTGCCAACCGGAAAAATCCGATTCGGCAGGTCGCTTTTTTTATGGGACCGGCCACTCCCTACTCTATCAGTACAAACCCGGCCCACTTTTCAGGATGTCCGGGATATTTCTTTTGAATTTGCTGTTGGGCCTTCGTCAAGGCTGCTTTTGCCGAACTTCCGCGAACCCACTCCGTATAAAAAGTATCCATCCATTCAACCGTTTCCTGATCAGGTACCTTCCACAAACTGACTATCATCGACTGAACGCCTGCCAACCGGAATGCGCGCTGCAAGCCATATACACCTTCGCTATCAACATCGCCCAGGCCGGTATCACAAGAAGAAAGCACAAGTAAATCGGTACGGGAGAGATTCAGACCGGACACCTCATATGCAGTCAGAATACCATCATCCGTACCGTCTTTCAATTCTTTTCCGCTCCAGGCATGATTGGCCCCGGAGAAAAGCAACCCACAACGCATCAAAGGATTTTCCGAAATCCTGTATATATTCCGATCGGAAGGGATTGAAACAGAAAGAGTAGACTCTGACTGTCTTTGAGGAAGTGGCGAATAATAAAAACCATGCGTAGAAATATGTATCAAACCCGGAATGTTGTTTGAGACTACCGATTTGAAACGAGATTCCGTCGCTTCTTCACCCACATACAATTCTGTTTTCCATTGCCATGCAGATAATTTTTCACTGATTTGCTCTACTTCTTTCCGGGAACCGGGAAGATAATCAAAACCCTGCCCCCGGGTCTGATCGGCATGATCCAACAGGCCTCTGGTCTGATAGGGAGTAACAACCGAACTGATACCGGCATCCTTCAATAACAACTCCGCATAAGGAAGTCCATAGTCAGCACCACCGAAAAGCACAGCTATTTTCTCTTGAGCAGCCACTTTTTCTTTTTCCTTTAACGCGATGATATCTTTGGTCGATAACAGATTGTGTATTTCGTAAGTTTCATACAGGTAATGCTTTTTTTTCAAACCGGCAAAAGATACCGTATGAAGCTGTCCCGAAGGAGCTATATAGATCCGGTGAATATCATGCAGGAAAGACTCCAGGGGTTTCCATAGCAATGAGTAAAGTTGTTTTGAATCCAATGCATAACGCCGGATCACCTCTTCCAGTTCCTGTTCCGTACAGAGAGTGAGCATCCGGGGATATTCATCACCAGACCGGAGTAATAACGCAGCATAGACCGTTTCCATCACTCGGGAAGTATCCGGGTACGACCGTGTAAAAGTAATCAATTCAATCGCCGCTTCATCTTTGTCCAATGCCTGTTGTATGTCTTTCCAACCATATTTCAAGTCCCTCTCCTGTTTCCTGTAAGGGCGCGAATTCACCAATAACTCCTTTTCTTTTTGATTCAGGTCTTTTTTCAAAACCTGCATATTCCCCCATGTTTTAATTAAAGTTTCATCTCCGGAAATCGGGATATAATCCGGTAATTGTGCAACAGAATACAAGCCTAAAGATTTTGTTTTTTCAGCTTCCCAACGGGCTATAGTTTCTCTCTGAGTATGGATATTCTGCCATTGGCTAATCGTTTCTGTATTCCCACTTTCCAGTATTGAACGTTGTATCTGGCGGGAAGAATTCAACAGCAAACTCTTGGAGAATAATTCACAATCGTAAGCCAACGCAGAAACAACAGGATCTTTGTCCTTATATCCGGCAGAAAAAGATTTGAAACGAAGAAGATACCTGCGGTTATTGATCCATAACAACTCTCTTTCTTTTTCCGAAAGAAACGCCAGATTCTGGCTGGTTTGTTTTTTTAAAAAGTCAAAAGCCTTATGGTAAGAAACCGATGCTTTTTCATAAGCACCTTCTGCTTCCAAACCGGTACCGATAGCATACAGGACTTTAAAATGCATCGGGTTTTCATCCGGAACATTTTTCAAAGTAACTAAAGCCTGCATCTGTAATTCCCTGGCCTTATCATGCTTTCCTTTCAAATCGTAAAACGACGACAAAGAGAGGAGAGTACTGAAATAGTCCGAATGTGTTTCCCCCAGTAACTCTTTCTTTTTTCGCAAAATATCCAGATACATTTTCTCTATGGTTTCTTCGCTGATATTCGGATCCGATTCTTTTAGGACAGCTATATTTCCCTGTAAAGCAATATAAAAAGGATGATTCTCTCCCAATACGGATAACAGAATAGGACTGGCTTCCTCGCATAGTGACAAGGCTGACTCCCAATCACCTTTTCTTTCATATGCCAAAGCAATGTTACTCAACAATATGGCATAAGTAGAATTTTGTTCTCCTGTCGTGTTTTTAATGAGAGGAATAACTTCATTGGCCAAGCGTATCGCTTCATCGTAATTCCCCATGCTATTATAAAAACAAACCATACTATTCAATGCATTGAGTACGAGAGGATGAGAATCTCCATAACTTTCTCTCCTGAGTTTAAGCGATTCCATCAACAGGGGCTCTGCTTTTTCATAATAGCCGAGATATTCATAGCATAAGCCCAGGGTATTGATCGCCTTGAAATAATATGAATGTTTCTTCCCGAAAACCTGTACTGACAGAGGAATTGCCTCCTGTATAGCAAATTCGGCTTTTCCATATTCCCCCACAGCATAGTACATGGAACCCAGATTAATCAGGGAAGCAGTATAATCCGGATTGGCTTTTCCAATATTTTTCTCAATCACCGGAAGTGCCTCCAAAATCATACGGATAGATTCCCTGTATTTTCCAAACGCACCTGTTAAAGCACTCAGAGCCATCAGGCTGACAATATATTCGGAATGAAATGCTCCCAGTGTCTCCTTATTGATCTCAACGGCTTTGGTATAATAACCGAGCGCTGCGGCATAATTTTCCGTAAACAACGAAAAATTCCCCAATAATAACAGGGAATTGGCATAAGCCGGAGTTCTCTCTCCTGCTATTTTCAGACGAATATCAGCGGCTTCGGCCAGCATCTTCCGGGCCTCTTCTTTTTTTCCTTCCACTGCATAACAATAGCCCAGAAGATTGAGAGATTCCGCATAGGGAATGCTTGCTTTTCCATATTTCTTCTCCCGGATTATCACAGCCTGTAAAAGCATTTTTTCAGCCGGAACAAGTTCCTGCTTTTCTATCAACATTTTCGACCAATCGTTCAACGTTACGGCATATTCGGCACTATGCTCTCCGGCACTGATTTTTCTTATTTGGAGCGAAAGTGAAAATAAACTATCGGCAGCAGCAAGCTGTCCTTTTTTGGAACTGATCTTAGCCAAGCCATTCAGAGCTTCCGCATAGGCAATAGACAAAGTATCTCCGGTTTGTACGGAAATGTCCAAAGCTTTTTCATAAGCGGCCCCGGCATCCGGAAAATTACTTT
>JAVBLA010000083.1:0-8912 GCA_031553775.1 Bacteroidales bacterium
AGCACAGGAAATCATCCTGGAAGATTTGGTTTCCCAATATCCGGATATGAATCTTACAGACAGTAACCTGCAACGATTGGCAGGTATGTACCGCACGATGCCCGGACATCCGGCACCACCAATCGTAGGATCCTCCCTGGAATCGTTGCAACAAACAATAATTATTTTTTACGAATCCGGTTGCAACAGTTGTGATATCCAATTGGAAAAACTAAAAAACCATTATAGCGGACTACAGGAAAGAGGCATCCGCATTATCTCCATTGCCGCAGACCAGGACGAAAAAGTCTACGAATACCATTCCAAATCCTTCCCCTGGCCGGATAAACTTTGCGATTTGCTGGGATTCGAAGGTGAAAACTTCAAAAATTACGGAATACTGGGAACTCCCAATCTATTTGTAATTGACGGTAACGGTATTATTCAGGGACGCTATACCAGTTTTGCAGAAACCGGATTGGATAAATAAACGGAAAAACAACAAATAATACAGGAAAACCTGCACGCTCGACCATAGGGACTGAAAGTCGGCGGTTTTAAACCACAACAATTATCAAATAAATTTATACGATTATCTTCATTACTTGGGTAAATTGAATAATGAATTTAAACTAAAATATCCGGCATAAAGAACAACTGTCTTTATGCCGGATAAAAAAATGGTTATTTATGTTTATATGCGATACTTTTGTATGAAACGGTTATTCCTTTACACACCGCACAGATCCCCTGTATGAAGAATTGACATTCACCTGTATTAATCCTCCCTTTGAATAATCTCCACGGTATAGTTGAGTACTATTCGTAGAATTCCACCAATAGCCATCGGTTCCCCAGTCTGCATAAGTACTGCCGTTATAATAACCAGCAGCCCAGCTTCCATCTACAATCGTTTTTCCTCTCCACCACCTGTCTGCAGAAGTAGCGCCAACGACTGTCCATAGTCTGTTCATTTCGGCGATAGTCGGAACTCTCCATCCTTCAGGACAGGGACTCTGGGATTTATTGGTCGTGTTTGCCTGTGACCAGGTATAGTAATATCCTCTCTCTCCAATTGTTTTTCCCGTGTAGGTTGTTCCGGATGCGGTACCCTCTTTGGAGTTTTCTACCATCCAACATTGTGGGGCTGTAGTTCCGTTTGCAGTATTGTAAAAATGGGTTTTATAGGTGTTGGCACCGAACGTAACCAATCCGGCAACTCCGTTCAAACCGCAACAACTGCAATCTTTGATATTTACGGTCAGGGATTCTTTTTTAGGATTCATCCCATCTAAATAATAGGCATGTATGGCTACGGTAACAGGATTATTCTGGGTTCTGCCGGCAGCTATCGGTTCTATGTTTCCATTTTTCTTGCCGAGAGTTTCCTTGTATTTAATGCTTATTGTATAAATACCCCCATCTACCAGGGTGTTTGGAATTCCTGTTTGCACAACATAACTTTCCACTGCCTCCAGAGGATCTTCAATTACAAAATCCAGATTGCTGTTTGAAGTGCCGGAGTTTTTGAATGTATAAGTGTACGATCTGCTGAAATCGGCTTTAGAGGATGCCCGGCTGCTCAAAGCTCCACAAGTGGCGTTGTCATTTGCCGTTGAATAGGCTATGTCAAAACAGGTTTCTCCCCAAAGCACTCCACTTCCTGTGGTGGCTCCTGAAAGATCGATGATCCGTATTTCCGGGAATGTTGCTATTTTAGAATTTCCGGCGCAGTTATCCACTTCGCAGGTGTATACACCGGAATGGCTGACTTGTGTATCGGAAATGTTGTAAATAGCAGCGTTCGGCGCACCGGCTATCGGATTTCCGTTTAGTTTCCAAGTATAAGTCTTTGGATTTGTTCCTGTAGCATCAACTACCATATTCAACGGGTTACCTTTGATCATGGGAGAGGTCAACGGACTTCTGGTAATGCCATTGATGTATACAGGCGAACAAGCCGGTTGTACAGTTACCGGAAGAGTCAATGGAAGGCTGCTTCCGCATTCATTTTTTGCAACGACTGATACGTTGACCGTGAGAGGAAATGTTCCGTTGTCCGGAAATTTGATACTTACAGTATGGGTACCTTGGCCATTTTTTATTTCGGCATTCGGATTGTCTAATGTCCATGTGTATTCAGTTGGAAAATAATTGCCTGATACCTGAAATGTTTTTGTATTTCCTGGCTCTACAGTTGTCGGATTCGATATCCATGTAAGTCCGGGGTAATCGGAAAGACTTACAGATTGTCCGATAGACCGGGCGCTTTTACAGCTACCTTGTATAACGGCCACTTGATATACACCGATCATATCGGCAGAAATACTTTGTGTGTTTTCACTTAGTTTTGTGTCTCCGCGATACCATTCATAAGAAGTTCCGGTTACATTTGCCGTAAGACTGGCGGGAGATCCTCCGCAGATAACCGTTTTACCTATAATGGCCGGTTGATTAGGGGCTGTCCCCGATAAACTTTTTGTGATGATCGTTTCTGCAGTACATCCTACTCCTGTATTATCGGTTACCACACAGCGCAATAGAAAGTTACCGGTAGAAGGAGCAGTAGCCGATAACGATTCTCCTTCTCCCAGTTTAGTTTGTCCATTGTACCAATTTACAGTTATAGCCGTGCTATATGCTGAATAGTTATATAATAATAAGTCTATATTGCCATTGGAGCAAAAGTCTCCTGCACTATTGACTGGTACTCCATTTACATAAACATCGGGTGCAATTAAAGGGGTGGATGCAGCATTGTAAGTTATTTCAACCGGATTACTGGGTTGCGACATGCATCCGGATGCTTCCATTACTGCAAACCAGGTACCGGTTTCACTTTGGGAAATGGTTATCTGGTTCCCTGATTTTCCGGCTTGTTTGATCCCGTTTTTATACCAGGTAATTGTTCCCGTTGTAGGAACATTATAAGCAATCAGGATTACTGTAGATCCGTTGCAAATAATACCATTGTTGGTTGCGGTAATCGAACCTACTGGCGTTGGAGCATTGTCGGAACCTATTGATACATCAACATAGTTGGAAGTGCCACAACCTATAAAGTCTTTGTACACAACATATCTTCCGCTCTGGGTCGCCGTCAGATATGTTCCAGTGCCGATTTGTATCCCATTAAGCGTCCAAACATAGGAGTAGGAGGTATTCGGACTGGATAAATAAAGCAGGGCAGAGCCATTTCCACAAGTACTGGTACTACCATTGTCTAAGATTTGAGGAAGAGTGATTATTGGCTCAGGACATGGCATTGCTTCCTGTGTGAAAACGAATGTAGAATTTTTTCCACAAGGATTAGTTACCATCACTACTGTTTTTCGGATAGCTGCAGTATTATTGGGTTGAAAATTCACCTTGAATTTTCCATTTGTAGATGATTCCGGAAATACGGTTGCATAATCGTTCCCTGCGATTATTGTGTAATTCCAGATTCCGGAGATATTACAAGAAAGATCTGTTACCGTAATTTCTTCTGTGGAGCCTCCATCCTTATCTACCGCAGCTGGTACTTTCGGGGTAATAGTCATGGAACCTCCATCTATAGCGATGGGTTTCCAGTCATTCCCGTCCCACATGTAATACCCTTTGGCGATATTCTTCTGGGCGTCTTCATTGGTATTGTATACGATCATGCCCGCCAGTTCCATATTCGTTTCCTGCACCCGGACATCGGTGTCGGTAAAATCCGCCGGGATCTTGCCCAGGTCCGTGATATTCACATTGGGAAGTACCAATCCCCCGATATAACTGCTGGCCGAAGATTTCTTCAGGTCCAGGATGGCCCCCTTGCGGGGCGACTCGCCGTCTCCGATAGCCACCTGCCCCTGGAGCGTATGACTCATCAAGAGGATAACCGACAGGGCTATCCAGATAGAATAATGTTTTTTTCGCATAATGTTTGATTGTTTATTGATTTGATTATTTGTTTGATTGATTGATTGATTGATTGATCTATTATTTACCGGGTGGTATTGTTTGCCCGCTTGCGGACGGACCTCCCGTAGACGAAGGCACCATAGAGCACAACGAACCCTCCCAGCAGGAACGTGCCATCCGGGACAGGGGCATTGTCGTTGTGGTAGTTGTCGTTTTCTTTCGAGGAGGGGTCCTCGAATTCACCGCCACCACCACCGAAACCCCTAAGGACAGGGTTTTCTTCCCCTAAGCCGAAGAAACCGGAAGGGTTGAAGAAAGAACTGCCTGCAGGCTGGGAAGAAGTGGAAGACTGTCCGGAGCTGCTTTCCTGTTTCTGGCGGAAGAAGCGTTTGCCCGCATATGAAGGGATTTGGACTGACAAGAGAAGGGTCAATAGCACCAGCAACGGTTTGGAAACTGAGAGCAGGTTTGTACGTAGATTTAGTCTCATTTTACCCCTCCTTTCATAAACTTAACGCTCAGCGAACGAGTGCCTTGAAGGCGCGTGATATATACTCCGTCAGGGGGTGCTATGTTAAATAAATAAATAAAAGTATAATTGCTGAAAATAAATGAATTAAAAATATATTCCCGATTTACACTCTTTTATATTTACAACAAATCTACAACATTCTCCATCTAAAGAATCGTGTTTTATCAGGCATTTTTATTTTAGTAACACCTAAATTACTAATAATCATTTATATGCATATAGTTATTTCAGAATTTCATCTCAAACAAGCGATCATACTTTTTTGACTCAGAAAAGAGAATACATCCGTTTTCGATCCATATCTTATAATTTTCGGGATATACCGGAAAAAATACGGCACAAAGAAAAACCGATTATAAAGAATTAGAGACTTCCAATATTTCATTGATCGTCAATTAAATCTCTAAAAAATTCATTCCCGTGCTTTTATTTTACATTTTCAAAAAATATATTGTAGAAATGTTGTAGAGATGTTGTAGATTTAACGTATTTTTGCCGGATTTTTACTATATAAAAATGCGAAAAACACAGGTTTTCCTTAGATAAATATTAGAATGGCCAGTTATAAATTTCTTCTTTTTAAAGGTAATAAAAGACAAGACGGAAGCTATCCGGTATCACTTCGAATCATTAAAGACCGTAAAACAAAGTTTATCAGGACTGGTTTGAAAGCCTTTCCCTCAGAATGGGACGAAACACAGGAACGATTCATAAGCAATAAAAAACTGATTCCAGAATATAAACAATTCAATTCCAACTTATCCCGTTTAGAAGTACGAATCAATGAAATTTTCAGGGATTTTGACTTTAACCGGATCGATTGGACATTGAACCAGTTCGAAGATGCCTTTCTCAACAGGTCAAAGAAAGGAAAAATCAAGGATTATTTCCTGAATCATATTATAACACTGAAAGAAACGAATCATATTGGAAACGCGGCCTGCTACCGGACGACTTTACATATGCTGGAACTGTTCGATAAAAAATTCGGAGAAAAAATATTTCCTGAAATAGACATCAAATATGTAAATAATTTCGATATATATCTTCAGAAAAGAGGCTGTAGCGGAAATACCCGCAAATACTATATGAAAGCTTTGAGAGCGATTATCAACAAGGCGATCAAAGAAAAAGAAGCTTCCGAAGGCAGTTATCCTTTCGGAAAAGGAGGATTCAATATTTCTTCGCTGGAAGAAGAAACCGTAAAACGATACCTGCCGATGGACTGCATGGAAAAGATCAAATCTACCATTATGCAAGACCACACATTAGAACTTACACGCAGGATGTTTCTTTTCTCATATTATTGTTATGGTATTTCATTTATCGATGTGGCTTTACTCACCAAAAAAAATATTATTCGCTATAACGAAGGAAATTATATTGTATATAAACGGAATAAAACGAAAGAATCTAAAAAAGTAAAACCGATTCAAATAAAAATTACAGACGAAATACAATCTCATCTGAATTGGTTTTCCCGCCATTGCAGTTTAATTGAAAATTATCTCGCACCTGTTGTTTCCAGGGAAGGATATAAAGGAGAACAATTATATAAACACATCCGGAGCCGTTTCATACATAATAATAATAAACTAAAAGAATTAGCCCGGCAATTGGAAATCAGCCAACTTTCATTGACGAGTTATGTGGCCAGACATACAATGGCCATGACCCTACAGGAAAATCAGGTGCCCCGGGAAATTATTTCCCAAATTCTGGGACATAACGATCTGATAACAACCAATACCTATCTGGACAGTTTTTCCTGTGGAATTATAGATGAAGCAGTTAAGGTACTGTAATCAAATTCTTGTTTAACGTGATCAAAACTTAAAAGTATACCGAAATATACCAAAGATGGGTTGTTTTGTGAAAAAAAATCCTTCAAATCAATGGTACTTTTGCAGCGGGTTTTCCTGCAATGGTCAGGATATTTAGATTCCGGACAACGCACGGAACTCTTTCAATAGAAGAAACGAGAATAATAAATTACTCTTAACAACGCAAATAAAATGGAGAAAACTAATCTTTTGACAGGTACTGGCCTGTCCGTATTTCTAATGCAGATAAACCATTCCCATTGTTTTTTACCACCCCCTTTATCCATTCGTTCAGACATGTTTTATTCATTCATTTAAATATAACAGAATCAGTTATTTCTGTCTGGCAGAAATATACAAACAAAATCAAAATTATCGATTTTATCACTGATCTACGGTTCATTCATCCGGGATTCTATCAAACTTTTTCCGGTTGAAATTAATGTGCAGGGATCTGGTGTTTAATTCCAAGCCTTGGAACAGTGTGATAAAATATTAGTCAGATTCTTAATCAAGAATCCAATATAAAATCAAACATTAATTATTAACAAACAACGCAAATGAAAAAAAAACAGAGAAAAAACATGTGTTTGCTTTTAGGCAGCCTGCTTTTTCCTTTGTGCATGTCAGGACAGGATCCATCTATTGTCCGATATGTTAACTCTGGAAAAATGGTGGTTGCCCCTAATCCCACAGGGGGAGCATCTATGTGTATCCCTGATGCGATGAAAGCGGATGGCAATTCTGCCATCCTGCTGAACGGTACCGCCCGCTTAGGCGGGAATTTCTATCAGGATGCCGTAACGCCCGCCTTTACTGTCAATACTGCCGGTTGGGGAACTTCAACGGGTAAAATGGTGTTTTTCGGAGATTATGGTGTAAACCATTTGATCACCACCAGTAAAAGTTATGCGACCGGCGCATATAGCCGCGGACAAAATTACATTGCTTTTCCCACCATGGAAATCAATTCCAATGATAACCTGGTGATACCGGGCTATATGGGAATAGATGCGGCTTCCGTAATAGCTTCTAAAAACGGGAAGCTGTTATTGCAGTCGGGTAAGTATACCATCAATTCAACCAATAAAGAGATGGATGCTTCGTTGAGATTGTCAGGTGTGGCTACTTCGGAATCAGGTCTGCCTAAGGGAAAAATCATCATAGAACGCGACTTGTCGCTCTACCGCACAGCGACTTCCACGGGAACCAGCCCGGAAGATTATCCTTTGTTTGCTTTTGCCTCTCCCTTCAAGTCACAGAAATCCGGCTATTTTGCGGGAAACTGGGTACGGAAGTTATTAAGAGATAATAGTAATTACGGACACGTCCGGTTTGTTTACGGCAATGGAGACCTCGATGTACCTGGTCTGATAGATAAAGCACAATACGTTGGTGATCCTACGGAAGCATTCGAAGTCGGTAAAGGATATCTTGTCAGAGCCCGTCCGGATGATTACGATTACACAGGAATGAAAAATGGTGGTGGTTTATCCGTAACCGGAGCAGAAGCTTCGGCATATAATAAAGGGAAATTTGTATTTGACGGAAAAATCTATAATATGACTCCGTACGATGAACAGGTTTTTGCCGATGAAACATTATTCACCCAAGCAGTAAATACCACGTTGACATCTACTGTAAACTGGATAATTGGTAATTCATGGACTTCTGCCATCAATGTAAACAAACTTATCGACTATATGGCAAATCACAGCCTGAATTTCGAACCTTCCGTTTACGTCTTTCCCGCAGGATTGATAGGATGGACAAAATATGCTATCAATACCGGAACCAATCCGGTTCAGGTGGTTGACTTGTCAGCCATCCCCTCTCAAAGTATTTTTATGATCCGCCTGTTACCGGGAGTACAGAATGGTACTTTCACACTAAAGAAAAGCGATATGTCGTTTCATTCCGGAGCCGCGCATAATACACTTCGGTCGTCTTCATATCATAATGAAGTGTTATTCAGGGTTTCTCCGGAAAATAATCCGGAAATTTATGACCTGACCGCCGTAGGATTACGCCCCGATGCATCTGAAAATACAGGAGATGAAGATATTACCAAAATATATCAGTCAAATTCCCACGTTTTCCAATTGTATAGTATCGCTAAAGACAACCAGAAGTTGGCGGCAAATGTAGTACCGGAGAATACCAAGTCGGTGCCTCTTTGCTTTAAACCGGGAGAACACGAACGGCAGATGATAATCTCCGCTTCCCGTCTCGAAAGCATTGACCAGGTTTGGCTGGAAGATAAGCTGGAACGGAACATCATCGACCTGAAGGAACAGGATACATACTCTTTTTTAAGCACCCCGGGTGATGACGCTGAAAGATTCGTTGTTCATTTCCTTCGTGCCAATACCTCATTTGAGTCTGTACAGGACAATTTCCTGCAATGCATCTATAACAACGGAGAAATTATCCTGAAAGGACTGCTGAATGAAGATATGGGTTCTATCCTTTCCGTTACAGACATGCAAGGTCGCGTATTAGTCCGTGAAAAAGTATTGGAATCGCCTGAAATGCGTATCAGTGTCACACTTCCTGACGGAGTATATATCACCCATCTTCAAGGTGCTCGTTCTCTGACCGTTAAGTTTATGAAAGGAGGGCAGAAATGAAACTAAACCTACCTACAAACCTGCATTTAGTTTCCAAACCGTTGCTTCTGCTGCTGG
>JAVBLA010000027.1:0-17429 GCA_031553775.1 Bacteroidales bacterium
ACCAGATCCAGGTCGTCGATCGTATTCGGCAGAACTTTGATGGTAACTACATCCTGGTACAGGCTGTCGCAGTTGTTATAATAGGCAGTAACATCGATAACGGCTGTAAGGGTATCGCTCGTTGTATTCAGGGCCTTGAAGCTTTGAACAATGTTCATGCCTGAGGCAGAAAGACCCATCGTTGCAACATCGCCCCTGGCCGTCCATTCGTAACGGGTGGCAACTCCGGTGAAGCGGATGGCTTCGACCACTTCGTTGTTCACCGCGTACAGTGTTCCGATCGTGTTGACTACCGGGTGAGGATTGACCGTAATAGTGAATGTTTTTGAAACCCCTTCCTTATTACGCCATCTCGGAATCACCTGATAAGTTCCATAAACAGGAACTTCCGATTGATTCGCAATCACATCTCCTTTGATACCACCGGCATCAATAGTTGCATTAGCCAATACATCCACTCCACCAATATTTCTCACGATATATTCCACATCGTTTTCGTTGAAATTTTCAACAGTATCGAAAGTATACTGAGAGTTGAAGAGTATTTCAGTCATTGTGCTTTCCGAACAAATTGTCTGATCTTCAATATCATCAACTACCAGATCTATATCTTCTATTGTATTCGGAAGAATCGTAATAGTAGTTACCCGAACCGTATCACCTACGCAACCGTTATACGACGGAGCTGCATCGATACGTACCGTGATCGGATGATCCGTGACATTCTGAGCAACGAACGACTGAATCGTATTCATTCCTTTCCTCGCCACTCCAATAGAATCGGCTTTGAGTCCCGGTCTTGCGAACCACTCGAAAGAAGAGGCTACACCGGTAAAGTTAATTTCTGCAACCGTTTCATTGGTATATTTCGTAATCGGGCGAATAGGATCCACAACAGGAACCGGCTTAACAGTCACCATAAATTCCACAGATTCTCCCGGACAATCTCCCAAATTAGAGACAGTTGCCGCTTTAGGCGTAACACGGTATTTACCTGTTACCGGAAGATTGGTTGTATTGTTATATGTATTAACCGGAATTTTTCCGTTTACAATAACCTTATTTGACAACACATCCACACCATCAATATATTCAAGTATATATTCTACATCCGCATTTGCCAGATTACTGACCAAAGTAATTTCTTCGGTATCTGCTCCGGAGCATACTTCCTGGTTCTTCACAGGAGAAGTAATCAATGGCTGCGGGTAGACAGTAACCGAGAAAGTATCCATTGCGGCAGGGCAAAGCCAAGTTAATGTTCCTCCATGCGTAGGATCCGGATTATTATAATATCCTTGTATCTTATAGGTATTAGAATATGCTTTTCCGGTAGTATTGACTACTGTAAATCCCGGGAACTCATCAGAAGTTCCATACTCAGGCAAGTTCGGTATTCTGTCCGTATTAGGGGCCTGAGGAACCAAAGAAGTAGTCCAGGTATAATTCTGGGCATTTCCTCCCAAGCCTCCGAAACGGAAAGAACTTACCGGAGTGCCACTACAGGCGACAATATCCTGCACCTCAAAGGTGATGATTTGCGGCATCACAGTAACAGTAAACTGGATTGAATGGCCCTTTTCATTATTGATCGTCGGAATCACCCTGTAGGTAGCCGATACCGGCACCAACGATTGTGGAAATACAGTCATCGGATTCGGGAATAAAATTTCTTTTTGGGTGGGATCCAATGTGAGTCCCAGTTCCACTCCACCGACTTTTTCCAGGATAAATGTGACATCAGTTACGCCGGCACCCAGATCACTGATCGCTTCCAGCGTTATTTTATCCACAGTGGCTCCGTCGCATGCAACAATGTCATCGATCGCTTTTACGCGAAGTCCGTCGTTCTGTACAATCCACGGCTGGATCGTAATATTAAATTCGACCGTATCGCTTATACAACCGCCTTCTCCTACTCCAAACACCCTGTAAAGAGCGGTAGAATCAGATTGTGTTGTATTGACCGCATCGAATGCCGGCATTCTATTCGCTCCAGATTCCGGCAAATTAGCAAATACAGCTCCGGAAATATATTCCCATCTGTATTCAACTCCCGACTGCACAGACAGCAGATATTCGGGAACAGACTCCCCGTTTTTATAGATTCTGTCGGAGACAACCGGAGCAACCGGTTTCGGATAAGCTGTGATTGAAAATTCCTGAATCGTCTGGCAATTTCCATTATCGATTGTTAACTGATATACGGAAACTACCGGAGCCGTAATATTCAATGAAACCACCGGACCTCCGATTACATAATTATTATTGATCCTGAGATGTAAATCCGGACCGCTCTTAAGTGTCAATGTATAAGTAACACCAGCAGCCGGAGCAGGCAGATGCATCCTTTGGATAGAACTACCCACACATACCGATTGATCAGGAAGATCTACCGTATCCGGTTTTTCCTGTACATTGATCGTAATGGTATCCATTATACTGACACAATCTCCCAGTTTGGCAAATACCAGGATATTGAATATACCTGTTTCCGCCGGTGTGAATGCCGGAATATCTGCATCGCCCGATTTCACGGAAAGTCCCGGAATCTGGACATAACCTTCTACTAACCAGGAAAGATTAGCTTCGAGCGGAAGTGCCGCCAGGCGGATGGCTTCGATCGTTTCTCCCAGGCAAATGGTATAATCTGTTACCGGAAGGGTAATAGGTATATTATTAACTGTAATGGAAAATTCCACCGGAAGTCCGTCACAATTGCCATTGGCAGCGTTTGTTGAAACCGGAGTTATCCTGTAATGCCCCGTAAGCGGAGACAGGTTCAGTAACGGATTCAATGCGATACATTCCAATGCCGGGATAGACCCTGTATAGTTACCTGCAGTATAATCGTTCACAGCAGTATTGATTACTTCTGTGCCTCCGATTAATTCCAGTTTATATTCAACTCCGGCCAGATTACTGGTTAGGTTGATCTGAGCGGTTTGAGCACCTGAGCATACCGACTGGTTGATTACCTTATTGGTAATAGCCGGTTGTGGATTTACCCTGATTTCAAAGGTATCCCTTGAAAGACACATCGCATTACCTGTATAAGGATTGGGATGATATCCCGCCACTGCATAAGCGCTGCTATAAGCCTTTCCGGAAGTATTTACTGCAGTAAAGCCTGGGAATACAGAAGAATTACCGTCTAATGCCAAACCTGGAATCGTATCCGGTCCCGGAATCCTGTACCACAGGTAATGTTCAGCATTACTGGTAAATGCCACCGGGCTTACTTCCGTTCCGCTGCACACCGTAATGTCTTTCAATTTCGGGAAGAAAGAAATATTCGGTAATACAGTAATCGAAAATACGGTAGGATTACCCACACTTCCGTTCAACACCGGAGTTACACGGTAAGAAGCAACTACGCCTCCGGTATTAAAGAAGTTCGGATCCGGAATAGAAATTTCAATTTCCGAAGAAGCCGGAAGAAGGGTAGCGGTCATTCCGTTGACAAGACCTTCTCCCACACGTTCCAGACGATAAGTAATATTGGCCAGGGATTCGCCTGTATCGCTTACCGGCACGATCGCAATCGTATCTTTTTTAGCCGCAGCGCAAAGAACAATATTATCGATCGGCTCTACACGTAAGCCTTTGTTATCTATAATCCATGGTTTAATAGTGATATTGAACCGGGTAGTATCCCCTATACAGCCGCCTTCGCCCTGACCAAACACCAGATAAGTGGCTATAGAATCAGCCTGACTGGTATTGGATGCACGGAAAGCAGGCATCCGGTCATCTCCCGATGCGGGAAGACCGGGAAATACAGCTCCGGATTCATATTCCCAGCGGTAAGTGAATCCCGGCTGGCTGAAAAGCAGCATTTCCGGAACTATATCCCCATTCTTGAATTCCTTATCGGCAACCACCGGTGTAGCCGGTTTCGGGTTGACCGTAACGGTAAATTTCTGAATGGTTTTACAGTTGCTTACGTTATCTGTGATGGTAAATTGATAAGTAGCAACCGAACGGGTTGTACTTACAGGAGTAGCAGGAGCTGTAATCGCATTGTTAGCACCATTAATCTGCAAGCCTAAATTATTACCGCTTACATGCACTAAAGCATAAGTAGTTCCTCCTACAGGAACCGGAATTGTAATTTCAGGAGTTTCTCCTGCACAAAGCGTTAAATCTTTGATTTCACTTAATGCCTGTGGCGCGGCCGTTACATTAATTTTTAAAGTATCTACTCTGGCACATCCTCCATTACCGGCAATAAGCAATATACGATGCTGGCCGGCAACGGCAGGAGCGAATTTCGGAATGGTTTTGTCTCCTGCTTTTTCCGATAATCCCGGAATAGGAGCTCCTCCGAAAGTAATCCAGTTAACAGCAGTACCGGAAGGAATCGCAACCAGGTTGAACGGGCCGATTTCTTCTCCCTGGCAGATATTCAACGGACTTTGAAGCGCCGGGAAGAAAACCGGATCCGAGTTCAAAGTTACCGAGAAGAATATCGGTTCTCCTGATTTGCCATTCCGTTGGGGAGTCAGCTTATATTTTCCTTTCAATTGAGTTTTAAGTCCTAAGATTCCCAATGCATTTACAGTTGAAGCTGCAGTAGTAACAATCTCATTACCGGTATTCACCGTTAACTTCAGATCATCTCCGTTTACTAACTGTAAATCATATCCATCGGCAGAGGCATTGGTTCCGTTTAAATCAGCAAGAACCGTATTGGCTGCAATGGATGCACATTTTACAATATCGTTGATAAAATCTACACCTGCTCTGATTTCAGGAAGGATCGTGATTTTATACGTTATTGTATTGGCAGAAGAATACTTACCTACATACGGTGTAACCTTAACAAAATACACCAGATCGCCGGCTGTTGTATTGACTGCCGTAAAGGAAGGAAATACATTAAATCCGGAACCGGAAGCAATTCCGGGTATCGTTGTAGGATTATTGAAAAAATCAAAAGTTTCCCATTTGTAATATACGCCCAAATCGTTGGCATAATTGCTGGTATAAGGCAGTCTGGGCACATTCTGCCCATCCTCATATATCACATCACTCAACTGTGTCATCCGCACCGAATCGGGATCCAGCAAAGATGGCAGCGGTGAAGTGAGGGAATAGAGTTCTATTTCAAAGGGTTTGACAGTTCCGGCACAACCATCTGCAGTAGGAGTAACCTGATAATTTCCATGGGTATTGCGCCCCGTTAAAGCTGTCAGGATTGCTTCGGACATATTTCCGGTACCATTGGAACTGGCAGAAACCAAGGTTGCCCCTGTATGCTCCCAACCGAATGTAGTTCCCGCAACAGCAGATGAAAATTGAACATCCAGATTTCCGGGAACATCGGAATCATACGAAAGATTACCCGAAACAGTTACATCAGGCCTGGGCTTCACTGTAACATCAAAAGTTTTAGACGATACACAATTCGAATCGGTAAGCGATACGGTATAGGTATTTGTAAGGCTTGCATCCGTCAAATTCTGTGTAGTAAAAGCAGGGAATTGATTCAATACAGGTTCTGTCATCAGAACCTGATTACTCAAATTGTTTGCAGGACTTGGTTGAGACTGCCAGGAATATGTTGTATGCCCTGGTTTATCTGACAACAAATTAATTTGAGAGAAAGCTTCTCCCGTACAGTAACTCAAATCACTCAATGCAGTTATGAGTTCTGGAGTTTTAATTACTGAATAATTAAACTCTACCTCTTCAAAATTCATACTACCGGTAGAAGTTACCGATATTATTTTTATTTTATATACTTTAGGTATCGGATTTGCCTTAATTTTGACGGTAGTTGTAGGAAACCTGTCGCCATTCAAAGCAGATAAAGGGGGAGAATTCCAGTCCACTCGAGTAGACTCTGCATTAGAGCCAGGGACAAAAAGCTCATCACAAACCAACCGGACTGTTGTGCCTGTTCCTCCCCAACCACCAGTTCTATTTAGCGTTATCACCGCAGTGAGCTCCTTTTCTCCATGATTACTGCATGACCTGGTCCAGGGAGTTCCGCTTTCGGTAAATGTCAATGATGTAGGCGTCACTTTTGCCAACACCGTACCTCCCCCGAACAACATCCCAAGCAGAATCAGATTCAATAAAAACAAATGTCGTATTCTTTTCATACTTGTATTGTATTTGAGTTAATAATTAGATTTCGTTTCTGAACACAACGCAGGCTATAATGCGTAACCCACCCGCACTTTGCAGATCTGGTTCCTGAAAAGCAGACTGATGTTTTTTTCATATTTATGCAGAATTTATATTAGTTGATCATTCAAAAAATCGAATTGTATACCGTATTTTTAAAGGTGAAAGCAAAGATATATTCAGAAGAATTAAGAAATCATTATTTTTTTTAATTTGTACTCTGTATGGGTAAAAACATGGTCTGTTTGGATAAATTAAATAAACAGATTATTTTTTTACGAATTCGAACATCTTTTTTTACGAATCAGAACACATTTCAGGCAGTTGTTTATTATTATTGCAGGTTAAAAAGATATTATAAATAAGGCACCAAAGAGATATCCTTATTTAACTTACACGTAGAGAGTACTACCTTATACTAAAAATGGAACCAAATGCGTACATACTGCCACTTTTTATATTCTCAACTTATCTGTTGAGATCTTTTGTGGCATTATTCTGGGGCATATTCCTGTTTTTTTATCAGAATCAATCCCGGCAAAATTTACCATTAAGTTGTATATTTCTGATAATCGGAGTAGTGTACCTGATTAACAGTTATACACGCTTCCCTCTGTTGGAAGCCTGCGATGTATACAATGTCAATTCTTTTCTGATCCTTACTTTTATAGCCCCTTTTACTATTTTTTATGCCTATTTCGCTTTGAAGGAAAAACATGAAATATGGCATTACCTGCTTCATTTCATCCCTTTCATTTGTTTAACGGCTCTATGGATTGTTTTACAGGCGAGTGACATTCCCCGGATTCCGTTTTGCTATTCCATTGAAGATCTTTTTCGCTACATCTCCGGATATTCTCTCTATGCAGCTTTCTTTTTTATACTTGTAACTATTTTTACCATTCAGGTGATCACTTATTTCAGCATGGCATTGAAGCGGCTTCTCCGGATCAAAAAAGCATACCGGGATTATTCCATACCATGTAAACCGGTCAACTGCTTATTAGCGATGGACTTCCTTTTTTTATGTTACCCTTTGTTCTGTATATTCTTTTTAATGTATAATAATAACCCCGCACTCGGAGTAATCCATAATATTTTTGTGAGCATAGTAATCACAACCCTTTCTATCCTCAACCTGCAATTGATACTACCCATTAAAACAGATTTTTCATTTATGAAAAGAAAAACAACAGGAAAAGAGAGTATTCTCTCATCAGGTAAGAGCGAAGCAGCAATTGCCGCACACTCTGGAAATTCAATGGCAGAGCAGATCAGAATCCTTTTTGAGGAGGAAGAAATGTATAAAATTCCACAGTTTTGCATGCAGGACATCGTAAACAAGTTATGTACAAACAGAACCTATGTTTCGAATTGCATCAACAATCATTATGCTTGCAGTTTTAAACAATTACTGGCAAAGTATCGTATCGAATCGGCCAAAGAATTGCTGAAGAAAACCGACCGGGATGTACAGGACATAGCCTGGGACGTGGGTTTCAATACCCGGGCCGCATTTTATTATGCGTTTAAAGAAGTGATAGGAGAAGATATCTCTCCGGTAGAATGGAGAAAAAAACATAGCGAAAAAACAGAAATACGTTGAACATATATTATCAGAACAGAAGTGATTGTTTACATTTATGGTTATATTTGTATAATTATCTAATTCTAATGACCCCAGGCTTATGAAGAAAACTCTTTTTATCTTTATCTATGCGCTGGCTGTTTTACATACAGGTATGCCCAATAACGACAAATCATACACCGACAGTCTGAAAAATGCGATAATCATACAAAGCGGGAAACTCCGGATGGAAGCCATGGATTTGCTGGCCAGATCGTATTATTCCACTCCCAACGAATTATACTATACCCGGATGTGGTTAAATGAAGCACGGAAACAAAAAGATCCGGAGGCAGAAGGCATCTCCCTTGTCCGGATGGCCACATACTACTCCAATGCAGGACAGGGAGATTCCCTTGCCTGGATACTAAAGGAAGCCGAGCCATTCTGGAGAAATCACAAACAATACAAAACGTTGTTTCTGGGAATCAGCCTGGATATTAATTTCTTAATATTCAGGGGCAATTATGAGATTGCCATCGATAAAGCCCGTAAGATGTATGAAGAAGCCAGGGCACTAAAAAACGAAGACGGCAGAATAACCGCCTGCGAAAGCATCGGGCTTACTTATCTGTACTCTAACCGGTTACAGGAAGCCATTCCTTACCTGAAAGAGGCCTTGGACCTTCTGAAACACAGCAACAAAACATTTTATACCATCGACATATACTGTTACCTGATTATGGCAACTTCTACTAAAAAAGATTATGAAGTATCCTTATGCTATTGCAGGGAACTGGAAAATTTTTTAGCAGCATTTGAGAAAAGCAAAGACGGAAAACCGCAGACTTCCCTTCCCATGGAAGACACCTATCTGTTTCTGCATTGCCGGTATGCACAGAATCTGATTTGGTTGAAACGGACTGATGAGGCAAAGAAACACATCGACCTGGCTGTAAAATACAGCGATGCAGATATGGAAGCACACTATCTCCGGGAACTGGACTATACCTTTGCCGTTTATTACGAAGCAATCGGAAAATATGAAACTGCTTTGGCATACATTGACAAATCGATCGCGGGAAGCCTGGTAATGGAATATAAAGAAAAATTGCTGCAAAAAGCTGGTATCCTTGAAAAAGCAGGAAAATCATCTGAAGCAAATAGCATTTACAGAAGGCAGATCGCTATCGATGATTCTATTTTTTCTGCCAATTCCGACAGCCAGATCAACCAGTTACGTACCATCTACCAATTAGACAAAATAGAAGAAAAAGCACATACAACACGGATGTACCTGTATTTTGCCTCCGGAGTTATCATATTGGCATTAATCATTTTAAGTTCATATATACTCTACTCTCTCCGGTTGAAACGAAAAAACAAAACGCTTTATCGTCGGATTGTAGAACAGCAACAGTTACAATCTGAGTTATCTTTCGCTAAAAACCGGCTATCTTCCCTTGGTGAAACGGGAGGAAAAGGGCAGGGTAATATTTCTGAAAATGCAGGCGGAAGTAAAAACAACTGGAAAATCATCATGGAACAGATCGATGTGCTGATGCAAACCGAACAGCTCTACACCGACAGTAATATTTCACGCAAAACACTATCCGACCGGTTGAATACCAATGAAAATTATTTAGCAACAGCGATCCGGGAAAATAACAGACAAACTTTCAGTGATCATATCAATGCTTTCCGGCTAGAACATGCACTACGCCTTTTGAAGAGCCAGGATCAGGATTCAATAGAGCAGATCGCTTATAAATCAGGATTCTCCTCGTACAAATATTTCCATAAATTATTCCGCGAACAATATGGCATGTCGCCTACGGAGTTCCGGAAATTTTCAAAAACCGAATCTACTTCCAATTAATCCGGTTTTTTCAGACAATAAATATCTGAAAATCAATAAATTATAATATTTTCCAAATAGTAGATATTGTTTTCCAAATAGAGGATATTATTATTTATTTATTGATATATATTTGTTAACAAAAAATCACAACAAGTGTATTTGTCAATGATAAGTATGCTTTTTTGAAAGAAATATTCAGAATCAATCTAAAATGCAGGAACATGTTTCTTGAATATCTTTTTTATTCGGATTTTGGGTTAATTTTATTTTTCATACCGATTACTGCTGCCATTCAAACAGCAGTATTCCACATTTTTTATCCTTTTCTAAGTAAACAGAAACGGGGTGCACATCAATGGATTTTAACTTCATTCATGCTGGTACTGTCCCTGAGTTTAATTATATGCCTGTATATAGAAAGGCTCACACATACAGGTGCACCCGAGATTATCCGGATATTAGAAACTATCTGTATCCTGATCACAAGCATACATGTATACTTTTATTTTACTTCTTTGTTTCATCCTGAAAGAATGAAGATTTCTTTCATTGTCAGCCATTGTCTTCCCTGGGCCATTATTTGTCTGGTAGCCATCATTCTACACAATTACTACCCTGCCCCCCGGATCTATTCCTGGAATGAATGTTTCAGGAATATACACGAACCGACTGTATTCCTCCGTGTCCTATCTGTTATTTATACGGGAATCTATATGGTGAATGTTATTGTTTTCCTGATAAAGACATGGCTGTATCTGAAACATTCTTCACCTGAAGAAAAAAAAATAGGGAACTCTATTCTTGCATTTATTATTCTGGGTATTCTTGTTTATTCCTACAATCTATATTCCATGTTATTTTTGAAATTCATGTTTTATATTGTCGCTTTTGCTGCCATTATAAGTGTCTTGATTCTTGAATACAGCAGGTTCAAATCGGTTATGGGAAAATCAGTTGTCAAACGATCTGCCGATAGCGGATTATGGAAACAAGCCGAAAAAGAAAAAGAAATACCTGACAGCCAGTCAGAACAAAAAAAAACAAAAGGACAGAAAGAAATACTGACTCTTTATTTAGAAGAAAAGAAAGCTTATCTGAACCAGGAGTTGAGCCTGATAAATTTGGCGGCAGAATTAGGCACCAACCGTACGTATGCTTCCATTCTGATCAATAAGGAATTCGGAATATCTTTTTACCAGCTGATCAATAAATACAGGATTGCTCATGCGATAGAACTGATGAAAAACAAGCATTTCAGGCAATCAACTATCGACAGTCTGGCCTATGAATCCGGATTCAAATCCAAAAGTGTTTTCTATAAACAATTCAAAGAAATCAAAGGGTGTTCACCCTCTGCCTATCTTCATCAAATAGAAGCCAAAAACAATTCAGAGATTTTTGTTTCTGCCGGGATGGCAGAACAGGAGTTGGCATACAAGCTAAAAGTCCAGCTCAGAAGTCCGGAGGATTAGATACCAAACGCCGCCTATTTCCGGAAGTGGATTTCAAAGACCACTACTTCCGAATCTGTAAATACACGAAAAGGGGGACCTGAGAGGCCAAGACCGGATGAAACATACATCTGAGTGTTCCCCCTCCGGGCGTAACCTTCCGCGAAACCATCCCAATACCAGTCCATTACATAATTATAGGGCCATATCTGCCCGTTGTGCACATGTCCCATCATCAGTAAATCTACCTGATTCATAATACTTTCGCCGATATTGAAAGGCTGATGATCGGCTACGATCACCGGTCTGGAAGTATCAAGCCCGGTGAGCAGGTATGCAAGGGTTTTCCTCTCAGGATTCTTAAAATCATCTCTTCCGATAAGGTAAAACGACAAACCGGGCATAGCTACTGAGTCGCGCAATACAGTTATACCGGCTTGCCGGAGCCATTCGATTTTCTTTTCCGTATTGAAACGGTATTCATGATTACCCAGCACTGCATAAACTCCCAGGGGCGCTTGCAAGCGGCGGAACTCGGATGACATATCCTGTTTCTCGAGCGGATGCAGATCGTAATCGATCATATCCCCACCCAGCATAACCAGGTCGCACTGCTGTGCATTGATGAAATCTACATATTTTTTCAGTTGTACCCTATCTACTATATATCCGGCATGAATATCCGCAGCGAAAGCGATCCGCACCGATTCCATCCGTCCTGCTTTTTTAGAAATTTCAATCGGTTGTTCTTTAACCTTAGGATGCCTGTAGTTGCGATATCCGCAATCCAGAAAAAAAGCAACCATACCGAGAATGATAAAAAACAGAGCCAGTTTGACCTGCCTGTAATTCCGGATAATCCAGCCGGGAAACCAATGGAACAGACCCTGCAGGAAACGTAATCCGTCTAACAGCAAGAGGAACATGGAAAAATAAATCGATGCGATAAACCATGTACCACATACAATCTGCAGAAAATAAAGGAAACCGTCATTCAAGTGTTTGTGAAAGAAATATCCACAAAAGAAGAGCAATACTTCCACTATGATCAATGCTGCAGCCGGTATCCTCCAGGTTTTCTTCGGAGGGAGAGCATGCCAGACATGATAAAGCACATATCCCGTAAGGAATGTCTGGGCAAATATGGAAGTAAGGAATATCTTCATTTGAATTTCATCCGGATGCTGACAATCTCCGAACGGGTGCCGATCCGGAACTGGGGTCCCCACAGTCCTAATCCACTGGAAACATACACATGAGTATTTTCTTTCCGGACATATCCGTAAGGAACTTCAAAAAGTTTTTTGACAATCAGGTTTCCTGGCCACACCTGCCCTTCATGTGTATGTCCGCAAAGCAGGAGATCTACGTGGCTGTTAACCGCTCCGTTCAGGTTAACATCGTAAGGTTGATGGCTCAATCCGATCACGGGTAAGTGTTCCGGGGCATTTTTCAGTATGTAAGCCATACTTTTGCTTTCCGGATCGCTTAAATCTGCCTGTCCGGCTACCAGGAAAGTACTGTCGGCAACAAGTACGGCTTCGTTCTGCAACAAGCGTATGCCCGTCTTTTCTATGAAAGCGAGCGACTGCTCTATTCCGGAAATATACTCATGATTTCCGGTGACCATATAAACGCCCAGCGGAGCTTTTAACTGTTGCAATTCTTCATACATCCGGTAATGTTCGAGGGGGCGGGTACTGACATCTATCAAATCGCCCGCAATAACAATAACTTCCGGGTGCAATGCATTGATTTTCTCCACATATTGCTTCAGACGGTCTTTAGTGATGGTAAAACCGAGATGAACATCCGATATGGCAACCACGTGCAGTTCTTTGCGGCCATTGGCCGGTTTATCTACATCTATTTCCAGGGTTCTTACCTCCGGATGGCAAAAACGATAATATCCGATACTGAGTACAATGGTCAGAAACAGAGCTACCACTCCTGTCGCAATATATTTCGCCTGTACTACATTATCCGTTATGAAAGCAGGAAAGAAATGGAAAAAGTAATTGGCTATGCGCAATAAATCAACGGCTAAAAGGATAAATATCAGGTACATCATCACTACCATAAAGGTACCTCCGGGAAAGCACAGCCATTGAATCAGTGGGATCGGCAGACTGTTACGCCCAAGCATTCCAATCACATAAGAAGACCACAAAAAGAGGAAGAGAACCGTATAGACAATCCTGAGGAGCAAATTATGCGGAAGGATCTGCCATCCCCGCACAAAAAGGTAAACACTACCCAGGATAAATAACAATAAAGGAAAAATGATTACATGTTTCATTCTGCTGATATTATGGGAGAGCGTCGCTCAATGTTTCCGGAGCTGCAAGGGTTTGCCGGTACAGAGTTCCATTTTCCAGTACTTCCAGTGCCTTTTCCAATTCTTTGTCGTTCTTGAGCATTTGGACAATTTCTCCTTTTTGATAATAATATCTTTTAGCTATTTCGGCAGAAATAAGCTCGATAATATCTTTTTTATTCAGGTCCAGGTCACGGTCCAGATCAGGTTTAAGCTTCGCTTCCAAAGCTTTAAACTCCATTGCCGCCGTTTCACTGTATCCTTCGAATTTCATAATTTCCTGAAGAGAAGCCAGGGCTTTTTCACTTTGCCGGTCGTAACGGAAATCCCGTTTTTCCACAAAGTTCTTAAAACCGGCATAGTCTGTATCAGAAAAAACAAACTCTTTTACCGGAGCAATTTTCGAATGTTGTTGTACCCATTGGGTTACATAATCGAAAATAACATAATCGCCTAAAAGATAATAGGCAATATTAGCTTTCCGGCTCTCTTCCACTTTAAAATCGGGACTTACTCCTCCCCCGTCGCGGACCGGGCGGCCTATTTCGGTTTTAAAAACAGAAGTAAGACTATCCGGAATCAATCCTACACTACCATCAGCTGCCCTATGGGCATAATCGATGGCCTGAATACAACGTCCGCTGGGAATATAATATTTAGAAGTGGTAACTTTCAGGCTGGTATTATAAGGAAGTTCACGGGGAACTTGAACCAGACCTTTTCCGTATGTCCGGCTACCCACGATAATTCCCCGGTCCAGATCCTGTATAGCTCCGGAAACAATTTCGGATGCGGAAGCCGAATTGCCATTGACCAGAACAGCCAAAGGAATATTTTCGTCCATGGCATCGAGCGGTGTCCGGTAGATCCGGTCCCATTGTTTCATTTTTCCTTTGGTAGAGAGAACTACTTTTCCTTTAGGCACAAACATATTGACAATTTGTACAGCTTCTTCCAGTATTCCCCCGCCATTATTCCGTAAATCGATAATAAGCGATGTAATACCCTGGTTTTTCTTCAGGTCTTCGAAAGCAGCCTTTACCACCTGGGCGCACTGATCCGTAAAACCGGAAAGATAAATATAACCGGTCTGTTTTCCCACCACCCCATAATAGGTTACCGGGTTCACCTGAATTCTTTTCCGTACGATTTCCAGTGTAACTGGTTTTTTCTCTCCCGAACGCAGGTATTTTACTTTGACCTTTGTATTCGGTTGCCCTTTCAGTTTTTCACTGGGTTCCTCAATATCCTCAATTTTCATATCATCTATGGCCAGGATCTCGTCTCCGGCCTGCAAACCGGCCAATGCAGCCGGCATCCCTTCATACGGTTCGGCAATATAGGTTTTCCCGTTCCTCCGGGTAATGATGGAACCGATACCGGCATATTCTCCGGTAGTCATAAACTTGAAATCACCCAGGTCTTCTTCTGAAATATAATTCGTGTAGGGATCCAATTTTTCCAGCATAGCGGTAATACCCTCGGTTATCACCTTATCCGGCTGGATGCTGTCTACATAAAACATATCCAGTTCCTTGACCAAAGCATTGAATATATCCAGGTTTTTAGAAAGCTCAAAACGGTGAATATCGGTCTGTTGAGCATACAAACAACAAGTGCTGAAAAATAAAATTAAACTAAGAATAAAATTTTTACCCATTTAAATGAATGTATTAATTGATAGCGACAGACAAATATAATATTTCTTCTGTTTTCGATTTGATTTTTTCCCAGGTATGATCTTCCAGTCGCGTACCTACCACGCCGATAATATGGGAAGCGAATAACGTTCCTATATGCCCGCATTGTTCCATGCTCTTTTTGTGCGAGATGCCATACAGAAATCCGGCGGCATAAAAATCACCGGCAGCAGTGGCATCTACCAGTTCTGTAGGAATGGCAGGAACTGTTACCAGTTCGTCTCCACTCATAATCAGGGCACCTTTAGGACCTACTTTTACTACGGCAATTTCCACCCGGGAGGCAATTTCCCTGACAGCCTCTTCCGGCTCCAATCCGGTAAGTGCCCGAGCCTCTTCTTCGTTGGCAAAAACGATATCCACATATTCGTTTATCAACTTCCAGAAAAAATCCCGGTTAGACTCCACAATATTGTAACTGGCCGTATCGATCACCACTTTCATTCCCATATTCCGGGCAATTTGCATGGCAGACTCTATCAGTTCATAGTTTTGAACCAGATAACCTTCTACATAAAAATAACTATACGGCCGGAATATTTCTTCCGACAAATCTTCCGGAGAAAGTTCGGCAGAAATACCCAGATAAGTTCCGAAAGTCCGTTCCCCATCCGGAGAGATCAGCGCCATAGCGGTTCCCGACGGAGCTTCTTTCCGGATCAGGTGAGCATTTACTCCCATACTGCTGACTTCTTCCATATAAAATTTTCCATAATCGTCATTTCCCACTTTACCGATAAATCCGGCATGCAAACCCATTTTAGCCAACGCAGCCAGAGTATTGGAAGCACTTCCTCCTGCTGTGATTTTCCGTTGCATCCCATCGGTGACGTTAAAAATATGATTGCGACGCGATTCATCGATTAATTGCATACTGCCTTTAGGCAGGTTCAGTTTGTGCAACGATTCATCGCTATTCAGTTTCATCAACACATCTACAAGGGCATTGCCCATTCCTAATATCTTCATTATTGCCTAAAATTTTCTGCAAAGATATTGCATATTTACAAAATTACTACTACTTTTGCAACGCATTTTGAAAAATGAGGATAAATTCTTCCTTAGCTCAGTCGGTTAGAGCATCTGACTGTTAATCAGAGGGTCCTTGGTTCAAGTCCAAGAGGAAGAGCAAAGTCTAAGAGTTGCAAGCGGTCACTCAGGCACACAAAAAACAAACCTCGCGAAATCAATAGATTAGCGAGGTTTTTTCTTTAAATTACTATCTCCATGAAAAGCTAGCGAAAAAATATAAAATACCCATTTTCGTTTCTATATAATTATCCATTGCTCTTTTTATTTTCGATAAATATCTGTTATTCAACGGATAAAAATTAAATCTTCTACTTTTTCTCAAAATTAGCTTATATCGACAATGTCTACTTCAAAGACAGGGAACCGATGTCCGATGCAAAAGACAGCCTGTCCATTTTTATTCTATTGAAAAATTATCTTGAAAATATTTCTATCAAATAACTGGCTTACGATTTGAGCTACAACGATCCTGAATACTTTTCAAGGTTATTCAAAAAACACACGGGCAAGAGTAACCCTGAGCGCCGGAAATATGTTCAGGATTTGTCAGGTTCTTAATTTGAATAGTACGGGTCCATCCGTCTAAACTACCATACCTTTGTATCAGTAAACAACATTAAAATTTATTAAAATGAAAGAAGATGATTATATTATTACAGCCAAGGTGCTTTGTGATGCTTTTATAGAGAACAAAACCAAAGCAGAAAGAGAATATGGCAACCGGATAATGAAAATATCCGGCCATACCGTTCATGTAGGCCCCGACATATATGGACTTCCTTCAATAGAATTGTCGGAAATAAAAAGTGGCAAAAGCCGTGTACTTTGCGTGTTGCCGTTTAGCGATTATCTCAAATTGCGGCGGGTTTCCAAAGGCGACGAAGTCATCATGGAAGGCGAAGTACGCAGTATCTATGAAAAAGATCAGACGATTGTCGTAAAAGAATGTAAAATTGTGGAAGTAAAAAAAGAAATAAAATAACAAACGCTAAAAAATAAAGATATGAACCGACGACAAGAAGAGCGCAATCGTGCTTGCACGAATCGCCGAAGCGCGAAGGAGAAAAACAAGCGTAGCACAGTTAAAAAGGTATTCATCCTGCTATGTGCAATCGCTGTTTTTGCTTCATGTAATAACGCGCCTCAAAAACAAACAACGAGTACAAACGAAAAAACAAATACGGAAATGAACGTAAAAGATAAATCTTTCGATGAATTGTTTACCAAAGTCGATTCGGCAGAAATAATGCCAACCCTGACAAAATTAATATTAGAGGAACCTAACACGGTGATTACCGCCGGAGAAGCATCGCAGTACAATTCGATGATGGCGAACTGGCAGGTATTGGGGAACTATTTCATGCAA
>JAVBLA010000006.1:0-61205 GCA_031553775.1 Bacteroidales bacterium
GAAATCGAAAAGAAATGGTATCAGCCCATTTGGAACTGGGGAATGATTTTTAATCAGTTTTTGACTATCTTTGAAAACAGAATCCAGGTATAAACCTGGATCCCGTAGTTTTCTATTTACACAAAATTTTGGACAGTGTCAGAATAATCCTGAAACTCCATTTTTCCAAAAACAATTCATTGCTTAGAAACTGTTTAAATTTTATTCAAAACACGCCGAAGGTGTGTAATATTTATAGAAGATGATTATCTTCGTTATTTATACGACCCCGTTGGGGGTCGCATATTGTGATAATTTCAACCATATCTATAAATATTTGAATCCTTCGGATTCCATATTGTTAATTTTAAACAGTTTCTTAATTAATATGTCATTTTTATCTTCACTCAAGATTATTCCGATAGGAGGATTGACTGGGAACAATTTGGGAACAATCACCTTAAATAAAAAACTCCAATCTTTTGAAAATCAATTGATTGGAGTTTTTAAAAGTACCCAGAGCCGTGTTTGAAATATGCAATATCATACTTTTCATATATTCTTTCAAAATAGCCTATTTATACTCATAATATAAATATATTCAATAGGTTAGATTCGTAAGAATTATTTCACAAAGTTACAATTTATTTCATATTATTGCTGTTATGTGGTGCAAATTTTGTATATTTGCACCACAATAGTTTTAAAAGCAATTATTATGTCAACTGTAACAGCATTTATAAGAACAAGCAAAAAATCGAAAGATGTTAATGTTCGCTTCCGGTTAAGAGATGGTCGCACCCTTCAATTATACCATGTTAGTGAGTTGATGATTAATTCGGAGCTTTGGGATGATAAGAAGCAAACGATTAAAGCAAAAGTTTTATACAAGGAAACCGAACGGACAGAATTTAATAATGCTGTTAACGACAGAAAAAAACTGATATCTGAAATTTACAGTAATAATATTGGGAAAAGTGATTTAACATCAGATTGGTTAGATGCTGAAATTGATAAGCAACTGTATCCTGAAAAATACGGAGTAGCTCCCAAATCATTCTTTGATATTTTTGAAGAATTTTTGGATAAAAGAAAATTAGCCAATGTTCGTAAAAATAATTTCAAGGTAATTATCCGGGCATTGAAACGATTTGAAATGTATAAAAGTAAGAAAACAAGAACTTCCTTTGAACTGACATTGGACACAATAACATCAAGTACCCTGAATGACATAAACAAGTTCTTAGAGAATGAACATATCTTTTATAAAGACTATCCCGAAATATATGAAGCTGTACCGGAAACAAGAACACCGCAACCGAGAGGACAAAATACCATCAATGATATTTTTACAAAATTCCGGACTTTCTATTTATGGGCGATTGATGAGGAGTTGACGAGAAATAATCCTTTCAAAAACTTCAAAATAGAGGAATGTGTTTACGGAACACCTTATTATATCACTGTGGAAGAACGGAAAAAGTTATATCAAACAAACCTATCAAGACATCCTAAGTTGGCTATACAAAGAGATGTATTTGTATTTCAATGCCTAATTGGCTGTCGGGTTGGAGACCTTTATAAAATGACTCGTTCTAACATTATTAATGGATGTATTGAGTATGTGGCCCGGAAAACCAAAGATAACAATCCTATCACAGTATCAGTGCCTCTCAATGCAACGGCAAGAGAGATTTTAGATAAGTATAAAGATTGTGGGGAAAAATTATTTCCCTTTATTTCAGAACAAAAATACAATGTTGCTATCAAAAGGATGTTTTTGGCAGCAAGACTTACAAGACCTGTAACCATTATTGACCCATTGACACGGGATTCGGAAATACGACCTCTCAATGAGATAGCCTCATCACATTTGGCAAGGCGTTGTTTCGTGGGAAACCTTTATAAGAAAGTAAAAGATCCTAATTTAGTTGGGGAGTTATCCGGGCATAAAAAAGGGAGCAAAGCATTTTCCCGGTATAGAGCTATTGACAACGAGATAAAACAAGAACTTGTTGATATGTTGGATTAAAGTTAATTTTGCATATTAATGACAAAATACTAAGAATCAGTATGGACTTTGCGAAATTTAAGAGACTAATACAAGATATTGACACAACTCAAGAATTGTGTGATATTTTAAACGATATCATTAACAGGGAAATCATTAAAGATAATGATCAAATATATATCCGGTTAATTTTAAGCAAAAAGGATAACGATTTTGTCATATTCTCCAATTTCTTAAATTTATTCAAAAAGGAAAAGCTAAATGAAAAACTTATTTGGGAAAGAGACAAAAAGAGTACACAAGCAAATTTTATCCAAATAAATAGTATAACTCAACGTGATCACTTAAAATATTGCGAAAAGAATATTCTACGAATAACAAATCAAATAGAGGTAATTGAATTTGGCATAACATATTTAACTGAAAAAATTGAAGAGCTAAAAAAGGAGTATGGTGTTAATGTTCAGCCCTCAAACAATAGCAGTGTTAAAACCATAGAAGAACCAGCTTTAAACCCCATTTTTAAAAAAGAATCTATTCAAACCTATTGCCTTTATAACCGGACTGACGACAGATATATGATTAAGTATTTAGATGAACTCAACGATATCTTTCATTTCGATGACACAAAAACACAAAAACAGATTTTCGGAGCTGTTTGTCTCATTTTATTAGAGAAAGAAGAAGGTAAGAAAAAAATATTCAAAGATGTTCAGGATTTTACTCATTTAGCAACATTATTATCTGAATATTGGAATTATCCACTACCCAAAGGCATCAGGATGAACAAATACAAAGATAAAGCCAACAAATTAAAAGAAAAGTATGTTATCTTAGAAAGAAAACTACTGTAATATAGTAATTTATTCCCCTTAGAATCCCTCATAAAATCCCCTATGATTAGGGGATTTTTTTGTATATCAATCCCTTACAGCTTCCTCAAAATCCCGTTTCCCTCCACTCAATATTTTTCTTATATATTTATTTCAACTGAAAGCAGTAGCTACCTTTCAGGAAAAGATAAAATTAAAAGAACTAAAATATGAATATTACTAATTTAATAAAAGAGGGTTCGCTAACATTGGCGGTAAACGCAAATGACCTTAAAGAGTTTGCAAGGGATATTATATCCCAAACTAAACGAGAAATGGAAGAAGCAATTATTAAGAAGCAATCGGAGAGATATGTTTCAACAAAGACAGCCTGTGAGATTTTAGATATAAATCCTACAACTGCTTGGCGTTGGGAAACGAAAAATTTCCTTTCGCCTATAAAAGTAGGTGGCAAAAAGCGCTACCGGATGAGTGATATTGAGCAAATTTTAAGTGTAAACAATTAATAAATCGATTAAATTAAAAATTATGAGTGAATGTGTATCGTACAGAATTCAAATGACCGGAGAGGCAAAGGAAATTGAAAGAGCAAAAAACTTCATTGTTGGTAATCCTTTTCTGAAATTAGAAACAGATATAATGAGAAATATTCCAATACCTTCCGGATTGAGAGATGAGAAAAATAGATTGAATGGAGAAGAAGCCAATGAATATTTACAGAGGTTGTCGTTGAAAGAGAAAGAATTGATTATTAGGTTTCTCCATCTAAGAACAATGTATCTTAGCAATGTCAAAAAAAGTGATGAGGCTTTAACTTGGGATGATTGGAGTTTTAGATATAATCTTATTTATGATGTCATGGGGATAACACACCCTAATATAGTATGGATTCATAATTATGGCTTTATGGATAAAGAAGACATAATTAAATTGAGTAACTTATTTCCTGAAACTCAGTTTGAACTCAAATGGGAAGAGGATTGGACAGAAGATCAAGGTTCTCTTGTTGTCAAATCAGGACTCATAGAAAAGTATGAAGTTCAAAATGAAAATGAATTTGATGAGAATATATTCGATGGTCTTTCAATAGATTACAAAGTAAATGAGATTCCAAATCCATATTCAGAGTATAGCAGAAACAAGGAGAGGTGGAAAAACTTTTTTCCCATTCCTGATTATGATGCTGATTTTGAAAAGATAAATAAAGATTTATATAGTGAAGAAGAGGATGATTTACCTTTCTAAAATTCAGTAGATAACAACAAAACCCACCACAAAGAGAATTTCTCTAAGGGTGGGTTTTTTAATAAAATGATATTTGTACGGTTACTTTTTGATAATGATTTTTTTAGTTACCGGAGAACCATCTATGAAAATTCGGACAAAATAGAATCCATCGGATAAATGAGAAACATCCAATTTTTCAATGAAATTTTCATTACTCAAAACACAAACCCCTGATTGATTGTAGATTTCTACTTTTTCAATTGCTGATTCGGACCGGATAAACAGATATTGTTTGACCGGATTAGGGTAAATCTCTATTTTACCAATGTTGAGGTTATCAATCCCCATTCCATTAGTGCCAATAGAAAGAATTCCTTCAATAGAAGATGTAGAAGTTTCTTTTTGTTCGTCCCCATCTATATATATCAGATTAGGAGCAATGGCGGTTATCGGGAAATTGCCTAATGCCGTTTGTTCACTAATTTTGATAGGTATAGAGAGGAATTCTCCATCTGTTCCGGAAATTGCTTTGTTTTGAGTTGAATAAATGACAAATCTATATTTGTTTTCATCTTCAAACTTATTTATAGCAATAACATGAGTGTTTCTACTTGCACGGCTTCCAATAAATTCCAAATTTTCATCGTCAATAGTTACACCTTCAGGTAAAACTAAATCCCAATTCAAAGCAATGACAGGAAGTTTGTTTTTCATGGATAGTATTAAATTACCTGTTAAATCGCCTTTGGAATAATCTAACGACAGATTGGAGAATGATAACTCATAATCGGAATTAGAGCTTCTTAGCACACTATAATAAGCAGAGCCACGAGTTAAAACAACATTTACCAACTGTGTTAAATCAAGAATCGTAATAGCATTATTTTTATTCATGTCTCCGGCTTCAAACAAGAACGGTTTAGGATTTTTTCCTAAGATATAGTCAACCTCTGCAACAATATCCGAAATGGTTATAGTTCCATTGATATTGACATCTCCCATTTCGTGAATATAGAATGTTGTCGATGCTGAATTGATAGATTTTTCGGGTTTGTCGATTTCTGATATATAGAAAACAGCAGAGGTTCCACTTGACGAAATTGTATAATTCGCATATTTAGAAGGTGCAGTTTTCCAATCATACAGTAACGGAATAGTTATTAATTCTCCCTCATTTCCTGTAATTTGCCTGTTTGAAGGGGAATAAATCATAAACCTGTATTTGTTTGGGTTAGATGATACTTGTACAGCATTCAGGATATGAACATTTTTACTGCACCTGTTTGACAGTCCAACTTTGTCTAAATCCACACTAACAAAAGAAGGAAATGTTATATCAATAGAAAATGCAATAATAGGGTCTTCATTCTCGATAGACAGTTTTAATGTATTTTGCATATCTGATACAACATTCGGATTCGTAAGGTCAAACTTGATAATTGCAGGCTGTAAACTTTTATTAATTGTCAAAGTGCCGTTTACATGCGTTATGTCATAGTTGGAAGCCGTACCTCCATTTATTACAATGGTATAAGTTCCTGACGGAGATAACCGGATAGCAGCACACGACAGTTGAGGCTCTTGTGTAAGAATGCTTTTTGTTTCTCCATTTTTTAATCCTGTACAGGAATATGTAAATATAGGGTTTTCATTTCCCCAATAACGACTTGCATTATTAGCAACAATGCTCAAAGGGGCTTTATTTATGGTTAATTTCCCTTTTTCATAAATAAAGTTGTAGTTGGTAGCACTTCCACCGGAGCAAGTAATATCATAATTTCCAATATCACTATATTTGGTTGCTATGGTTGAGGCTGTTGGAGAATATATATTTGAGGCTGTGTTACCATTCACAAATCCGACATAGGATAATGTTAAAGTTGGATTATTATCGCCATATAGCCTTGAAAGATTATCCGGAATAACTCGCAAATCTCGTTTTAAGATATTCAATAAGCCATTTTTATAAGTGAAAGAATAGTTTTCGGCTTCCGCTCCTGATGGATAAATAGCATAAGACCCAACATTGCTTAGAGATGTTCCCAAACAATTATAAACAGGTTTTTTTGTTAATACATTTTCTGATTCTCCGTTCACAAAACCTTCGTATTTACAAGTGAATTGAGGAATTTCTCCGTAAGTCATTGAAATGGCATCTGCCGTTACCATTACAGGAGCCTTGTTTATAGTCAACATACCTGCATTATATTGGGTTATTTCATAATTCAACGCATTCCCTCCTGATGCTGTGATTGGATAAGTACCAACCGGAGAGGCTTTTGTTGCATTACAAAACATTGTTGGTTCTGTGAGTATTACTGACCTTGTTTCGGAATTCTTGAATCCGGAATAAGATGCGATACTGAAAGTTGGATTTTCTGCACCATAGATTCTGCTTGTATTACCAACTGTGGCAGTCAATGGAGCTTTGGTAATTTTTAAAATACCTTTTTCGTAAATGAGATTGTAGTTTGTCGCATTTCCACCGGAGCAAGTGATGTCATAATCTCCAACATTACTATTTTTAGTGGCAGTAGTTATAGTTGTTGGTTTTGTCGATATGTTAGATGCTGTATTCCCATTTACAAAACCATCATAAGATAGTGTCAATGTAGGATTATTATCGCCATATAGCCTTGAAAGATTATCCGGAATAACTCGCAAATCTCGCTTTAATATATTCAACAAACCTGTTTTATAAGTAAATGAATAATTTTCGGCTTCTGCTCCCGATGGTGTAATGGTATAAGAACCAACATTGCTTTGTGAGGTTCCACTACAAGAAAAAGAAGGCAGTTTAGTTAATACTGTTTCTGTTTCATTGTTTACAAAACCCTTATATTGACATGTGTATTCTAATGCATCTCCATAATTTATTGAAAGCGTATCTGCTCTAATTATCAGTTGTTTTTTGTTAATCGTTATGTTTATTACTATTGTGTCTGAGAGGGCTAAATTATGGTTGTATATGATACCTATGTTAATATCTCCCGCTTTTTTAATTGCCAAATTGTTTTCTGTAATTTCCATGCAATCATTTGATAGCTGATAACTTACAATAAAATCGAATTCTCTATTTATAATATTTAAATCGATATTATCTCCATACGTTAAGTTGTTCAGTCTTGCCATAGATAAAAAAAGGTGATCTGATATTTGAAATTTATTATCTATAAAGGAATCCAATATTCGAGAATTATAATCTATAATATCTCTCCCATTTTTGCTACTTGCATCTTGGCTGCTTACAGTAGAGCCATTAATTAATATCAAAGAAGATGCTACGCAATTGGTTATTGTTCCAGAGTCACTTCCTGCAATTCTACCAACATATGAAGCTGTGGCAGCAGTAATTCTTACATTTGCGGCAAAGCAATTACTAATGCTACCGCTGCTAAATCCACAAATCCCACCGGCGTAAGAAGATCTAGCAGGAATAGAGTAGGAGAAAGATGCAACATTTCCTGTATTGTAGCAATTACCAATGCTTCCGCTTCTGTTATATCCACAAATCCCGCCAGCGTGAGGATTATCACTTCCGCTTCCGCTATTGCTGGAAACATTGCTTTCATTATAGCAATTAGCTATATTTCCCGAATTCATATATCCACAAATCCCGCCTGCATAGCTCTTTTTAGTGTCAGACTTTCTGGTAATGCTACCTTCCACACCTAAATTCTTTATAGTAGCATCCAAGATATACCCAAATACTCCCACATAAGAATTGGTCATATTTATATTGGCAGTAACTACACATCCTCCTCCATCAAAATTTCCACTAAAATAACGAGATTCTGAATTTCCAATTATAGTAGTAATCTCTGTTAGATTTTGCATTAATAGAAAATATCTCCCGGAATATGTATTTCCTCCATTTACAGCAGTAGCCAAAGCTTCCATATCTGCTTTGGAAGAAATAAGATAGGGGTCAGATTCTGTACCTGAGCCACCACTGTAAGTTTGTGCAAAGCTGCTTATTACAGAAAATAAGCAAAGGATTATTAAGAGTATAGTTTTGTTCATGAGAGATTTATTTTATAATTCAACAATATTTAAGTCGTGACCGTGATTTTTCAAATTATGATTATAATTTTTTAAGTCTGTTTCTAATTTCTCTATTTTCGCATCAGCATGTTTCTCTATGGAATAAGATTCAATAAGGGCAATAATAATCGGAATAATAAATAGCAATGCCGAAATTGATACTTCTTTTTTCGTGACTATCATATAAACAAAATATATTGAAACAAGCATTGATACAGCAACTGATATAAAATGATTTTTAAAGAATTTCATAATGCCTAATTTTTTTAGATTTATACAATTTTGATTCGATGGATTTCAGAATTTTCAGAATAATACAAATACACTTTTACTTTTTTCGAGAACTTCATTGATTCGCATTTCTTAGATAATTCAATGTTGAAGTCAGGAATTATTTCAGTACTTCCAAAATGTGTTGATTGATCATTCGCATATTTTAGCCCATACTTAGATAAAAATTCTAACAATTTATCCCGTTTTGTTTTTTCTTTTTCAGGAATAGTGTAAGTAACTATATAAAAACCTTTTAGTTGATGAATTTCTTCCAAAGAATTACCATCTTGTATGTTCCTGATTTTTTCAAGAATATCCCTGGTCATATCTCTTTTATTCAATTCCATAATACATAATTTTGCTGATCCTACTCTTTCAAGGATTTTCGGAAACTCCTTTTTCTTAGCACCGGAAGAAAAGAATTGATTTAAAAAAGGAAGTGTGGTGCCGTAAACTTAATTTGGAGGAGGCTGGTTCTGACAAAACCATTAGACACCAAACAAGCAACAGCCCCACACCATATAGATATATGGCGGGAGAGTTATGCTCATTCTCTGTCTAATTGAACTGTCAGATTCGTCTCCTGAGAATTAAGCAAACACTTCCGTGTTTAACAAATATGTAAGTGCCCGAAAGCACATTGCAAATATACAATATTTTGCTAATACACAGAATATTCTCTCCTTATAATGCGGAAACTGTTGCTTTAATATTTGAATTCAGGACAAATATAATCCTTTCATTTTTAAAATGTTAAATTCATTTCATCCATTTCGTCCACGATAGATTTATCTTTATCTTAAAACATTTGTATGTGGTTATCTCCAATCATTAAAGAATTGATAGAAAAAAGAATAGGAAAAGAAATACGATATCCGGCGGATTGTGAATTACTATCTTATGAAATTGAAAAACACACAACTCATCGCATTAGTACCAATACTCTCAAACGGTTATTGGGTTTTATCTGTGAAGTTCAGACACCACGACTTTATACGTTGGATGCCATCGCCAAATACATCAATTTCAGAAATTGGGATGAGTTATTAGCAAATCTTAATCAGTCAAACAATATAACCAAGTTAGAAATAGCAGAACAAAATAACAATGAGAATCGGGACCCGGTAGAAAAATGTGTGTTTAAGGTCATTGATAGCCTCAACAGTCAATTTCAAGTAGGAGAGATTTTGGAAATCAGTTTTTATAAATTGAATAAAGAATAAGCAAGAATAAATTCAATACTTTAATAATCAGCAAATTGTGTATCCAATCTTTGAAATGACCCATATTGAACCATGTCGAATTTTGGGGTATTGATTCAACACTTCCATCGACGAAAAATTTTAGAAAAAATTTTCAGTAAATTATAGGTATTTCTTAGTTGCCTTTTGGATTTGCTTGTACTTTTTGGTAACAGAACCCTTTTCCCCTCTTTTTGTAGAGTGTTTGAATAACCGATGAAAATAAAGTGAATTATCACTATCAACCACAATTTCAATTTGATTGTTATTGAGAAGTTCTAAGACTTGAATAGCTTGTTTTTTGCCATTGGTTGCATGTTCTTCCAATTCCTTTATTTTTGCAGCAATTAAGGGCTGATTAGCTTTCTCCATTTCAGATTCGGTTTTCCATTTTGCAGAATCGTATTTATCAATACCAAACTCCGGGCGCAAATGATATTTCTTGTAAACTTTCTGCATAATATTCATTACTGTGGTTGGCTCACAGACCTTTTTATTTACATTGAGAACAAGAATAGCATCGTGAATAGTAAGAGCCTTACAATCTCTCCGTTTATATAACTCTGTTAAAATTTCAAAGAAAATCTCACTTTCAAGCTTCATCATATCATTAGCAATGTGTTTTGTCTCACCGGAATTTTCAGCTTCCATTTCAACAATCATCTTTTCTTCCAATGTTTTAGCTTTTGATTTTGCAATTGTAACAGCAAACTTTCTTTCTACTTTCATTTCAGTTATCAGTTGGAATACATTAGGGTATATCGACTGAAAAGCATTTGCAAATAACTTTCCATGAGCCGTAAAGGAATGAGAATAAAAAACTTCATGGAAGATGGTTTGTTTCACATCATTCCGGTTTAAACCATATTCTGTAAAATTGTCTTTGAAGTCATCCCAAAACCGACCTGTTGAGGTTTTCAGAATATACAACCATATATCAATCGGGATTCTTGCAAATTCATCTTTCTGTTTTTGATTGATACATATATAGTTAGAAATATTTTCAATAACATTATTTGTAGTAATATTAGTTTTAAGAATAAGAGATTTATAATTTAAAGAAATATATTTATAAAATGAATTTATTAATAAAAGATTTATATTTAATTTATTGATTATAAAATAATTAAACAATAATGGATGAGAATTCTTAATATCAATACTATATTTAATATTTAAGAAATTCTTAATATATCGAGGTGTTTCAGTAAGGATACTATATATCCGGTTATTGCTGTCAATAGATTTATATTCAAACGATTTGAAGTTGTTAAGATATTGTTCCTGAATGTTCAGGTAATAATCTTTCTGTCGTTGGGAGATATAGTATTTTTCTGAAACATAGTTCTCAAATTCTGTTCTGTCAACGATACGGAGTAATTTCAAATTCTGATTGTATGTTTCCAAAACAGATGAAATTTCAGGGTTCTTTGTTTCAAGTTTTTTAATCTTTGATTGTTTTCTTTCTTTATTCTCATCGTTTAAAGCATCCACACAAAGTTTATTCAATTTATTAAACTGTAATAAGTCGGAAGGCTTCTTTTCTTTGATTTGTTCATTATACGGTTTTAGTAAAGTGATGGTCCGGCTTGTTTCTCCCGGTTTATAATATGAGTTTATAATGATTATTTGAAGATCTGTAAGAACGTCTAACATAGTTTTGTAAGTGGTTTTGAAAACAGTTTGCAAAACTT
The DNA here is from genome assembly GCA_031553775.1 of Bacteroidales bacterium. Taxonomy (GTDB): domain Bacteria; phylum Bacteroidota; class Bacteroidia; order Bacteroidales; family Azobacteroidaceae; genus JAISFI01. The sequence goes on from JAVBLA010000006.1 coordinate 11,303, forward strand.
TTGTATTCAATGTAACCGCACCGAATTTATCATTAATGTGTCTCCGGCAAATCAAATGGATTAAGAATTCATATTTGATAGTTAAAATAGATAGGTTGATATTTGATTTTATGCCATTTTCTTCAAGAAGGTTTATATGTGCTTTTATTAAATGGTTTATATCAATACCTTCAATGTAACTGATGTTTACAGCTTTGTTTCTATTTGTTTTATTTTTCTTTGCCATTGATGTAATTTTCCTGTGTTTTTCAAAAGTAAGAACTATTTATAAATATATCAACAAAGTTTGATATGATTTAATAAGGATAAAAAATTTAGAATTATGGCAAGAGAATTTCGTGAACCGGATGAGGCTACAAGAGAAAAGATGTCGGCTAAAAAAGTCGGAATATTGAATCCGAATTGGCAAAAGCCACGTGAAGAGACTGTAAAAAAAGCAATTAGCAAAAAAATGAAAGATTATTGGTCCCGAATTCCGAGTAGGGAGGATGCTGCAACCGATGGAAATGAACAGGGTTAAAGAAAAGTGCTTCACCCCCAATATATTGGCTGTTTTTATCTGAAACTAATTTAAAACACCATATATCAAATAGTTAAATTAATTTTAGGAGTATATTTTTCTTGTTCATTCTTTATCAATGCGTTGGATGTGTACATTCCGGAATTTTGAAGAAAATTTCTGTAAATAGATAATTGTAAGCGATTTTCTATATATTTGAGCTTCAAATCCATTAAATATAAAGCGTTATGACAAAGAAAGAATTAAAGAACTATATTAAGTTAAAGAAAAGGTTACTGAAAGACATTGATAAAATGATGTTGTATTTGGATTCTGATGATTTAGATGACGATGAATTGAAACCCGGAGAATTAAATTCATCTGATATTTTGGAATTTGAACGAATGAATGATGTCGATGTTAGAGTAAATACTGCGGGACCGTCACTGTATAATGTTTTGAATTTCTTTTCAGCATGTATTGAATGGTGGGGAGAAGATATTGAAAATGCAGAAGAATTGTTGAAAGATAAAGATATAAAATAATCGGATTTTTTCTAATTTTTCAAAGATGTGGTGCAAATGTGGTGCAATTATTTAAAACAAAAAAGCTAACTTTCTTTATTTTGGATAGTTAGCTTTCTTAATGGTACCCAGAGCCGGGGTCGAACCGGCATGGAAGTGAATCCACTGGTGTTTGAGACCAGCGCGTCTACCGATTCCGCCATCTGGGCTTGTCGAAAAGACGGGTGCAAAGATAGGATTATTTTTTTTATTTGCAAAGCTTAAGGAATTATTTTTCGAAAAAATGAATGTGAGGTCTCTTTAGGTATTGATTTCAGTTGTGTCAGTTTGGGATTTCTGGTTTCCGGTTAATTATTCTTGATATTCCTTCCGAGTTATTAGTTCTTTTTAGGGATGGTTTTCTCGAAAAATCCATTATATTTGCATTCGTCAATTAAAATCATTGTTATGAATAATAACTATTGTGTCATTATGGGAGGGGGAATCGGTAGCCGTTTCTGGCCGTTCAGCCGGGAGACTCGTCCTAAACAATTTCTGGACTTTTTCGGAACGGGAAGGTCTTTGTTGCAGTCGACTTTCGACCGGTTTAATCAGATTATACCTGCAGAAAATATTTTTATCGTTACCAACGATTTGTATTCCGGACTGGTCAAAGAACAGTTGCCGGAGTTGAAAGATAATCAGATTCTGTTGGAACCGACGCGGAGGAATACTGCTCCCTGTATCGCATTTGCCGTATACCATATCCAGGCGATCAATCCGAATGCTAACATTGTGGTGGCTCCTTCCGATCACCTGATCCTGAATGAATCCCATTTCCTGGAGAATATCCGGTTGGGATTGGATTTTGTAAGGAAAAGTCCTTCGCTGCTTACGATGGGAGTGAAGCCCAGTCGCCCGGAAACCGGCTACGGTTATATCCAATCGGATGAGCCTGGGGATTCTAACTTTCAGAAGGTGAAGGCTTTTACGGAAAAGCCCAATTACGAACTGGCTAAAATATTTTTTGAAAGCGGGGAATTTTATTGGAACTCCGGGATTTTTATCTGGAATGTACAGACGATTCTGGAGGCTTTCCGTAAATTTCTGCCGGAAATTACTACCCGGTTTGATAAAGGGATCCGTTTGTTCAATACAGAAGAAGAAAAGACTTTCATCGACGAGCAATTTCCATCCTGTCCCAATATTTCCATCGATTATGGAATTATGGAAAAAGCCGATAACGTATACATGCTTTGTGCGGAATTCGGATGGTCGGATCTGGGAACCTGGGGATCGCTGTATGACCTGGCGGATAAAGATGAGAATGAGAATGCTACCTTGAAATGCCAGTCGTTGTTTTACGAATCGTCCCGGAACATTGTTACTTTATCCGACGGAAAACTTGCCGTTGTGCAGGGATTAGACGATTGTATCGTTGCAGAATCGGGGAATGTACTGCTGATCTGCAAGAAATCGGAAGAACAACGGATCAAGCAATTCGTAACGGATGCGAATCTGAAATTCGATAATAAAGGATATGTATAAATGAGAGGATCAGATCCGGAATACAGGATTTGATCCGATTATATAAAATAAGCCACGAGCTCCGGCAATCATTACTTCCTGTAAAGGAAGTTTGTTCCTGAAGCTTGTGGCTAATCTATTTTTACTCTCCGGATTTTACCCTTCAAAACTCTTCCTTACAATTTCCTTCATCTCCTCATACCGGTTCTCCATATCCTGCAATAATTTCAACTGCGCTTTCGTCCGTTGTAAATTATGCTCCGGGAAATGGATTTTGTAATAAGTATCTCCATTCAGGTAATCGGTAAAAAAGCGAACGGTTTGCATATAGGTAAGCAGCTTGGCTCCGAATGCCAGGTTGTCGATCTCCACCGGTAACAGGAACGATTTTGCTTTTTCCGCATATCCCCGGGCGTATCCGCCGAAAATATCCAGGTTGATGCTTATCTTGTTCAGATCGGCATCGTCTTCTGCGCCTGTATTGGCTCCCGTACGCATGAAATCTCCGAAGTCGGACAATACGAAACCGGGCATAACCGTATCCAGGTCCACTACACACAATACATTTCCCTGATCATCGAAAAGGATATTGTTTACTTTCGTGTCGCAGTGATTGGTCCGTTTCGGTAGTTTGCCTTCCCGGTTCAGGCGGTTCGGCAGGCACATTTCTTCTGCACGGGATTCAATGGCGGCAATCAGTTCGCCGTTGTTTTTCACCCGTCCCGCGAGGTCGTCTTTTACCGCTTGTTTGAATTGTTCCAAGCGGAATTCCATGTTATGGAAATCCGGGATGGTTTCACCTAAAGGATTGGGAAGATCGGCTAAGTACGATTGAAAATCACCGAAAGCTTTTCCGGCTTCGTAGGCCAGTTCAGGGTTGATAATATCAAAACTGCGCCCTCCTTCAATAAACAGGTACATTCTCCAGTAATTCTCTCCGTCGAAATAATAGAGTTTATTGTCTTGGGTTGGAATAATGGTCAGCACTTTCCGGCTGATATCCGTTTCTCCTTTCTCTCCCAGCTTTTTGCGGATGTGGTTGGTTACTTCCAGGATATTATTCTGCAGCATGTCCACATCTTTGAAAATGTGGTGATTGATTCGTTGCATCATGTAATCCGGCTTGTTGTTTTCTGTTGTACGGAGTATGAAAGAATCGTTGATATGCCCTGCTCCCAGTACGGACAGGCTTTCCGGGGTGCCGTCGATGGCGAATTGCCCGGCGATTTGCATGTACTTATTCATGGAAAGATTATTTAATATTGAAAAGGCAAATGTAGAGATTTTTTTTCAATGCCGGATGCTTTTTTGTACACTCTCTTGTTATAAAATGTTCATGAAATAAAAAAAAGAGTGCTGAACGAAAGATGCTATTCTTTCGAACAGATTTATCCATCGTGTTTGTTGCCTGTATCCTAAATTTGCCTTCAGAAAAAGATAAATATGATGTCGAAATACGTTTGGACTTGCTGTTTCCTGTTCTGGCAGATATCTCTGACAGCCGGAGATATTTTCCATGAGCGGATTATTTCTTTTGAAGAAGATGAGCTGATGACCGGTTGGCATACCGAAAATTTGTCGGGACAGGAAGAGCACACTATACATCGTGATTCATTTCTTTACCGTCATGGAATATCTTCTTTGCAATGGGACTGGCAGGCGGGCGATCGCCTGATCCTGAATCATCCCATTGGCTTCATTAAGGCAGACCCGACAGGAAAAGATACTTATTTATCTACATTTGTTGTTTGGATTTATAACGAAATTCCGATGGAAGACCATCTCACCTTCCGGTTCGGTAAAGGCGACCGGGTAGATTGCAGCTTCGATTTCGGGCTTCAGTTCAAAGGATGGCGGGCTGCCTGGGTCTGTTTCGAACGCGATATGCAGGGAAAGCCACAACCGGATATGGACCGGATGACGATTCTGTCACCTTCTTCCCGGCCACATGGCACTTTCTACCTGGATCATATTATTCTTTCTACTTTATCCGATAGCCGTTATCAGACTCCTGATTTCCAGGCACCTTTTGTCAATGCCCATACCCAGAGTCACTGGCTGTCTTTATTGAAATATTCGAAAGAAAAACCGGATGGGAAGGAGTTTCACCCTGTGACAACCTCCGAGAAAGAAGATATTGCCCGGCTGGAAAAGCGTTTTTTTGAAGATATTTGCGAAAAAAAAATCGTTGTGAGCGAACAAACTATCGATTCCCTCCGGAGGTCGGTCGATCGGTATCATATCCGGATCAAAGACGGAAAAGTGAGCGGAGATCCCATCTGGTTTGTCCGTTTTACGGAAGTCTACGAACGTTTCGCACCGGAATGGTCTCATTGGTATGATAAAAGTACTCAAAGTTTAGATAAATATTTCGACTTGATGCTACAAGTGGCCTGTGCTTATCATCAGGCGACAGGAAGTGTACAGAAACAGCAATTGCAGATCCTGTTCATGCGGCTTTATCTGCATATCGAAGAACAGGGCATAGCTGCCGGGAGTGGTTTGGGAACCATTCATCATTCCGGTTACAGTTTCCGGTCGTTCTATCCGGCGCTTTACCTGATGAGGGAGATTTTAGAAGAGAATGATAAACGGGAAAGCGCCGTGCAGGCCATGCAGTGGTTTGCTGCTACCGGAGAGATATTTATTAGACCGGATCAACCCGGGATCGATATGGATGCATTCAACACAACTGCTCCGGGACGTTTAGCCAGTATCCTGATGATGAAAGACAGTCCTGAGAAAGTGGCATACCTGCGGTATTTTGTCCGCTGGGCCGACAATGGCCTGCAACCTTCCAGGGGACTGATGGATGCATTCAAGATAGACGGAGCCGTGTACCATCATTGTAATAACTATCCGGCTTATGGGATCGGGGGAATTGCCGGCGCTTCGCATCTGATCTATTTCTTTTCAGGTACGGATTTCCGTTTTTCGGAGAAGGGACATCAGACGTTGAAAAACGCCATGCAGATTATGCGTTTTTACTGCAATACCCAGGAATGGCCGGTCTCCATTTCCGGAAGACATCCGAAAGGAACAGAAAAACTGATTCCGGAATCTTATGCTTTGATGGCATTGTCAGGTACTCCGGACGGTCACAAACCGATAGATGAAGAAATGGCGCGTACTTATCTGCGCCTGACAAAATATGACCGGAAATCATCTTTATACCGGACCCGGTTCCTGTCGATGGGATTTACTCCGGAAGAGGATCCCCAGGGTAATATTACAGTGAATTATGCTTGTCTGAATGTGCATCGCCGGGATTATTGGATGGCAGCCGCTCATGGGTTCAGCCGTTACTTGTGGGCCGACGAGCATTATATCGGAGCTAATCTTTACGGAAGATACCTGTCGTATGGCAGCCTGTTTATCCTGACCGGGAAGTGGGATGCCCTGATTACGAACGAAACAAGCGGTTTTCAGCAGAAGGGCTGGGACTGGAACCGTATTCCCGGTACGACTGCCATTCATTTACCGCTAGACCAACTCAAAGCCGATATACTGAATGTGGATACCCATTCGGGGTATGAGGAAATGCTCTATTCGGATGAGGCTTTTGCCGGGGGGCTTTCCCAGGAGGAAAACAACGGCCTGTTTGCTATGAAACTGCATGAGCATGATAAATATAACGGCTCACTACGCGCCCGGAAATCGATTTTCTTCTTTAACGGAATGATCGTCTGCCTTGGTTCAGACATCGAAAATACGGTTTCCGGGTATCCTACCAGGACTACCCTGTACCAGAAGGCTTTGAACAGTCCGGCAGATACTACCTGGAAAGATGAGGAAAAATTGTTTTCATTGGCAGAAAGCACTTGTCAAACAACCGGAAATTACCTGATAGATAATATCCGTACCGGCTATTACGTTCCCGGAGGACAGCAATTGACCCTTTCCCGCCAAAAGCAATATTCCCGGGATCAGGCCTCGGATGAACCGACCGAGGGTTTATTTGCTTCTGCCTGGATAGAACACGGACCGGCTCCTTCCGGCGCCTCTTATGAGTATTCGGTTTTTCCGGAAACAACTCCGGAGTATATGCAATCGGTTGCTTCCCGGATGAAAAACAGGGAAACAGCTATGTATGAGATTTTAAGAAAAGATAATCAGGCGCACATCGTCAGGGATCCGGAGACAAAAACTACTGCGTATGTTTTGTTTGAACCGGAGCAGTCTTTTGAAAATCAATTGGTTGGAAAAGTCGATTCGGCCTGCCTGATGATGGTAAGGGAAACAGAACAGGGTTGTGTGGTTTCTCTCTGTGATCCTGATTTACGTTTGTATCAAGGCCCTTCCGATGAAGCTTATGATGAGGCGGGGAAAAGGGTGGAACGTAGTATCTATTCCCGTCCCTGGATCGATCATGAAAGTATTCCCTCTAAGATCCGGGTTACAATCAAAGGAAAGTGGAATATCAAAGAAACAGATTATTGCAAGCTTATTTCTTCGGATCCAAACGATACCGTGCTCGAGTTTTTCTGTCAGGACGGACTCAGCAGGGAGGTAGAATGTATTCGTTTATAAAATTAATATCATGAGAAGAATTTTATTTTTTACGGCACTTATTGCTACGGTATTGCCGGTATATACCCAGATACAGTCTGACTTTGAGAAAGAAATTCCTGCCAATTGGCAGGTTGCCCAGGGAGGTGAAATTTCGCTGTCGCAGGAGCATTTTAAATCGGGTACATCTTCCTTGCAATGGGATTGGAATGCCAAAAATATTCTGACGGTTACCGCTTCGGAAGAAATGAAAAAGGCCATAGAGGCCGACGGGCATTTAATGTGCTGGTTTTATAACGAGAAACCGGTGAATGCTCCTTTAGTCATTTCTTTTTCAGGAAATGGGAAAACACAATATATGTTTAACTTCAATTTGGCCTTCTCCGGCTGGAGGGCCTGCTGCATTAACTTCGACCAGATGCTCGGTGAGAAAGACCGCTCGGTTGTAGATCGCATGCAGATCATGGCTCCCAGACAAGGGGAAGGCCGGTTGTTTATCGACCGCTTATCGTTTAATACTACTAAATTGAATCGTTTGGGAAGTGATGCCCAGATGCCCTGGCTGGCTCCGGACAAAAATATTTCCCGTTGGCTGGGCTTGTGGTACCGGTATATTACCTGGGAATACGATATTCCTTTGGAATCTTCCGTATCTCCTGCACAGAAACAATATTTCGACCTGATATTCGCCCGTATCCAGGAAAGTATCAAAGGGGCGAAACCGAGCGTGGACCGTATGACGAAAGCCAAAGGCCGGTATGAAGAATACCGGATTAAACGGAATGGAAAGAATATTACCGGCAAACCGATTGTGATGAGTTTCGATAAAACGGATAATGATTTTAACCTGGCACAGGCAGCATCTGTATTACTCGAACTGGCGCGTGTGTGGCATCATTCGAACGACCAGTCGTTCATTGAAATGTACATAAACCTCTTAGATCACCTGATCGACCAGGGATTCGATATCGGAAGCCACATGGGATCGGTAGATCATTATGGATATGCCTTTCGTGATATTGCTCCTTCCATGGTGCTGATGCGTCCTGCGCTGGAAGCTACCGGCCGGTTGGAATATTGTTCCCGGATTATAGGCTATTGGTCAGATTTGCAGATCAACCGGAAATCGCCGGATGAAGTGCAGATTGAAGGGTATTGTGATATCTGGAATACACAGCTTCCTTCTAAAGTAATGGCGATAGCGCTGATGAAGGATGGCCCTGAGAAATGGAGGGAATATCTTTTGCTGAACCGCTGGACCAGTCGCTCGTTGGCATATACTCCCGGTACTTTCGGCGGAATCAAACCCGATGGAACGGTATTCCATCATTGGGGCATTTATATGGGATATGCCGTACCAGCTTTTGCCGGTTTGGGTAATTATGTACAGTGGACGAATCATACCCCTTTCCAGTTGACCGATGAGGCTTTGTCCATTCTGGGTAGGACTCTGCTCGAAAACCGCTTTTTTATGCAGAAAAACTACTGGGGATTCGGTATCTGCGGACGGGCTCCGTTAGACGGGGAACTGGCCGGTAATGCCCTGCAATGCTTCGGCCATGTGGCCAATGCAGGCGAACCGTTTACCGGCAATGATGTCTGGAAAGAACTGGCGGAAGCTTATCTCCGATTGGGGGGAAAAGACATAGACCTGACACGCAAGTTTATGGGACAGTTAGTCAGCGCGGAAAGATCTCCGCAAGGAAACCGTACTTACAACTATGCAGCTTTGGGAGTACACCGTCGCAACGATTGGGCGGTTTTCCTCAAAGCCTATAACAAACATGTCTGGTCGACCGAGATCTACACCACAGAAAATCGTTTCGGCCGTTATATCAGCTATGGTACGGCGCAGATCGTATCCAAAGACTCCCCGAGAGAGTGTGGTTTCCGTTCGGAAGGCTGGGACTGGAACCGTTTTCCGGGAGCGACCACTATTCATTTGCCTTTAGATATCCTGAATCCTCCGGTGAAAGGGACGGTGGTTATTTTATCTCCGGAAAAATTAGGAGGTGCATCTAGCCTGGAAAATAAAGATGGTTTGTTGGGAATGATCCTGCAGGAACCCGACCGGCCTCATTTCAATCCGTCGTTCCGGGCCTATAAATCTATTTTCTGTTTCGATAACCTGATGGTTTTCCTGGGATCGGGAATCTCAAACGAGAACAGGGAGTATCCTACAGAAACCACTTTGTTCCAATATGCCCTGAATGGCAAAAAGGATCCTATTCTTTACAACCGTAAGAAGATAGATAGCTTTCCGTTTGAAGTAAAGGCAGATCAGGCGCAGAAAAATATTCTTGCAGATCCTGCCGGCAATTATTATTTCGTTCCTGAGGGACAATCTTTAATGATCGAACGGAAAGAACAAACTTCCAGGGATCACCGGGACCGGGAAGATACGAAAGGACTGTTTACATCTGCCTGGATTGCTCACGGGGCGGCTCCACAACAGGCATCGTACCATTATGCCGTGTTGGTGCAACCTTCCGACATGCAGGCCGACGGTTTTGTGAATCAGGTTATGAAAAACGAATGGCCTTATCAGGTATGGAAACAGGATAATCAGGCGCATGTGGTAGAATCGAAAGCGACATCGACTATGGCTTACGTGCTTTTTGAGCCTACTAAGAATCTGAATATCGGCAATCTGAATAGCACCAGTTCGGAATGTTTTGTGATGTTTCGCTCTAAAGGCGGAGGAAAAGCCTTGATGAGCGTTTGCCATCCTCATCTGAATCTTCCTTTGGATAAAATGGAAGGACCGAACGAACGGGCGATCTATGCTCCTTCACAACCCATTGAAATAGAAGTAGAAATTAAGGGAGAATGGAGTCTCCCTCCTGCAGATAATTATCAGTTCTCCATTACGAAAGAAGGAAATACCCGGATCCGGGTGACTTGCGTCAATGGAATGCCGGTAGAAATGCAATTAACAGAAGGACGATGAAAAAGCTGTTTATATATAGTTTATTTTTGCTGCTATATTTTCGTGTAGCGGCACAATCGACATTCGATTTTGAATCGACTACAGTTCCGTCGCAATGGACAGGAATGAATGGAACCGTTTTATCTGTCGACGACCGCCATACCAAGGATGGAACGAAATCGTTGAAGTGCACTTTGCCTGCTAACGGGATGGTCAGACTCACTCTGTCGGCACAGACTTCTTCCAACCGGATAGTCGTTTTTCCGGTATATTCGGAAGTAGCCTCCAATGATACACTTGTTTTTTTGCATTACGACAGCAATGGAACTTTACGGCAGAAAGGGCACATGGTCCTGAATTTTACCGGATGGAGACCTTATCACCGGCATTTGTATCATGATTTCGGGGGTAAAGGCTGGTATGGTTATAAAAGGCTGGATATTGTGTATCGTCCGAAGCAATCAGGTGCCGGTGTTACCATTTGGATGGATAATGTCAATGCACAGGCTTCTTATTCAGGTGTTTATCAGCAACGGGTGCCGGGACCGCAGGATATAGTCGATTACCAGGCCGGTCAGTTTGTTGGTGACTATACTGATTTGAGTTACTTAGAGGCCTCTATACATACGGTTCCGGCTGCTCCGGAATCTTCATCGGCAGAACAGACAGATTATAATATCGTTAAACAGCAATTTACTTTCGGGGAGAGTTATATCCGTTCTTCGTCTTCCGCTGCAGATGCCCGGGTATATTTGTCAGAAGCCAAATGCAATGAAGCGAAAACATTCGTCGGTGGCCTGAATCTGCAAACAATGTCCGACGGTTCTGTTAACGGAAAAGGAATTGCTTTTCCCCTGGATCCCAATACGGTTTTACAATATTCATTTCATGTGCTGGCCTTGTCTTATGGAGTACAAAGTCTTCAGGATGATGGGGCAAAAACGATGCTGTTAGATTTTACCCGATACCTCATAGACCAGGGTATTGCCTTTGGCGGGCCTGTTTATTTAGCCAATTCCAATTACAGTGTTTCCCGCCAGTTTTTACTCGGTTTTCTTCATGCCATACCGGTTTACCGGAATGAAGACGAGGTGTTGGCCGACCGGGTGGAAGAGATGCTTCGATATACCTACAACTATGGTCAGGTATACGGGCCTCTGAAACCTGGTCTTTCAACAGATTATATTCATATTAAAAGTAAATTTCTGTTTGCTTTGGCTGATCTGCGGACTGGTATCGATGAGAAAGTCCGGGATGTTCACGCCATCAAAAAACTATATGAAGATTTTACGGACCCGACTATCGGAGTATTAGACGGGATCAAACCTGACGGAACAGGTTATCATCATAATGCCATGCACAATGCCTACATGTACGCTTTTTCTACCTGGATTTCCGATATGTTTAAATTATATCAGACTGAATTCCGGGTTTCCGAAGAAGCTTACCGGAATGTGCATCTGTTCAATACTTCGCATTACCTGCAAACAGCCAATGACGGATCGACCGCCTTTTATGCGAATGCTTCCTGTGGCAGGGCGCCTTTCAGTCTGGCGGCCAAGGTGACGAAGGGTAACTTGGACCAGTTCAAAACAATGGGCAGCCTATACAGTTCTGAAACTGTAAATAAAGTGAATGGTATGTATAATTACTTTTTTACCCCACAATCTCCACTTGTTGAAGACCTCGATGGATTTCACCAGTTGAACTACGGAATGCTGGGGATATACCGCCGGAATGACTGGGTAGCCAGCATGCGCGGATTATCTTCCCAATTGTGGGGAACGGAAATTTATGATGGCGCCAATGTCTTCGGTCGTTACCAGAGTTACGGTTCCCTGGAAATCATGTACAATGGAAGTGATGTTTTGAAACGAAGTGGTTATCCGTCTTCCTCTTCGGAACCCTGGGATTGGAATGTCATCCCCGGAACAACTACGGTACATTTAGACTGGAAAAAACTGGCTCCGAATACTACACGGGCCGATGAGTATCAGTCCGGAAATTTCGCAGGATCTGTCTCTGCCGGAAAAACGGGCGTTTTTGCCCTGGAATTTGTGGAAAAGGCCAATTATTACACTATGAATCTGTTAACTTTCCGGAAATCGGTTTTTGCCACAGACGATCTGCTGATCTGCTTAGGCTCTGGTATTTCCAGCGGAAACCAGACAGACCGGACGGCTACTAATCTTTTTCAGACGATACTCTCTGCCTCTACCGGGGATCTCTATGTTGACAGTCAGACAGCTTCACCTTCTTCATTGAATACTACTTTGGCGAAAGATGCAGACCACTGGCTGGTAAATCCTTCCGGAACCGCTTATTTTATTCCTTCCGGAAATGACCAGGTTACCGTATTCCGGGGAAACCAGACCAGTCCCAATCAGAATAATAAGTATAATGCGGCTACTTTTACCACTGCAACAAACCAGGCAGCCAAAGCCTGGATCGATCACGGTACGTATCCATATAATAAGAAATATCATTTTGTGGTAGCGCCGGGGACTTCTCCTGCCGTTATGCCCACGCTTGCCCCATCCTTACATTCGGGAGGAGGAATCTATACCATACTTGTACAGCAAACCAATGCCCATATTGTCCGTTTCGACCAACAGGAACAAACGGCTTATGCTGTTTTCAGCAGGTACCAGAACCTGACAGAAGGACCGGTAAAAACGCTGGAAAATCCCTGCCTGATGGTTGCGGATGAAAGCAAGGAAAACCATCTGACACTACATGTTTGCAGTCCTGATCTGGTAGATGAACCAAGTACTGTGGAACTTTTGCTGAAGGATGAATGGAAATTACCCGCCGCTCTTCAGAACGTTCAGGTAACTATTCCCGCACCGGGAGAAACGCGTGTGGTTTTGACGCTTAAACAAGGTCTGAAGACGACCGTTGAATTGATAAAAAAGTCTTCTTCATTAATTGATGATCCGGATTTGGACGCATTTTCAATATCTTATAATTCGTCTGCACAAATGATCTGTATTTTCAATTCATCCGGAAAAATACTCAGGGATGTTTGTCTAATGGATATTTCTGGAAGGATTCTTAAGCACTGGCAAAATCTTGCATCGCAGCAGGAACAGTTATTTGTTCCCGGAATACCCTCCGGAGTCTATCTGTTGAGTCTGCAAAAAGACAGCGGACAGCTGATTGTGAGGAAGATAAGTGTTAAATAATAGCCCTGTACGAAACAGGTATTCTTTTCGCACAATTTAGATACGCCTTCGAGGTTCGGGTATATTTACTTTGTAGTATGATTTACAAACTAAAAAAGAGTAATAATTTTAAATTGAAATGACATGAAAAAGAATTTACTACTGATGTTAATCCTGTTGGTTGCAGCGGCCGGTGTCAATGCACAGATTAATTTGTTAACCAAAGGAGATTTTGAAGGACTTGCTACATTGCATCAGCCTGCGGAACCGGGGGGAAGTCCCATTATATGGACCAACAGCAATCCTAACGCACCATATGTAAGTGCGAATTTTAATTTTTCGCCGGGGGATGACAACTGGAGATTGAAAAAGTCTAATACAGGTTATATCAAATCGGATTTTTATGAGGATGCTTACCAGGGAACTCAGGCCTTGAAATTACTTATCAATAAAAATTATTCACAGCCGAGTTGGTATAACAACGCTGTTTACAAAGCTTTTGCTGCCGATAAAAACACAAAATACACCGTGAAATTATGGGCGAAAGGAAATGGTAAAATTTATCCGCAGTTTTTTACCAAAAGCGTTCCGATCGGAGGGCAACCATCCAAAACTCCGGCTACTACGGATACCTGGGAATTGATGGAATTTACCTTAGATGTGGCTGCAAGAACAGCTTCCGGAGCAAATGATGCCGTAGCCGAAGCCGATTATGCCGGTGCAACTGTTTTTGCCATCGGAATGGTAACCGTAGCTGATTATGTTACTGTGGAAACATTTACTGCTATAGACAATGTGGAAATAATTGATGCAGCCGATACCGGTTTGAATGGCCCGGATGCTCCTGCTACTGCAGTTTATGTAAATGATAAAACGGTTTATTTTGACCTTCCGGAAGATTCAAAAGTTTCCGTATATAACAGTATGGGAAGTTTAGTGAAATCTGTTGGTGTTGCAGTCGGCGAGTCGCTGCCTTTGAAAGATTTTAATGGGCTTCATATTCTAAAGATTGAGACTTTTAATGGTGTTGACACTCACAAAATTATGTTGAAATAGTTTTTTTTGGTTCTTTAAGAAAGGCTCAAAGACATTCTGATGAATTTCAGTGTTTTTGGGCTTTTTTATTGCACATTGGGGGCTAAGGGAATGTTTTTTTGTGTAAAAACATTTTGAATAAAAATACTTTCTGTATCTTTTTTTGCTGCGCCAAAAAAAGGTACCAAAAAAAGGCGCTTCGTCAAAACGAACTTGCTCAATCGCTACGCTCTTTCACTTCAAACAGCGTTTTGACAACAAGGTATTGTCCCCCTGACCCCCAGCGGGGGATTGACCGGGCTTCGCCCGGGTGGGATTGGCAGGATTTTCCGAATTTCATCATTGCAATCTTCCAATGTTATTGGAATCCCCAAACCCCGTCATTGCGAGGAGGAACGGCGAAGCAATCTCCCACCAATTGATCGTCATTGTGAAGGCGAATCCTGAATCAATCTCATGATTATCAGTAGATTACTTCGCTCTCGCTCGCAATGATGGTTATTGTCAAACAGAATAATCCTTCTACAAAATGTTTACTGATTAAACGAGTTGCCGATGCGGCTCCGCTCCCGGCCTCGGGCCAGTGGCGTGAAGAAAAATACGCAGTGTAGGCGTTAAAAGAGAAAAGCTGTTTGAGCACCGCAGGTGCGAGTTCTTTTCTCTTAGCCGGAACGCAGTATTTTTTAGCCAATGGGACGCAGCCTTGAACTTTTTGTAACTTTTTGTTTCAAGACAAAAAGTTAATACTTGCAAGGCGACAGCCTTGACCTTTTGTAATTCTTTAAAAATCCTCCAAGGCGATAGCCTTGTATAAAAACCTTCAAATAGTTCCCAAATTGAATTTACATTCAAAGCAAAACCACAACAAAAAGAATCATTTTTCAAGCAAAAACAGATATCCAATTAATATTTTTACAGTATTTCTTTGGATTTACAAACTTCATGCTATATATTTGCACGTTTCTTTACAATAAAAACTAATTGATTTTTAACCATCAAAATATTAAAATTACACATATGGTACGGAAAAATTTACTATTTGTCCTGTTTGTTTCTATTTTTGTATCAGGGGTTTTAGCTCCTGTTTGTCTGCATGCCCAGGCTCCTGTAGCCAGCTTTACTGTGCCCGGAAATAACGGCGTTTATTGGAGTGAGAACTTCGATGGAACTGTTACGGGTTGGACTTATAAAACGACCAATAAAGAAGGATATAACTGGAAAGTCAAAAATGACCTGACGGGAACCAAATCTTTTAAAACAATTTATCCGGGAGACAAAGCATCTTTGTATATCGAAGGATTGGGAGCACCCCGTTGGGGAGCTCAGAACGAATGGGCTATTTCTCCGAAAATCGATATTCCGGAAAATGCTTCATTGAGTTTTTATGCCGGTTACACACTCAATTATATTTCCAGCGGATGGAATATGAAATTAATGGTTTCAGAGAATGCCGGAACCGATTGGGTAGAAAAATGGAGTGCTGCCACTCAATCATCCGGAGAAAATCCATACGCCTGGCGTATTATCGATGTCAACCTGAAAGATTTTGCCGGTAAGCAGATACAAATGGCATGGGTTTGCACGGCATCGACTTATGGTGCGGATTTTATACTGGACAGTATTGCAATCAACACGCCTCAGGCAAAAGAAAATATCAGTATACACACCGGAGATTCTGTTCCTTTCTATGATAAATCGTCCGGTAACCCGACTTCCTGGCTTTGGGAGTTTGAAGGAGGAACACCTGCTACTTCCACGGAAAAAAATCCGGTGGTACATTACTATAAATCAGGATCTTATTCTGTAAAATTAACAGCAACCAACAGTTCTGGTGCTAACAGCAAAACCATTAACCAGATGGTGGTGGTAGAAGACTTGAATCCAGTGGCAAAAATAGGCTCTCCCCTCTCCTTTCGTGCAAAAAACAGTAACAGGGCATTTTTTGTCCCGGTTAAAGAACCTATAGAATTTAGTGACAATTCTACCAATTACCCGAACTCATGGAACTGGTATTTCGATGGAGGTACACTTATCGAAGGACAGACAGAAGCCAAAGCTAAAGTTTCCTTTCCCAATCCCGGTTTTTACGGAGCTTCATTAAGCGTACAAAATTCTAAAGGCAACAGTTCTGATATTACCATTATAGAAGCCGGGACCAAATCTTTTGTATGGAATTTCCAACCGGGAGATGGGAACATGACATTCTTCAAAATGGATGAAAATCAATATTTCCCCGGGAATAATACTAAAATAGAGGCTTATGCGGAGTACTTCGGCAAACCGGCAGTACCAGTATTATTAGATAGTGTAGAAGTTTGTTTTGTAGGTAACCAGACCGCTGACGAAGATTTTTACAACAAAATACAAACAATCACCGTATCTGTCTGCAAAGCAGAGAATGGAGTTCCGGGAGAAGTACTGACATCCGGTTCCTGGACGGTAGTCGATATACATACAGATAAAAATAATCCCTGCGGTTTTCCTTTGGACAAAAATCTGATCATCGACTTCCCATTTTTTATTGTTGTGAAGGGAATTCCCATGTATGCTGATCCTGGCCTGAATATGACCATCGGAATGGCACCCTGGAGATCTTCCGGAAACACAGCTTACCTGAAGAAAAAAAATGAAGACTGGCGTACAGCCGACAGTTATTTCGGCAAAGACAAACACACCTCTCTTTATATTACGCCAAGACTCAATTATTCTATCCTGGTTCCTGAGAAAGATAAAGTTGATTTCAGCACGGAAGTGGAAACAAAAGCAGTAACGGTCTATGCTTCTTATCTTTGGGGAGCCTCTTCTGATCAAAGTTGGTGTAAGATCACCAATATGAATAATGGCGTCTCTCCGGGATCTATCAGCCTGAGTTGTGAAAAACATACCGGACTGCAAAGCCGGACTGCCTGGATCACTCTGACCAACGATATCGTGGAAAAGAAAATTCAGGTTGTGCAAGCCGGAACATCTACTTCTATCGTTGCTCCTGAAGCAGGAGAATTTGCATCTGCATTTATCGATAGATCAGGAGTTTTACATGTACAGTATGATAATGGAGCTTCTTCTGTTGCAGTCTACGGTGTTGACGGTAAAAAATATGAAGAAAAAATACTTTCCCCGGAAAAAGATAGCGATGTAATCAATGTAAGCTACCTGAGTAAAGGTGTTTATGTTGTGGTACTCTCAAACGGAAGTAATAACCGTACGATTAAATTAGTGAAACAGTAACCGGTTAATCTACATAGTTATGAAAAAGAATTTTTTATTGAAAGCGGGCAATTTATTGGTATTGTTCCTGCTTGTTACTGGCAGCTCGTTATGGGCGCAAAAAACGGCTACATTGCCGTTTACGGAGAATTTCAGCAGTCAAGCTACATTTGATAGTTATTGGACAATTGTAGATGCTAACAATGATGGAACCAAATGGTATCTGACAACCGGGAGTGGTAGAGCTGAATACAAATATAACGGTTCAAATGCGGCCAATGATTATCTCATATCTCCCGGATTTTATCTGTATCCGGGAAAAGCATACAAATTGACATACAAAGTTGCTACATATAACACTACCACGGTCGAGAAAATGGATGTTAGAATCGGACAAGGAGTTACAGCAAACGATCAAGTAACTGTATTGAAAGATTATCCCAGCCTGACACAAGGAACAACTTATAAGGAAGAAAATATCTCCATTTCTGTTTCAAATGAGGGTTATCACAATATTAGTTTTCGTGCTTATTCCGATAAAAACCAATGGTATATCTACCTCAAAGATGTTTCTTTGACAGAGGTTATTCCTTTACCAGGAACAGTTACCGGAGTCACAGTAACTCCGGGGGCTAATAAAACTCTGACAGCCACTTTAAATTGGACAAATCCATCGCTCAATCATGCCGGCTCTATACTCAATCAAGTTGATTTTACCAAGCTGGAGATCTATCGGGATGCAGAAACAGATCCCATCCATACAGTTACAAATCCGATAGTCGGAGCTACTGTAAGCTGGACTGACGAAACAGTTACTACAGGTATTCATACTTATAAATTTGTACCTTACAATGGGAGCAATAAGGGAACGGAATTCAGTGTAACTTCAGCATGGATCGGTGGGGGATTATCATTACCTTACAGCAACCTTTTTACTGCAAGCGATTTTGCGATGATGTCAATCCTAAATAATAATAATGATAGCTATACATGGGAACTGCAATCTGGTTACGCCCGGTATAATTATTCTTCCATCAATAATGCCGACGATTATTTATTCACACCTCCCATTGTACTTCATGCAGGAAGGATTTATAAACTGACATTCGAAATATCATGCTCCAGCAGTAGTTATGCTGAAAGAATGAAAGTCAAAATAGGGAAAAACTGTACTGTTGCCGGACAGGATACCGAATTGGCTGATTATTCAAGTATTACAAATGCTACCTATGCCACTAAAGAAGTTACTTTCTCTGTCAGTGAAGATACAGAGTATTACTTATCCTTCTATTGTTATTCTTTAGCCAATAAGAGGTATCTGCAATTAAAGAATGTACAATTGATTGAATTAATTCCCATTCCCGGGGCAGTAACAGATGTAACTGTTACACCGGGCGCCAATAAAGCGCTTACAGCTAGTTTATCCTGGAAAAATCCCTCTTTGAATCAGGTGGGAGGAAATCTGGATCAGGCAAACCTTACCAAATTAGAAATCTACCGGGATGCAGAAACAGAACCGGTACATGTGATTGAAAATCCGGTAACCGGGGCTTTAGTTTCCTGGACAGATGCCGGACTTAGTACGGCAGGGATACATCGTTATAAATTTATCCCTTACAATGGGACAAATAAAGGAGCCGAATTTACTATTACCTCAGCCTGGATTGGCGGTGGATTAAATATTCCTTATGCTAATACACTTTCTACGGCTGATAAATTTACAGAAATGTCCGTGCTTGATAATAATGGAGATAATAACACCTGGTCTCATAATTCATCAGGACATGCAAGGTATTCTTACTCAACCACTAAAGCTGCCGACGACTATCTATTCACTCCTCCTTTAAAACTGAATGCCGGAAGTATTTATAAACTGTCATTCCAATCATCCAGCTATACCAGCAGTTATATTGAAAGCCTGCGTGTAAAAATCGGAAAAGAAGCTACTGTTGCCGGGCAGAATACGGAACTGCTGGATTTTCCTTCTATTACCTGGACTAGCTTTACCTCTAAAGAAGTTCAATTTTCAGTAGATGATACGGAAGATTACTATATATCTTTTTACTGTTATTCACCGGTTAGTAAAAGATATTTAGATATCAAAAACATAGAAATAACTGAGATTATCCCGTTACCCGGACCGGTAACCCAGTGCTCCACAGCAGCAGGCGCCGATAAAGCATTGACCGCCACACTTTCCTGGACAAACCCCATTGTCAATCATATAGGAACTGCACTGTCGCAAGGGAATCTTACCAAACTGGAAATCTACCGGGGAGAGGAAACTACAGCGATACATATTATAGAGAACCCTGTAATAGGGGCAAGCGGAAATTGGACAGATGAAAATATTCCTGCTAATGGTAAGTATACTTATAAATTGGTTCCTTATAATGGAACAAATCAGGGAATTGCGGTTACCATAGCCACTCCCTGGATCGGTAGGGAACTGGACTTACCATACACCAATAATTTTTCAACTGCCGAATTTTCTCAAATGACGGTTTTAGACAACAATAATGATACTAAAACATGGTCTGTTGCATCCGGAAGGGCACAATACAACGCTTCCACAACGGCTAATGCGGACGACTATTTATTTACTCCTCCGTTCAGACTTCTACAGGGGAATACTTATCAGATCAGTTATCTGTATTCGAAAGAAGCCAATTACAATGCAGAGAAAATGAAAGTATTCATGGGAACCGATATAACAGCCGAAGCTCAAACCATTGTGTTGAAAGAATCTCATGATATAACTTTCACCGCTAAAACAGAAACGTTTACCTTCACTGTCGATACTGATAGCATTTATTATCTGTCGTTTTATTGTCATTCGGATAAATTGAACGGGAAACTTTATGTAAGTAACCTGAAAATCGTCGAATTACCCACTTTACCAGGAAAAGTTACCGGTTTAACAGCTCTTGCCGGAGAAAATAATGCTAAAACAGCATTGGTATCGTGGACTAATCCTGCAGTCAATACTACCGGAGGCGCTTTAGCGCAGAAACAACTGACTAAACTGGAAATTTACAGGAATAAAGATGCCAATCCGATCCATACCATTAACAATCCAGAAGTAGGGCAGATTTCCAGTTGGCAGGACACAAATGTTCCGGCAAACGGATTGTATTCCTATAAACTCATTCCCTATAACGGAATCAATAAAGGAGAGGCTGATTCTATCAGTATATGGGTAGGCGGAGGACTGGATATTCCATATATCAATAGCTTTACTGAAGCGGAATTTAAAACCGTAACGGTTGTAGATGCTAATGCAGATAATAAAACCTGGGCGTGGAAGAGTACATTCGGTTGTGCAAAATACGACTTTTATTCCAAACCGGACGACTGGATGATATTCCCAAAACTCGAAATGAAAAAGGGAGTTCCTTACATCGTTTCATTCAATTATAAAACGGAGGGACAAATGGCATATACCACTCCTCAGAATATTGTTCTTACCTGGAGCAAAGAAAAGGGCATCGCTTCGCATGATACGATAGAAGCTTTCAATAGTATTTCTTATTCCGGAGTAGGAACAACCAAGACAAGTTCTTTCATCCCGGATTCCGATGGAGCCTATTATTTGGGGTTACATCTGATTCATCCCAGTAGTGGTGAGTACATTTGGATACAATCATTCAAAGTAATTATGGATCCTTCTGCCTCAATGGAAGTAACATCTCCTTTAGTTTTCTATAAACAGAATAAAGATGCGACTCCGGCTACCATCGCCATTCAAGCTACTCACGGCTGGGAAGCCTCTACAGAAGATAGCTGGATCAATCTCAGTGGAGAAAGCGGTACAGGAAATGGCTCTTTCACGTTTACATGTGAAGAAAATACGGGAAATCAGCGAAGCGGAACCATCCGGATAGACGGGGCTGGTAAGACAGTTGAAATTACAGTTTTCCAATCCGGTAAAGGAGCTGAAAATCTGCAGGTAGTACAAAGCGATCTGTTATCTACCAATCTGAATATTTCCTGGGAAGCACCGGCTTACACAGGTATTTTATTCAATATTTACAAGGATGGCGTTTTGTTGGAAGATAGCCTGTCCGTAAAAGAATATACGGATGAAAATCTTACCGTAGGAACTGAGTATTGCTACCGGATAAGTATTCTCTACCCCAATGAAACAGAATCAGTAAAAACCGATGCGGTTTGTGCTACAGTCATCGCAGCGGCCCTGGAAGTATCTTCTCCTTTATCTTATCTGAAGAATAATAAGGATACTGCTCCCGTAACCATTCAGGTGGAATCAAATGTAAATTGGACGGCTATTGCCGATGCTGACTGGATTACAATCAATAACGGTTCGGGTTCAGGGAATGGTTCTTTCTCTTTCTCATGGACGGAAAATACAGGAGACCAACGGAACAATACAATTCATGTAACCGGAGCCGGCAAAGATATCGGAATTATCGTCGCACAATCCGGCAAGGGAGCAGAAGATCTACAGGTAAGACAAGGTAATTTATTATCACCTAATCTGAATATCACCTGGGAAGCGCCGGGTTATGCAGGTATTTTATTCAACATTTACAAGGATGGCGTATTATTGAAAGACAGTCTGTCCGTAAAAGAATATACAGATCAAAGTCTCGCAGCCGGAACAGAATATTGTTACCAGGTAAGTATCCTCTACCCGAATAAAACAGAATCGGCAAAAACCAGTGCAGTTTGTGGCACAATCATCACTGCAGCCCTGGAAGTATCATCTCCCTTATCTTATCTGAAGAATAACAAGGATACTGCTCCTACAACCCTCCAGGTAGAATCGAATGTAAGCTGGACGGCTACTACCAATGCCGGCTGGATTACAATCAATAACGGTTCGGGATCAGGAAATGGTTCTTTCTCTTTCTCCTGCACAGAAAATACGGGTAACCAACGTAAAGATACGATTCATGTGTCCGGAGCCGGCAAAGAGATCAAAATAGCCGTTGCTCAATCCGGTAAAGGTATCGACAACCTGCGGGTAATTCAAGTAGATCCGAAAACAGCAAGTCTGAAACTTTCCTGGGAAGCATCCGACTATGAAGGTATTTTATTTAAAGTCTACCGGGATAATGTATCATTGACAAGCACGTTGACTGATAAAGAATATACGGATAATACAATCGTAAAAGATGTGGAATATTGCTATACTGTCAGCATTTTGTATCCCAATGGAACAGAATCCACACTTTCCGGTCCGGTATGTGCTACAGCAACTCAAACAAGTTTGGATAAAATTCCTGTAATAAAAGTTACCATTAGCCCGAATCCGGTATCCGGCCAATTGAAAATTTCAAGTGAAGAAATGATCGTCGGTGTACGGATAAACGATACATCGGGACGCCTGATGCTGATTCTTCCTGTTGGAGAAAAAGAAACTTTACTGGATGTTTCCGGATGGAGTAAAGGAATGTATGTTGTATTGGTAGAAACAGAAAGTGGAATACAGAAACATAAAATCGTAAAAGAATAAGTTTATAAATTTAGCCGGTTTTCAAAACCAGGATGAATATTTTATAATTGCTGGCAGGGAAAAAATCTCTGCCAGTTTTTTTGAGAAAAAGATTTTACAGGCTTTTTATTCTTTTCAAAAGCCAGAACCCGAAAAATAAGAATCCCTTTCCAGCATGCTGAAAAGGGATTCTATTATAATACAAATGATAAATTACTTCTAGTTGAGTTTTACGAGGTGTTCTTTCAATTCTTCCGGAACATCTCTGATATCCATCACTTGCATTCCCGGTCCAGTATATGATTCTTGCTTGCCTAACACTTCATGCATCGTATCCATATCCATTTTCCACATAGCACCTGTAGCAGGATCAACAATCAACATTCCTATCAGACCACCAAATAAAATATTACCAAAATACCATCCGTCAATTGAAAATTTCACAGGAACTATTTTATCATCATATCCAGGACATGAAAACTTTACAGAATACTCTGCTTTAGTAAAGAAACCGGCACCTGCATCCAAGCGAAGTACAGCAGGTGTAACCCCGGAATAAATTTCTTTACCATATTTGTCTGTAACGCTAATTTTTGCTTTATTAGGAGTACTGTTAATCGCTAAAGGATAACTACTTTTTGAAACAATAGATGCACATCCTGTCGATAAAACAGAGATCGCACATACACTGACGATACAAAAATTTAATTTTCTTAGTTTCATTTTGTTTTTCATTTACCTCTTACTCTTTTGGCTTTTCAGTTTCGCCCCGTTTTTTCTACGTGGTCCCTGGACTCCACAGCATTGGTTCTCGATTGTTGGTTTAAAATAGTTAGTGATGCCAAATTTAGTACTTTTACTTAAATCACTATCATTTTTCTCCTTTTTTTATTGCCCTCTATAAAAAAACAAAATAAGAAGTTTGCTATAACTGCATAATAGAAGAACTTAACAACATATCATTATGTTGCTAAAAATAGCCCGTTTTGAAAAATCAGGTGAGGTTAAAAGGGAATAAGTAGATTTCTTATTTTATGGAAACATATACCGCAATTTAATCGCAAACTCATTATTATAAGTACGCTCTTTTATTAACGGTTGAATATATTCTATAGATAAAGTAAGTGGAGGAAGAATTGAATATCCGAATTCAACATCCAGGGGAAGATCGAATATTTCAGTATTGAAATCGTAGGTCCAGGTTGCATAATAACCTATATACCAGTTTTTTCCCCAATAATCGATATTCGGAACAATTCCCAATACAGAAATATGATCCCTGTCACTTGGGCCTGCATAATCAAACCGGTAGTCGACTCCTAATGTAATCGAACCCAATACATGGTTCGGTTCTCCCATGAAGTAAACCATTCCTACTTCCGGTCTTACCTGCCACTTTCCCGCACCCAGTGCTTCATCGGTAGCAGTTGGAAATGTTAATTCCGCTCCATAACCTGCAAAGAATTTATCATGAACAGGACTTGAATGGATATACCGGACTTTGACGTCCGACAAGCCAAAGACATCACCATTATCCGCTGTAGGGACTTCTAAACGAAGATGCGAAAAATTATCGAAAGTCTTTGTTGCCCGGAGAATATATGAATTAAGATATGCATCATTTTTCAGATTCAGACGGTCATACCTCGGCTGAATAAATGTAAAATGATTATACGGATAAGGAAATGACTCAATAGTACGTCCGTAAGTTCTTCCGCTTTGAGCAGACACATTTAATACAGTTGCCGGCAGGAAGAATAAAAGTGCTAAGATGAGATTCTGTTTCATAAACCTATTGTGTTTTCTTATAATAAAAAACAAAAATCAAAGCATTATGTTTATCCGGATAAATTAAACCTTGTAAAACAATTGATTTTCAGCTTATCTAAAAATAAATATCCGGTCCAAACCTGAAAATATTATTTTTTTAGACCATGCGTTTGTTATTTCTCACAATTATTGTACATTTGCAGTCTCAAAATAATGTCTTGTGGTGTAATGGTAGCACATCGGATTCTGGTTCCGCTTGTCTGGGTTCGAGTCCTAGCAAGACAACAAGCAGATAAACGGTTGATTATCAGAAAGATGTTCAGCCGTTTTTGTTTTTTATTACACTTCGATTCAAATCAAAAGCAAGACAATAACACAATAAACCTATTTCTCCCATGAAATGTTCATTATTTATTAAAAAGGCATATTTGTTACTTATCGTAATTTTTCCTTTGTATTCCATGCAGCTACGTGCAGCAACCGGTTCAATGACTATTGCAGAAACATCTGTTCCCGATTTGAGTGTAAACGCCTCCGGGGCCGGTTGGATATGGACAGCCGGTACAGCAACAATTTCTTTAACAGATACTTATACCGGCAAAAGCATTGCTATCAATTGTCTGTCAACAGACGTGGTCAACCTGAGCTATATGGGTAACATTTCAATTAGTAGTAATAGCGCTGACGCAATCTATTGTAATGGCTCTCTTAATATTGAAGGGGCTAATGGAACATTATCTTTTGCATATACCGGTAGCAATTACATGTTCAGTGCAATAACAACCATGGAGTTTTTAACGGTTAGCAGTGGAAATACAAATATCACATGCTCAGCCTCATCTCGTACATCAGATAACTTTATCATCGGAAATGCTGCTGCAGTTTATGCCAGAAGAGGTTTTAATATTACAGGGAACAGTAATGTAACAATAAATGTTACAGGAAGTAATACACATGGCATCTACACGGAAGAAGGCGACCCGACAATTTCAACAACCGGAGCAGTCACCACTAATGCAACAGGCATCGGATATCCTCTGGATATAACAAATGAGCATTATTTGACTATCAGTAATGGAACCGTAAATTTATCAAACAACGACACTCCCGGTAATATGATATGGAGTAAACGCAGTGATTTCGGGTTCAAAATGACAGGAGGTGTTATAAAATATAACAACGGCATTCCTCCGGTCCTGACCTCTTTAGCTCCAAACTCCGGGACCGCCGCAGGAGGAACAGTTGTAACCTTAACGGGGACAGGGCTTAGCGGAGATCAAACCAAAGTAAAAGTTGGTGATACAGATGCTTCTGTCACAGATGGGAATACTACTCAAATTCAATTTACAACTCCTCAAGGAAACATAGGGGCAACCAATGTACTTGTTCAAGGAACCGGCGGAGTAAGTGTTTTCAAAGATGTTTTTACCTATACAAACGGCACTGGCATCGAAGATGAGATAGTGCAAAACAGCAGGGTATATGCACAAGGTAAAAATATTATCATTAAAAACGTCGAACCTGGCAATTATCTGACCATAACAGATATTACAGGTAAAATAGTTGCCTATATTATTACCAAAAATCCGGAAACAAGCATATCGGTTGCTACAAGCGGCATGTATGTTGTGAGGGTATGCGGGCAAACAACGAAGGTGATTTGTAAATAAATGATGCAGATCAGACATATTCTTGAAACCACATATATCTTCTTCAAAAACAGCCGATTGTTTTATTTTGTCTTTTAAATAAAGAAACTTCTTGAGAAAAGGCAGAAGTCAATCAGCAGCAAGTTTCCCAAGGTATTTTCATTGTCGATTAAAATAGTTAAATTGAAAATATAATCCTAAAGTCTATGGATTGATTCTTATCTTTGTTACTTTAATCAAACATATTATATAATGAGTAACGAGAAAAATGTAATACGTTGTGGGTGGTGCAAAGATGATCCGGAATACATCCGGTACCATGATGAAGAATGGGGCAGGGAAGTAACCGATGACCGGATATTATTTGAATTTTTGATCCTGGAGAGTGCACAAGCAGGTTTGAGTTGGATAACGATACTGAGACGAAGGGATGCATACCGGAAAGCCTTTGCCGGTTATGATGCGGAAAAGGTTGCAGTTTTCACGGAGGAAGATGTAGAAAGACTGATGCAGGATGCCGGTATTATCCGGAACCGGAATAAAATTTGCTCTACCATTTCAAATGCCCGGTGTTTCCTTGCTGTTCAAAAAGAATCCGGCAGCTTTTCCAACTATCTGAAATCTTTTTTGCCGGAAGGAAAACCGGTTGTTAATAATTGGAAAACATTGGCAGATGTTCCGGCGTCTACTCCCCTTTCGGATGCCATCAGTAAGGATATGAAAAAGCGAGGATTCCGGTTTTTCGGGACAACGATATGCTATGCTTATTTGCAAGCAATCGGTTGTGTAAATGATCATATTGCAGATTGTACATTCAGATAATCCAAAAATGAAATCCGAAAAAGAAAAAATGTTGGCCGGCGAAATGTATGACCCAGGCGACAAAGAACTGATTACCCGTTGGCATGAGGCAAAAAAGTTCATGAAAGAATACAATCAGGCAGATTCTACCGATCGTGAATTACTGGATAAAATTCTTTCCCGGCTACTCGGTTCAAAAGGAGACAATTTATGGATATCTGCTCCATTTTTCGTAGATTATGGTGAAAATATCCATATAGGCAACAATTGTGAGATCAATATGAATTGTGTTTTTCTGGACTGTAACAAAATTACGATCGGAGATTATTGTGGTATCGGTCCCAACGTGCAGATTTATGCGGTTACACATCCTGTCCTGCCGGAGGAGAGGCTTTCTCCATCTGATGGAGACGGATTCCCTTTCTGGAAATCGTACACTGCCCCGGTAACAATAGGCAATAATGTATGGATTGGGGGAGGTTCTGTTATCCTGCCCGGAGTATGTATTGGGGATAATACTACCATCGGGGCTGGAAGTGTCGTTACAAAGTCAATTCCCTCCAATTGTCTGGCAGTAGGTAATCCTTGCCGTGTAGTCAGGCAATTGTAAATCCATGCAATTCAGGACCGGCACTCATCATCATCGAGCCCAATTCAAGAATCGCGAATATAGCATTTAAATTTATTTTTTACATTTAGCAGTAATTTTTTCTATCCTGAGGGTAAAAGTAAGGGTACGGTTGAACGATTTTTCCATATACACTTTCCCCAATTCCAGGTGTTCCGGGCAATACTTTTCGACTAATTTTTGTAAGACCTCGCGTTTGTCCTCATCAGAAGGAAAAATATCGGCTTTCCCGAATACGATTACGCTTTCGTATAAAGTAGTGAATTTTTCACTGATTGGTTTTGTATTGCCAACCACACAAAAAGAGACTTTATTATTCCGTTTGAGGTTTTCCAGCTTATGACCTTCAGGTGCACAATGAAAATAAATAATATTTTTCTCTTTATCATAAGCATAGCTGATAGGAATCCCGTAAGCATAACCATCCAGGCTTTCACCCAAACTTAAAAAACCATATTCGGAAGTCTGCAGCAGCTCAATAGCCCGGCCGGCCGGTAAAATCCGGTCTTGTCTCCGGATAGTATCAGATGAATAAATCTCTTCCATGACAGGCAAATTGAATCAATCAACAGTTATCGTATGCTTCCAGCGCAGCTCCCAGACAACTGGCAATACCTTTTATTCCACAAACAGTGGTAGTCATAACAATAGCTTCTTTCAGTTCATCACGGGTAGCGCCTGTTTTTTTAGCCATGGGAACATGGGCCGTAACTGCAGTTGTTTCTCCCTGTGAGGCCCTGATAGCAATATAAATCAACTGTTTCACTTTGGGTTCCAGCGCTGGCATGCTGCTGACAGACTGAATAAGTGCTCCGAATGCATTAGCTACTTCCGGAGCTTCATCATGGAATAACTCCATCAGGTTTCTTTTGTTTGCCATAATGTTTGATTTTTATGAATGAAGACTCTTTTATTCTATCTTTATGGTGTATAAACCGTTTCCTTTTCCCGGGACGAATAAGCGGTAAAAAAGCCAAGTGCAGACCCATTTCCCCGGGTGCACCGGATATTTGTTTTAACATTGGCCGGGGGACCGCTGAACATTGGTATAGTACCTCTGACCTCACTTTGAGCTTCTTCTATAAAATCGGCATATGCTTTGGTGATTGCATCTATCCGCAATATAACCTTATCTCCCGGTTTCAATACACTTTTTTCTTTTTCCTGGTCTAAATAAAAACATGCCAGGTTTTCTATATTTCGCGTTTTGATATATTTATCACCGAATAATTCAAAATGTTTCAAAGAATCGTTCACGATTTCTCCATTCCGGTAAGCATGCATACTGAAATAATTCTGATCGTCCTGCTGTTTTTGCGGCAAAGTTCCGGTAACACGAATTTCTACCACTTCGTCTATTCTTGAGTTAGATGCCAATGTAATAGTATCCATTTCTGCAGCAAGGGGTAAGTAAGAAGAAGCTTCATATGTTTCGGAAATTCCATCATTGTTGAAATCAACAATCACTTTCAAGCTGTAGGTTTTCCCTTCCTCGCCTCTTACATTATCTTCGGTTTGATATACTCCGTTGCCCTTATACGTCAGGAAAAAATCGATCCCGTCTTCCGAAGAGATCGTTACTTGTGCGTCGGCAATACTTCCCGGTTTGGTAGTGGCGAAATATCCGGTGGATTGGGAGATGGTAATGGTATGCGCCTTGGTCTCCGTAGTAATATAGCCATAAATTACCAGTTGGGGAGGAGCATCATCAGTATTAATATCGATCCGCTCGGTACAGGATACAAAAATCATGAAAAATACGATATACAGGATATTGATCGGTTTCATGCAACTGATATTCAGAAATATTCGTTTCATATCTTTTTAGAAAGTAAAGTTATAAGTAATGGACGGAACAAAAGTAAACAGGTAAATCATTTCCGCATACGAAGTATCCGGTTGATTATCTTCCTGCCGGAATAAGATAGTCCAGGGGTTTTTCCTTCCATAAGCATTATACAGTGAGAAATTTAATTCGCTTTGGAAACGTTTTTTAGGATCGGACAGCTTCCATGTGGCCGATAAATCCATCCGGTGGTAATCCGGATAGCGATATTCGTTTCGTTTGGAATAAAGAGGAACATAAGTGTCTTCTATCAGATAGCGTCCGGTAGGATAAGTCACCGGAGTTCCGCTGGCATATACCCAGTTTCCGGAAATACTCCATTTGGGAGAGATTTCATAATTGGCCACAATCGATATGTTATTCGGTTTATCGTAAGGAGAACGATACCATTCGTTTTGGTTGACTTCATCTACCTGTCGTTTGGCTTTAGAGAAAGTATAGCTGATCCATCCGCTGAGCTTTCCGGTATTTTTGCGCAACATTAACTCCACTCCATATGCTTTTCCTTTCCCGAAACGAAGTTCCTGATCGAGGTTATCATTCATCACCAGTTGGGCATGGTCTTTGAAATCCACCACATTTTGCATGTTTTTATAATACAACTCTACGGAAGCTTCATACATATTGTCGTTAAAGTTACGGAAGTAACCGATTGCATACTGGTCGCACAACTGGGGTTTCACGTTTTGCGAAGCCTGGAACCAGACATCTAAAGGCGAGCCGGCCGCAGAATTAGATGCCAATTGTATATATTGTGCCGTCCTTGAGTAACTTGCCTTTACAGAATGTATATCGTTAAAACGATATGTGGCACCTACCCGCGGTTCAAACTGTCCCTGGCTATTGTAGAATTTCCCTTTAGAATAACGGGTCGAATCTGTTACCGTATAATCCGTCAGGTAGTATATTTCTTCTCCATTGGCGATATTCTGGAACAATGAATAACGCAATCCGTATTTTAGAGTGAGTTTATCTTCTATAGTTGTTTCATTACTCATATACAGGGCATGCTCCAATGCGTATTCCCGGGGCTGACTAACATCTGCGAAAATAGAATTCTCCCCGACACCGCCTCCTTCTCCCGGAACAAAATTATGATAAAGGGCATTATAGCCGAATAGTAACTTATTCGACGGATTGAAATGATAAGCAAAATCGGCTTTGAAACCGTAGTCCTGCATTTTAGACCTCCATTCTATAGACATCTGGTCATCAATACTATTCTTCAACTTATAGTCGTAGAAACTACCGATTAATGTAAAATTAGAGAAGAGTTTCGGGGTAAAAATATGGTTCCAGCGGGTAGTGAATGTCTTGTTCCCGAACGACATGCCAAAAAATTCATTGGAGGTATTATCCCGTCCGAAATAGCCTGCAAAATACAAGCGGTTGTTATCATTGATACGATAGTTTAATTTGGCGTTCATATCATAAAAATATAAACTGGCATTCCTCACATCCGGATCGTTAGACATCATCAGGAAGAGGTCGGCATAGGTACGGCGACCGGAAACAAGATAGGTAAGTTTCTCCGAACCCAAGGGTCCTTCCAGTGTCAGCCGGCTGGAGATAGTACCGATTCCGCCTGTTCCGGAAAAACGCTGGTTGTTTCCATCCTTGGTGCGGACATCCATCAGTGAAGCGAGCCGGCCGCCAAAAGTAGCCGGGATATCTCCTTTATATAAAGTCACATCTTTCAGGGCATCGTTATTAAAAACAGAGAAAAAACCCATGAGGTGTGAGGCACTGTATACTGTTGCTTCATCGAGCAGAATAAGATTCTGGTCGTAACCGCCGCCTCTCACACTGAAACCTGAAGTTCCTTCGGAAGTAGACTGTACTCCCGGAAGAAGCTGAATCGCCTTAATTACGTCTACTTCTCCCATCAGGGCCGGAACTTTTTTAATGGTTTTGGCGGATAGTTTTTCTACACTCATTTCCGGTTTGGAAACATTGGCATTTTTCCGTTCACTTGTAACTATTACTTCCGATAATTCATTGATTGCCGGTTCCAGACTGATATTCAATTTTTCGTTAGCCTGTAAGTCAATATCCCGTTCTTGTGTAACATAACCTGTGTAAGAAAAATGTATTTTATAATTTCCCTGAGGCAATGTCAGAGAATAAAAGCCATAAGCATTGGTGGTAACTCCTGTTTTAGTATCGCGGATGGAAACCATGGCCCCGATCAGGTCTTCTCCATTACTTTTATCTGTTACATTGCCGCTGATGGTAAAATTTTTAATTTCTGCAGATAAGTTAAAGCAATAAAAAGAGATTAAAAACAGAATGATTAGCAATTGCCGGTTAGTTCTGATCATAGATGTAATTTTTCAATTCGGGGGCAAATGTATGACAAAAAATATACAGGACGTAGAAATCAGGACGTAAAACGGTTTTTTTATGGAAAATCAGTGTTTTTGTATATTTTTTTACATGCGATATTATAGCCATTTATTGTCTTTATACCACTTCACACAGGTGTCTATCCCCTGTTTTAAGTCGTATTCGGGAGAAAATGACAAATCTTCGAGTATATCCGTTACATTGCAGGTCCAATCCCGTTGTTTCATTATAATATATTTGTCCCTGTTTAGTGTAGAGGGTTTTCCGGTCAGTTTAGATAAACTTTCAGCCAGAACGGAGATCAGATATAGCAGCCATAAGGGAACTTTTACCCTCAGGACAAACTTTTTTCCGAGAGATTCTTTAACTATTTGTGTATATTCTTTGTCAGTATATACTTTCCCATCGGTAACAGGATAGATTTTTCCGGAAAAAGGACTTTCCAATGCCAGGAATACCGCTTTAACCAAATCTGTAACATAGATAAAAGTAAGGTGTTGTTCTTTGAACCCGGCAGCAACATCCAATCCCGATTGCACGGTTTTTATCATCAGGAAATAATCTTTTTCCCGGGGACCATACACTCCAGTCGGACGCATGATGATAGAATGCATATCCTTCTTCGATAGCAGGTATTCTTCCGCCTTCAATTTACTTTGTCCGTATTTTGTTCCCGGATAACAGGCACTGAGACTGCTCATCAGGATAAACTTTTCGGGAACGTAGCCGGTTTCCTCTAAACAATCGATCAGATTGGCCGTATATTGGTAATTGATCCGGTCGAAATCGGACGGATCCAGGCATTTGGTGACTCCCGCATTATGGACGATGTAATCCCATTTCCCCTGTTGCATGCCATGTGTCCGGATCTGTTCATTCAAACGGTTTTTATCTGAATAGCAGAGATCGATAAAATGGATACGATCGTCTTTCAGAAAAGATTTATCACTGGAAGAACGCACTCCCGCCCAGGTTTCATATCCTTTTTCCAAGGCTTTCTCTACCAGGAAACTGCCGATAAAACCACTTGCTCCGGTAATAAGGATTTTCTTTGCCATGCTCTGTATTTAAGGAGAGCAAATGTACGAAAATATATTAATGTTTCTTACCGGATGAATTTGAATTCCGGAGTTTTTTTGTAGATTTGTACACACATAAAACCCAACGTTTTCGTTAAGCAATGAGCAGAAGCCAAATGCATTTGAATTATGCCATTGCGAGAAAACGACTAAATTTATTGAACCATATGCGCATAGGCATCCTTTCTTCCGGAGGAGACTGTCCGGGAATCAATGCAACCATCCGTGGGGTTGGTAAAACAGCCATCACCCACTACGGGATGGAAGTTGTTGGCATACACAGCGGTTTTATCGGATTACTCGAAAAAGACATTGAAGTTTTTGATGAAAATGCGCTTTCCGGCATTTTAAATCTGGGGGGGACTATCCTGGGAACATCCCGGGAAAAACCTTTCAAAAAACTACTGGAAAACGGAGATAATACCAAACCGAATATCACCAAACAGAACTATGATGAACTGGGATTGGATTGTATTGTGTGTATTGGCGGTAACGGAACACAAAAAACCGCCTGTAAGCTTTCCGAATTGGGTTTGAATGTGATCGGAGTGCCCAAAACAATCGATAATGATGTATGGGGTACCGATGTGACTTTCGGCTTCAATACAGCAGTCAATATCGCTACGGATGCGATCGACCGTTTACATTCCACGGCATCGTCGCATAAACGGGTGATGGTCATCGAACTGATGGGGCATGAAGCCGGTTGGATAACCTTGCATGCCGGAATGGCAGGAGGCGCCGATGTTATTTTATTACCAGAACTCGGTTATACTTTAGATGCCGTATACGAGGCAATCTTTCAACGCATCCGTAAGGGAAAACCTTATTCTATCGTGGCTATAGCCGAAGGCATATCCGTTCCCGGCAGAAAACGTCCGGCAAGTTATCTCTCCAGAATGATCGAACAGAATACCGGATTGGAAACCCGTGAAACAGTTCTGGGATACATCCAACGGGGTGGAAGTCCTTCTCCTTTCGACCGCAACCTGGCTACCCGTTTGGGAGGACATGCTACTGAATTGATCGCTAATAAACAATTCGGCAGGATGGTGTGTGTGCAGGGTAGTAAAATATCTTCCGTTCCGTTGAAAGAGGTTGCCGGTAAATTACGACTGGTAACGGCGGAACATGAATTGGTGGTTCAGGGGAAGCGGATGGGGATTTCGTTTGGATAATCAACGTAAATAAGAAACAATCTTGAGAAAAATCAAAAAGACTTGCTCAATAGAAAAGCCATTAAAAATCCGACTACTGTGACTAATGCAACAACCCTACCTCCATATTTGAATGCCTCGGGAATCATTGTGTCACACAACATTGCTAAAATAGCGCCGGAAGCAAAAGCCATTGTACCTGCATGCATAGAAGGAGAGCTATCTCCAAGAAAAGCATAACCACCCATAGACGATAAAACAGTAACAATGAGGGTAATAATCCAAAGGGTCAGAATGTATTTAGTAGACATACCTGCCATTTTCATTCCTAATGTACCAGACATTCCTTCCGGCAGATTGCTTAAAAAGACTGCTATCATAAAAACCAATCCGGTATTTCCCCCAACAGCAACGGAAGCCCCTACTACGAAAGATTCCGGAATACCGTCAAGCAATGTTCCAAGTAATATAGCTGTGCCGGAATTATCTTCCGGGTTATTGTTTTTTCCCTTTTCAGAAATACCATGTCCTCTTTTCCTGAATTGTCCGCCCTTTTTATCAATAAGGTAATCACCTCCGACAAAAACGACAGCACCGGCTAAAAAACTCAAACCAATCACTAACTGGTCATGGCTCTTATTGAATGCATCATCCATCAGATCTATTGATAGGGCTGAAATAAGAACTCCCGCACCAAAGGCCATAATTGTGGCAATTAACTTATTATTCAACTTGAGATATAATCCAAGCAAGGCTCCTATTAAAACTGCCGATCCTGATATAAATCCCAATAATGCAGATTGAAACATTTAATTTTTGATTTGCATATTACAGTGATAATTAACAGATAAATGCAGATGAATGTTTTGAGTCAACCACAAATTATAGTATTCTGAAAGTTATTTAATCAGGAATCATCTATTTATGTCTTTCAAAAAGTTCATTGTTACAATATTTTCTCATAAGCCATCCGGTAGCCACTTTCGTATACAATTTCACCGCAATAGGTAAATTTCAGTTTTGTCAATACTTTCTGCATGTATTGATTGTCAAAATTCGTATCTACCCGGAAACTGAATATTTTGTTCCGGCGGCTTAATTCTTCTACCTTCTCCATAAACAAAGAGGCAATTCCCTGCTGTGTTATTTCATCGGCTACAGCTAAACGGTGAACTACTACATAAGGCTGGTTCGAAAGCCAGTTTCCTTTGATGGAATTATAAGCCGGTTCTCCATCGAAAACAACCGCAGCATACGCAATAACACGATTATCCCGGCATAATACATATCCGTATCCTTTTTCAATATCACCGGTTATATTTCCCAAAGTGGGATATCCGTCCTGCCATTGCCGGCTACCCCGCAGGCGCATCCGTTCTTTGGCCTGCAGAATGATTTGCCAGATTCGTTTTGTATCTGTGGTTTCTGCTTTCCGGAATAACATATTTACAATGCATTAATATCTGCAAAGATACAAATAATAAAATCAAACCTTGGTTTAATTATAATCAGCCAACTTGTTATTCAGTTTATCTATTCTTATCAAAGCCAAAGAATCCAATAAACAGCCAATGTTAAATTCAGATTCCGCAAAAATAAATAATTCATTCGGCCGTTTTCAAGTTATATCCGGTTTTAAACAATACAAATTTGTATACTGAATAGCCAACAAGAGTTACTTTTATTAATCTTATTGCTAACAATAATAATTAAACCTGCCATGAACATTTCAAAATCAATTTTTAAAAAATGCTGGCAATTTCTACCGGAAATTTATTTTTCCCTGATATGCCTTTGGGGTATTATAGAATCTATATATTGGATGATCTCAAGAAATAATTTTCATATAAGCAGCATTTACCTACCGCTTATATTATTATGCATAGCCATGCAATACCATTGGAAAAGCCTTTTAATTGCCTGGGTCTTTTCGGTAATATTAGGCTTCGGCTCCATTTATATGATATTGGCTGTGCTTTCCGAATTCAATGAATTCCAGCCAGATGACCCCAAAGGGACTCAGCTGCTGATTACAGGGTTGCTTATTTTCGGAATATCCGCCATATTTGCATTTGCCATGCCCTGGAAATACATGAAAAGAATCGAATAATATCCGCATCCGCCTTTATTCAATAAAATGCAAAGAATCCATATTCAATCAGTAGACTGTCCCTCTTTTTTATCTCTCTGGAAAATTTATGAATTCTCATTTCCACTTTCTGAGAGGAGAAGTCTGGATGATCAAATCCGCATATTCTCCAATGAGACATATCGATTGGAAGCCTGGATTGAGAATGAACAGGTTGTCGGTTTTATCGGTTGGTGGATTTGCGATGGCTTGCGTTTTGTAGAACACTATGCTATTGCCCCGGAACACCGGTCTTCCGGATACGGAAGTTCTTTTTTAAAGGGATGGATGCAAGAGAATGATACTCCGGTCGTACTGGAAATAGAACCGGTAACAGATGAAACCACTCTCCGCCGGCATAAATTTTATTCAGGTCTGGGTATGAAAGACAATTACATCAAACATTTCCAGCCGCCTTACCATAAAGAAACAGGACCGGTGGAATTGTGGCTGATGTCGTATCCGGGAACCATTTCAGGAGATACCTATCGGAAATTCTATCAGAAACAATGTAAAGAAATCATGCCGGAATGTATGTGAACCGGTGTATTTTCCGGTTTACAGATGAATGATAAAGGCTATACAATAATCCCTCCTCCCAGCAGGCAATCATTATCATAAAAAGCAGCCGCCTGCCCGGATGCAATCGATTCCAGGGGTTCCAGTAGTTTGATATGAAGCCGGTTGCCGTCGATTTTTCTGACAACAGAAGGTGTTGCCTGTTTTCTATACCTGATTTTACAAGTCACCACCTGCCCGTTCAGTATTCTATTTTCATTAAAAAAATTGTAATCTTTCAATTCCATCTCTGTCTTATACAATCCGCTTAATTGGTCCAGGATGATTGAATTGGTTTCCGGCTTGATTTCTTTCACAAAAACAGGATATTGAAAATGAATGCCCAATCCTCTTCGTTGTCCTATTGTATAAAATGGGAAACCCTGGTGGTTGCCGATAATTTCTCCCTTTGTATTGTAAAAGTATCCGGGTTGCAGATATTCCGGACTAACCCTTTCCCGGAGAAAACGCTGGTAATCGCCCGGGCAAAAACACACACCGATACTGTCTTTCTTTGTCGCCGCTTCCGATAATCCCCTATAGGAAGCTATTGTACGGACTTCTTTCTTCGTATAATTCCCCAAGGGCAAAATAATCCGTTTCATGATCTCCTGACTTAAACCCCAGAGAAAAAATGATTGGTCCTTATCCTGGTCCTTGCCGCAAAAAAAATGAAAAAAATCTTCTTTTTCCACTATCCGGGCATAGTGGCCTGTTGCAATATATCCGATCCCTTTTTCAGTAGCTATCCGGTTCAGCAAAGGCCATTTCAGCTGATTATTACATATGGTACACGGTACCGGAGTCCGTCCGGCAAGGTATCCCGAAATAAAATATTGAATGATTTGTGATTCAAAAAGATCCCGGGCATCATAAATCAAGTGAGAAATGCCGATAAATCGGCAGGCAGAAGCGGCATCTTCCAGATATCCGGTGTTATTTCCTTTTTCATAAAAGCGAAAGGTAATGCCGGTAACATGGTATCCCATATCCTGAAGCAGTAAGGCGGAAACTGTACTATCTGTACCTCCGCTCATGCCTAATAATACTCGTTTCTCCTGATGCATGGAACTTGATTAGTCTTCAAAGATTTACAATTCAAGGTAAAGAGCCGCCATTGCCTATGCTATATCAACCCCAGTTTCGATGCATACCTTACTGCCTCAATAGAATTACTGGCATTCAGTTTTGTCAGTATATTCTGACGGTGTGTATTAACGGTATTCACACTAATAGACAGTTTTCCCGAAATTTCCTTACTGTAAAAACCTTGTTTAACCATGTTCAGGATCTCCAGTTCCCGTGAACTGAGATTCGGAACATCATTATTCGATACCGGTGGGGAAAATAATTCTCCGCTGCGAAAATTGACCACTTGCGACAGGGCTGTTTCATTCTGCTGATCAGGTGAAATATCTACAACAGATAATGAAAGCCAGAGATTTCCATTGACATCTGTTTCCAGTACCTGGAACTGTTCTACCACACGGATATATTTCCCTTTGGCATTCATGATCCGCAATTCGTTCACTAACTTGTAGTCGAACATCATTTTTTTTTCGGGCAAAGCATTGGCAAAATTAATCATGGCCATCCCGGCCTTTTCAATAATTTCATAATCATCCGGATGTATTTGCGGATGAAAATAAACATTATTGCCTTTTTCGTCAAATTTCATTTCAAGTCCCAGGATATTGTTGGGGCCGTAACAAGCCAGTACATGTCCTTGGGTATAATGGTCAAATATAGTAATATATGAGTTATTTATCAGAGCCAGTTGCTGTAATATAAGCCGGTGTTTATCCAATACAGAATAATCTACCAGAGATAACGCCTGCGCCACCTCCTCAAACATATCCCGTTTCGCATTACATCCGTCCAATGATTTTTTCTGCATATATTATTACCATTTCGTGCAAAGGTAATTAAATTTTTCAAACGTTTTAAGTGGCGGGAGCAAAGGTTTGGAATTTACCGGGTCACAAAAAACGACTAAACTTTTTGAACTAAAATACCGGCAATAAGAACTAAAAAAGCAGCCAAAACAAATGGCATTCCGGGGAAATAGAACCAGCAGCCGGCACCGGTAAAAACAGCAAATATGCTTGTCAATACAGGAGGTCCGATAATAGATGTTACATTGTTCAGTGCCGATAAACTCCCCTGAAGTTCACCTTGTTCCGTATCGGATACACGATTAGAGACAATTCCTTGCATGGCCGGTCCGTAGATGCTGCTTAAAGCAAAAGGTACGGTTAAGGCAAAAATCATCCAGCCCTTGCATACAAAAGCAATCAGGATGAATGTTACACATTGAATGGCAAGCCCTGTGTAAACACTTTTTTTATCTCCGATTCTTGGAAGAAGGATGGGGCACAATAGCCCTTGAACCAATGCAAACATTAAACCCAGGCATCCCAATGAATAACCGATAGTTTCCTCCTTCCAACTGAATTTTTCTATAGTGAAATAAGTCCATACGCTTTCCAGCGTATCGCCGGCAATCTGCAATAATCCAATCGCCACAATCAATCCGGCAACGGCCGGCATTTTTCTCAAATGCAGGAAAGCGCCTGCAGGATTGGAGCGCATCCAGGTGAAATTCCTCCGTTTTCCGGATCCTAATGATTCGGGGACAAAGAAAAAAGTGTAGACTATATTTATTACGCTTAAAAACGCGGCAACCATAAAGGGAATATGTAATCCGTATTTGGCCAGTAAGCCACCTACTACAGGACCAACAATAAATCCTATACCTGCAGAAGCATTTAAAAATCCGAATGCTTTTGAACGATTTTCACTGGCAGTGATATCAGCAACATAAGCCGACGCAAGACTGAAACTGCCGGCAATGGTTCCGCCGATGATTTTTCCGGCAAACAACCACCCGATTGAAGGAGCGAATGCAGCAGCCAGTCCGTCGATTCCAAGAGGAAAAAGGGAAAGTAACAACACCGGCCGGCGTCCGAAACGGTCACCCAGATTACCTAATAACGGAGCAAAAAAGAATTGGACAAGGCCAAATGTAAATATCAGCCAACCTCCAT
The DNA here is from genome assembly GCA_031553775.1 of Bacteroidales bacterium. GTDB lineage: Bacteria > Bacteroidota > Bacteroidia > Bacteroidales > Azobacteroidaceae > JAISFI01. The sequence goes on from JAVBLA010000006.1 coordinate 51,143, forward strand.
AACCGGCCGCTACCCCAATGTCGCTATGGATAAGTCCCGAAATTAAACGTGGAAGCGACGGGAACATCATACTGTATCCTATTACATCAAGGAATACAGTGACACAGATAAGCGGGAGACGATGAGGATTGGAGTTCATACCTACTTGGGGATGGCTCTTTTATATTTCAATTTTAAAACAAAATTTCCTGAAATCATCCGATAAAGATAGATTTTTAAAATGGACTCATGCAATAATTGGATGAATATTTGTCAAATTTATATTTTTATTTCATGATTTAGAAACTCATAATTATTTTGCACACAAATTTTTAAACTTCTTGGAATAAAAACTTGTTATCTTACAGGAAAAAGTTTGAATGTAAATATTCATCAAATAAATGCGGAGAAATGAAAAGGATAATTTATCCAACACTTTTATTACTGCTGTTAACTGCATGTAATAACAATCAACGAAAAGAAACAATACCGAATGTATCCGAAACAACTGCCGTATCCAATAATTTGGAGAAAAATATTGTTCATGGAAGGGCAGTCGAATCGGCAATCTGGGGAATGCCCGCTGTGGCGTTCGATGCCATGCGCCAGGCCTTTTTGCGCGATGCAGGGGCACAATATAATGATATTGTCTACTGGTCGAAACAAGCCGACTGGAGGTTTCAGGTAACTACACCCAATGCCTCTTCATGGTATGTGTATATTGCTATCAATACAAAAAATGGCCCGGTAGTGTTGGATATTCCATCTGCTGACGGGGCAGGATTGTTTGGCTCAATGAACGATGCCTGGCAAATTCCGCAAGCCGATGTAGGCCCCACAGGTTTAGATCAGGGTAAAGGAGGTAAATATTTGTTGCTTCCACCCGATTACAAAGGAAATATTCCCTCCGGATATTTTCCCGTCCGGTTCGATACCTATAACGGTTACTCCATTTTACGGACCATTCCGGTAACTACTTCACCTGAAGATGTTGCCAAAGCTCTCGATTTGGTTAAAAAAGCCCGCATGTATTCGTTGGCACAAGCATCCAACCCTCCTCAACAACGTCATATCGATATGACTGGAAAATTATTTGATGGAGTTGCCCGTTTTGATGTGAGTTTTTACGAAAGTCTAGCCCGTGTTGTGAACGATGAACCGGTAATGACCCGTGATCTTATAGCCATGGAAATGCTTCGTTCAATTGGTATTGAGAAAGGAAAATCGTTTAATCCTGATGCTGCCACCAAAGAAATCCTGAAAAAAGCTATTGAAGAAGCCCATCAGGGTTTTATCCAAACCAACCAACAACTCAATCCTTTTTATGAAGGAGAACAATGGTCTGTTCCGGTAGGCGAATTTGCACATGCAACCGGTTTCTCCTTTTTTAATAATGAAAAATATGCCTTGGATGATCGTGCAGCCTTCTTTTTCCTGGGTTGTGCACCTCCTAAAAAACCGGGCGGAGCATCATTTTATTTATTAGGACAAAAAGATGCCACAGGTGCTGTATTGCAAGGAGGCAAAAACTACAAACTACATGTTCCTGCTAATGTACCTGCCAAACAGTTTTGGGCAGCTACAGTGTACGATCAATTAGAAGCTAATTTCATTCGTGAATCGCCTAAGGTAGAAGTCAATTCATATCAGAACCTGCAAAAAAATGCCGATGGTTCGGTAGATGTATATTTCGGGACCAAAGCTCCGGCAGGCAAAGAAATAAATTGGGTGTACACTGCTCCCGGTAAAGCATGGTTGATGCTATTCCGTTTCTACGGGCCTCAACCCGAAATTATGAACAAATCGTGGAAATTGCCCGATATTGAAGAGGTAAAATAGATTATATAACAAAATAAATAATCGATGTGAAAAAGTTAATTTTATTAGCCATTTCGCTGTTTACGATCTTTACAGCAAATGCTCAAACCGAAAAAACGGTTCCTGTTACAGTCGACAATTTTTGCCGTGCAGAAACAGATTACTATTTCAACATGTTTGTCGAACGTGGTGCTTTAGGAAAATTTTATCATTATCGCGAGTTGCCTTCTGTAGATTTACCAGGTGTTCGCATCAATCGTGATACCTATTACTCTGAAGCTGTATTCGATTTGGATGCCGGCCCGGTAAGCATTACCTTGCCTAATGCGGGGAAACGGTATATATCGTTGCTTACCATCGATGAAAATCACTATGTTTATAAGATGGTTTATTTACCGGGTAAGTATACTTTTACCAAGCAACAAATCGGCACACGGTATTTATTTGCTGCGGTTCGCATTTTAGTCAATCCGGCTGACCCGGCTGATAATGAAAAAGTATATAAATTGCAGGATGCTCTAAAAATAGAACAAAAAAGTATTGGTAAATTTGAAGTGCCTAATTGGGATCCGGTTAGTCAAAAACAAGTACGTGATGCTTTACTTGAATTGAATAAAACCTTACCCGATTTGCGGAATGCAGGTGGGCGCAAAGGAGAAGTAGACCCGGTACGCCACTTGATTGCAACAGCCTCCGGTTGGGGGTTGAATCCCGATAAAGACGCAATTTATCTCAATATTACGCCTCTCAATAATGACGGTACAGGGGTATATAAACTAACTGTAAAAAATAAAGTTCCGATAGATGGTTTTTGGTCGATTAGCGTGTATGATGAAAAAGGACATTTTGTACGGAACGAATACAATGCCTATACAGTCAATAATACTACGGCTGCACAGAACCCGGATGGTTCCATCACTGTTCAATTTGGTGGTTGTGACGGCAAAATACCAAATTGCCTCCCGATTATGAACGGTTGGAATTACATGGTTCGACTGTATCGCCCACATCCCGAAATAATAAATGGCAGCTGGAAATTTCCGGCATTAGAAGAAGTAAAGTAAAAATGACAATAAAGAAAATCCCTGAGATTCAATGAATTTCAGGGATTTTCTTCTTCCTGGTGATTTGCCTGGGGCTCGAACCCAGGACCCCATCCTTAAAAGGGATGTGCTCTACCTGCTGAGCTAGCAAATCAGCCTGATTGCTTTTAAAAAGCGACTGCAAAGGTAGTTTTTTATTTTTAAATACCAAATTGTAAGGAGAAAAATATTGTATTTTTCTACCTTTGCATGATCAATTAAATGCAAAAGGATGAAAAAGATCAATTTCAGGAAACGGATATTATCTTTGTTTTTAGTGCTTTGGGGATGTTTGATGAGCTTTTATTTGCCGGCACAAAATGTAGCTCTGAATAATTTCGTCAAAAATACCGGTTTAAAATATGCAGGAATAGGAATTAAAGTAGTTGAGGTGGAAACAGGTAAAGTGGTTTGTGCATACAATGATAATCTGTCGCTCACTCCTGCTTCTACACTGAAAACACTTACTACAGCCAGTGCATTGGAATTATTCGGACCTTCGTACCGGTACAATACCTCTATTGCCTACGACGGGACTATCAATAACCGGGGTATATTAGAAGGAAACCTGTACATTATAGGATCAGGCGATCCTACATTGGGTTCCTCCTATTTTTCGGATGATAAAAACGCCTTTCTGAAAATATGGAAAGATACTATACAAAACTCCGGTATAAAATCGATTACAGGTGATATTATTTCAATAGATAATTTATTCGGATACGAAGGCGTATCGAACCGGTGGATCTGGGGTGACATAGGAAATTACTACGCATCGGCAACTTACGGAATCAGTGTTTTCGACAATACTTATTTATTGTACCTGAAATCGGGCGCTGCAAAAACAACTCCTGTTGTTTTATACACGGATCCTGAAATTACAGGACTCACATTTAACAACCAGTTACAAGCGGCAGCCAATTCTTCCGACAGTGCCTATATCTACGGAATACCGCTTTCATACGACCGGCGTCTGTATGGAAGCATCCCTGCCAACAAAAGCTCTTTCTCGATTAAGGGAGACATTCCAGACCCGGGTCTGTTGCTGGTACAAACTCTTTCGGATTACCTGCAGAAAAATGGCATTCAACTGCTGGGAAAAGCTACTACCTGCCGCCTGAAGACAACAACCCCCACCACAAAAATGACAGAACTATATACACACCGGGGAAATTCATTAGATGAAATTATCAAAATCACCAATTTCCGTAGCAACAATCATTTTGCCGAACATCTTTTTTATAAGATCGGATGGGATAAAGACCAGGCTTGTACAACACATGTCCCCACATTGGCAGCCAACAGGATCAGTTCTTTCTGGCGGGGAAAAGGGATCGATACGCAGGGATTGTTCCAGTATGACGGGAGCGGTCTGTCGAATGCCGATGCCATTACCGCATCGATGCTAACATCCGTTCTGGTATATATGCAGAAACAAAGTAAATATGCAGATGTTTTCTACCGCTCGCTACCAACGGCAGGTAAAGAAGGTACTGTTAAATCTTTCCTGAACGGCAGCAAACTGGATGGAAAAGCACATATCAAAAGTGGAAGTATTTCCGGTGTACAGGCTTATACGGGATATGTGGATAAAAACGGAAAACGATACGCTTTCACAATCCTTGTCAACCGTTTTACCGGCTCCCGCAATACCCTGAAAAATCAGATGGAAAATTTCCTGGTTAGTTTCTGAAGCAATGATCCCTATACACAATTGATGGGATTTCCCTGTAAGAATGATTTGAAATTGGCGACTGCAATATCCATCAATCGCTTGCGTGCAGCTTCTGTTGCCCAGGCGTAGTGAGGTGTAATGTAACAGTTCTTTGCTATCAGTAAAGGGTTATCCGGTTTCGGAGGCTCGGATGACAGGACATCCAAACCTGCCGCATATATTTTCCCATTATTCAAGGCATCCGCCAATGCATTCTCATCAACGACGGGACCTCTGCTCGTATTGATAATAATGGCAGAAGATTTCATCAGGGAAAGTCGCTCTGCATTGACCAATCCCCGGGTTTCGGGAGTAAGCGGGCAGTGCAGGGAAAGTACATCGCTGACCTTAAAAAGTTCTTCCCGGCTCACTTTCCGGATATATTCCGGAAGTTGTTCCTGAACTTTTGAAGTCTCGGCAACAACAAGCATTCCGAATGCATGAGCCAGACGGGCAACTGTCATCCCGATATGCCCCAGGCCGATTATTCCCATCGTCAATCCACTCAGTTCAATCAGGGGAGTATCCCAAAAACAAAAATCACGGTTGCGTGTCCAACGGCCTTTGCGAACTTCATCCGCATGGTGAGATACCTGCATGGCAATATTCAGTAAATGGGCAAAAACAGTTTGTACTACCGAATCTGTGCTGTACGATGGAATATTGGTTACCACAATCCCTCGTTCACGGGCAGCCTCCACATCCACGATATTGTATCCTGTGGCCAGAACTCCGATATATTTCAATTGAGGGAGGGACGCGATAGTTTCCGCATATAGCGGTGTTTTATTTGTAATCAAGGCTTCAGCATCTTCCGAGCGTTCCAGGATTTCATTCTTTAAAGTAAAATCGTATACCGTACAAGGAGCCAACGATTGAAAACCACCCCAGTCCAAATCTCCCGGATTCAATGCAAAACCATCCAATACTACTGTCTTCATATCCGTATCTTCTTTAATTTTCCACCCGTTGTACATAACGGACCATATTCGTGATCCATTTTCCCGGAAAAATCCTTACAAAGAAAAGCATCATCCGGTTCCCGGTTCCATGTATTGCCACTACTTTCCCTTTTTCCATGCTTTTATAGGCAAATTCGGCTACCTTCCTGGCAGTAGGAAGTTTTCCGAAACTTTTAAACAACATGGAAGACGATAAGTTTGCTGCAGATTCAAAGTTCGTTTCTGTCGGTCCGGGACACAACACCGTAACACTTATGCCCGAGCCTTTTGCTTCATTGGACAGCGCCCGTGAAAAAGACAGAACATAGGCTTTAGATGCATAGTAAACCGACATTAGCGGACCAGGCATAAATCCGGCAACCGAGGCCACATTCAATATCCTGCCGCTACCCCTCACAAGCATTTGCCGGTAAATAACTTTAGTCAATTGAGTGAGAGCAGTAATATTAACCCGGATCATTTCCGTTTCCCGTTCTATATCCGTCTGATCAAAAGGTCCGAACAGTCCGGATCCGGCATTGTTAATCAGTATATCCGGAACCAATTGCAAGGATTGCAGTTTGCGGGCAATATCCGGAACCGCACCTTCCACAGACAAATCGCAGGGAAAAATAATTACCTGAATGCCATATTGCTTCTCCCACTCCGCTTTCAGCTGTTTCATTTTCACTTCATTCCGGGCTAGCAAAATCAAATTCTGTTGCTTTGATGCTGCAATGGACGCTAATTCCAGTCCTATACCACTGGTTGCTCCGGTAATCAGTACATGCGGTATTTTTTCCATATAAAATATTGTTTATACTCGTCTTTGCAAGTAATTATATTGAATGATTATCCTTCTGTTCGCCACTGGCCGGAAACAGACGGATAATCATTTTGTATCGACAGATATCTATTCTCTATAAAACAATTTCATCATCAAAGATAATCAAAAACACAAAAAATACACTGAAAGTTTTGTGAGTTCAAAAAAAACTATTTACTTTGTATTTCAAAGTACTTTATAATATGAATTCAATACAAGAAATAACACACCCGGTTTTCCAGGGAGACGGGCTGACAGGCAAATCCGAAGGCAGGTTCGGAGATCCGATCTTCAGATGCGGACTGATTATGGTACTCCTTAGTTTTTCGATACATCTTTTGATGTTATATTCGGGGCGGAGAACTTCCGACATCCCGGAAACAGAATTTTTCTTCTGCTTCCTGATAGCAGTAGTATATTGGCTCATCCTTATTTTCTTTGCTATCTTCCGACGGAAACAGACTAATTTCTACCAGGTATTCCCAGGCTTAGTCTTAGGACTGATCAGTTGTTATTCCCTGAATACATCATTGATGGTTTTCCCTGCATCACCCGGATGGTTTTATGGATTGCTCGTGTTGATTTCCATTGCCTTTTTATTAGTCCCATTTGCCGGTAAGATACCCGAAATATTGTATCATTGCTTGTGCTTTATCGTTGGAGCCGGATGGATTGTGTTTCTTTATCTGGCAATTTGTCTACTTCCTCTTTACCCTCACAGCTTAATACTCTTCTGGGTATTAGGCCTGACTCTGCATACTTTCGTTCCCCTCTTTTTTGTTATCTTCATCGGTATATGGTTTATCAGGGCTGTCAGGAAAAACAGGAAAACCGGATATTTTGTTTCCGGAGGGAGCCTTACTGTTCTTTTAGCAATATGCATATACACATTGGCCTGGTCGGAAACTCTTTCCGAAATCAACAACCTGCATCAGAAAGCTTCTCAAAAAGAGGTTTCCGGATTGCCTCAGTGGGTGTATATAGCTCAACATATTCCGGAAAACGATCTGACGGAAAAGATATTGAAAACCGACCTCCAATATATAATTCCTCCCAAAAATGATCCGGATTGGTTTAACTCAAGTATTCTATGGAGTGACAGACAAGAAGAAAGAATACATCATCCGCTGGTAGTAATCGCTTCCTTTTTTTCACCTCCATTGACATTGAACAATGGAGATAAAACAGATATACTGAAATGCAACCACAGGGGACGACACTTTGAACCGGAACACTTATGGAATGGTTCAGGAATCAGGACTACCCATGTCGAAACTTCAGTAGACATCTGGCCACAATACCGGATTGCTTACACCGAACAGACTTTCACGATCTATAATTCTTCCCGGGGACCGGGAGAAGCTGTTTATTCCTTTTATATTCCCGAAGGCTCTGTAGTTACCTCCCTGTCTTTATGGATCTCCGGAAAAGAATAAAAAGCAGTGCTTACGACTCCGAAGAAAGCCGAAAATGCCTATAAAACGATTGTAGGAGTGGAAAGACGCGATCCGTCGCTGGTCTACTGGCAGGAAGGTTCATCGGTGATCGTCCGGGTATTCCCTGTGGAAACATCTGAAAGCCGGATTTTCAAGTTAGGAATCACTTCTCCATTACAAAATACCAATAAACGCCTGGTCTATCGGCCTTCTTTCGTTGAAGGAATGGAATTTGAAAAAACCGGCGAGCATCTGACTATCCGTTTTATGCAGGAACCACAGCATTTGGTTTCTTCTTTGTCGCTAGAAAAAAAGGGAAATGAAAAATATGAATGGCAGGGAAAGTATCCAAACGACTGGTCGCTTACAATGGATGAGGTAGAAATTCCGGAAGAAGCCTTTCATTTCCGGGGGAAACGCTATGTGATCCATGAGTCACTTCAGGAAAAACTGCATCGGAACATCACATCCGCTTATTTGGATATCAACAGTTCCTGGAACCAGAAAGAGTTTAACGATGTCTATGAAATATTGAAAGACAAAAAGATACAAGTATATAGCGAGGGAGAATTTATCACTTTAGGCTCCGGCAACAAGGACCGTATTTTTAACCGTATGCAATATCTCCGGTTTTCCTTTTTCCCTGTCTGGAAGACAAACTTTCCGGATGCATTGATTATCAGCAAGAGCAATAACCTGTCACCTATCCTGTCAGATCTGAAAGGAAGCCTTTTTATGGAAGAACTGGAACAGGATACTACCGTGCGACCACCGGTTCTCGTGTATGACATCGGAACCGGACTTTCCCCATACCTGAAAACGCTGAAAGAATACCGGATGTTGCAGTATTGCCGGGGTGATATACAAACATTGAAAAAGCAACTGAACGAAAATGAATTCAATATGCCGGGATCTGAAAGCGGCAGTTGTATATTTATACAGGAAGCATCGATCAGTATCCGGGAAACGGAAGAGGTTTATCCGGAAAAAGCCCCCGATCATTTGATGCGCCTGTATGCTTACAATCATATTATGAAATCATATGCTCCTACCTGGAATCAATCCGGTTCAGTGAACGAAAAAATCCTGTCGGAAGCCAGAGATGCACATGTAGTATCGCCCATATCCAGTTTAATCGTATTGGAATCGGCAAAAGATTATGTGCGTTTTGACATAGCGACAAGCAATCCAGGCCTGGGAAATGCGTCCGGAACAGATAAAAAAGGCATTCCTATTTCAGATCCCGAGTGGTGGGGATGGTTTCTGATCTTGTTATCTTTTGCCTGCTATCTGCGTATCAAACAGAAGAATGCAGTACAAGAACAAACAAATTCTCAACCGAAAATCATTTGATTACCTGATACTTTGCCGCATCCCTGGGTTTTGCATCCGGATGCTCATTCTTATAACCCATAGAAATGGTATAAAGAGGCTCATATCCTTCCGGAAGATTTAACTGCGCGATAACATCTTTCGCCTCCGGGGTTCTTAGGAAAGGAATCACTCCTCCTACTACACAGGTACCGATATCCATCGATTCGGCAGCAAGCAGAATGTTTTGTCCCAACAACCCGCAATCGACCTGGCTATACGCATTTTTCGTATCATTGGCAACAACAATTAAAGTCGGTGCACCATGAAAAACACTATAACCGGGTTCCTGGGATTTAGAAGCATTACCTCCCATTGATTTGTCTTTGGCATAAGCCACGAAACCATCATTGATCGCCTTTAATAATTCCGGTTTCTGAACCACACGCAGTTCCCAGGATTGACGATTCATGGCACTGGGAGCATTGATCGCGCAAGTCATAACTTCTTTCATCTCTTCCTCTTTAATCTGTTCCGGTCGATAGGAACGAACACTCCGGCGACTCATGATATTTTCAATCACGATGTCTTTTTTACTTTTCGTTTCCATTTCCTGACGATTTTTTTGCTCCTGCTGACAGGAAAACAATACAACTAATCCGATAACTAACCAATAAATTCTTTTCATAACCTTCATTTTTTAACGGGACTAAATTAATAAATTTGTGGGAATACTGGTTATTAATATTTTAAATGTTTGGAAAATATTCGGTTTGGAAACTATTTGTAAGGTTTAAACAAGGCTGTCGCCTTGAGATTATATCCTTTTTGCCTTGATGCAAAAAGGATCAAAAAAATCAAGGCTGCGTTCCATTGGCTAAAAAATACTGCGTTGCGGCTAAACGAATCGAACTCGCACCTCCGGTGCTCAAACAGCGCTTCGTTTTTAACGCCTC
>JAVBLA010000017.1:0-74931 GCA_031553775.1 Bacteroidales bacterium
CGGGGTACTGGCTTACAATAAAATCAAGGTGGAAGAAGACCATGCTAATGTTTTGTACAGTCAGAAGATGTTCGCTTCGCTTGACGGCACATTCTCTATGCGGGACTGTATGGATTCTTTTGAACCTTATCTGGCGATGAACCAACGGACGGAGAAAACGGTATTCCATGCTTCGCTTAATCCCGACCCGAAAGACAAACTTTCCGATGAGAAATTAACGGAGATAGCACAATCCTACATGGAAAAGTTAGGATACGGTAACCAGCCTTATATTGTTTTCAAGCATACGGACATTGACCGCACCCATTGCCATATCATTTCCCTGAGGATAGATGAGACCGGGAAGAAAATCAACGATAGTTACGAAGTTGCCCGTTCAATGAAAATATGCAAGGAGTTGGAACAGGAATTCGGGCTTATCCCGTTGGAGAGGAAGCAGCGGACGGATGAACCGCCCGTCAAAAAGATAGATTACAAAGCAGGGGATATCAAACATCAGGTAAGCAATATTACAAAATCCGTGATGAACCACTTTTATTTCCAGTCGTTCGGGGAATACCGCACCCTATTGGAACAGTTCAATATCTCAGCCGAAGAAATCAACGAGGAGCATAGAGGAAAACCGTACAATGGTATCCTTTATTCCGTGATTAGTGAAGATGGTAAAAAGCAGGGCAAGCCGTTCAAGTCTTCGTTGTTTGGTAAATCAGTCGGATTTGATGCCTTGCAGAATCATTATGAATTGTCAAAAGCTGCTGTCGAAAAGAAAAAAATACGAGAAACCTTGAAACCGGTGATTACACAGGCGATGAAACAAGCGGGCAGTAAGGAAGAATTCAAATTGCTGTTGAAAGAAAAAGGAATCGTTGCCATTTTAAGGGAAAACGAACAAGGCCGGATTTACGGCGTAACATTTATTGATACCAATAATCAAACCGTCCTGAACGGTTCCCGCTTAGGGAAGGAGTTTTCAGCGAATCAGTTTCAATACTTGTTTAATGAATCTCCCGTGAAAGAAGAAAAAGAGGGATCACGGGCTGATAATAAACCCCGGCCAGAAAAACTTTCTTCTCCTTCGTCCGGTTTATCAAACTTAACGGATTCCGGCGTATTCAGTATATTTGACTTTGAACCACATGGTGATAACTACGAAGACATTGCTTTTGCCAAAGAAAAAGAGTGGGAAGAAAAGAAAAGGCAGCGAAAATCAAAGAGACGGAAACCGGGACGACAAATGTAAATAGGGTTATGATTGAAATATTTTTCTTTCCAAAGACCTCCGTGGTTTTGTGAGAGGCCATTCGGAAAGAAAAATATTTGTTGAGAGAGTCCGCTTGCTTATTCTGCTTCGGTTGGATCGGTTGGCAGGTTGTCTTTTATAAACCGTTGAAAAGTCTGGAAATCGCAATGTTCCTTCAAGAATGTCCGGACGTCTGAAACCCTATAATAGATTTTGTGCCCGAATTTGGCATAGGGAAGGATACCAGTAGACCTGTGCCGTTGAAGGGTTCTGTAACTGCACTTTAACATAAATGCCAAATCTTGATTATCCAGCATCTTTTCATCAGGAACTAACACATCGTTGGTGTTGACAAGTGCTTTCAGGTCTTTACCTATCTCATTCAGTTTTTTGGATAGCCGTTCCATCCATTTTTCAAAATCTTCATTATTGATATACATTTTACTTCGTTTTTGAGATTAATACTAAATTTTTCTCAATGCATTGACGAAGCAAAGTTCAGCAGAACAAATCAATAAAAATAGAGGAGTCTGGTACAGACCCCTCTATCCATAAATGATATATTGCTAATATTTAGCGTATTACAAAATCATCTTTTTTCATCTTTATTTTTCCTGTCGTTTTCAACCTGCCTTTTTTTGTACTCCTTCAGCAGTACGGCTTTCAAAGCATCGAGCGTTTTTGTCAGGTTATAAGGTTTCCGCTTGAATAGCTCCCTTTGGCAATCGGATAGACTATTGAAACTAAATCCAAAAGCCTGTTCAAATACGTTGGCAAGTGCTGTTTTTGAAGGTTTTTCACCCATGTCATTATCCAGACCACCTAATAAATGGATTGACACGAGTATCTCCGTCATTCCCATAATACCCAGATTGGGAAATTTCGGAATGACTGACAATGAAGATTGCAATACTGGTTGATTGGATGGTGTAAACTGTTCGGGATGCCGGATTTTCAGCAGTAACAGTTCCCGTTCAGAATCAAGAGAAGATAAGGCTTTTTGTAGATACAGTTTTTTCAGGGCATTTTCCCCCCTGCTCGTACCGATGGATGTTTTCTAAAGCTGTTAACTCAATACGAGTAATATTCAGCATTCGATGGATATTTGCATACTCACCGGAACTGCTTACTGCCTCTATATGTTCAACAAAATTTCCATAGGCACATTCCATTTCTTCATTTGATTCGGTTTGTGAGGGTTCACTCAATAGAGCGAACAGTCTCATTTTTGATAATTCATTCATAGGCATAAAAATTAAAAAGTGAATATTAGTAATCAGACCATAGTCTTGTTTTATGCAGAATGAAATTTCAGCAGACTACTTCGATGATTCAAGAATGCTTTTCTGTAAACCCTTTAGATAGGGCGTTTTGATTCCATATTTTTCTCCATAAGCAATGATGTCTTCAAACATTCTTTTCATTTCATTGGGAGAATGCTTCGTATGACCGTCAAACATCTGTTGTAAGGCTTCATTGCTGTATATTTTTTTAGCAATAGGAACAGCTAAAAATAAGGGAAGTGAGTATAACTTATTTGATTTTTCCGCTTTCACATCGATTCCCCTTTGGGTGCATACCGACAATCCTTCCCGAATTGCTTTTATAGCCTCCCTGATTATTCCCGGATTTTGAATGAAGCCACTTCCTCCTCTGGCTTTCATGATTCCGGCTGATAGACCTGATGCAACAGCATAATGAGTGATCAACCATATTCTTATGTGATTTGAAATAATAGGTTTCAGGTTGGCTTCTTCCATCGCTTTAGCTATCTTCTGTAAGCGGGGTGTGATCTCTCCGTTAAGTTCCCCAAGCGGAGTATGAGAATATTTCAATCCTGAAATTGCGCAGTTGATACCCCTTTCGTTTCTACCTCCACCAACCATAAAGGGAAAGCCGAAGAAATATTGTCCGGGAAAAAGTTGGTTGGATATCTCCTCAAAATCGTCCCACATATTTTGGAAGAAAAGAATGTGGGCTTTTCCTGCTGATTCTTTCAGTACCGGAAGTATATTTTTCAGATAAATGCAATTGGTGGCGACAAGAATGTATTCAAAATCATTTTCCGGCAGAAGCTTGTCGATTACTTTGGGTCGAAAAACGACTTGCGTCATTTGCTTTTGACCACCTCTGAAATCGAAACACTGTATATTGATTCCGTTTTCAGTTACTGATTGCAATTTCTCAGGTCTTACTAATACTGTAATATCATGACCAGCTATAGAAAGCTGCCATCCATAGGTGCTTCCGATGATTCCGGCTCCGTAAATAAGTATTTTCATGGTTGACTGGTATTATTAGATTGTTTTATTTCCAAGAAACAGGAACGGAACAATGAATAAGGTTCGGCATAGGGTTCTCTTACCGAAAGAAATTCACTGGGCAGATATCCTGAAAATCCTTTAAACTCCTTGATAAAGTGAGATAAATCATAATAACCGCAACTACATGCCAACTCGTTCAAATTTGTTTGAGGATGAATGTACAGCATTTGTAATGCCCTTTGAAAACGGGTAATCCGCAAATAATCTTTTGGATTTGTTCCGATATATGTCGAGAATACTCGTTTGAATTGCTTGTAACCAAGGCAAGTTGTATTGGCAAGGGCAAAAATATCAGTTATTCCGGCATTGATGGACAGTACAACATTCTTCATGCGTCTCATATTCTCTTCATTGACAGTACTTATTCGATTCAGGAGAAACCGTTCAATCAGAAAAACACATGTTTGATTATCGGCTGTATCCATGAGCCGGTGTTCTAATTCGTTTAGTTGTGGCTCGCTTAAATCATCAATCGCAACCGTTTTTTCGTTCAACTCATTCATAGCATCTCCGAAAAACGCTTTTACCCCAACAGGTTGAAATACTACGATAATAAGACGAAGGGAAGTAAAAGTCAAAGTTGCATGTCTGGTTGATTGTCCGAACAGATAGGATGTAGGAAGAGGGCTTTTTTCCAATGAAGAGTAAATACTACCTTCCCGGTTAAATGCAAGCCCCATGCATCCGGCAGGGACAAAGCGCTGATGTCTCATCACAGTATCATCCACTGTAATGAACCAGTATTGCTTTACATAAGGAGCAAGCAATGCCGACGGCTGTATGGCTTGAAAACTCTCCATCAGATAATTTGTTTGCAAAAATATGGATATTATCCTGTTTATCAGGTGTAAAAAACGGACATTCACTATAACTTGAATCCTTTTCTTTGGTTTTTCAGATTCTTTTGAATTGAAATGTTATTTGCTTGTCTATGATTATCGATAGTAACAATGTTTTGATATACACTGCCTTTATATCCGTTGTATTGCGTATTCTCGTACAATTTCACCAACGACTTAGCATAGTCTGAAATTGCTGATACAGAAGGCTTAGATAAATTACTCGTTAACAATCCACTACCTAATATTCCCGGATTACAAGGTATGGCATCCGGTTGGATTATATCCATTACTAATTCGGTGCAAGATAGATTTTCGGTCGATTTGTTTGAGAACTTTCCTGAAATGAAATCGTTCAGGTACTTTTTCTCATTCAGGGTATTGAATCCATACCATAGGAAGCACATCAACCCCTTTTTAGTAGCTTTCACGAACAAATCCATGTAATCGTATCCATTTGTCGAAGGTTCATTGACTGCATAAGGGTCAATGTGCATCAATGTAGATGCAGGTAAGACTGGTAATAAATCCAATGCACCAATGATGGAATCTTGTTTTATAGTCACCACTTTATCGCTTAGTTGATGCGCTTTTGCAAAAGCGGTAACATTATTCAATGGCGTTGTTTGGATATCGAAGAAAATGTATTTCTTAACTGAATCGGCAAGAACACCCATTGCCAATCCCGGAGACCCTATGTATTTTTCTTGTTTCATGGCAGGGCATTCCAGTTCATAGTACTTGGTATGACGCAAATCCGCATTGTCTTTAGCTTTGTCCATAAACGAGTATATTCCATATTGCTGTTCAGGCGTATGACTTAGAACATATTCAGCGCAAGCGGAATTCGTTTCAACATAGACTGTTGGTTGCTCGTTCCGTATCACCTCGCACAAGGCAAGATGTTTCCAAACATCAGCAGGTTTACCGTAATGGCTGTAAATTTCTTCCATTGTCTTAATCATTAATAGTTACGGCAAAAATAGATGAATCAGAAAGATTAGTTCTTGAAGTATTTCAAGACTTTGCTACTTCTTCCACATTCTTTTGCGAATATGGCTTATCGTCTCTGGGGTTACTCCCAAAAAAGAAGCAATTTCTTTCAATGGAATCTTTTCTTTCAGGTCGGGACAACGCTCCATTAAAGCGATGTACCGTTGCTCTGGGGTTTCGCAATAGAATCCGAATAAGCGTTGGCTGATTGTTGCAAACATGGATTCTGCAATCAGGCGTCCAAGCCGTTGCGTGTCCATGTTTGTTTCCCAAAAGTCGTTTAACTCTGCAAATGTAAGAAGATAGGCTTTACTGTCGGTAACAGCCTGAATATTGATTCGAGAGCTTGTTTTGTTAGCTAACGCCGGATAATCAGACACAAAATCATTTTTGAAACTGTACCCGATAATCCGTTCATTTGCCTTGTCATCAATCCGTGTCAAACGAAATATACCTAAATCAACAAAACCAATATGGTTTGTTCGTTCGTTTTGGCGAGCGAAATATTCTTTTTTCTTGAATTCCCTTATAGTCCCTCTTTGGCGAAATAAGTTTTCCAATTCAGAACAATCGGGTTGTATGATATTGACATTGAATTTATCCATAAGAAAGTCTGATGTTATCTGCAAAAATACATCATTTGAATCATTTTCCTCTGGATTCACATATTATTTCGCCTGTTTATAATACTTTGCCAAATCATCAAACTCTGCTCTTACCTTATTCACTTCGCTGAAAATCTTTTGGTTAAGCACCTTTGCATAAATCTGTGTGGTCGTAATATTGGTATGACCCAACATTTTGGAAACACTTTCGATAGAAACACCCTTCGTCAGCATAAAAGTCGAGAAGCTGTGGCGTCCGCAATGTGTTGTAAGCCGCTTATTGATACCACACAACGCTGCAATTTCCTTCAAGTATTCATTCATCTTTTGGTTAGTATGTATAGGCAAGAGTTTCCCGTTTGGCAAACCGTCATACTTTTTGAGAATAGATAGAGGAATCTCTAATAAAGGTATGTTTGCTTGAACGGAAGATTTCTGCCGGGTTAGCTGTATCCACTGTTGACCGAACCCATCTTCAATTATATTATCCTCTGTTAAATTCGCTGCATCTATATAAGCTAATCCCGTGAAAATTTGAAATAAAAACACATCACGTACTTCTTCCAGCCGTTTCGACTCAAATTTCTTGTTCATCAATCTTTTGATTTCCGGTTCAATCAAGAACTGCTTCTTTACAGGTTTATACCCTAATGTATAATCATCGAAAGGGTCAACGGTTATATATCTGTTTTTAAGTGCATTGGAGACAATTTGTTTCAGATAGCGTAAATGTTTAACTGTAGAGTTATGTCCGCAACCGCATACAGATTTCAGATAAACCTCATAATCGGTAACAAACTGAAAATCAACATCCCGGATTGGCATATCTTCTTTCTTGTATTTATATACCATAAAATCGG
This sequence comes from Bacteroidales bacterium, assembly GCA_031553775.1. GTDB lineage: Bacteria > Bacteroidota > Bacteroidia > Bacteroidales > Azobacteroidaceae > JAISFI01. The sequence continues at coordinate 6,862 of JAVBLA010000017.1, forward strand.
CAACACGCTTTTGGGTAGCCAGATATTTTGAAAGAGTGGTACAACGAATCGTCTTGCCAACAAGATTTCGTTTTTGTTCTACCTTAATATCATAGAGGGAAAGAACTGTGTTACTACGAATTTCTTTACCCAGATAAGTATTCCGAAGTTTATCTGGCGTTACATAGCCATCTTTTTCAAGAATTGCTTTGTAATGTTTGTCTAATGCAATCTTTATTTTATCTAGAGAGTCATTGATTTGTTGGGCTTCCTTTGTTCTTCCAATGACTTTACCCAATGGACTCCACATTTCCGGTCTTACAAAAGCTAAAGAACTAAATTCTGCTTTTTCTCCACTAATGGATATTCTTACCATGATATTGGCAAGTCCATCCTTGTTTAAATGTCCCTTTCTGATAAGAAAAAGGATTCGATACGTACTTTTCATTGCTCATTCTTTTTAATAATTCGACAAAATTATTCACTGTCACTTAAAGAATGAAACTGTTAAAAAAGCCAAGTTGTGCCATCATAAGTCACTAACTTCCAATGAGTAATTTGTTAAAAAGTGAGCAGAAATACACAAACCAGTTTGCTCACTTTTTGCTCACTCAACTATTGTCATAAGTTGGCTTTTATTGTCCGAGGGTAGAATAAAAAAAGTCTGCTAATCTACTGACTAACAGACTTATTGTCTTTTATTGGCTTTGCTTGTCTTTCGACCTTTTTGCCATTTGGTGGGCGTTGACGGATTCGAACCGCCGACCCTCTGCTTGTAAGGCAGATGCTCTGAACCAGCTGAGCTAAACGCCCTCATTTTTTTACTGCTCTTGCTCTCAAAAGCGATGCAAAGGTAGTACTTTATTTTTATTCTCCAAATATTTTCTAAAAAAAATATTTCAAAAAATCATCTTATTTGATCAATTGAGTTCTGTATATATCATCTTTTTTGTCATACCTCCATCAATAACAATGTTTTGACCTGTGATGAAAGAAAATTTTCTACTTAGCAGGAACAGGGTGGCTTCGGCAATATCTTCTACTATACCTGCTCTTCCTGTGGAATGTTGAAGATGATAGGCTGTTGATAGTCGGGCGTGTGAGTTAACTATACGATTCCTCCTTTACTTGCTCCGTGGGCTTCTCCGTTAGATTCCGACATCAAGGCCCTTGTTGAAGCAATATTGACAATAGTCAGACGAATTAGAAAAGAGTGGGAGGGCTTCCTTTACGAGATAAAAATACTACTGAGATTGACGGAGAAGATGCAATTCCACGTTTCTACGGTCATTTAATAAATCAGTTCTGAAATTTTTATTTCAAAGGGAATTTCCATTTAAATCCCATCTCAATAGAAAAGAACTGGGAATATCCCGTTTTGAAATGCTTATTTTCCCAGGAGAAAAAGGATGGGTTATAACTACCTCCAATGTAATAATTATTGGTAACAGAAAAACTTCCGGAGAAGATGAATCCCAGATTTCGCTTGACATGAGTATGTTCAAGGGTATTACCCCAGTATTTCATACCTGCGGTTTGGTATTCTTTATAGAGGTCGCCGAAGAAAAATTCGGAATATTGTATTCCTGCTCCATAATTGATCCGCTTGTAATAACTTTCTGCCTGTAAGTTTACAAATATACCATAACAAATTTTCGAGTGTTCTATCCCTTGGGTAGTCACATCAAAACTTTCGAACTCTAACCCGGATGAATTGATCCAGCCGATATTAGTACTAAGTTTGAATTTGTCGGTAATATAATATCCTAATCCACCGGTTATTCCCAAAGGACCTCTGTCGTGAAAATAACCATTGTAGGTTTCTGTCAGCATCCAATTCATTATAGGGATGGAGAATCTAAATTCATAGGAATGTTTCCTGTTTACATCAATATCGCTGAATGTAGAATTATATTTTGTCTCTATTTGTAAGGTTTCGGTGTCGATCACTATTTTTTTCGGATAGGTGTATCGTCTTTTATCGAATAAATCGACAATGTAACCATAACCCAATGAAGCTATATTGCCGAATATATATTCATCGGAAATGCGGGATTTAATAACAAAGATCTTATCGACTGTATCGTTTTCTATTCTGAATGGAATATCATTGGAGGAACGTTTCAAAGAAATCAATCCGGGAGTTACGAATCTGGTCTGATTGTTGTTGAGATAATAAGATATTGTATCCGGTAATGAGTTTACCTCGATTACTTGGACCGGAGAATTGGTTATAGTTGTACAAGAAGTAGTTATTAACAGCAAATATAAGAAAAATAAATGTTTTGTCATGATACCAAAGGTTTTGTCTAATTTGCTTGATTGAGATTTTAATTGATAGGTTTCACAGATTATCCGGTTTTGCGGAGATCTGTGAAACCTATGATATTTACAAGCCTTATTTCTCCTTTTTAGGCTCTTCTTTAGCTTTCTCGTCTTTTATTTCTTTAACTATGTTTTCCTGCATCGGTATAACAGTCTGATTTTCTTTTCCTTTCAGATAATCAGGAAGATTCATTCCGGCCATATTGAACAAGTCATTCAAAGGAGGAACCGATTTCATAAGACCGGAAATGAAGTTGGCTGTAGAAGTATTGCCATCTTTCCCATTATTTCCATCCCATACGGTAATTTTATCGATCTTAATGTTCTTGATAGCTTCCACCTGTGTCTTGATCAGTTCAGGCAGTTTTTCGATCAGCAACAATTGGTAAGCGCTGTTGGCATCTCCTCCGGCCGCTTTTACCATCCGGTCGTAACCTTCTGCTTGCTTGGTCAGGATTTCGTATAGACCTTTGGCTTCCGCTTCCATTTTAGCATAAATAGCATCGGCCTGTCCTTTGGCATTTTCCCTGATTTTTTCTGCTTCCGCCTGTGCTTCGATAATCCGGCGTTGTTTTTCGATTTCTTCCGGTACGATTACGTTGGCTTGCTGAGTGGAGCGTTCACGTTCGGCACGGGCATTTTCGGCCACTTGCTCGGCTGCGTATGCATCCTTTAAGGCCTTAGCCTGTTGTACTTTTTCTGCAGTGATGGCGATACGTAATGCTTCCGCTTCTTTTTCCCGGCGCAAAGCATCTGAGTTGGCAATTTCTATCTTGGCATTATTCTCTCCCTGTACAGCGATGGCATTGGCCTGTGAAGTCTTGATACGGGTATCCCGTTCTGCTTCTGCTTTACCGATTTCTCCAATTTTGTCTTGTTCGGCTACACTGACTTTTGCTTCGTTGATTGCTTTTGCAGCGGCCTCTTTTCCTAAAGCAGCAATATAACCCGACTCGTCTTTGATGTCGGTTACGTTTACGTTGATCAGTTTCAAACCAATTTTTTTCAATTCCGCTTCTACGTTCTTGGAGATATTTTCAAGGAATTTATCCCGGTCGGAGTTGATTTCTTCGATCGACATGGTGGCGATTACCAGACGTAACTGTCCGAAGAGTATGTCCCGCGCCAGTTCCTGTATCTGGTCGGAAGTTTGTCCCAGAAGACGTTCCGCCGCATTGTTCATACTGTCTGAGTCGGTGGAGATACCTACCGTGAAACGGCAGGGAACGTCCACCCGGATATTCTGGCGGCTCAACGCATTGGTCAGGTTGGCTTCGATGGAGATAGGAATCAGGCTCAGAAAGGCGTAATCCTGGATGACCGGCCAGATAAATGCACCTCCGCCATGTACACAACGTGCCGACGAACCTCCGGTATTTCCGTAAATAACTAATACTTTGTCTGACGGACAACTTTTGTAGCGCGAAATCAGCGACATAATCAGGATGAAAACGACTACTACACCAACTACAATTAAATAAAATGGGCTCATAAGATTTGTTTATATGTTTATTACTAAAACGGTTTGATTGTCAATAACTTCTGTTACTTTGGCTTTTCCTCCGGTAGGAATCCTATCCCCGGCAGTCATGGCGTCGATTTCATGGAAAGCGCCTTTGACGCTAATTTGTATTTTCCCTTTTCCCTGTTTTTCTCCCGGAATGCCCAGGTAAACATCGGCTGTATTACCAACTGTATCTGTGATTTTAAAGGTATTATCTTTCGATAATTTCAAAAACTGTTTGATGATAATAAAGAAAAGTCCCACAAATACTAATCCGGTTAACAAGGAAAAAATTCCGACCCAGACTTTAGAGTCGAAAGTGTTATAGAAACAAACACCTCCCCAACCGAATCCGATAAAAAAATTAACCAGATTACGTAAGGAAAAAAGTTGAAAAGGACCACTTGCATCCGCATGTGTGTCGAAATCTGCATTTAAACCGTCAGATGCTTCTAAACCGATAAAAGTCATGATCATCTGCACAATAAAAAACAGGGAAGAAACCCCTGCAATTACCCAATACACTTTTAGTAAAGGGTCTAAGCTGTTAAACCATTCCATATTTGTTAAAATTTTGTGCAAGTTAGTTTATTTTTATGAGAATCACCAACTATTTTGAAAGAAATTCTTCCGACCGGTTTTTTAGCCAGGTGTATGTTTTTTCTTTAATTATGAACCTGGTTCAATATGAAGAAGATAGGCTTTTCAACTTGTTATTTTGGGGTGATTAATTGCAGATTTTCATCATAAAGCCCAACCAGGATGCTGTTCCCTTTGCCGTCGACCATCAATCCTCCGAATTTTGCTTTTTCAAATAAAGTGGCCTGACCTTCTTCGAAGAAGTAAGATTCTGCTCCCAACTGAAAAAAAGCATAGTTTCTGTTTTTATACTTAATGGCGATTTCTCCTGATTGAAGCTCCGGAAAATGGTCTTCCAGACGTACTTTTTGTCCGATATGATGCTCGTCCAAGAGTAAAATACAATATCCTGTTTTCAACTTCTCCGAATGTTCATCTGTGGTTTCAAACCTTTGATTGGAACTGATATCCCTGTCTTCGGCAATTTTATAACGCAAAGACATATAATCTCCCTGTATCAGCGACCGAGGATCTACCGGAGCCAGTTCCAGTAATACCAACGTCCCGTTTTTTAATGTTTTTTCCTTTTGTACGACCGATATATTAAAGTATATCAGCAATGCCAATAATCCCGTCAGGATCAGAATTTTTTTATATGTTGCCATCTTTCTTGATTGTTTGATAAAATCCCAGCCAGAATAATAAAAATACGAGTCCGGAGAAAAACAGGATTCCTGATTTTACCAGGAGACTGAGTTGCAGGTTATAATAGTATTGACAGATAATGTATGCCAGTAGTGCGATACTTAGGGCAATTTCCGTTTTATAATTGAAATAAAACGACAACAGAAGCAGAAGGATACATCCGGAGAGAAAAGGTGCAAATAGGGTAGGGGCCAATATCAATCCGCAGCAACTGTATACCAGAATTCTTTTCTTTTTCTCCTTTACTTCAAATAATTTGAGGATCAAAGAAATAATATAAATGATAGCGGGCCAGATCAGAAGGGATAAAATCCAGAGATAATGATAAGATGTTTCCCATAAAGGGGCAACGACCAGATAAATAAGTCCTGTAGCAAATGAAATGAAAAATCCGGTACGGACAGGTTTGAACAGTTTGTTGAATTTTAAATTTTCAGATATGATTTTTGCTTCGGAAAAACTCACCCAAACAAGCATTGCTCCTGTATTTGCGATTACAATGATAATTGATTCCGGAGAAATACAGCTTTGGAATAATAACAGCAGGCATGCATTGGCAGTCAGTACTGCTAACAGGCATATGATGTAATTGTTTGTTATGAGAATGCTTAAAACCGATAGAGCAATGCATACGGATGTTATAGCATTATAGCTCATAGAACAGATTTCAGACAATCCGATAATAAATGATGAAAAACCGATTACATAAAGAGCAATGCAACAGGTGTCCACAATTGTATTCTCTATTTTCTTGTCTCCGATGATAGAAACTGCCATAAGCACAATGCCGAGAATAACAAGCGATATTTCTGAGTCGAACGCTCCGGAAAGAAAAAGAAATCCCAGAAAGGCCAGTCCTGCAAATATACCTCCCAGAATGGATAATATTTTGATAGCTATACCTGAATAGGCAATTTTATATTTGGAGATAGCCTCTCGCAACTTTTCTTCGTCATAGATAAAACTGTCATCTTCAGTTTTGACTTTTTCTAAAAGGAAATTGATATCATTTGTTTCCATTCCAGTTTGTGTTTAGAGTGATAATCAGTTTGATAATGAGCGTGATACTTGCGACAATAAAAATACCGATCAGGAAAAACATGGAGATCGCATCATCCATCCATTTTCCGATCAGGAAAGAAATAATAGCAACAGCAGCAGCCGGGATGGTTGCTATATAAAAGACATTTTTGTATCGTAGCCCATAAATAACCGCTCCGGAAAAACCAGCCAGGCATAGAAACAAACACCATCCGGACGCGACGGTGAATTCATTCTCAAAAATAACAAAAATAACACCTGATGAAATTAGTGTGACGGTTGCCAATGTTACGATATAATTGAGCCAGACAGGTCTGTTTTTGATTATCTTCTTTCTGTAAAGTGTTTCATAAACCACAAGAAACCCCGAATTGATCAGAAATAAAATATTATTCCGGGTAAGCTTTTCCCAATCCGCTACCTGGTCATAATACATCCAGACTGTGATATTGACCAAGGTCATAAAAACCAGCCAAAGGGGAGGAAAGTTGACGGCAAAAGCCCATAAGGCAATAAATACAGTCCATGCCAGAAAGAAATCATAAGCATTGGCTCCGGTTTGATAGATTTGCCCGAAAACACCGAACAATGCCCCTACTAACAAGGCGGCCCCTGTCATAATGATACTTTTAATAACCGGGGTAAACCGGCTAAACAATGCAATTGATACGCTGGCGACAATCAAAACTTCAACCAGACCGATTTTAACTGCTTCCGGCATCTCATCCCAGTTGAAGGCAAAGAAAAAGATGATTCCGGAAATACAAAATGCAACGCCAAGTCCTAAAAGTAAAATATTAAGAAATTTAATCCAGTCGGATTTACCGGTATAGACCTCAGACTGCAAGGTTTGCTTTATTTCTTCCGCCTTCCAGTTGCTGTTGCGGCTGATGATGTGGATAATTTCTCGGGTAACCATAGAGTAATTGAAAATTGAGAATTGAAAATTGAAAATTAACAAATAATATGGGGACAAAGTTAGGGAATATATGTAAAGTATTGGTATGGCGTCTGTTTTAATTTTACCATTACAACAAAGTCATTGAAAAATAAATTTTCAATTTTCAATTTTCAATTTTCAATTCTCAATCCCCCCCCGCCTGTTGTGTTTTTCGAAAAAAATTCCTACATTTGCAAGCCTTTAGAAAAAGGATCTTATCTTATAATTTCTAACTACTTAATACTAAATACGATGACTAAAAGTGCTTTGCAAATTGCCCGCGCTGCTTACCAGCCTAAAGTTCCTAAAGCTCTTAAAAATGCTGTTGTAGCAAAAGAAGGAGCGTCCACCCAATCAGTAGCCGACCAGGATGCTATTAAAGCTTTGTTTCCGAATACTTACGGAATGCCTATCATCTGTTTCGAGGAAACAACAGAAAAAGTATCTTATCCGACTACCAATGTGGGAGTAATTCTTTCCGGGGGACAAGCACCAGGCGGTCATAATGTTATTGCCGGAATTTTCGACGGTTTGAAAAATATGAATAAAGACAATCGCCTGTATGGGTTCATCCTGGGTCCCGGTGGTTTGATCGACCATAAATATATGGAACTGACTGCCGATATTATCGATGAATACCGGAATACAGGAGGTTTCGATATTATAGGTTCCGGACGTACCAAACTGGAAACCACAGAACAATTTGATAAAGGTCTTGAAATCCTGAAAAAACTGAATATTACCGCTTTGGTAATTATTGGTGGGGACGATTCTAATACAAATGCCTGTGTATTGGCAGAGTATTATAAATCGATCAATGCCGGAGTACAGGTAATTGGTTGTCCGAAAACTATCGACGGTGACCTGAAAAACGAAATGATCGAAACTTCTTTCGGTTTCGATACTGCTTGTAAAGTGTATTCGGAAGTAATCGGAAATATTCAGCGTGACTGTAATTCCGCCCGTAAATACTGGCATTTCATCAAACTGATGGGCCGTTCGGCTTCTCATATTGCCTTGGAATGTGCTCTTCAGGTACAACCCAATGTTTGTATCATTTCGGAAGAGGTGGAAACTGAAAACAAATCATTGGATGATATTATTAATTATATAGCCGGATTTGTTGCTGCCCGTGCAGAAAAAGGTGATAACTTCGGTACTGTGTTGATCCCCGAAGGTTTGATCGAATTTATTCCGGCCATGAAAAAATTGATTTCGGAATTGAACGATTTCCTGGCGGTCAATGCGGAAGAATTCAAGAGAATCAAAAAATCCGCTCAAAGAGATTATATTATCAGCAAATTAAGCAAAGAAAACGCAGCTATATATGCCAGCCTTCCGGAAGGAGTAGCGCGTCAGCTGACTTTAGACCGCGACCCACACGGAAACGTACAGGTTTCTTTGATCGAAACGGAAAAATTGTTGGCAGAAATGGTAGGTGTACGCCTGTCTGAATGGAAAGATGCTGGTAAATACAACGGAAAATTTGCTTCCCAGGTACACTTCTTCGGATATGAAGGACGTTGCGCCGCTCCGTCTAACTACGATGCCGATTATTGTTATTCTTTGGGATATACTGCTTCATGCCTGATCGGATCCGGAAAAACAGGCTATATGTCGTCTGTCCGCAACACAACTGCTCCTGCTGAAGAGTGGATTGCAGGAGGGGTGCCGGTGACTATGATGATGAACATGGAACGCCGTCACGGAGAGATGAAGCCGGTAATCCAGAAAGCATTGGTCGACCTGAAAGGCGCTCCGTTCAAAGCGTTTGCAGCCAATCGCGACGCCTGGGCCATCAATACCGATTATGTATATCCGGGTCCCATCCAATACTTCGGCCCGACAGAAGTATGCGACCAACCCACTAAAACACTGTTACTGGAACTACAGAAATAATAACTAAAATGAAGAACCGGAAACAAAGAAAAAAGATCGATCTGAACCCTTCGTGTACAGAAAGACCTTTTTCACACCCTTTGTTTCCGGTTCATCGTTTTATAAATCTATCAACACACATCGATTCGTCGTTTTCAATTTTTAATTTTCAATTATTAAACTCATGGGTGGTTTTTTCGGAACGATTTCCAATAAAGAATGTATCAACGACCTCTTCTACGGAACAGATTATAATTCCCATATGGGAACTAAACGGGGAGGGTTGGTTACATGGACTGAAAACGGCCTGAAACGTTCGATCCACAACCTGGAAAATTCCTATTTCAGAGGAAAATTTGAATCCGATCTGGGAAAATTTACGGGTAAATCGGGGATAGGTATCATTAGTGATACGGACCCGCAACCGATGGTAATGAATTCACGCCTGGGTAAATATGCGGTGGTAACCGTTGCCCGGGTGAATAATATGGACGAACTGGAAACCGGATTACTGGAGCGCGGAAAGCATTTTACGGAAATGAGTTCGGGTAAAACCAATCAAACCGAATTGATTTCTCTCCTGATCGACGAAGGACGGACTTTTGTCGAAGGAATCGAAAATATGTACAACCGCATACAAGGCTCATGTACCTTGTTGATCCTAACGGAAAAAGGAATTATTGCCGCCCGCGATAAACTCGGAAGAATTCCGGTCGTATTGGGTAAAAAGGCCGGAGCCATGGCGGTTTCAAATGAACCCTGCGGGTTTCCCAACCTGGGATATGAAATCGAATACAATATGGGTCCCGGAGAAATCGTACTGATCAACGACAGCGGATTTATCCAGCTTCGCAAACCGGATAAAAAACGGCAGATCTGTTCTTTCTTATGGGTCTATTACGGATATCCTGTCTCGGAATATGAAGGGATCAATGTGGATGAGGTCCGCAACAATGGGGGACGGGAAATGGCCAGAACAGACGATCTGGAAGTGGATTTTGTTTCCGGAATTCCGGATTCCGGAATCGGCCATGCTTTAGGGTATGCGGAAGGAAAAGGAGTACCCTACCGTCGTGCATTCATTAAATATACACCTACCTGGCCCAGAAGTTTTACGCCTGCCCGGCAGGAGCAACGGGAATTAGTGGCTAAAATGAAGCTAATACCCAACCGTGCTTTGTTACGGGGTAAAAGAGTAATTTTTTGTGATGATTCTATTGTCCGGGGTACCCAGTTAAAAGACAATGTAAACATTTTGTACGGATACGGAGCGAAAGAGGTGCATATGCGCATTGCCTGTCCTCCATTGTTATATCCATGCCCATTTCTGAACTTCACCGCTTCCAAATCACATTTGGAACTGATTACCCGCCGGATTATCAAAGACCTGGAAGGAAGCGATGACAAAGATCTGGATCAATATGTGCAGACCGGTTCGGAAAAATATGAAAAAATGGTGGATTGTATCCGGACGCAACTCAATATCACTACATTGAAATTCAATACTCTGGAGAACCTGGTCAAATCCATCGGCCTTCCTAAAGAAGACCTGTGTACCCATTGCTGGGACGGTACCAGTTACTTCAGATAATATAAGAGAACAAATATTTTTTCACTTTTCATTTTTCACTTATTATGAATGTGACAGACAGATTCCTCAAGTATGTATCTTTCGATACCCAATCGGACGAAAGTACAGGCACAACTCCCAGTACCGGCAAACAAATGATCCTTGCCAGGGAATTGGAAAAAGAACTCCGTGACATGGGACTGACGGAGATTTCACTGGATGAACATGCCTACATGATGGCAACACTTCCGGCCAATACTTCGGAAAATCTTCCCGTGATCGGTTTTATCGCTCATATGGATACTAGTCCGGATATGTCAGGAAAAGATGTAAAGCCTCGTATTGTAGCAAAATACGATGGTTCGGTTATTGTATTGAATGAAACAGAACGGGTCTGTCTTTCACCTTCTGATTTTCCGGAATTACTGCATTATGTTGGGCAGGACCTGATCGTAACCGATGGGACAACTTTGCTGGGCGCTGATGATAAAGCGGGCATTGCTGAAATTATAACTGCTGTTTGTTATTTGCAGGAACATCCGGAAATCAAACACGGAAAAGTGCGGATCGCTTTTACCCCGGACGAAGAAATTGGCATGGGAGCTTCCAAATTCGATGTGGAACGCTTCGGATGCGATTGGGCTTATACTATGGATGGTGGTGAAATAGGTGAGCTGGAATACGAAAACTTCAATGCAGCCGCAGCTAAAGTCATATTCAAGGGAAGAAATGTTCATCCGGGCTACGCTAAGAACAAAATGATCAATGCGATGCATTTAGCCATGCAGTTCAATAGCATGCTTCCGGCAGAACAGCGTCCGGAACATACCGAAAAATATGAAGGATTTTTTCACCTGACCCATATGGAGGGGACCGTGGAAAATGCGGAAATCTCATACATCATCCGGGATCATGATAAAGATATTTTTGAAAATAGGATTAAAAAATTACAAGAGATAGCTGCCTTCATGAACATTCTCCATCCGGAATCCGTTCAATTGGAAATCCGTCAGCAATACAAGAATATGAGGGAAATCATCGAACCCCGCATGCATATTGTCGACCTGGCATTCCGGGCTATGGAAGCGGTAGGAGTAAAGCCGCAGGTCAAAGCGATCCGTGGAGGAACCGATGGTTCGCAGCTTTCTTTCAAAGGCTTGCCTTGTCCGAATATTTTTGCCGGAGGTTTGAACTTTCACGGAAAATATGAATTCATCCCGGTTCCATCGATGGAAAAAGCAGTAGAAGTTATAGTGAAAATTATAGAATTAACACCCCAAAAGTAATGAAACAAACACCCTTCACCCGCATTCACGAATCACTCGGTGCGAAAATGCATGAGTTTGCAGGTTATAACATGCCTATCGAATATTCCGGTATTATCGACGAACATATGACTGTTTGTAATGCAGTCGGCGTTTTCGACGTTTCCCATATGGGCGAATTTTGGGTGAAAGGCCCGCAGGCATTGCCGTTTCTTCAAAAAATCACAACGAACAATGTATCTGTCATTCCTTTAGGAAAAGCGCAATACACTTGTTTTACAAACGAGAACGGCGGAATTATCGACGATTTACTGGTGTATCATGTTGAGCCGGAAAAATATATGCTGGTAGTCAATGCTTCCAATATTGAAAAAGACTGGCAATGGTGTAAGCAACAGAATACGGAAGATGCATTGCTGGATAATGCTTCTAACCATACAGCGCAATTGGCTATACAAGGTCCTAAAGCGCAGGATGTTTTGCAAAAACTGACAGATATTGACTTGTCTTCTATTCCTTATTATGGCTTTCAAATAGGAAAAATAGCAGGATTAGACGATGTAATTATTTCCAATACAGGCTATACGGGAGCCGGCGGATTCGAACTGTATTTTTATCCGGCTTTCGGAGAACAGTTATGGAATGCTATTTTTGAAGCAGGAGCCGGATATGGTATCAAGCCCATCGGATTGGGAGCCCGTGATACCCTTCGCCTGGAAATGGGTTTCTGTCTCTATGGCAATGATCTGAGCGATAATACCTCTCCTTTGGAAGCCGGCTTAGGCTGGATCACCAAATTTGTAGATGGTAAGAATTTTACCGCCAGAGGCATCCTCGAAAAACAAAAAACCGAAGGTGTTTCCCGTAAATTGTGTGGATTTGTGTTGCAGGAAAGGGGTATTCCGCGCCATGATTATGAAATTGTCAATGGAACCGGGGAAATTATTGGTTCGGTAACTTCCGGAACCATGTCGCCCACTACCAAAGAAGGAATAGGCCTGGGTTATGTTCAAACTCCTTATGCAACAATTGGTACGGAAATTTTTATCCGAATCCGGAATAAGGATATTCCGGCTAAAGTGGTGAAACCGCCGTTCAGGAAAAATTAAGAGTTAAGAGTTAAGAGCTGGGATTCTTCGAATCCCGTATGTCAATCATCAGTTCAAAACCTCTATAGAGTAAAAGAACTACTGTTTCAAATACCGCATTAATTCTTAACTCTTAATTCTTAACTAAATTTCAATCTCTATTAGAAAAATACTTCATAAACTGCACCCTCTCATACATAGCTGCGTCAGGAATATTGGCATAGTTTAGTTTACCTTTGAAGTCCGGGATAGATTGGTAGTTCATAGAGCCCATCCATTCCTTCATACTGGTAAGCATTTGAGCAATTACTTCGTTTCCGTGTTGATATACAGCGGAACAAACCTGAACGGCAGAAGAGCCGGCTAAGAGGCATTTGATAACGTCTTCCCAGTCGTGTACGCCGGTAGAAGCCGCTAAATTTACTTGCGGTACAATGCCCGATACAATACCTGTCCAACGCAGAGTATCTCCCAGTGAACCATCCGTGCTGAATACCCTTCCTGAAGTCATCTGTAAAGAGTGAATGTTAATATCCGGTTGATAGAAGCGGTTGAAAAGAACAACGGCTGCAGCTCCGTTTGCATATAAATTATACACGACATCCGGGATATTCTCAAAGAATTTTCCCATTTTAATGATCACCGGAATATTTGTTCTTTCTTTCACACATTTCAGGATCTCGATATATTGTTTTTCCAAACGATCGGCACCATCATGGATTTTTGTATCGATCGAAAATATATTGAGTTCAAGTGCGTCTGCTCCGGCTATTTCTATCTGCCGGGCAAAATCTATCCAGGAATCTACCTTGTAGCAATTAACACTGGCTATAATGGGAATCGAACACTGCTGTTTGGATTCGCGGATCAGTTGAATATAATCTTCAACCTGGTTTCCCCTGACATAACTACGGATGTAATCTGAAGCCTCCGGATAATCGGTTCCTTCCAGCATATTGTCTGACAACATGGAAATCTGTTCTTCAAAAAGCGATTTGAGAACAATGGCTCCGGCCCCTGCTTTTTCCATGGCTTTGTTTTTTTCTGCCTGGTTTGTAAGGCCTGAACTGCCGATGATAATAGGATTCCTTAAAGTCAATCCGGCATATCTTGTACTTAAATCCATCATAATTTTCTTTTTATAGGTTGAATCCGGCAAATGTATAAAATATATTCCGAATTACAAATATCAATAGTTCCTGTTTCCGAAAATACTGCTCCCGATCCGGATCAGGGTACTTCCGGAATCAATAGCAATCCGGTAATCTTCACTCATTCCCATAGATAATTCCCTAAAATTGTTATCCCCTTGGAAATAAGTCTCTTGAGTCTCCCGGAAAAAAGAAGCAAGTCCTTCGTATTCAGAAAGGATCTGCTGTTCATTCCCGGTAAATGTAGCCATTCCCATAAGTCCGCAAATACAGATATTTTTACACCTTTTCCATGCTCCTGAAGAAAAATAATCCCGGCACTCATCATACGAGAAGCCGAATTTTGTCTCTTCCGAAGCAATATGGATCTGCAATAATACACGAATCACCCGTTGAACTCTCTGCGCCTGCCTGTCTATCTCTTCCAAAAGCCTCTCGCTATCCACACTATGAATCAGGTCGACAAAAGGAACGATATACTTGATTTTATTGGTTTGCAGGTGTCCGATGAAGTGCCATTGAATATCTTTCGGCAATACCTCATATTTAGCGGTTAATTCCTGCGCTTTACTCTCTCCGAATATCCTTTGCCCGGCATTGTATGCTTCCAGTATGGAAGTCGCCGGGTGAAACTTCGAAACTGCCACCAAATGCACATGGGGAGGAAGTTCCCGAAGTATTCCTGTAATATTGGAAGAAATACTCACGATAAATTATTATTGTTCTTTTTTAGTATCTTTAGCATCTGCGGAAAAAGGAAATACATCCATTAAAGGACTTTCGGTAACCGATGCGATTACATAATCTGCCATTGTTCCTTTCATTCCGGCTTCCACTACGGCAATTGCTTCTTTGATATCGGAAGCCTGTGACAGCATGTTGACTGCTGTTTTCTTTTCTGCTCCGCTCTTCTCGTCAAGTGTAATGAAATATAATTTCACCCTGTAATAACGATCGCCTGCTTCGTTGAAAAATATTTCGTTCAGGCGCGCCCGCTTGATATCGGCTATGGTAAACTCACCGCTGAGGTACGGTTTGATTTCTTCGATAATCCGGGCTTCCGCTTCGGTAAAAGACAAGGCATCTACCAGATAAGGCTCCGTAACCTTTTTCTGGACACCATTTTCCATTGTTTTTTCGTAATTGACTTTGCACTCAAACCAATTCATATATACTGATTATTAAATGATTAAACAGATTGTAATTTTTATACGATGTCTTTCACCAACAGGTCCTGGTTATTCATGACCATATCGGCTTTAGCCTGTAGGATTGTATTCCATTGATTTTTCAATAAACCTTCCTTATCAATCTTGAAGTATTCGGAACCGGATTGATCTATTTTAGTGAGTACTCCTCCAACTGTAATCTTGTGGATATCTATAGAAGGTTGGAAACGAAGAACATTTTTCTCTTCATCCGGTACTTCATTGATAAAATGCAATTCTGTTAATTCGAAAAGAATCTCGGAAGTAAGACGTGTCGGAATTTTGTAATCGGCAGAAATCTCAGTAGCTGTGTAGGGCTGGTCTCCGGTTTCAAAACGTTTAATGATAAAAGAAAGGATGGAAAGAGTCAGAAAATCTTTATATCTCCGGGTGATATTCTGACTGTCGGCTTCAAATTCATATGCACGGATATTCTGGCTGGCATAAGCGATTTCAGCACCTAACAGGCAGATTAACCAGGAAAGCTGCAACCAGAGTAGGAGTAGGGGTAAGGCAGCGAAACTTCCGTAAATAGCACCATATTTGGATACCCAGATTTGCCCGCTGATATACATGTACTGAAAAATCTGGAAAGCAATCCCGGCGAAGATCCCGGCATAAAAAGCATGTTTGAACTTCACCTTGGTGTTAGGTAAAAATACATAAATACCGGTAAACATCATTATAGTCAGCAAAAATGGAGCTACATTGATGATAATTTCCAGAAAAGGAGTAAACAAATGATATTCACTCAGGGGCGTAAAAATCGTAGATACAAAAATAGATAGACCGGAAGAGCATATAATAAACACAGGAACCAAAAGCATCACAGAAAAATAGTCTGTTACTTTCCTGTAATACGACCGGCCTTTTTTGACCATCCAGATTTCATTGAAGCTTTTTTCTATATTGGAAATCAAACTGATTACAGTCCATAAGAGGAGGACGATACCGATTCCGACAAATACGCCGCCTTTTACCTGCACCATGTAAGAATCAACAAATCCTAACATTTTTTGCAGAACTTCTTTTTGCCCGGGAAAGTAATTTACCAGTTGACTTTCTATAATATTATTAAATCCGAATCCCCTGGCAATGGAGAGCAAAATTGCCAATATCGGGACAATGGATAACAACGTACTGTATGTCAGCGCCGAAGCTTTTCGTTGCAGGTTGTCTTCTTCGAAACGCCTGATCGCAAGTGAAATTGTTTTTAAAAAATTATAGCCCGTTTGTCGCATACCTTTCACTTCGGCATCTGTAATACGCCAGATGTCGACCGTGATAAATTTCCACAGATCGGATAATTGTTGAGGTATATCTTTCAGGGCCATGATGTTATTTCCGGGAGATATCCGAACTTAATATCAGGAGACGGAGATGATCTTTATCTGTCCGCAATTTAACGCCGGATGGAGTAATATCATATGCGGTATTGGTTATATACGAATATGCCGAACTCCCGTATTGAATGGTAGAACTCACTTCTTTGATCGGAACAAGCACAACATTCAGTTCATTGAGTCCTTCACTGATTCCCTTTCTGATCATGGCGGATATATCTCCGAAATTGTAAGTGTAACTGCTATATGCAGCCCTATATGAAGTAGGAGATGCTACCGATGTATGCTTATTGGCAAAGAAGTTTTCCAAAGAATCACTGCGAATCAGCATCAATGTGGAAGGCGGATCAAGAGCATATTTCCAATCATCTTTTGGAAGGGCAGACAGCGACAACAATACACTGTTAATTTGCCTGGTACCTATTTTGCCTGCGATATCTCCCAGAGGAATGGTATATTGAGTATATACACCTGCCGGAGCTTTGATATAACTGGTATCCCTGCCTGTAATATCGATCGGGAACTGTTCATCTCCGTCTTTGTATTGGCAGGACTGCATCACATCGCTTGTGGCATATATTATAGCCGTAGAGTCTCTTAAATTTTCATCTTTCAGGTATTTGTATCTGAAAACCATTTCGATAATCTTAACCGGAAGGACGCTTCCTGTGGAAGATGTGGTAGTATAAAGGCCCGGGAAAAATGTCCGGAAAGAAGAAATATTATCGAAAGCATTCGGAGAACCTTTGGCCCATTCATCGAAAAATGCCTTTCCGATCGGAACCCCGTTTATTTTTCCACTGGAAATATCTACTTTAACCATACCGTACGACCTTGCATTATATAGAGAATCCTTAAGACTCAGATCGCGGGCAGTATATGGAGTACTTCCCCAAAGTGTGTTCATATTGGCTAATCCCGAAAGGTCGGTATCTGTATACCGGTATTGTGCTATATGATTGTTGTATTCCTGTTTAGCTGGATATACCATTGCTTTCATAGGTGCAATAGAGTCTCCGTACCATGAGTCTTTCAGATACAAGTAATAGACGGATACCGTATCGATAGATTGCATATTTTCATCGAACAGATCTTTCGGCGGATAAAACTGATTGATGAAATCTGCTTTCAGAGAGCCAAAAAACCGGTCATAAAAACTTCCCATCAAAAATACATTGACATTGGGATCAAATCTAACCATATCGGCTTTGATGGTGGTGACATAATTTTGCATGAAAATAGTATCCGGATAAACGGATACATTATCACCCCCCGGTTTTGTTCCCAAACCTACTGAATTTAAATCATCGTCACAGGAAGATGTAATAATCAACAATGAAAACAAACTGAAAATCAGACTTTTATATTTCATTTTTTACGTATAGTTGCGGTGGATAAAATTTGATCGTAAAATTCATTGAAGGCATCCATATAAGTATCTGCCGGATGATATTCCAGGAAAGGCTTGTCGGTTTTGCTTAGTGCGTATTCTTTTACTTCCCTGTTGATTTCCGGGCTGCTTTGTATGACTCCGTCTGAAAAATCAATAGCCAATTTGCTGAGAGAAGCAAAATCGACGTCTCCTTTGATCGATTCCAGGTCTTTTTTTGTAATACCGTTCAGCAATAACTTGTTGGCAAAAACATCTCTGAAAGACTGTTTGAAATCGTCATCGTATACAGAATAGACTACTTTGGCATTTTTATAGCACGGATCATCACTGAAAGCTTTTTTTATATATAAAGGAACCAGGGCAGTCATCCAACCGTGGCAATGCACCAAATCGGGCACCCAACGTAATTTCTTGACAGTTTCCAAAACTCCCCGGGCATAAAAAATACTTCTTTCGTCGTTGTCTTCAAATTCAACGCCATCCTCATCGGCAATCGTAGATTTTCGTTGAAAAAAATCTTCGTTATCAATAAAATAAATCTGCATACGGGCAGACTGAATGGATGCAACCTTAATAATAAGAGGGTGATCCGTATCATCAATAATCAGATTCATACCGGACAGCCGGATGACTTCATGTAATTGATTGCGTCTTTCATTGATATTTCCGTACTTGGGCATGAATGTCCTGATCTCCCTTCCGCGCTCCTGTATGCCTTGCGGTAACGCCCTGCATATATCGGCTATTTCCGATTCAGGGAGATATGGGCTTATTTCGGATGTGATAAATAAAATCCTTTTTGCGTCCATTCTAAAACTATTAGTCACATTTTTGACGACGCAAAGATAATAAAAAAAAACGGAGAAAGATCAAAATAAACTCTCAATAATGATTAAAAAGGGGAGGGTAATAATTGAAAATTGATAATTGAAAATTGAAAATTAGGTAGCTTTACTTTTAATTTTCAATTTTCAATTCATTCCTGGTAGTATTTGATTAAGTAGACCAACACCGGAAAGTGGTCACTATATCCGTTGAGGAACATGTTCCCGCTGTGTGTTCTCAGGGGATAACCTTTATATTGTCCTTCCTGCTGGATTAGGAAATCTTTGTTGAAGACTTCTGCTTTCCAGAATTTGAAGGTATTCCGGTCGGACCCCAACATATTTCCGGAAATAATAATCTGGTCGAAAAGATTCCAGGATCCCTGGTATCCGAGCGAGCCGATTCCTTTGGCAAATAATTCGGCCATCGGGTTAAAAAGATCGTCCTGGGAAACATTATTTCTTTTTTGTTTGGCAGCCAATACATCTTTTACACTGACATTGGTCGGATCGTCGTTCAGGTCACCCATAATCATGATCTTGGCTTCCGGATCTGCAGTACGGATAGAGTCGGAAATATGTTTGCTGAGTTTGGCTGCAGCAACCCGGAGCGGACGGGAACTTTTTTCTCCATTTCTTCGGGAAGGCCAGTGATTGACTATAAAATGGAATTTTTCTCCATCGAGTAGTCCGCTTACCAGCAATTGATCCCTCGTTTTGAAATTCGGGTTATCGGGTAAAACGAGCCGGTATGATTTGGAAGAGGTCACTTTAAATAATAAAGGATTGTATAGAAAACCTACATCGACACCCCTCAAATCGGGAGAATCATAATGAACAATTCCAAGATTATATTTGGCAATATCTTTCGCTTTGACCAGGTCTTCCAGCACCGAGCGGTTTTCTATTTCCGAGACTCCTATCACCGCCGGTCCCAGGGGACAATTGTCTTTAGCCAGCTGACTGATACAATAAGCCATATTATTGATTTTCGACCAGTATTTTTTACCATCCCAGCGTTTTTCTCCTAAAGGGGAATATTCAAAGTCGTAAGTGCCATTATTATTAATGGTATCGAATAAATTTTCCAGGTTATAAAAGCCAATGGCATAGGGTACCAGTTTTTTATTTTGAGATTGGAGGCTTAAAAACAATCCCAGAAACAGTACTACTAACAGTGAATTCAGACAATTTTTCATAACAATCTCATTTTAGAATCATTGAACTGCAAATGTAATCACTCTTTGTTAAATTAAAACTACAAAGCAAAAAAAGTTTCAGAAATATTTGTACCATCAATTTATATCGCGTACATTTGTTCACAACTTGTTTAATCATTTTTATCAATAAAATCGTATTTTTTTGTTCATTTGGCCTTAACTTTTCATGGATAATTTTGCGTGTTTTCAATTGGGTAAATTGAGATATTATTAATTTAAAACAAATTCTATGAGAAGGAGTCTCTTATTTATTCTACTCCTGTTCTTTTGCTATTCGACGTATTCACAAGAAACAGCATTGAAAGGAATAGTGATTAACTCAGCAACCAAGCAACCGATCGACGGTGTATCTGTTTCCTTGAGAAACGCAGATCAAGTTACGATTACGGCCTCAGACGGTTCGTTCTTTTTTGATAAATTGTCTCCCGGTGGAGAATTTGTTGTGTTCTCATCACCGGATGTTACTACAAAAGAAATGAAAGTGAATATTCTGAACGATATGGTAAACGATCTAGGTATGATACCTGTAGTTTCCGGAGTCAGAAATTTACTAAGTGAAGGCTCTTTAATTCTCATAGACGAAGAAAATATTAATGAAGCCGGAGGTGACCAAAGTGATTATAATGTATCGTCCCTGATGATTTCCTCGAATGATGTTTACCTGTCGAATTCGGCATATGATTTTTCTGCCATGCGATTCAAAGTACGTGGATATGAAAACCGTTATGTGGATTCTTATATAAATGGAGTCAATTTCAGTGATCCGGAAAGAGGTGGTTTCAGCTATGGAATGGTCGGAGGATTGAACGATGCTACCCGTAGTAAAGACATTGTCAATGCCATGGAATCTTCTTCCTACACATACAGTCAGGTAGGAGGAGCCAGTAATATTAATGCACATGCGGGTAACTATGCTCCGGGAGGAAAAGTGAGTGTGGCATATACCAACAGATCCTATAAATTACGTGGTTCCGCACTTTATTCCACCGGGATGCAACCGAATGGATGGGCATTCACCGGTTCTGTAGCTTATCGCTGGGCCGATGAAGGTTTCATCGATGGTACATTTTATAATAGCCTGGCTGGATTTTTTGCTGTGGAAAAATTGCTGAATCCGAGCCATAAATTATCTCTTACGGCTTTTGCGGCTCCTACGCAACGGGGGCAATCGAGTGCGGCTCCGCAACAGTTGATGGATATAAAAGGACATTATTATAATTCATATTGGGGATACCAAAACGGCGAAAAACGGAATTCCAGAGTGGTTACTACTATGGAACCATCGGCAATCCTATCGCATACCTGGACTATCGACAAGAATTCGAAACTGACTACCGGATTGGGATATAGATATTCTAAATACGGATCTACTGCTTTAGCCCGTTATAATGCCTATGATCCGAGACCAGACTATTATCGTAATCTTCCGGGATACAAAGATACGCCTGAACTACAGGAATCGTATGCTGTGGCTTGGTTAGTAGATCCTACTATTAACCAGGTGGATTGGAATGAGATGTACCAGTATAATTATAATGTAAAATCCCTTAATCTGGGATCTGCTTTCATCGTAGAAGAACGTCATAACGATCAAATGAACCTTAGCCTGAATTCCACATTTAATACAAAGCTGACTGAACGTATTACCTTTACAGCAGGCTTGGAAGCACGTACAACCAAAGGAATGCACTACAAAACCGTAAGTGATTTGCTTGGTGGAGATTATTTTTTGAATATCAATCAGTTTGAGCAACGAAATTCAGGAAAAGGCTCCCCGGCACTTAGATACGACTTGAATAATCCGGATACTACAGCAATAGAAGGCGATCGTTTTGGCTATGATTACGACATCCATGTAAACAGTGCCAATGTTTGGTTGCAAAATACTCACCGCTACAACAAATGGGATATCAACTACGGATTCAAAATCGGATTTACCGAATTTTACAGAACCGGACATATGAGAAACGGTTTGGCACCGGATAACTCTTATGGAGAAGGAGCTCACCATTCCTTTATAGATCAGAGTGCTAAATTAGGAATAGCTTATAAAATTTCCGGAAGACATATCCTGTCGGGAAATGTATCATACACAACTCAACCTCCGCTTCCGTACAATGCTTATCTTTCTCCCCGTGTGAAAGACACCCCGATTCCAAACATGGAAAATGAAAATATTTTTGCAGCTGACCTGAGTTATAATATCAGTACCCCGATTTTACGAGGACGTATTACTGCTTTCCAAACCAATTTCTACGATCAGGCACGGATGTATAATATGTATTCGGATGCAGATGGCACTTTTGTTAATTATGCGCTGACAGGAATCAATAAGATACACAGGGGATTTGAATTGGGAATGGAAGTGAAAGTTAACTCCAACTTGTCATTCACTGCTATTGGAACTTTGTCGGAATACTATTACAGCAATCGTCCAACAGGTACGCTCAGTGCAGAAAACGGATCAATTTCCGACCGTTCGGAAACTGTATATCTGAAAAATTTTTATGTATCGGGAACGCCTCAAACAGCAGGAGCTCTCGGAGCACATTATTTCTATAATTACTGGTTCTTTGATCTTACACTTAGCGGATTTAATAGGACCTACATCGATCCTTCTCCAATCAAAAGAACTGAATCGGCTATTTCAAAAATTACAGCAAACAGTAATGAAGAATTAGAGAAAAAAATAGAAATTGCCACCAACCAGGAAAAATTTGCAGGAGGTACTACTTTGGATTTCTCTATCGGAAAAATGTTTCGTATTCAAAGAAAATATACTTTGAATGTGAATCTCCAATTCTGTAATATACTGAATAATGAGGACCTAAAATCGGGAGGATATGAATATAACCGAATCGATTTGGATGATGCCTCATCCAATAAATTCCCTTCTTATTACTACTATGCACAGGGATTCAACTGTTTCCTGAATGCAGGTTTCAGATTTTAACAAATAATGGATATGATGTATAAAATAAAAATAAAAAATATGAAATACTGCAAATGTTTAATCGCCATATTTCTGACCTCCCTGTGTCTTTTTTCATGCGAAGAAAAAGATTTTGATGTACCTCCTTATGAACCATTGCCGGAGATGGGAGACGGAAGTCAGGAAAAACCATATAATGTAGACCAGGTAGTTGCCAAAGGAAAAAATGTTACTGAAACAGGACAATGGGTGAAAGGGTATATCGTCGGATGTGTAGATGGTATATCTATCTTTGAGAATTCTGATTTTGAAACACCATTTAATTCCGAATCCAATATTTTGATTGCATACGATGTTAATGAAACGGATCCGAATAAATGTGTTCCCATACAGTTATCTTCAGGAACTCCGGCTAGAACAGACCTAAATCTGAAAGGCCATCCCGAAAATAAGGGAAAAATACTTCTGATTCAAGGAGATTTGAATGCTTATTTCGGTGTTGCAGGTATTAAAAATATCACCAGTTACAGCTTAGATGGTAAAAGCCCGGATCCTGGTCCTGATCCCGGAACAATCACAGGAGATGGAAGTGAAAATAATCCGTATAATGTTGCCGGCATTAAAGCCAATCAGGGTGCTGCAAATAATACTAATTATAAATGGGGTACTGGTTATGTGGTAGGAGTTTATGAAACCGGAGTAGATCCTTTTGCACCCAGTTTCACAGCTCCGTTTACAACAAACTCCAATATTCTGATTGCAGATTCACCGACAGAAACGGATTTATCCAATTGTATTACGGTTCAGTTACCGGCTACAATGAGAGATGCTTTAAGTCCAGTCAATTCATCTACTATTTTGAAGAAAAAGGTTTCTTTGAATGGTTCTTTTGAGGCTTATTTCAGCGTTCCCGGCATTAAAAGTTTGCAAGGCTACAAAATTGATGGAGTAGGACCTGATCCTGACCCGGATCCAGATCCATCCGGTCCTTTTCTGGAAACATTTGAGGGAACTGCCGCCAATAAAGCTAGTTATGTGCTCGGTGACTTTGTAGGAGAAGCAACCACATGGACTGTGTTTGGAGTTGTTTCATCGGCAGACACCAACGACAAAAAAAATGGCACTCGTTCTGTCCGTTTGAGAGATCCTAATTCAACCAATGCTGATCCTCATTACTTTATGATGAAAAATGATAAAGCCAATGGAGCTGGAATTATCTCACTTTATCATGGCATGTATGGCACTCATACCGGTGCTGCAACATGGAAACTGGAAGTTTCAAATGATGGAGGTGTTACATGGAATGCGTTCTCTCAAGATGTGACATCTGTTCCTGCCGCCCTTACTAAAATATCTTTTACGGTAAATGTCAGTGGAAATATCCGGATCAAAATAACAAAAACAAATTCCCAATCGGCAGGTTCCTCAAGCATCAATATTGATGATATAGAGATTACTGACTATATTCCGTAAATTTTTAATATACAAGTATATATGAAACTAAAAACAATAAATATGAAAGCTTTTTTGAAAGGACTATTTATTTTATTCGCTATCTCATTTTCATTCACGGCATGTAATGACGAGAGGGATTACGATACAATTCCCTATGAGGTCCCTTATTATGAAGGGCAAGCGAATATTACTATAGTAGATTTTATCAAAAAATACCAACATGTAGCTGACACTCTTAAGATCACCGATAATGATGTTATTGAGGGATATATTACAGCAAACGATGTATCCGGTAATATTTTCAAACAACTAGTTATTCAGGACCATACGGCTGCTATGCTGATTAATATCGATCGAACCGGGTTGTATGGAGATTTTCCTGTAGGACAAAAAGTGGTAATTGACTGTAAAGATTTCTATATAGGAAAAACTTATAATATGCTACAGTTGGGTGCTTATTATAAAAGTGGAAGCTATAATCAGATTGGACGTGCAGACTGGTTATTTGTTAGAGATAGAATTCACAAAACAGGAGTTCCCGATCCTAATGTAATCAAACCCGATACTCTGGATTTAAATACTTTCGATGCCGGGGTTTTGAGTAATGACACAAATGTTGCCAAGCTATACACCTTAAAGGCCGTGATGTATCAGGATGGTGGACAAAAACCTTTTGCCACGGCAGAAGAAGTGAAAGGAAATGCGGTTGACCGAATTGTTTATTTTGTTGATGCTCCTGATAAAAAAGTTACTACCAGGAATAGTAGTTATGCAGATTTTGCATCAGTAACTTTACCTAAAGATACAGTTAATCTGACTGGTATTTTAACTACCTATCTGGGAGCTGTTCAATACATGCTCCGTTCCTATAATGATGTTCAGAAATTTAAAGGTGAAATTCCCCAACCCGGCGGGACCAAAGATCATCCGTGGTCTGTTGATTTTGCTCTGTCTAATCAAGATGTCCAAACATCAGGATGGATTCAAGGGTATATTGTAGGTACGGTAGTGCCCGGAATCAATGCATCAAATCCGATTAACGGAAATGAAGATATTGCTTTTAATGCCGGAGATTTCATGAATAATACTGTGGTACTGGCAGCTTCAGCCGATGTAAGGGATTGGACCAAATGCGTCGTTGTAAATCTTCCCAGCGGTTCTGCGATACGTACTCAGATAAATTTGGTGGATAATCCTGGTAATCTGGGTAAAGTCTTAAAAGTAACAGGTATACTACAAAATTATTTTGGAGCCGCGGGACAGTATGTTGCTTTTGGAACTTCCAGTGAATTTGAATTTGGAGGAGTTCCTTCAGGAGACGGCGATGGTTCAGAAGCCAGTCCGTATTCTGCCAATCAGGTAGTAGCCAAGGGTAAAGATGTAAATGAAACCGGCAAATGGGTTAAAGGATATATAGTAGGTTGCGTTCCGGATCAATATTTAGCTAATGCTGTTTTCGATGCGCCATTCTCTTCTCAATCCAACATCCTGATTGCTACTGATCCAAATGAAACCGATCCCACTAATTGTGTTCCCGTGCAATTGGCAACAGGAACTTCTGCCAGAACAGATCTCAACCTAAATGCAAATCCCGGCAATGAAGGGAAAGAAGTAACAATTGCCTGCGATTTGATCGCTTATTTCGGTGTAGCCGGAATCAAAAATATCACATCGTATAAATTGAATGGCAGCGGACCAGGTCCGGAACCAGGAACAGAGATCCTGAATGTACCTTTTTCTTCCGACATGGGAGGATTCACAGCAATCAGCGTACTTGGAGACCAGGTTTGGACATTAAATACATCCTACGGATATGTTCTAATGAGCGGTTATGCTAATAATGTAAGCAATCCCAATGAAGACTGGTTGATTTCTCCGGCTATGAATCTGACAGGAAAAACTTCTGCTACAGTAACTTTTTCACATACAATTAATAAAGGAACTGTTGCCAATATGCTCTCTAACCATACCTTGTGGGTGAGTACCAATTATACTTCGGGAAGTCCCTCAACTGCAACCTGGACACAGGTAACGATCACTACTTATCCTACGGGAAGCGATTGGACTTTTGTTGATAGTGGGAATATTTCTCTTCCATCTTCTGTGCTAAACAATACAAATGTAAGGATTGCATTTAAATATTTATGTTCAAGTGCAGAATCTGCCAGTTGGGAAATTAAAAACTTGGTGGTTAAATAGATGAATTGTCCTCATTACCCAGTTTATTTGGGTAGTGAGGACAATTTTTAGAGTATTAATATTAAATATGATTTTATGAAGACAATTTTTACTTTAAAGAAATGGATTATGTTGATGTGTGTGTCGCTTTTCAGCATAGGTATTATGGCACAAACAACTGTATTTTATGAAACATGCGGATCAGCAGCTCCTGCTTCAGGAACAAGACCGGCTCCCGCTGACTATACCGGATGGGATAATTCGGCTCCTATTGCTTTTTCCGGTAATGTAGATCTAAGGTCTACTTCAACAATAAATTCTCATGTGTGGTTTGCAGCTAATAATGACAAAAACTTTGTTATAAGTGGAATAAATACATCTGGAAAATCTGATTTGAAAGTATCTTTTAAGATAGCTTGTAATTCCAAAGATGGAGATGCAGCTAAAATGACCCTTGTTGCAAAAGATGTGGTTACAGGAAATACAACTCCAATCACGATCCCATCTACACCGGTAGTAACTGCAAATTCTTATGTTGAAATATCTAATTTATCAGGAATTCCTGCAACAACAAATTTGGAACTTACTTTTTCCTTTACTATTGCCAATAATCCTACAGGTTTTGGTTATCGTTTGGACGATATTTTGATATCAGCCGGGAATGCTCCTGTATTTAGCGACAATAATAGATTAGCATCTCTTTCTGTTAGCCAAGGCACATTAGATCCTGCGTTTGATCCTGAAGTTATATCTTATTCTGTAGTGCTTCCTGCCGGTACCACTACAGTGCCCACAGAAAGTTATACACTCGAAGACACAAAAGCAACAGCATCTGTAACGAGAGCAACAACTATTCCGGGAACCACCAGTATTCTTGTAAAGGCTGAAAATGGGGAAGAAAATACATATAAGATTAATTTTAGCGCAGAAGTTCCATCCGGAACATGGATTGAAACATTTGAAGGTGTTACTCCTAATAAAGCCAGTTACGCTGTTGCAAATTTTGTTGGAACTGCAGCAACCTGGGAAATTGCAGGCATTGTTACTGATGTTGTCGATGCCAGCAATACAGACAAGAAAAACGGAGCTCGTTCTGCTCGTTTAAGAGATCCAAACTCGTCTAGTGCAGCATCTCATTATGTAATGATGCAAACAGATAAGCCGAATGGAGCGGGAGTTATTTCATTATATCATGGTATGTATGGTTCTCACACTGGCGCTGCAACATGGATACTGGAAGTTTCGAACGATGGAGGTGTAACTTGGAATGCTTATTCTCAACAAGTAAATGAAGTTCCTGCTGAATTTACAAAAATATCTTTCACTGCAAATATAACGGGTAATGTGAGAGTAAAAATTACAAAGAACAATCCGACCTCAGCTGGTACTTCAACCATTAATATTGATGATATTCAAATTACAGATTATGATGGTAGCAGTGCAGAATATTCAAAATCATTGACTACTGATGTATATGTTTCTGATGGTATTCTTTATTTGAATAACCTTCCGGAAGGCGTATTGGCGTATGTGTATGATATGACAGGAAGATTGGTTATCAGTGAAAAAATGAATAATACAACTGTATTGATTCCAATGAAACAAAGCGGTATCTATTTGATCAAACTGGTTTCTACCGGAAGTTCTCAGACATTCAAAGTATTGGTAAAGTAATATATTAATTTAATAGAATCTATCCAGGATCTTTGAAACATCAAAGATCCTGGATTTTTGGTAAAATATTTATGGCAATAACACATAGAATGATGATGAAGTGGCTGATACTCCCTATAAGTTGCATTTTTGTACTGGAAACTACCTATGCACAACCTCCCGCAGGCTATTACAACAATGCTTTCGGAAAAAAGAAAGATGCACTGAAAACCGCTATGAAAGAAATTATCCGGTCGCATACAGAACGTTCTTACGATGACTTATGGACCGATTTTAAATCGACAGATAATAAAGGAAACAATATAGTTTGGGATATGTATTCGGATATCCCGGGCAAAACACCACAATATATTTTTTATTTCGGAGATAAGCAATGCGGTAACTATTCCGGTGAAGGAAGTTGTTATAACAGGGAGCATTCTTTTCCCAAAAGTTGGTTCGACGATAAAAAGCCGATGTATTCCGATTTATTCCACCTGTATCCGACAGACGGATATGTCAACGGAAGAAGAAGTAACCATCCTTTCGGAGAAGTAGGATCGGCCACTTGGACATCGTCAAACGGTTCTAAAGTAGGAAGTTCTTCGTTTCCGGGATATTCAGGAACTGTATTCGAACCCATCGATACTTATAAGGGTGATTTTGCCCGTACTTATTTTTATATGGTAACCTGCTATGAAGAGAATGTTTCTACCTGGAGCAGCGCCATGCTTAATGGGACTAAAT
Organism: Bacteroidales bacterium; assembly: GCA_031553775.1. Lineage (GTDB taxonomy): Bacteria > Bacteroidota > Bacteroidia > Bacteroidales > Azobacteroidaceae > JAISFI01. The sequence goes on from JAVBLA010000017.1 coordinate 35,840, forward strand.
ATCCGGCTTTCAGTAGCTGGGCTATCAATCTGTTGCTCAAATGGAGCAGGAACGATGCTGTCAGTATCAAAGAATACGATAGAAATAATGCTGTTTATAAAATACAAAAAAACCGGAACCCTTATATTGATTTTCCTCAATTGGCAGAATATGTCTGGGGAGATTCCATCAACTATGCTTTTAATCCGGGAACAACTCCTATTCCTGATCCCGATCCGGACCCGGATCCGGGTGTAGATCCTGATCCCGATGACCCTGATGATCCTGTTAACCCATTGGAGTATCTTGTTGAATTCAATGGCGACTGGTCTAAAATGCCTTCAGGATTCACGAAAAGCGGAAGTACCGGTTATTACGACGGAAACGGACAATTGGCATTAAAAGCAAGTAATGCCAATCTTGTGGTACATTTTGACGGGATTCCGGATAAATTATCTTTCGATATGACTGCCTGGAATGCCTGGGGATCCAATAATAACCATGTACTTGTTTCCGAATCGGATAATGGTTCCGGTTTTGGAGATGCGATTGCCGACTTTGACAATAAGTTCTTGACGGATAACCAAACGAAGAATAGTGGAAATATCCAATTACAACCGGAATCCCGGTATATAAAAATAGAATATCAAAAAGGAAATGCTAATAATGTGGGTATAAGTAACCTGAAAATATCTCAAAAGATCACTTCCGGTTATGATTCTCCGGAGCTTTCCGTATTGCCGATGGTATATGCCTGGCAAGGGACTCTCTACGTAGCAAATTCTTCTGAAGGAGCTATTGTACAGGTATATAATGCTTTCGGACAATTGATTTCACAGAGTATTACCACTTCCGGAACTTATTCTATCTCTCTCCCGGAAAACGGATTTTTTATTGTCCGTATCGTTGACCGTTTGAAAACTTCATCTACTTATAAAATCATTAACCGATGAAAAAACAGGATTTTGTTTTGGCGTTTTTTGCTTGCATTCTGACTGTAATCAGCGGATATGCTCAGATTCCTTCTGGGTATTATGATAATACTTTCGGAAAAAAGAAAGATGTACTAAAAACTGCGATGAAAACAATTATCCGTCCGCATACACAACGTTCGTATGGTGATTTGTGGACTGATTTTCAACAAACAGATAAGCGGGCTGACGGCAAAGTTTGGGATATGTATTCCGATTGTTCTTTTATATTTGTCGACAAGCAGTGTGGAAGTTCGATCGGTAATGTCTGTAGTTGTTATAACCGGGAGCATTCGTTTCCAGCAAGTTGGTTTAGTAGTAATTATCCGATGTATACAGATTTGTTTCATTTATATCCTACAGACGGTAAAGTGAACAATGCGAGAGGTAATTTTCCATTCGGAGAGACAACAAACGGTACTACATACGGAACCGGAAAAGTTGGAAATTCTTCTTTCTCAGGATATTCTGGCACTGTTTTTGAACCGGCCAATGAATATAAGGGTGATTTCGCCCGGTCGTATTTTTATATGGTAACCTGTTACGAAGATATTGTTACCGGCTGGTCTAGCGACATGTTGAACAAAACAACGTACCCATCGTTCCAAACCTGGGCTATCAATTTATTATTGAAATGGAGCCGGCAGGATCCTGTAAGCGCTAAAGAAATTGCCAGAAATAATGCAGTTTATTCCATTCAGGATAACCGGAATCCTTTTATCGATTATCCCGAATTAGCAGAATATATCTGGGGGGATTCCATTATTTACGCATTTAATCCCAACGATACGGATATTAGTGAAATGGAATGGAAACCACTCCATTATGTATATGACAATATTCTGTATCTGGAAGATCTTCCTAATGAATCCTCAGTACAGATATTTACAGTATATGGTACTCTGGTGGCCGATGAAAGAACTGTATCTGACCGCTGCCGGGTATTCCTTCCGGAAGAACATGTCTTTATTGTCAGGATATTCACTCCGGATGCAAAAATAAAAATATTGAAAATCATAAATAAACGATGAAACTTAAACAGATTGCAGGATTGATTATTTTCTGCTGTTTTTTTACGACTAAATTAACGGCAGATATTCCGGAAGGCTATTACGATGCCATCGACGGAAAAAAAGGAGCGGCACTGAAAACAGAATTGTCCAAAATATTAGTCAAGCATACCCGGTTATCATATAATGATCACTGGTATTATTACCGGACAACCGATGTGAAAAGCGATGGAAGAACTGTATGGGACATGTATTCCAATACAGATCGTTATTTTCCGAGTAAAGCCGGAGGAAGTGTTTCCGGCATGAATAGAGAACACTCGTTTCCTAAAAGTTGGTGGGCAGAGGCAAATTATGTTGATAATTACGATGCTTATTCAGATCTTCATCATTTATATCCGGCAGATGCAGATGCCAATGAGAAAAAATCTAATTATATTCTGGGAACTAATAATGGAAGCATGTTTAATAATGGTGTTACAAAAGTCGGAAAGAACGATTATCCGGGAGGTTATACCGCTTCTTCATTCGAACCGGACAATCAATATAAAGGTGACTTTGCCCGGGCTTATTTTTATATCGTAACCTGTTATGAGGATTATGCTTCACAATGGAGAAGTGAGGGTTTGAATATGCTTGACAAAAATACTTATCCGGTCTGGAAAACATGGGCAAAAAACATGTTGTTGGAATGGCATAGGAACGATAAGGTGAGCAGTAAGGAAACCAACAGAAATGAAGAGGTATTTAAATATCAGGGAAACCGGAATCCTTTTATAGATTTTCCTCAATTAGCAGAATATATCTGGGGTGATTCTGTGGGATACGAATTTCACTTGCCGGATGTTTATAAACCGAAAGAACCGACATTGGTAACTCCTGATAATCTTACCGATATTTATTTTGGACAGGTAAAACCGAGTGAAAAATCAACTCGGATTGTCAATGTGAAAGGAGTGGATTTGAATGGTAACCTTTCTATCATATTATATGGAGGAGATAAGGCTTTATTTTCTCTTTCTGCAAAAAGCATAACAGCCTATCAGGCCAATTCAGAATCAGGCTATAGCCTGACCATTTCTTATCAACCGTTGGAATATGGAGAACATCACAGCCAACTGATCGTGCAAGACGGAGGAATGAGCGGTAGCACTACTGTTTATTTAAATGGTGTATGCTCTGATGAAGAAACAGGCATTGTGCCTGTCGGTGCATTAAGCCCTGATATCTATGCACACGGAAAAGTTATTGAATTCCGCACCTACGAACCAGGAAGACTTTATTCCATTTATACCGTACAAGGTCAGTTATTAGCTTCCGGTAAAGGAACCGGCAACTGGGAAACTTATATTGCCCCGGTACCCGGTATCTACATCATGCAAATCAACGGAAAAACAGTCAAATTAGTTGTTAACAGTAAATAATAAACGTATGAACAGCATTAAGTTTCGTTTGATCGTGATGAACTTCCTGCAATTTTTTGTGTGGGGTTCATGGTTAATTACGGTAGGAAATTACTGGTTTGGAACCAAAGAATGGTCGGGTGCCGAATTCGGCATGATCTTTTCTACAATGGGTATCGCCTCTTTATTTATGCCGGCCCTGATGGGGGTTGTGGCCGACCGTTGGATCAATGCGGAAAAACTTTATGCCATATTACATATTTTAACGGCTGCCGCTTTATTTTGCATTCCGCAAATAGACCAGCCAATGACTTTTTTCTGGGGTATCCTGGTGGCAATGATTTTTTATATGCCCACTATTGCCCTGGCCAATTCCATTGCCTATACGGCTCTCAAAAGTGAAGGATTGGATGTGATTAAAGATTTTCCTCCAATCAGGGTATTCGGTACTATCGGGTTTATTGTGGCTATGTGGATTGTCAACCTTACCGGAAATAAAGCGTCTGGCAATCAATTTTATATTGCTGCCGGTGCCGCTTTATTTTTAGGTTTGTATTCCTTTTCATTGCCGAAATGTCCGCCATTGGGAAGCAGTTCAGAAAAGAAGTCTTTGGCTCAGTCTTTAGGCCTGGATGCTTTTTTCTTGTTCAAAGACAAGAGGATGGCACTGTTCTTTGTCTTTTCCATGCTTTTAGGCGCTGCCCTGCAGTTGACCAACGCTTATGGTGATGTTTATCTGGATGAATTCAAGAGAATTCCGGAATATGCCAATTCGTTCGTTGTGAAATATTCGACGATCATCATGTCGATTTCCCAGATGTCGGAAACCTTGTTTATCCTGGCGATTCCATTCTTCCTGAAACGATTCGGGATCAAGAACGTGATGCTTATCAGTATGTTGGCCTGGGTTCTGCGTTTCGGCTTGTTCGCATACGGTAATCCGACCGATGGATTATGGATGATCATTGCCTCCTGTATCGTTTACGGTATGGCTTTCGATTTTTTCAATATCTCCGGATCCATGTTTGTGGAAACATCTACTCAACCGGCTATCCGCTCCAGTGCGCAGGGTTTGTTTATGATGATGACCAATGGAGTAGGAGCCATCCTGGGAAGCAGTATCAGCGGCTATGTAATTCAAAAATTTTATACGGAAACAGATGGCAGCAAAGACTGGCATTCTATCTGGCTGGCATTTGCCGCGTATGCTTTAGTGGTTGCGGTATTGTTTGCTATATTTTTCCGGTATAAGAATCCAAAGGAAGAGAAAAGCAATTAACGGAATAGGAAATTCCGGATACTAGAAATAATTTTTATTATTGAGAGAAGTAATAATTCCGTTATCCGGAATAACAGCGAAGCAATCTACAGAGAACTACAGTAGATTGCTTCGTTTTTTTGTGGAGTCCGGTCCCTGGAATTTTAAAAGAAATTATAGATTCGTATTCGGGAAGTACTACAAAAAAATCTATTCTTTTTTAAAATCAACCTCGATCTTTCCTACAAAAATTCCATTTTTTCCTTCCTGGTTGATCAAAACTTTTTTACCGGTTTTATTTTCAATATAAACCGGTTCTTCCAAAAATGTGTGCGAATGGCCACCAATAATGATATCTATATTTTCAGACTCCTGAGCTAATAACTGATCGTAGGGTTCTCCTTCACGTTCCTGGTCAAAACCTAAATGAGACAGACAGATCACCAGATCGCAATCCGCTTCATCCCTTAGAAATGCCGCATAATGGTTAATCGTTTCTATGCAGGGAAGGACTTTTATTCCCTGGTAATTTTCCAGGGCAACTAATCCTACCGGGTTGACTGTAGCTCCGATAATTCCTATTTTCAATCCTTTTATATTTTCCATTATTATGTAAGGCTGGATGAGATCTTTCAAAGATGTTTCACTGAAATCAAGATTGCAGCAAACTACCGGAAAGGATGCTTTTCCCAAAATGTTTTTCATACTTTCCAATCCATTATCGAATTCATGATTGCCTAAAGTAACCACATCGTATTTTAGGGCATTCATCAATTCTATTTCTATTTCTCCTTTGAACAGATTGAAGTAGGGTGTGCCCTGGCTAAAATCGCCTGCATCCATCAAAATAAGTCCGGGATCTTTTTCGCGATAACTTTTGATCAGGTTCGCGCGGAGTTGATAACCTCCCATGCCCGGATAGTTTTTATCTTTAGCAGGCATCGGTTCAATACGGGAATGGGTGTCGTTGGTGTGCAAGATTGTGATCCGGCCGGTTTCCTGGGCATTCAGATTTCCGCAGGCAAACAGGAAAATGATGATTGGGATAGATATATTTATTGTTCTCATGTGTGAATAATTGAAAATGATGTGGATGTTGATTTTTAATTGAGTATTTGGACTCGTCCGTCGTTTACGGCCTGTACCGGTTTATTACCGCTAGTCTGGTTTTTTATGTAGTCGATCATCAGGTCGCGAAGCATCAGACCGGTATCTGTCTTTTTTGAGGAGAAAGACAAGGCTTTCATTCCATCGTTGCCTTCGGCTAAATAGTCAATGGTGACTATTTTATAGGTTTTATCTTTATCCAGAGGTTTACCTCCAATTGTCAGACCCTCTATTTCTTTATCCCGGATAGAAAGACGGATAGTGGAAGAAACACCTTCTCCACCATTCCTGGCGTAAAATTTGAAGAGATCTTCCACATATTTACCGTTTAATTCCAGGAATACTACTTTATTTTCAAAAGGGTATACCTCATACACATTTCCGAGTGTTATGTTTCCCTTATTCAATGCGGTACGGATTCCCTGTGAGTTCATCAATGCAAAATCGAAATTTTCAGGATTTTGTTTATCGGCATATTGTAGCAGGACATCTGCCGTTAGATTGGTCAGCGGACTTTCAGGAAGGGTAGATACCATGGTTTCGGCAGCAGTTCCGATCACTACATTCATTTCCTCATCCAGGCGATGCTTGTACTTGTCAATAATTGCTGTTACAGAGGAATCTACCGGCTGCATCCAGGTACTGTCCACTGCAATTCTTTCTCCTTCAATGGATGCAATTTCATAACTTGTACGGCAGGAAAAGCCTAGGCATAAGACAGCCAATCCCAATAAATAAAAAGTCTTTTTCATCCTTCAAATAATTCTTTTAATTCGATTTTCAGGCCTTTCAATACGGTTGAAGGCACTATTGCATCATATTCATAAGTAGTTCCCGGATCAAATAATCCGTTTTTTTCAAGAGTAAAAACAGAAACTGCCTTCATATCAGGGTATACAACCCAATATTCACGGACTCCGGCTTCTTCGTAGAGATGGAATTTATAATCCAGGTCTTTTTTTGCTGTGCTTGGAGAAAGAACTTCCACCACCAGATCAGGGGCTCCGATGCAGCCTTTATCATCTAATTTGGAGGAATCGCATACAACACATATATCTGGTTGTACTACTGTGTAAATCTGATCATCTCTAGTTTTTGATTCTTTAGGAAGCCTCACGTCGAAAGGAGCATGAAATATCTCACATTGTCCTTTTTCCTTCCTGACAAACCATTTAAAGAAAGCTGCAATGTTTGTTGATAACAAAGAATGTATTCGGTTTGGACCCGACATCATCCAAACCACACCGTTGTAAATCTCTCTCCGCTTATCATCCATCCAGGTAAGGTAATCAGCATAGGAATAAAGTTTGTCAGGATTGATAATTACAGGAGAATGCCCGTATGTTGCTGCGGGTTCGTTTACTGCAGAAATTTGTTCTTCTGTTTGCTGATAAGTTTTTGGCTTTTGTTTTGACATAACTGTTTTAATTGAAAATTAGAAATTGAAAATTGAAAATGGGTTCTGCTTTTGTAATGGTTGAATTACAAATGTACAATAATTTATTGGGGTTTTATCTTAACATTGGGTAATTTATTTATAGGATTACGATGTACTTATGCTGGACGTGAAGAATCTGAGATGCAGTTTGGGATTCTTTCTGATGATCTTAACTGAGCTAGTTCTACTTCAAAAAAGAAGTCTTTTTTCTATGTTTTATACAAATCAAAATGTAAAGTCCGATTAGTATAAGAATAAATGGAATCGCATTTTCAACCGGGACTTGATCTATTCCAATAAACTCCGGGTCTTCTTCATCCGGCAAGGCCCTTAATATAACAGGAGATATTTCTGATGTTCCGAATGGCGATGTCACAATACCTGAAAGATAATTATCAGAAGGCAATAGGTTTACGTTTTCCGATTTCCCCAAAAGGGTAAAATCATCTTGTCCATAAACGGAGAAGCTTCCTGTTTGAAGTAACATATTCAAACAAGCCCCTATCATAAATCGAATAAATTTATTTTTATATTGGTTATATTTCATATTTTCTTACTCATTTCTGATGATTTTCTCCGATCAATTAATCCTTTTTTAGAACTAATCTTTCTACTCTACTACTTTTCTCTGTCTCTACCTTGATGATAACAACTCTATTCCCATTGGAAAGGGTTACTAAATATTCTGTTTGATCGATATAGTTTTTCCGCCATAGCAGTTTACCCGTCAGATCATAAATCGTGATTGTTTTGAGAGGATCCAGCTCTGTACTTTCAACCTGGACAATATCTTTTGCCGGAACAATACGGATAAAACTGTTTGGATAAGGGTTATCTATTCCTGTAAATATTTTTTTCCGGGTAAACAATTGGAAACGTCCGGTAATATCTCCTGTTGCATTGCTGAAAGAATAGTCTGATTGACTAAGATTGCATATACTGTTTGTCAAGGCATCGGATAAATAAACTTCGTTATTGTCCACTTCAGTAGTATTGTCTGCAATCCTGATCGTGTAATATTCCGGTTTGCCGCTGGAGATATTCTTTTTTACCGTATTCCCTACGGAGATTCCTAAATTGATCGGAGTTGTAATGTCTTCTGTCGTATAGATAGATGCTGCTCTTCCATCTACAAGCATGTACAATGAAATATGGCTTCCCACATTTGTTGGTATAACCGTCCACACATCTTTTTCACCGCTATAATTGCGGGAAGCTCCTCTAGCATAGCATAATGCCATAGCACTTTGACGAATATTATCTTTAGTAAGCTCTAGTTTTATTATCTCAGGCGAATTTTCCATGGATGAACGAAGGAGAGTATTCCCGGGATTCGTAACCGACATGTTTGGTGTAAATGTTGCCGGAATTCCATTATCGACGGTATGTGAGTCGGAAACAAACATCAGGACAGGCTCCATGGGAGCCAGGAAAGCGCTGGTTTGGGTATTCATCGTTGTTGTTGTTATAGGAGTTCTTCCTGTTGAAAGATAGTCATAATTATATCCGTTCCAGATTGCAAATTGTGGTTCAAAATACTCGCTATTAATATTTTGGAATATATCAAGATTCAAATGTGCCATATATGGATTTCCTACAATCACATTCCCTGAGTGAGTTGAATTATCTATATTAATAGTAAATACTCCATCTGTATCAGTGATGTCTGTTCCAACCGGAAAGTTTGCTTCATAAACAAAACGGCTATTATAAGTCCTCGGCATCACTTCTGTTTCTCTGGATTTTGCCCCCTGTATATAATTCCCTGCTGAATAATAATAGTTATAGACATTATAGTTTTTGGGGAACATGAATGTCTGTATGTCATGATTCGTACTGACCTGTTGATTGTCTACCCAAACGGCATAACCAATACCTCCGGTAACCGGATGGTTATTGGTGTTGAAAGTTGCAGAGAAACCGGATGCTGCTGCTACTATAGAGTTCTTTTGAGGATTGGTAGTCTGGTAAAGCTTTATAGATACAGCTGACGGGTTCAAACGGTTGATCGCACCATCAGGTTCTTTTCCACCATTAAGAATAGCTGGATTGGTCAATGCGTCATCCACAAAATAATCTCCTGCATACATATTCCGCAAAGGAGGAGAAATCATTTGCCAAAGGTTGGCTTTCAGATGTAATTGTACATTGGCGGCATTGTAAGACAAGTGGTTGGTTTTAGCTACTTCTCCTCCGAAAAGGAAAGTAATCGTATCACAAGCAGCCTGGGCATATACATCTCCTCCCGGCTGAACTGATCCGGCTTTTTTGAGTACCGGATAAAAACTTTGTTGTTCAGGAATGATTACATTAGTACAGCGGCTGGGAACAGACGCCTCTGAAATCAGATTACCTTCACTATCCCAATTATCCCAGTTAGCCGGGTCATTCCAATCATCCACATTCCCGGCACTTTTCCACTGACTGATTGCAGGAGCAACCACCTGAAGTTCTATAGCACCTGCGTCCACATTGCATCCTTTGATACGAGCAGCTCCGGTCTGATCGTAATTAATTCCACTGAGCCAAGCCAGGTTATCCGGAATAATATCGTGGGCTAATCCGTTTCGTAGAAGTTTCAATGTCCGGGTTAATCCACCATTATTTTTTAGTTGGGCGATGTCCGGATCCGGAGAAATAATGTCTGCAAAAATTTCACGTCCCCTGTTTACTGCAATATTTTGATTTCCGGTTCCTGAAAATGGAAGTGTTGTTCCGCGAATCACATTGTAATTTCCGGCGATATCACTTGTCTGGTTGATTTCCTTACCACTTCCGTTTCCATATATAATATTTCCATTTAAGATTTTTCCTGTCACATCATTAAGGTAAATAGCCGGTCCGGAAAGAGCTGTATTCGCATTAAATGTAGAAAGAGTGACAGTTGTTGTTCCGGAAGCATTGACAGCTCCTCCATTATTTGTTGCAATATTCTGACTGAACGTATTATTGACAACGGTTGTATTGCCGGAGGCATAAATTCCTCCACCATCTTTTGATTTGTTGCCTGCATAGGTGTTTGCATTCGAGTTAAATGAGTTTGAAGTATATACTCCACCTCCACTGATTGCAGCAATATTGTCCGAAATGTGCAACGAATCCAGACGCAATATATTGGTAGCATATATACCACCTCCGGAAGCATAAGCGGAACTACCATTTTGTATTTCTATTTGTACATTTTTCGACCCGATTAAAGTCAGAGGAGCATCAGTATAAATTCCACCACCATGATTACTTACATCATTTCCAACTGTTTTGTTGTTATTAATACTTAATGAAGTAAGACGTAAAGTAGTAAATGCATTTGTACTACTTTTCCATATAGCGCCTCCTTGTCCGACGGTTTGATTACCGCTAAAGACCATAGTACCCGTCAGGTTCAGATCTTTATTAGCATAGATGCCTCCTCCATGTATTCCTTTGCTTGCAGCCCAAGTACCGGATGCCGGATTTTGTTTGGTATCAAATCCCGCAACATTATTTGATAAAGTAGTATTACTCATCGTTAAAACGTCTCCGGCATAAATACCACCACCATGGCCTTTAGATATATTGTTGGTTAAAACAACATTTGTAAGACTAACAGTTCCAGAGGAAAAAATACCTCCTCCAAATGCATTATGATATGTTCCTATTGTATAAATATCTGTAGAAACATTATCTTCTATCATTAAATTATTAAGTCGGTCAACTTCGAATATAATTGACATTCCTGAGTTGTAAATAGCGCCACCTCCTCCTGGAGGGTTAATAGAATGTATTTGGGTTGGATTTGCACCCCAAGCCTTATTTCCTATAAACTTCAATGAATTAAGTCCACCTGCTGTTATACCTGAAATAAAACCAGTGGCTCCGTTGAAACAACAAATTGCTCCACCTATATTTCCAGATTCATTTCCGATAAAAATAACATCTCCTTGAAATATCGTATTAATATTAGGTACGGAGGTAGATGCAGATGAAGTGCTCGGAATATATCCACTCAAACAAATAGCGCCTCCTGAGCCAACATCGTTTTTATAAGCCGGTATTGCCAATTTATAGTTTAATGCCGCTTTGTTAGCTATAAAGCGGGCATTTTTCAGATTAAGTAATTTCGGAACAGCTGACGTGCCATTACAATAAATAGCACCTCCATCATTAAATGCGACATTATTTGAAAACGTTGCATTCTCAAGAGAAAGTGATGATTCCGAAGCTCCGTCGGAAGCAGAGAAAAAAATACCACCACCAAATACCGCCCTGTTGTTTGATATGATAACAGGCACATTTGATTTCCCTAGAATTGCGGAAAGACCATCTGTATTGGCAAAAAAAATACCGCCTCCGCTGAGAATAACATTACTAATTGTAAGGTTGTTGGCATCGGCGGTACAATTGGTAATACTCAAAGATGTAAGCTTGTCGGTTATAAGGGAATTATTGGCAAGATAGATACCACCTCCTCCACTTCTTGCCGAATCTTTATCAAGGACTATAATTCCACTTAATGTCAAAGGATTTTCCGAGTACACTCCACCGCCATTTCCGGCAGCTGAATATGTACCGGTAGTAACATTAAATCCGGCTTTATTATTTGATAAGGTTGTATTATTTAATCTCAATGCCTGACCGGCTTTAACACTCGAAATTCCACCACCATGGGCTTGTGAAATATTATTGTTTATGAGGCAATTTTCTACTGTTAGCGGCCCATAAGCGCTAATTCCGCCACCGGACCGAATAGCCGTATTGTTTATGATCGTAACATTTTGCAATGTCAATGTTGTGCGGGCATTCGTGGCAATAGCGCCACCTCCGCCTCCGGCTGAAGCAGTGGCTTTATTGTTGGCAAAAATCATAGGTGAAGTCGTTCCTTTAAGAATAATATCCACTACATCTCCATTGAAATTCATAGCGCCTCCGTTTACAGCTTCACAATTTTGTATGGTTAATGAGATAAGATTGATGGTAGTGATACCAGTACCGGAAAAATAAATACCGCCACCATGCCCGGTCGATGTTTTATTTCTTTCAATTAATATGGTTCCCTGTAAGGTTAAAATGCCAGATGTTATAGAAATTCCGCCTCCACTAGCAGCGGTTGTATTATCTATTATGGAACAATCTTTCAGTGTTAGATTAGCAGTATAAACACCACCTCCATTTCCGGCAGAATTGTTTTTTCTGACAGTAACATTGGATAAAATCACTTCTTTAGCTGAAAATATACCTCCTCCTGTAGGAACGATTCCCTCTGTCTCGTTAACCAGTGAATTATTTTCAACAACTGAATTATTAATGGTTACGACTGCGTTATTAAATCCAAATACTCCTGCACCATGCATTCCAACACCTTGTCCTCCAGAAATATAAAACCCATCAATCAAAGTTTCCGATAATGCATTTATTTGTACCACATGATAACTATTGTCGGTAGAATCACCCAATATTCCTATATCACCGCTGAGCCGTGTAATATAAGTGTTAAAATTAGCATTGCTAACATCTGTACCGATAGCATCGGTTGGAAATCCACCATACATTCTCACTTTTGTTTTCAATACAAACGATTTTGTCCGGTCATTCTCCTGAGTAGGTTTATAAGTCCCTGCCGCGACATAAAAGACATCACCATCTGCAGCCATGCTTACTCGTTCAGGGAAATCAATTCCATCTATAGCATGATCCCAGGAAGCACCGGTTTTATTACCCGAACCATTTTCCTTAACAAATACAATAACCGCTTGAGCTTCAGTTTTAGGTACAATTAAGCAAAAAAGAGTCAAAATTAATGACAACAAACTCAACCTTTTCATAATCAAAAGTTTAAATAATACAGAATTTTATCTTTCCTTAACTGGGATTTGTGTAAATATAAATTTGGTTTTGATCTCATCAAGAAAGATTGTGCAAAAGTAGACCGCCTTTTTGTTTGAAAAAATCAAAATATAACCACAAATGCTCAAATTCTTACCCTTTTTACCAGAACAAGAATCAGTGAGTCCCTTAATCGTTCTGTTTTACATCAAACAGACAAAACGTATTTATCAGTAAAAATTTAATGGCATGGAGTTTGAAGGTGTTTAAACTAAAAATAAAAGAAAGAATCAAACATTTCTCTAACACACAACGTTAAATACATATAAAGTTAATACAGAAGCTGATATGCAACCAAATCATGGGCAAAAGGAAATAGTGTCAGGAATATGGGGTATTTCTTCTCCTTTCGATGGTACCTGGGAGTTTAGTTTTGCTGAAGCAGGTAAAGAACGTTCCGGGGAGATTGGCTCAGAAGCTATCATTGCAATTATAATCTCAGGAAGTTTGGAAGTTGTGGTAGACGGGATTGAGAATATCGTCCACACCAATGAAATGTTCATTATCTCTCCCGGGAGTGTTTTCCGGAGTAAAACACTCGAATATTCCGAAGCCGTGATCTGCCGGTTTCCAATAGAAACTATTCCAGAGCTTCACAGGAAAGAGGATAAAATCAATATCTCAGATAAAATGGTAGATTCTGACAAGCATTTGAAAACACTGGAAGTAACCCGAATGCTTTCAGATTACCTGAACTTGATGGTATCTTATGTAAAAAACGGAATACCAATTAAGGAATTGTATAAGATTAAGAGACAGGAACTCTTTTATTTAATCTTTTCTTCATACCCGCCAGAGAAACTTGCTCCTTTCCTTCATCCTGTTTCAAAAGGAGGCATGTCTTTCCGTATTTTTGTAGTAAAAAACTGGAAAAAGGCCCGTAATGTAAACGAACTGGCTGCCATGGCTAATCTTTCAACGTCGGGATTTATAAAAAAATTTCACAAATCTTTCAATGAATCACCTTACCAATGGATGTTGCGTAAGAAGGCAGAATGCATTCTGGAGGAAATAGCGGAAAATAAGCTGCCTCTTAAAGTTATTGCTGATAAATACCATTTTTCTACTTACGCTCATTTTGGGGCTTTTTGCAAAGCTCAATTTGGTACCACTCCAAAAGATCTGATCGCGCTAGCCGGAAAAGGAACCGGTAATGATCTCAAAAATAAAAAAACATAAAAGTTTCAGAGAAGAAAATCTAGTATTTTTTACTTTGGAGAAAACCATATTCCCCAAAGCTTCAGTGAGTGGGGCAAGAATGTTGTTGTCAGAATATTGTTTGAAGTGTGTGAGTAAATTCGTTTTCACGAAGCCCCTTTTTTTGGTTCAATAAATTTACTACTTTTGCACCCAAATCCATCGTTTTCGATAAGCAATAGACAGAAGCCAAGTTTATTTTGGTTAGTTATTACGAGAAAACGACTAAACTTGTTGAACAAATTACTACAACAACAATCATGGCAAAAGAACTCAAAGAACTGACTTCACGGGAAGAGAGTTATTCTCAATGGTATAACGACCTGGTAATCAAGGCCGATCTGGCTGAAAATTCTGCCGTTCGCGGCTGTATGGTCATCAAACCGTACGGATATGCTATCTGGGAAAAAATACAACGTCAATTAGACGATATGTTTAAGGAAACCGGACATGTGAATGCTTATTTTCCCTTATTCATTCCTAAGACTTTCCTGAGCAAGGAAGCCGATCATGTGGAAGGTTTTGCCAAAGAATGCGCTGTGGTCACACATTACCGCCTGAAAAACAATCCGAACGGTGGGGGTGTAGTGGTCGATCCGGAAGCCAAACTGGAAGAAGAACTGATAGTTCGTCCTACTTCGGAAACTATTATCTGGAATACCTATAAAAACTGGATACAATCTTACCGGGATCTGCCTCTTCTATGTAATCAATGGGCCAATGTGGTCCGCTGGGAAATGCGAACACGCTTATTCCTGCGTACGGCAGAATTCCTGTGGCAGGAAGGGCATACTGCTCATGCTACCAAAGAGGAAGCTATAGAAGAAACGGTTAAGATGTTGAATGTATATGCCGAATTTGCGGAAAAATATATGGCAATGCCTGTTCTCAAGGGAGTGAAATCGGCAAATGAACGTTTTGCAGGCGCATTGGAAACTTACTGTATTGAAGCTCTGATGCAGGATGGGAAGGCTTTACAGGCCGGAACATCGCATTTCCTGGGACAGAATTTTGCCAAGGCATTCGATGTGCAGTTTGCAGATAAAGACGGAAAACGGGATTATGTATGGGCTACTTCCTGGGGGGTATCTACCCGTTTAATGGGAGCCTTGATTATGTGCCATTCCGATAATAACGGATTGGTTCTTCCCCCAAAACTGGCTCCGTTTCAGGTAGTTATTGTTCCCATCTATAGAAATGAAGAGCAATTGACTCAGATAGATGAAAAAGTTGCCGGTATCGTTGCTAAACTCAAAGCGTTGGGAATCAGCGTAAAATATGATAATACCGATAATAAGAAACCCGGATGGAAATTTTCCGAATATGAATTGAAAGGTGTACCTGTGCGCTTAGCCATGGGAGGACGTGATCTGGAAAATAATACAGTGGAAGTTGCCCGTAGGGATACACTCACTAAAGAAATCGTATCATGTGATAATATAGATACTTACATCAAAGATCTTTTAGAAAAAATTCAGGAAAATATTTATCAAAAAGCATACGATTATAGAGCCGGCAATACGATTACGGTAGATTCTTACGACGAATTCAAAGAAAAAATAGAAGAAGGAGGATTTATTCTTGCCCATTGGGATGGTACCTCAGAAACAGAGGAACAAATCAAAGCGGAAACCAAAGCAACCATCCGTTGTATTCCTTTGGAAGGAGATAAAACACCCGGTCAATGTATGGTTACCGGCAAACCGTCTGCAGGGCGGGTGGTGTTTGCCAGGGCATATTAACGAGTGGTATAATCTTTCTTATGAAAAATAAAAAAGCAAGCTGTTTACGACTGGAACAGCTTGCTTTTTTTATGTTCAGGGAAATAATATTCCGAATAGAGAGAAATCTTAACTCAATCCCTCAACCATCCCATTAACCAAATCGATATTCAATGCCTGCGGCACTTTCGGTAATCCCGGCATCCGCATGATCTCTCCGGCAATGGCAACGATAAATTCAGCACCGCTGTTAATCACAATATCGTTGATTTTCAATTCGAATCCTCCGGTAGTATGGTAGTCCGTCGGGTCTGCAGAGAATGAATACTGCGTTTTGGCGATGCAAACAGGAAAATGACCAATACCCAGTTTTTCTGCACGTTGCAGCATCTTTTCTGCTTTTTCGCTGAAAACCACATTGCTAGCTCCATAGATTGTTTTAGCAACTTTGTTGATTTTATCTTCGATGGAATCACTGTCCTGATAAGTCATACGCAGCGGTTCGGATGGATTTTTATCGATGGTATCCACGACTAACCGTGCCAGATCTTCAGCGCCTTTTCCTCCGTCGGCAAAAGCAGAGTTTACAGCAAATCCTACGCCTTTTTCTTCACAATGGAGGCGAAGGGCTTCGATCTCTTCTTCCGTATCGGAGAAAAACCGGTTAAAGGTAACCACTACGTTTTGCCCGAAGTTCTTCAGGTTCTCCAGATGTTTATCTAAGTTGTCAAAGCCTTTTATTAAACCTTTCAGGTTGGGTTCTTTGATACTGTCTACAGGTACTCCTCCGTGCATCTTCAGTCCCTGGGCAGTCACTACAATGACTGTTAGTTTGGGCTGTAATCCCGATTTCCGGCATTTGATATTGAAAAATTTTTCTGCTCCCAGATCGGCTCCGAAACCGGCTTCAGTCACCACATAATCGCTGAAGCTGAGTGCCATTTTTGTGGCCAGCAGGGAATTGCATCCATGTGCGATATTCGCGAACGGTCCTCCGTGGACGAATGCTGCCGAATGTTCCGTAGTTTGTACGAGGTTCGGATTGATGGCGTCTTTCAGTAAAACGGTGATGGCGCCAGCCACTCCGAGATCTTTCACTGTAAAAGGACTGCCGTCGAACATAAATCCCAGCAGGATATTCTCGATACGCCTTTTCAGATCGTCTAAATCCCGGGTCAAACACAGGATGGCCATGATTTCGGAAGCAGGCGTGATATCGAATCCAGTTTCTTTGGGGATTCCGTTCACACTTCCTCCCAGGCCGGTAATGATCTGACGCAGACCGCGGTCGTTTACATCCAATACCCTTTTCCAGAGAACATCTTTCAGAATTCTGTCTGTTCCCCTGTTGTGGTACATATAGTTATCCAACAGGGCTGTGATCATATTATGGGCGGAAGTCACCGCATGAAAATCTCCGGTAAAATGCAGGTTGATATTTTCCATAGGAAGCACCTGTGCCCATCCGCCGCCGGCAGCGCCCCCTTTCATCCCGAAACAGGGACCTAAGGATGGTTCGCGCAAGGCGACAATGGCCTTTTTGCCGATTTTAGTCAGCCCTAAAACCAAACCTACGGAAACGGTTGTTTTTCCGATCCCCGCTTTGGTCGGCGTGATGGCAGTGACTAAGATCAGGTTGCTTTTCCTGACCTTTTCTTCATCGATCTGGCTGATGGGAATTTTGGCGATGTATTTCCCGTAGTTTAATACTTCTTCCTCCGGAATCCCGGTAAAAACAGCTATTTTCTTGATTTTTTTCAGCTCTATACTTCTGGCTATCTCAATATCAGACTTCATGGGTAAATTAAAAATTGATAATTGATAATTGAAAATGATATGTTGCTTCTGAGAAAAATGAAAAATAATGAGTGAAAACAATTTTTCACTTTTCATTTTTCGTTTTTTACTTAATTCTTATGGCTTTGCAGTTTTGAGTAACTCTTCGAGTTTGAATAATTCGTCACGATGCATGGCGGCTTCCAGGAATTCGAGCTTTTTAGCAGCTTCCATCATAGATTTTCGCGTTTTTTCTATCGTTTTCTCGATTTGTTTTTTATTCATATACTGCACTACGGGATCAGCAGCTATGGTAGATGTATATTCCGGTTCGATGTATGCTTTCGGTTCGGCTTTGCTTTCCATCTGGAAGGCGGCAGTTGTCGATTTTTTAATCTGTTTGGGTATGATACCATGTAAATCATTATATGCCAGCTGCTTTTCCCGGTGACGGTTTGTCTCGTCTATGGTTAGCTGCATACTATTGGTTACTTTATCCGCATAGAAAATAACCTTACCGTTGACATTCCTGGCAGCGCGTCCCGCCGTTTGCGTTAATGAACGTTGGGAGCGGAGGAAACCTTCCTTGTCGGCATCCAATACTGCCACCAGTGAAACTTCCGGAAGATCGAGGCCTTCCCGCAGGAGGTTTACACCGACCAATACATCGTAAAGACCGTTTCTCAGGTCTTCCATAATCTGAACCCGTTCCAATGTAACAACATCCGAGTGGATATAGTTGCAGCGAATGTCCATTTTCAGCAGATAAGCCGATAATTCTTCCGCCATGCGTTTGGTCAGGGTGGTGACCAATACCCTTTCGTTCCGTTCCGTACGGATCCGGATTTCTTCTAATAGGTCGTCGATCTGATTGAGGCTGGGACGGATTTCTATTTCGGGATCCAGCAGTCCTGTGGGACGGATCAATTGTTCTACGATAATGCCTTCGCTTTTTTCCAGTTCATAATCGGCCGGAGTAGCGCTGACATAGATTACACGGGAAGTAAGAGTTTCAAATTCTTCGAATTGAAGGGGACGGTTATCTACGGCTGCCGGTAAACGGAAACCGAACTCCACCAAGTTTTGCTTGCGGGAACGATCGCCTCCATACATGGCGCGTACCTGTGGTATGGTTACATGACTTTCGTCGATAACGGTCAGAAAATCATCCGGAAAATAATCGATCAGGCAGAAAGGGCGTTCCCCGGGTTTTCTGCCATCGAAATAGCGGGAATAATTTTCTATACCGGAACAATGTCCCAGTTCACGGATCATCTCCACGTCGTAAGTTACCCGTTCTTCGAGCCGTTTGGCTTCATAATTTTTTCCGATGGAATTGAAAAAAGCCACTTGTTTGCCTAAATCGATTTCTATATCGGCAATGGCTTGTTCTACCCGGTCACGTGAAGTTACAAATAGATTTGCAGGATAGATATTATATTCTTCAAAGAATTCCATTGTAGCACCAGTCAAGGGGTCTACACTACAGATTTCTTCGATTTCATCGCCCCAGAAAGCTACACGGAGGATAAAATCTGTATAAGCCAGGAAGATATCTACCGTATCGCCTTTGACACGGAAATTACCATGCGTCAGCTGTATTTCATTCCGTGAATACAGGCTGTCTACGATCTGGCGGAGAAAAACATTGCGGACGATCTGTTGTCCTTTCCGGACACGTACCACGCTGTTTTTGAAATCGTCCGGGTTTCCGATACCATACAGGCAGGAGACTGAAGAAACCACGATCACATCACGCCTTCCGGAAAGTAGGGCAGAAGAGGCTGAGATCCTCAGCTTTTCCAATTCGTCGTTGATACTGAGGTCTTTCTCTATATAAGTATCCGTTACCGGAAGATAGGCCTCCGGCTGATAATAATCGTAGTAGGAAACAAAGTATTCTACTGAGTTTTTTGGGAAAAAAGCTTTAAATTCGGAGTATAACTGTGCCGCCAATGTCTTGTTATGGCTCAATACCAATGTCGGCTTCTGAATTTGTTGAATAACATTGGCAATGGTAAATGTTTTACCGGAACCGGTCACTCCCAGCAACGTCTGGTAGGGGACTCCGCTGTTAAAGCCCTCTGACAATGCTGCTATGGCATCCGGCTGATCTCCTGTTGGCAGATACTCCGATGTAAGTTGGAAATCCATTAACAGGCCGGAATTTTATCAATTCTTTTTTGGTGACGTCCTCCTTCAAAAGGAGTAGATAAAAAGATATTTACTATTTTTTCTAGTTCGTCTTCCGTGATAAAACGGGCGGGAACGGATAATATGTTGGCATCGTTATGTTCACGGGCCAGGCGGGCGATTTCTTCCGACCAGCATAAGGCTGCGCGGATTCCCTGGTGTTTGTTCAATGTCATGCTGATGCCGTTACCGCTTCCACAGAAAGCAATTCCTGGATATGCCAATCCATTTTCCACGGCTTCCGCTAAAGGATGGGCAAAGTCGGGATAATCGCAACTTTCTTCACTGAATGTGCCGAAATCGTGATATTTCAACCCTTTTCTTTCCAGGATATTCTTTACGAATTCTTTCATCAGAAAACCGGCGTGATCTGCACAAAGTCCTATCATGAGAGATATGCTTTTACTTGTTGATATACATTAGCGCCTGTGAAACCTAATTTTTCGTCCAATACTTTGTATGGGGCTGAGAATCCGAATGACTCGAGACCCCAGATTTTTCCGTTTTCACCGACTAACCCTTCCAGGTTAACCGGTAAACCGGCAGTAAGTCCGAAAATCTTCACATGCTTCGGTATAACAGATTCCTGGTAAGATTTGTTCTGGCTCCGGAAAAGTCCTTCAGACGGAACGGAAACGATCCGTACTTTGATACCGTCTTTCCGTAACAAAGCGGCTCCTTCCGTTAAGGTGGAGACTTCGGAACCGGAAGCTACCAGCACCACATCCGGGTTGCCGTCGCATTCCACGATATATCCTCCCTGTGCGGCCTGTAAGGCTTCTTCATAACGGGAAGCTTTAGCCGGCAGGTCATTCACATTCTGACGTGACAGGATCAATCCGGTAGGGGTATGTATATTTTCCATGGCCAGTTTCCAGGCTACCGTTGTTTCCTGTACATCGGCGGGACGGAGTACCAGCATGGAGTTTTGCCCTTTATGGTTTTTCAGTTTTTCCATCAGGCGGATCTGGGCTTCCTGTTCCACCGGCTCGTGGGTCGGTCCGTCTTCTCCCACCCGGAAAGCATCGTGCGTCCAGATGAATTTGACAGGAACTTCCATCAATGCAGCCATACGGATGGCAGGCTTCATATAATCGGAAAAAACAAAGAAGGTACCGCAGGCAGCGATAACCCCACCGTACAGTCCCATGCCGATACAGAGACAAGCCATGGTCAGCTCCGAAACTCCTGCATGCAGGAAAGCACCGGAAAAGTCACCTCTTTCAAAGGCTTTTGTCTGTTTCAGGAAACCATCGGTCTTATCCGAATTAGAAAGGTCGGCCGAAGCAACGATCATATTTTCCACCTGTTTCGCTAAGACAGCCAGCACCGTGGAAGATGCTCCCCGGGTAGGCTGACCGGGTTTCTGGCCTATAGCTGCCCAGTCGATTACGGGAGGCTTTCCGGATAACCACATTTCGAGTTTGGCTGCTTTTTCCGGATTGGCTTTCGCCCAGGCCGCTTTTTCCGCTTTCCTGATTTCCATCAGGGCAGTCAGTTCTTTCTTTCTGTTGGCATATAGTTCGGTTACTTCCGGGAAGATCACGAAAGGATCCTGTGGGTTTCCGCCTAAATTGGCAATTGTTTTTTCAAAGCTGGCACCGGCATCACTCAATGGCATGCCGTGTGTGGCACATTTTCTTTCATACGATGCTCCATCGGGTGTCAGGGCGCCTTTGCCCATGATCGTTTTTCCGATGATAAGCACCGGTTTTCCCTGGGATTTCCGGGCCTTGTTCAAAGCTGAACGGATGGCTTGCACATCGTTTCCGTCGATTTCATCGACACTCCATCCCCAGGCTTCATATTTTTGGGCGACATTTTCGCTGGTCACTGCATCTGTGTCGGTAGATAACTGGATATCGTTCGAGTCGTAGAACATAATAAGGTTATCCAGTCCCAGATGTCCCGCAATTCTTCCAGCTCCCTGTGAAATTTCTTCCTGCACGCCTCCATCGGAGATAAACGTGTAAATTTTCTGGGTCAGTTCGCCTCCTAAACGGGCATTCATAAATTTCGCAGCGATGGCAGCTCCGACTGCATATGTGTGTCCCTGTCCCAATGGGCCGGAAGTATTTTCGATACCCCGCATTACATCTACTTCAGGATGTCCGGGAGTCGGACTTCCCCATTGACGGAACGATTTCAGTTCTTCTGTGGTATATTTACCAGTCATGGCCAGTACGGAATAAAGCATGGGCGACATGTGTCCCGGATCCAGGAAAAACCGGTCACGACCTTCCCAGTGAGGATTTTCCGGATCATATACCAAAAATTCCGAGTATAATACGTTGATGAAATCTGCTCCTCCCATAGCGCCTCCGGGATGTCCGGATTTTGCTTTTTCAACCATGGATGCGGAAAGAATGCGGATATTGTCCGCTGCTCTGTTCATTACCTGAGTATTGTTCATGCCGGTAAAATTGCTATGTGTTTTTGAGAATTATTTGTTTGTAATGCAAAGGTACGTGAAATTTTTTTGATTCCCAAGTATTATTTTTCCGTTGAAAAATCCAATAAATCGGGTCTCAACCTTTGGGTACGTTCCAGGGCTTGCTGCAGTTCCCAGTCCTGTATTTTCTGCTCATGACCGGAGAGTAGAATTTCCGGTACCTTCCATCCGTTGTAGTCAGACGGACGGGTATAAACAGGAGGAGCCAGCAGATTATCCTGGAAAGAGTCGGAGAGGGCGGATTGTTCATCGCCGATAGCTCCCGGAATGAGCCGCACAATTGCATCTGTCATCACTGCAGCAGCCAGTTCTCCACCGGTCAGCACATAATCTCCGATAGATATTTCTTTGGTGATCAGGTGTTCCCGGATCCGGTAATCGATGCCTTTGTAATGTCCGCAGAGGATGATCAGGTTCTCTGACAGGGAAAGCCGGTTGGCTAAAGGTTGGTTGAATCGTTCTCCATCCGGAGAGGTATAGATCACCTCATCGTATGTTCTTTGTCCTTTCAATGCCGTAATTGCCCGGTCTATGGGTTCGCATTGCATAACCATACCGGCGCCTCCTCCGAAAGCGTAATCATCCACCCGCCGGTGCTTCGGATCGGTTGAATAATCGCGGAGGTTGTGGACATGGATTTCTGCCAGTCCTTTCTCCTGTGCTCTTTTTAAGATCGAATGGCTGAGAGGACTTTCCAGTATTTCCGGTAGTACGGAGATGATGTCTATTCGCATAACTTTGTTTTTGAAATTGCAAAGCTAGTAAATATCTTTGTACCTTATTTTGTTGAGAATAAAAATTACGTTCCTTTTTTATCAAGAAAAAAAGAACATTCCATTTGAAACAACTGAAAATCAAAAAAAATCCCTAAGTTTGTTCTCCAAAATAACTGCATATGCAAAACATCAAACAACAAATAGAAAACCTGAGAAGCGAACTCCATCGCCACAATTATAATTATTACATTCTTTCCGCTCCGGAAATTTCCGATTTCGAATTCGACAGAAAACTGAAAGAATTGCAGGAACTGGAGGAACAGAATCCTGAATACTTCGATCTGAATTCTCCCACACAACGGGTAGGGAGTGATATCAATAAAAACTTCGTACAGGTAGAGCATCAATATCCGATGCTTTCCTTAGCCAATACCTACTCGGAAGGAGAAGTGCAGGACTTTTACGAACGTACCGCCAAGGCCCTGAATGAGCCTTTTGAGGTGGTTTGTGAATTGAAATACGACGGGACTTCCATTTCACTGATATACGAAAATGGAAATCTGGTACAAGCTATTACCCGTGGAGACGGAACTAAAGGGGATGATGTAACTGCAAATGTAAAAACAATTCGCACAATTCCTCTTATATTAAATGGAAATAACTTTCCTTTTTTGTTTGAAATCCGTGGAGAAGTATTAATGCCCTGGAAAGTCTTCGACGATTTGAACCGGGAACGGGAAGAACAGGAAGAACCTTTATTTGCAAATCCGAGAAATGCAGCATCGGGAACCTTGAAGCTGCAGAATCCTTCTGTTGTAGCTTCCCGGAAATTAGATGCCTATTTATACTATATGCTGGGGGAAAACCTGCCGGAAGACGGGCATTACGAAAACCTTCAACAGGCAAAATCCTGGGGTTTCAAGATCTCGGATGCCACAAAAAAATGCAAAACCATAGAAGAAGTCTTCGAATTTATCCGAAAATGGGATATCGATCGGAAAACCCTTCCGGTGGCAACAGATGGTATTGTGTTGAAAATCAATTCACTGAGACAGCAAAAAAATCTGGGCTTTACAGCCAAATCGCCCCGTTGGGCAATCGCTTATAAATTTCAGGCGGAAAAAGCGGTGACACGTCTGAACTCGGTTTCTTTTCAGGTGGGACGGACCGGTGCCGTAACTCCTGTAGCTAACCTGGAACCCGTATTGCTTTCGGGGACCGTGGTCAAACGCGCTTCCTTACATAATGCTGATATTATGGCCGAGTTGGATTTACATATCGGCGATATGGTTTATGTGGAAAAAGGAGGGGAAATCATCCCTAAAATTGTGGGAGTGGATAAAGATGCCCGTAGTTTTATGATAGGTCAGCCTATTCCATTTACCAAAGTATGTCCGGAATGTAAAACCCCATTGATAAGGGATGAAGGAGAAGCTGCTTATTATTGCCCGAATGAAGTAGGTTGCGAGCCTCAAATTAAAGGAAAAATTGAACATTTTATCAGTCGCCGGGCTATGGATATCAATGCCGGAAGCGGAACCGTGGAATCTTTTTATAAAGCTGGCTTAATTCGCAATACAGCAGACTTGTATGATGTTAAAATTGAAGATATTTTAAGACTGGAAAGGTGGGCGGAAAAAAGCGCCCGGAATTTTTTACAAAGCTTGAGGGATTCCCGCAAAGTTCCTTTTGAACGGGTGTTATTTGCGCTTGGAATCCGTTATGTCGGTGAAACAATTGCTAAAAAACTGGCATACGCTTTTCATAATATAGACAACCTTTCCGGGGCAGATATTGTTTCATTAACGGAAGTAGACGAAATCGGCGGAAGAATCGCGGAAAGTGTAGTTCGTTATTTCTCTGAAGAAAAGAACCGGACTTTAGTAGAACGCTTGAAAAACGCCGGTCTGCAATTTGCCATAGATGAAAGCATCCTGGCTGCTAAAACAAATAAATTAGATGGAAAAATATTTGTTATAAGCGGCACATTTTCAAAACATTCAAGAGATGAATATAAAGATTTAATTGAAAAAAACGGAGGCAAAAATACAGGCTCTGTTTCTGCGAAAACGAACTATATTCTGGCAGGAGAAAATATGGGACCGGCTAAACTGGAAAAAGCGCAGAAACTGGGAGTAGAAATGATTTCGGAAGACGAATTTTTAGAAATGATATATGCTTGACTTTGTAATTAACAGGAAAATAAAAAAACTTGCCGCACATAAAAAAGGCAAAAAACATTTTCAGGATTTGAATGCCATACGGTCGGTATTTGTCCTTTTTGAATCGTCGGGCTACTCCGAAGCAGAGTGGTTTATCAATCACCTGGAAAAGCTTGGAAAAAATGTCTCTGCTTGTGGATATGTCGGGAAAAACGATCCGGATACTTATTCACAGCCTTTCTGCCGGATGATAAAGGATAAAATCGATGTTGATCGATGGAAAATGCCTTCTGAATCGATAATCAGGGAATTAAGTGCCGGAAGCTATGATGCCGTTATAGATCTGACTCTGGAAAACAATAAAACCATTCAATATCTGCTATTGACGGTCGATTCTCCTTTCAAAGTCGGATTGAGGAAGAATGATGCTCCTTTATATGACATGACTCTCTCCATCAATCATGAAGATAAAGATAATCCGTTGACAGTTAGATATCTGGGAGAACAAATTCTGTATTACCTGCAGACAATCCATTCTGTGTGACGAATAAATCCCGGTTGCCATTTTTAATCTCAGTTTTTTTTTCTACTTTTGTTCCGACTTTCTGATCAATTTTTAATGGCACAAATAAACTTGAAAGGGATGGGAGTGGCTCTGATAACTCCCTTCAATGAAGACGATAGCGTTGATTATACAGCCTTGTCCCGGTTGGTAGATTACCAATTGCAAAACGGAACCGATTACCTGGTTGTTCTGGGTACTACTGCGGAAACTCCTACATTGAGGGATGAAGAGAAACAGAAAATCGTACAACTGGTAGTCAGCAAAGTGAATGGCAGAATTCCTTTGGTACTGGGTGTGGGCGGAAATAATACCTTGGCTTTGGTAGAATATCTGAAAACAGAAAAATTCGATGGAATCGATGCTATTTTGTCTGTTGTGCCTTATTACAGTAAACCTTCCCAGGAAGGCATTTACCAACATTATAAGGCAGTGGCAGAAGCCACAACACTGCCCGTAATCCTGTACAATGTGCCGGGACGCACGGGCGTGAATATGTCGGCGGAAACCACTTTGCGTGTAGCCCGCGATTTTGCCAATGTCGTGGCCATCAAGGAAGCATCCGGAAATATCACCCAAATGGATGATATCATCAAAAATAAACCTAAAAATTTTGAAGTGATATCGGGAGATGACGGGATAACTTTTCCTTTGATCACATTGGGTGCGATAGGCGTTATTTCCGTTATAGGAAACGCTTTCCCGAAAGAATTCAGCCGGATGGTGCGTCTGGCGCTGAACGGCGACTTTTCAAATGCCCTGGCTATTCATCACAATTTTACGGAATTGTTCGAACTGCTGTTTGTCGACGGTAATCCGGCAGGTGTGAAAAGTATGCTGAACATGATGGGTTATATCGATAATAAACTTCGTTTGCCGCTTGTACCTACCCGGATCACCACTTATGAGAAAATCCGGAATATTTTGCGGGATTTGAATATCAAGTGCTGACATTCAGTAGATTGATATCATCCCATCTTCCTGTATCTCCGTTAGCTGTTTTTCTGGTATCGGCTTTAATTTTTATTCCTTCGATCTTACCTGCTCAGGAGCAGAATACATCTCTCTCTAAAGATACCGTACAAATCAAAGAAATCGTTGTTTCCGGCAGCCGGGATCGTAAGATGACAGGTATGCTCACCGGAAAAACCGTATTCAATCCGGAAGCCTTGGAAAAGCTGCCTTCTATTTTAGGTAACACGGATGTTCTGAAGCTTCTGGAACTGACTCCGGGAGTACAGAATGCAGGCGATGGGAATACGAATCTATATGTCAGGGGAGGGGATCCGGGACAAAACCTGCTTTTGTATAACGATGTGCCGGTTTATACCCAGGGACATCTTCTGGGCTTTTTCTCCCTTTTCAATGCAGATCACCTGAGTGTACTGGAAATGCATAAATCGGCTATCGATGCCGGTTATGGAGGAAGACTCAGTTCTGTGGTATCCGTCAGAAGTAAAAACATTATTCCTGAAAAGGCAGGAATTCAGGGGTCTGTAGGATTACTTTCTTCCCAGGCGACAGTCAGTACTCCAATCGGTAAAAACTGGGCTGTGTACCTCTCCGGAAGAAAAACCTATATCTCTCTGTTGATGAATCCTTTATTGGACGCTACCATCAACAATAATGCGGAAAACCGGGTGGACGATACGGCTTATGATTTTTACGACGGTAATTTTACCCTGGCCGGCCGGCTGTCTTCCCGTGATGAGATCCGCATCGATGCTTTCATGGGAAAAGATCATCTGGATATTGTGGACGATGATATCCTCCTGAACGGGACATTAATCTGGGAAAACCGCTCTCTTTCCGCCCATTGGAGTCATACATTCAATGAGGAGCAAAATTTGAGCCAGACCGTCTTCTATACATCCTATGAGAATCATCTTTCTTCATTCCAGGCAAAAATGGGAATAGACCTGTTCTCTGATATCACGGATTGGGGATATAAAAACAATTATACTTTCCGTATCGGAGAAATCGCCCTGCAGACCGGCATACAATATACCCGGCATGATATACAACCCCAATCGGCAGATATGCAGAACTTGAATATGGTATTTCAGGGACGGGAAACGGAACCGAACCTGGCACATGACTTCTCGACTTTCCTTTCCGGGCGATTGTTCCTTTGGGAACGGTTGACTGCTGATCTGGGAATCCGCTACAATCTGTTTGCTCCAAACAGCAAGACATTTCATAGCATCGACCCCAGGTTGTCTTTCAGGTACAGGATAAAAGAAAACCAGTATCTGAGAACTTCATATACCCGCCAGAATCAGTATGTAAACCTGTTAAGCCCCTCCAGTGTAGGTATTCCTACCGATTTCTGGATTTGTGCTACAGATCAGATAAAACCACAATCAGGCAATGCCTTTTCAGCCGGTTATTATCAGACTTTTGCGGAGGATATGTATGAGTTTTCTGCTGATATTTATTTCCGTACGCTTTCCGGTGTGACCGAGTATGACCAGAATCTGACGGGAGCTTACGACCAGCCGTTTACTGCCGGCATTATGTATGGAAAAGGAAAGGCCTACGGATTGGAAATCCTGCTGAAAAAGAACTATGGAAAATTTACCGGATGGATAGCCTATACTCTGGGGCATTCCGATCGTACATTTGACGGGATCAACAGGGGAAAAACCTTTCCGGCGGAATACGATAGGTTGCACGATTTGTCGGTAGTTACTTCTTATACTTTCAATCCCCGCTGGGATTTGTCGGTGGTTTGTGTATATGCTTCCGGAAATGCTTATACTTTACCTTCTTCCTGGTATTTTATCAATAACAACCCGGTCAAGCAATACGGAAGCTACAACGGCGCCCGTATGCCGGATTATAACCGGACAGATCTATCGCTCAATTACTGGTTCAAAAAAGACAATGGGATAAACTTTTCTGTCTTTAACATCTTCATGGTCAATAATCCGGTATATATCTTTATGAATGTCAGGCAGGATCCGGATAAGGGAACTATATTTGTCGATGTGAAACGGAAAAAACTGGCGACAATCGTTCCGTCTGTCAGTTGGCGATTTAAATTTTAGTCGATATGGATAGAATATACCGCTATATAGTATGGATTTTTTTATTGGCAGCTCTTTCTTCCTGTCAGCGGGAAGGTGATATAGGATATGTGGAATATACTCCTCTTGTGGCAGTGGAAGGCAAAATCGAATCAGGAGGCTATGCTTTTGTATTGCTTACCTGGACCTCTTCTTTTAATCAGGAATTGGATACTGCTTACCTGTTGAATCATGTGATCCGGTCGGCCAAAGTAACTGTCAGCAATGGCCGGGAAAAGGAAATTCTGACTTTGGGACAACGACCGGGATTTATTCCTCCTTATGCTTATTACGGAAGCGAGATCAAAGGTGTTCCCGGAGAAAAATATACCCTGGAGATTTTTTACCAGAATCGGGTCATTTCGGCAGAAACCATCATTCCGGAACCAGTAGCTTTAGACGAATACCGCTTTGAAAAAACAGCTCCGGAAGATACTACCGGCTATATTTACATCCGCTTTACCGATCAACCCGCTCGACAACGCTATTACCAGGTATCAACCATGGTAAAAGGCAAGGAAGCTGTTTTCACACCCTGTCTTTTTGGAAATATGGATAACAAACAATTTGGTGGAAAAACCGATATTTCCCTGCAAATCAATAAAGGCCCGGTATTATACCCCAAAACTTCTTTTGAAACCTATTTTGTGACCGGCAATGAAGTTCAGATCCAATTCAAAACCATGCCGCAAGAAGGATACCATTTCTGGAACAGCTGGCAGGAAGAACTGTTGAACTCCCAAAATCCCATTTTCCCGGCCCGCTCAGACCTGCAATCGAATATCAATGGAGGAATCGGCATTTGGTGCGGCTATGGAGTATCTGCCTATACACTGCGAACGGAATAATAGGAGTTAAGAATTAAGAATTAACGGGATACGGTAATGCAGCTTTTTACTCTATAAATATTTTTGAAATGAAGATTTTCATTCAGGGATTCGAAGAATCCCAACTCTTAATTCTTAACTCTTAACTAAAAAAAGAAGAGGTCACCTCAAATGAAGCAACCTCTTCCGTATATAGAAATTAGCAATTATGCTGATTAATTCTTTACATATTCATCTTCATAATTCTCTTCCATCGCCCAACCGAATTTATTCATAAATCCTTCTAATTGTTCGAAGAATTGATCGAATCCTTTACTGAAGTATACAGAGGCTTCGGCAGATGATCCGTCTTTGAAATTTAATACGGGTATAGACGTCCAGTAAGTGTATGTATTGAAAGGTTCATAGCTGGCGGTATAGCTGTAATCAAAGACAGGTTTCATAGAAAGAGTTGCGATAGCAGCACCGTCTGCAGCTGTCAGAGAAATAGCTGTGTACTGGTTGAACAGGTTACAGCTGGCTTTTTCATATTTTTCACTGGTATTATTCAATCCAAATGAGTAATAATCATCGTATTGTTCTTCCAGCTCATTCATTTTTTGCATGAATTCACCTATTTTAGCAATAGATCCGGAAAAGGCTAATTTATCCATAAGAGTCATCTGGAAATTTCCACTTCCCGGTTGAGCTTCTTCATTGATAATCTCTTCAACATTTCCGCTCATACCACTTGTAACGGAAATTAAAGAAGTGCTCCCCTTTTTCAGGTTGGCACTTACAGTGTTATTACTTGCTGTTCTATTGGCATTGAAATTGAGGCTGTAGCTACCTAAGGTATAGGCTACAGATGCTATAGTAGGTACATTTTCTTTAGCCAGGTCGGAAGAGACATCTAAAGAACCTACCGTTTTTCCGTTGGAAGTAATTACTGCATTCAAAGTCTTGGGTAACTGAACGTCAGTGTAAGTATAGGTGTAATCGTAATAGCCGCCCCATTCGTCCGGAATGTACACGGCGTCCACTTCTTCTAATGTGGCAAAAAAGTCGGAAGCCTCTCCTTTAATGGTAATTTTTTCAGTATTGCTGGTACTTGTTTCCGTAGCAGGAAATTCAAAGATCAAAGATCCTGAATTAGCTGATTGATCCCATGTTTTTTTAGAAGAATTCCAAACATATTTTCCATAGAAGTCGTTGATATAGATAATCTCATCACTGCTTCTCAGTCCCACAGAACGCAATGCCACCGGATGTTCACTTAGGAAAGCATTGAATGATTCCAGTGTTTTATACCCCTGTTCATTTTCCAAACCTTCAAAACTGGCAAGGAAAGCCATGGCATCTACCTGTAGTTTTTCCTTTTGTTGTTCGGGAGTCAATTCAGAATAAGGAGTAGTTTCTACATCTTTTACAGGGTCATCTTTGTCATTTCCACAAGAGATTAAACCGAAAGTCAACAAAACTGTTGAGAGCAAAAATGAAAATAATTTGTTCATAACTAATTAATTAAGTTTTTGAATGATTCAAATATATTTGAATATATGATATTTTGAAGAAACAAAGATAACCAATATTCTGATTTTAATTCTACTTTTGCAAATCTTATGCCAAATATCAGATTATGATGTATGATCCTGAAAAATTGAAATTACTGGCCGGCAAATCGGAGCCTGCTTTCAGGGAATTTTATCAAAAAAATAAGAAAAAACTGGAGAAAATGGACCAGGAAGTACATAGCCTCCATGAAAAAATAATGTCCTGTACTGATTGCCTGCAATGCGCTAATTGTTGCCGGAGCCTGGGGCCTGCTATCTACAACAAAGATATAGAGCGCATGGCAAAAGCCTTGCGAATGAAACCGTCGGAAGTGGTTCAGCAATATTTGCGAAAAGACGAAGATGGAGATTATGTGTTCCAATCGATGCCCTGTCCATTCCTGATGTCTGATAATTACTGCATGATTTACGAAAACCGTCCGAAAGCCTGCCGGGAGTACCCGCATACCGACCGGAGAAAATTTTACCAGATCTATAAATTGACTATGAAAAATGCGTACACCTGCCCGGTAGCGTATGAAGTGCTGAAAGAATTGAAAAATAGTACTGATAAATAAGCTTACGGATAGTTATATAAAATGTTTTCCCTAATAATAGTGAAATTGCGTCTGTAAAATCCCTTTTTCTGGGGATATTTTCACAAAAGAAGATCTCATAACTTTGTCCCCCGAAATAGGAGTGCCGGAATAAGTGCCGGGCAGAAATTTTATGAAAACAATCATTCAGTGTGAGAATATCACCCATTATTATGGGAACCGTTTGATATACAAAGATTTAAATTTTGATGTGAAGCGGGGAAAAATCCTGGGTTTACTGGGAAAAAACGGAACAGGAAAGACTACCATCATCAATATTCTCAATGGTTATCTGAAACCCCGGTCGGGTGTCTGCCGGATGTTCGGAGAGACCATGGAACAAATATCTCCTCAAACCAAGTCGCGCATCGGCCTTTTACTGGAAGGACATATCCAGCATACGTATTTTAATGTAAGCCAGATAGAACGCTACTATAGCCATTTCTTTCCTAATTGGAAGAAAGATGCTTATTATGAATTGCTGAAAAAGCTGCAGGTCAGCCCGAAGCAAAAAATAAGTACGATGTCGTGCGGACAGCGTTCGCAGGTTACCCTGGGACTTTTATTTGCCCAAAACCCGGAATTGCTGATTCTCGACGACTTTTCCATGGGACTGGATCCCGGTTACCGGCGGCTTTTTGTAGAATACCTGAAAGAGTATGCTTCTGACGGCAATCATACGGTTTTTCTCACTTCTCACATCATACAGGATATGGAAATGCTGATCGATGAATGTATGATATTAGATTACGGACGTATCCTGCTACACAAGCCCACTGCCTATATTTTAGAAAACTTCCGTAGATACCGGTTTGCTTTTTCTGGAATACAAGTGATTGCCGACGAACGTTTATGGAATACGGGAAAAACTGGTACTCAATGGGAAACCTATTCTTTTGCTTCATCTGAAGAAATATCCTCCTTGTTGAAAACCTATGGTGCGGAAGATATAAAAGTGGAAAAACTAACCCTGGAAGATGCTTTTATCGGCTTAACCGGAAAATATTGAAATTATGATGTATCGAGCGATTTTTTATAAAGAATGGATCAAAACATGGCGGGTTACCGGATTAATGTTCTTGGTTTTCAGCTGTTTTATTGCCTATATTTTTATTTCAACTTCGCAGTCTTTCAGGGTCAATGGAGCTGTGAATACCTGGGAGGCAGTTATTATGAAAGATTTCCCTCTGTTTCCTGCAGGGATGAAGTGGTTACCGCTGTTGGCGGCAGTGCTTGTTTCATTGGCACAGTATATTCCTGAAATGCAGAACAAACGGCTGAAGCTGACTTTTCACCTCCCTATGAAGGAATCCTGTATTTTATCTTCTATGCTTCTATATGGCTTGATGGTACTTTCAATCCTGTATATACTGACGGCGGTTTGTGTATTATCGGGATTGAAGCTGTATTATCCACCCGAATTCATCAGTATTGCTTTTGCAACCATGCTTCCCTGGTTTCTTTCCGGATGGACGGCTTACCTGTTGACTGCCTGGATTTGCCTGGAACCGGCCTGGAACCAGCGCATTATTAACGGGATTGCCGCTGTTTGCGGATTGTCGTTTTTATTTATTCACGCACTCTCCGGTGGATATGAACCGTTTATCCCAGTTCTGACAGTGTGGTTGATACTCGTTTTTACTTTCCCGTTTTATTCCGCATCCCGCTTCAAAGACGGCATCCAGTAATCATTTTCAATTCTCAATTCTCAATTTTCAATTTTTTATGAAATTCTATAAAACTTCCGGCTACTATCTAATCTTATTGTTCCTCACTTTAATAGGAACATGGGCAATTCCTGCTTTAGTGAAAAAAGCCACTGTAGAGCCGGAACATTATCCTTTTATATATTACAGTTCCATCTTGAAAGAGCTGTGTATCATTGATTACAAAAGTAAAGAAGTTCCGATGAAAGCGATCAGTTCAGGAACGGTCTATGGAAAAGAAGAGGCCGATTCACTACTCCCTCTCTTGAATCACAGGCAATTACTTTCGAATGGAACTCTTCCGGACAGTATAGATCATCATGAGATAACCGTCCAGAAAATCCGTGCCGGAAATGTAATTTTCCGGTTTACTCCGGAAGAAATAGGCAGTCCCCATACAGGATTATACATTATGTACGAATCCATGCCTAAAAGAGCCGGCTTTGAATCTCCGGGAGATGTTTTTCGGTTGAAAAACGATATTCAGTTTATCGATGTACTTTCCAATCAGGTAAATGCCGCTAAAAGCAAAGAATTTCAGGATGCTTTACTGAAAGAAGGATTTGTTTTTCCCGCTCAGTGGTCGTCCGGTAACATGAATCCCCGCAAACCCTACGATGAGGGTTATTTTACATTGGATAATCGAGGAGAACTTTACCATATCAAAATGGTAAACGGCCGTCCGTTCGTGAGAAATACCCACATTGGCGAAAAAACGAATATCGTCCATTTCTCTATGCTGGAAGTTGCCGATAAGCGGTTTTACGGGTTCTTGTTCGACCATGCCGGAAAAGTATATATCGTTGAAGGCGACGCCGGGAAATATCAATTGCTTCCTTTGGAAATCGAACCTTTGAATCTGAAGAAAGACCAGCTGTCTCTTATGGGCAATATGCTCTATTGGACAGTCAGTGTCACTACAGAGAAAGGAAAAGATTATTTCGGATTGGAACAGGAAAGCCTGAAACGGCTGGCAGAATATCACGTGGAAAAATCTCCGGATAAATGGGAAAAAGTTTCCTCGGTCCTTTTTCCATTTTACCTGACATTTGAAGACGGGAACAGCAAGTATATCAGGCCATACTGGCATTATACCGGATATATTGCCTGTATATTAAATATAATTCTGGCAATCCTGGCTTTTTTCCTGCCCCGTCGAACCGGAAAAGAAAAAGTCCTGGTATCTGTGTGGACTCTCTTTTTTGGAATCCCGGGAATCCTGGCTGCCATTTTATTAAAAAAATAAATAACTAGAATGAAGAATGCATTTTTTTATTCTTATTTTTCAATTTTCAATTATCAATTAATATGAAGAATTATTTTATCGCGGCACTTTTTTTGCTCTCAGTCATTTCCTGTAATAATAAGAACAGGGAAGAACAAACACAAACTCAGGAAACGGAAATTACAGAGGTAACTATTCCGACATTTGAGTTGGACAGCCTTCTTAAAATTGCCGACAAGGAAGTGGATAAATCATTGAAAGTAGTTGGATATGTAACCCATACCTGCAAGCATTCCGGTAAACGCTGCTTTATTGTGGGAGAGAGCCAGAAAACCTCATTCAGGGTGGAAGCAAAAGGTGAGATCGGAGGTTTTAACCGGGAGCTGGTAGGATCTAAACTGGCTATTATCGGTATTCTGAAAGAACGCCGCCTGAGTCAGGAGTACATAGACCAGATGGAAAAAGATCTCAATGAAAAGAAACTAAAGGAGACTGGTTCTGCCGAAAGCTGCCAGGCCGAATTGAACAATATCAGCGAGATGCGTAATGCTATGAAGGAACTGGGAAAAGACTATTATTCCATCTATTACATGGATGGTGAGAATTATGAAGTTCTTCAATAAGCAGAATATCGTCAGAAAGCTTCGTTTTTATCATCGGGACCTGGGGTTCCTGATGGTGGGTATCTGCTTGGTTTATGCGGTTTCGGGCATATTGCTGAATCACATGAAAGGCAAAGATCCTGCTTTCAAAACGAAAGAGGGAAGTGTATTGCTGCCGCAACATCTTTCCGGAGAGGAGCTTACCGTTTTGTGGAAGGAGAAAAAAGATCTTCCGGAACTGAAAAAAGTCTTTTCCATAGATGAAGATCATTTCCGGCTGATGTTGGAAGGCGGGGTAGGGGTCTACAATGTTTCTACCGGCCATGTGGATTACGAGAAACATAGTAAACGGGCATTGGTTTACTGGATCAATAAATTACATTATAACAAGGTGAAAGGCTGGAGCATTATGGCCGACCTTTTTGCAGCTTCCCTGATCTTTTTTGCATTATCCGGATTATTGATTGTGAAAGGAAAATACGGCATTTCCGGAAGAGGGAAATGGTTATTGCTGGCAGGGATGCTGATACCTGTACTTTATGTGGTTTTTTCATAAAGTTGCTCTATATATTTATGAATTTAATTTACTATAGAAATGAAAAAGAATTTACTTATTTTATTGGTTGCATTTTTCTCTTTGCACAATATTGTTGCTGATGAAAGTCCGGTATTTCAATGGGCTGCATACAGCAACAGTGAATCGTCTATGACAACTACTCCGGGAGTCGTAAAGAAAAATATGGACAACGATGTTTTTGTATTCGGGAACTTTTCTTCAAAAGAATCTACCCTGACAGCACATTACCAATGGGTATCCTCTACCGGAAATACACAGGATGTGGAAACCCCTGCAGGAGCCCCTAACACGGCCACTTCCAGTAATTCCAACCTGTATCTTTACAAATTGAATAAAAACGGTAGTTTTCAATGGCAGGTAACCAGTTCTATGGGAGATGTGGCCACGGGCAATAGCGCAGTTACTCCGACAAAGGACGGCGGTGCATTCCTTGCTTTAAAAGTCAGGCACACCAACCGGAATGAAAACGGGAATAATATCCTTCTCCGTTTGGTAGATAATAAAGGTAGTGTAACTGATGTCAATTGGGAGTATCCCGATCTTTGGGCATATCAGGGTGTATTCGTGAAAATAGACAATGAAGGAAAAATCGAATGGACGAAGATTATCCCAGTGAATATAGATCCTATTCAGGTTGACGGCAAATCCAAAGACGTTCCCGATGGTTTTTCATTTTATGACCTGGCCGAAGACGAAAACGGAAACCTCTATCTGGGAGGAACTTATGTGAAACCGATTACTTTTGGAACGGAAGTGTTCTCTCCACACAATGCCGAAGGATGGAACGGAGATACGCAAATCTCAACAGGTGATCTGTTTTTGGTAAAATTGTCCGCATCAGGTAGCCATATCTGGAATTTGCGGACTTCCGGACAAACTACATTCGAGTCTGTTAAAAGTATTTGTTACAGCAAAGGTTATCTTTATCTGTTGGGAAACTTAACGGGTGATGGCAGTGACCGGATATCACTGGGAAGTTATTCTATGACTCCTACTGACAAAGTGGACGCATTTATTACCAAAGTGTCTGTTCAGGATGCTTCTGTAGTATGGGCCAAACATTTTATCGGGCTTCCTTCGGATGCGGCTCAGGGAGGGAGACTGAAGATTGCTTCGATCGATGCGGACGATTCTTCCGTCTACGCCTGTGGTTCTTTTACCGGCCATATCGCCAGCGCTTCCGGTGATAAATTGCTCACTAATACCACTACCCAGGGTAAAACGCTCCGGGGATTCATTATCGGTCTGGATGCCACTGCCGGTCCTTACCAATCCGGTGTGGAAACCATCGTTACCCCTACTGGTATCAGCGAGATCAGCCAGACATTTGTATACGGACAAAAAGTGCAGGCTGTAGGTTACGACATGAGTGCCGGAATGGTCCTTGTTTCTTTTGGTCTCGATCTTACAGCCATGTCTGCTCCGTTCTACCTGTTAAAAGGAAGTACTCCCACATCGTATACCGCTACGCTTGTAGATAATCTGTTGATTGCATTCGGACGTACCAGGGGAGCAGTAACTTTTACCGGAACTACGGAAACGAAAAACCTGACTGCTTTTAGCGGCGTATTGAGTGCTTATCTTTTGCCGAAAATGCATACTGCTACAGATGTGACTGAAACGCAAGATATTTTAAGAGCTTTCTCTGTAGCATCCGGAGAATTAACGCTTTTCTGCAGCGAACAACAAGAGGTATCTGTTTATACAGTGTACGGAGTAAATATCTTCCGTCAGGTGGTAGCTCCGGGAACTACGACTCTCTCATTGCCGAAAGGTATTTATATTGTCAATGAGAAAAAAGTAATGGTTCGTTGATTTTATTGTATGAGTATCCTCCTGTCAAGATGTTCAAATAAAACCATAATAATAAAGTCAAACCGATTGCAGAATATTTAAATAATTTTTGGTTTGAGATAAATTTCCAAAATCAGATAAAAGAAAAGGGGCTTTACAGCCCCTTTCAAATATATTCTCGATCAATTACTAATCAAATTCCCAAAGATTTCCTGATTTCCGCCAATTTAGCTTCCGCAGCAATTTCCGCCGCAGCTAATTCTTCCCTGGAAGACACATTACTAAGCATCTCAATGTAGAACTTAATCTTTGGTTCTGTTCCTGAGGGACGGATGGAAATTTTAGTATGATCTTCCGTAAAATATTGGAGAACATTAGATGTGGTAGGCATGTCTAATGTAATTTTCTCATTTTCAACAAGATCAAAAGCTATTAGCTTGGCGAAATCCTTGATTAATGTTACCTTGGAACCTGCAATTTCCTGAATCGGATTTTCCCGGTAGTTTTTCATCATGGCTTCGATCTCTTCTGCACCCAATTTTCCTTTTTTCACGACAGAAATACCTTTTTCCTTTGAAAATCCGTATTCCACATAAATGTCCTGCAATAACTGATACATGGTTTTTCCGTTCGATTTGGCCCACGCAGCAATTTCGGCCAGCAACATACAGGCGGAAACAGAGTCTTTGTCACGGACAAAATCTTCAGCCAGGAAGCCATAGCTTTCTTCTCCGCCGCCGATGTAACTTTTCTTTCCTTCGTTTTCATGCATGATGGCTGCAATCCATTTGAAACCGGTATAACAGTCGTACATCTCTACCTTATTCCGTTCGGCAATGGTTTTGATGAGTTCGGTGGTTACAATGGTTTTAATGATATACTCGTTCCCTTTCAACTTACCCAGTTCTTTCCAGCGGGTAATCAGGTAATAGACGAATAACATTACAGTCTGGTTCCCATTAACGAGGATAAATTCTCCCTGGTCATTGCGGATGGCAGCTCCCACACGGTCGGCGTCCGGGTCGGTAGCCATTACCAGTTCGGCTCCGGTTTCCTGTGCCCGTTTGACGGCCATTTCCAAAGCAGCCGGTTCTTCCGGATTCGGAGAAACTACAGTCGGGAAATTACCACTGATCACATCTTGTTCCGGTACATGGATGATATTGGTGAAACCCATGGCACGGAGAGCATCCGGTACCAATTTAATTCCGGTTCCGTGAATAGGAGTATAGACAATTTTAATGTCGTTGTGTTTTTTAATCGCCTCGGGAGATAAACTGATAGTCAGCAAGTCTTTGATAAATGCTTCATCTATTTCTTTTCCGACGGTTTCAATCAGAGTTTTATTCCCTTTGAAT
>JAVBLA010000003.1:0-114329 GCA_031553775.1 Bacteroidales bacterium
ATGAACTGAGTGCTTTATACAATGTGGCGCACGGAGCAGGATTGGCAGTGATGTTCCCCGCCTGGGCCTCGTATGTAAAAGATGCCAACCTGGATATTTTTGCCCGGTTTGCCGTTAAGGTTTGGAATGTTCCCGATTCGGGAAATAAACGGGAGATGGCATCCCGGGGGATTGCTGCTATGAAAATATTTTTTTCTTCTATCGGGTTGCCGGTTAGTTTTAAAGAATTGGGGGCTAAGGAAGAAGATATCGATACCTTAGTGCAATCTTTGGACCGGAATACCGGCGGTAGTTTCGGTGCCTTGCAGAAATTAAATATGGATGATGCCCGTCGGATCTATGAGGGGGCGGTTTGATTGAATATTTCTCTCATAGGCCGTTTATTTAATCAATATTTTTTCCGTCCGCATATATTTTTCCGTATGCACTCTGACGATCACTATTTTTTGTTTTTCCGGCAAAGGGAAAGAAATCTGAGACTGATTTAACTGATCCTTTTTCATCAGGATTTGTCCCTGAATACCGGCTACCTCCACACTGCGGATAGGATCGTCTATCTGGCTGGCCGTATACAGCATTCCCAGGTCCGCATAGATTGAAATTCCGCTATCTGATATTTTCTTTTCCTGAATACCGGTTGTTTCGTTGGCAACGTACAGGTAGAAACGTCCATCGATATCTCCTGAAGTATTATTAAAAGTATAGGTTTCTTTGGTAAGGTCGATTCTCTGTCCTGAAAAACGGTCTTCCAGATAAATAGGGTCGTCTATGGCTACCGGATTATTTAGTTTTAATGTCAGTTCTCCTTTTTTTGTAGTCCGGATGGCTAGTGCGATAGGTTCGCCCAGGTCTCCGAGAGTCCGTATGAAGGTTGCGTGATTATCGGCTAAAGAATACAGTACAGCCGGTTCTTTATCCGTTTCGGAGAACATAGCCGGAACATCTTTGTCTTCTTTGAAACGATTACTGATTCCGGGACTGTATATTAACGTGATTCCGCTTTGCCGTTGCCCGTTCCGTTGAAGTTCCACATTAAAAACATCCGATATTCTGAAACTTCTTAAAGTGCTTCCTCCTCCGGTAACCGACATCTCCTGGGTGATAGAAAATTCCGATATCTGTGCAGACGGATCTGTTTTCTGTACAATAAAGGATTGCATAGGGGCAATCAGTTCGCTACCGGAAATCCAGCTGTTGGTGTTGATATCTCCGTTATTGGTACCTGTGAGAAAAGCATCGAAAGAGGTTCCGTTCCATAAATAATAGCGGTCGGGCATGATTCCGGGATTCAGGCCGGCAAACTTCTTAAAATCGAGATGAGACATTAAAGGGTTACCTACCAGGATGGTGGTATATCCGCTTTGGTCGGTTACTCCGGTTAAAGTTAAATTTCCATCTCTGCCAGTAACAAGTTTTGTCGTTTCCGGATAAAGATCTTTATAGCCGGGATAATTTCCATGGCCATAAAAAAGACTTCCTATCATGTTCCCACTATTATCCGTGTACCTTTCCAAATTCCGGTCCCAGACATCCATGGGGTTGTAAGGCGCTTTCTTGTTGAAATATTCATATTCGGTTTCCGGGCGGGGAAAATAGAATGTTTGGTCACTCCCAGCACCGTCGATTCCGGTAAGGAAACCTATCCCGGCTTTCAACGGGACTTTGAGTGTGTTGAACGATTTGGACCATTGTCCGGCACCTGCGATAATATCGGGTTTCTGCGGATTGGTTGTTTGATATTGTTGCATATATACCACCGGATCGTGCCTTTTATAGTCTTCTTCTCCTTTGAGTATGCCCAACGGAGCCAGCCAGTAATCGCCGGAATACATGTTTTGCAGGGGAGCGGATAACATATACCAACGGTCGCGAACCACAGTCAGGTCAACTTTGGCGCTGTAATAAGTCAGATAGTTGGTTCTGGCAATTTCTCCTCCGAATTTGAAATAGACCTCGTGGCATTCGTTAGCAACATCTTGCAGTACCGGATAGTTATTGTTGAGCGCACCGGATTCGACGATAATATCCGTACATAATCCGGGCACGCCGTTATCCCAGTTTTTATAGTCATGCCAGTCGTTAGGATTTCCTTTTCCTGTCCATGTGCTTTCGGAAGGTGTAATGGTTACCTGGGTTTCTGAATTGACAAAACAGCCTCCGGAACGGTTTACTGTTAATTGTAAAATTACTTTTTGCCCATATGGAACTTCATCAGAGGTATAGATGGCATTGGATCCGTTTCCGATGGGTATTAAATTCCCATATTCGGGAGTATTCCAGTAATATGCATATCCTATTATGCTTTCGGTTCCGACAAATACCCCGTCTTGGTCTCCCTGGCAAATAGCGGCTACAGGGGTGGTCGTATATTCAATGCTTTCCGGTTTATCTGACAGATCGGAACAGATATAAGGATTATCATTCCTTGACGCAACAAGCATCAGCCGGCAGATATTGTCTGATTCGACGGAAAAATTCAATACAAAGTTTTTTACATCTCCTTCATTGAAGCTTATTGTTTGAGATGTTCCGGAAATGGGAGTGTCTCCCGCCGAATAAATATCATTATCATCGTTATCCAGGTATAGTGATATAACTACATTGTTGATTGCAGAACCTGGTGTTCTGGTCAATGTGCCGGATACGGTTATCGATTCGCTCGTGTCCGACTCAAAACTTCCGGTAATCGAAACATGATCCAGTAATAAGTCTTCCTTGATCATCTGGAATTGTCCACCTTTTTTATCGAGTTCCACTGGGATGCTGCATGGTTCTTTATTCTCACAGCCTAAGTCAGTTGCCGCTAAGGTGGAAATGTATATGTCTTTAATCGAACAGTCCCAGTCGGTTGGTTGGGTAGGGTTCAATGTAATGCTGATGCTACCGTTCTGCGGAAGATATGTCGGCTCTGCGATATTGGCAATCAGCCGGGTTCCGCTCTTCGTGAAGTATACCCGGTTCATGATATTCGGAAATTCCAGGTAACTGTCCGGATCCATTTCCATATTTTCCGGTATGTCTACATACACATAAATTTCATGCCATTTCATTTTGTCGGTATAATACAGGTCTGCGTTAATAATAACTTGTCCGTTATCTGCATTTGAACGGTATTGTATGGGTACAGGCACGGCACCGGATGCCTGAATATTCGTACCGTTGATTTTCATATTCAATATCCGTACTTCCGGTAAGGAAGACAGGTCTCCATATATGCTGAATACGGGAGAAACCGAATGCTTGGATAATTGCGCTCCACAGGCACTGGTGCCATAAAAATCGGCAGCAATGACGCTTCCTGTTACAAATCCGCAATTTGCTTCCAGATTGAATTGAACGTTGATATGGGCATTGGGATTTGCATTTCCTGAGATGTAGCCTTCCAATATGCCGTCGACTGGTATGGTCAATATATTTCCGTTGATTGAAGCTATTCCGGAGATATCTGTATAATTTTTGGCTCCTTGTTGCCATTGTGGTGTATTTCCATCCCAAACCATCCCATCGGGTATTGTTAGTTTTAGTCCCAGGTTGGTGATTTCCGACTCCATACTATTACTGAACATGGCTGTGAATGTATGTTTCGTGCAAAAATCGTATTTACCATCCGGTTTGTCGGGAATAGGATTAGCCAGCCCGGTTGTGAATTCTGAAATGGACGGAGTGAGACTCAGTTGTTTAGTCACCGAGCGGCAAACTTTCGATGTTCCCATCGTATGAGAATAGGCATCCGAATTGAAATCAAATCCTACCCATGGGTTCGTTATTTTGATATCTCCCCTATAGGAACCGTAGCTAACAATGAGGTTTACTTTGTTTTTACATTCTGCATAATTGGTTTTCAGGGTGTATATTTTATTGGTAGGAATTTCTGCGTTTCCCATATCGATCCAGTATTTACCTTCGTCATATTTTGTAAGGTCGCCGACTTTTGTATTTCCATCCCAGAGTGAGAGATTCAGAAGTGTTCCGGCGGGAAATTCCACCGATAGCCAACTGTTTGGAAGGATTGGGTCCTGGTTGACACTAGTACTGCCCCAAATACTCTGGTTAATGATATTCAATGGCCAGGAAGCTTCATTTCCCATGGGATAGCTATCTGACTTTGAAGAAGATATGGTATACTTATAATCGGAAACAGTAAAATACCAGGACTTATCCAATGCATTTCCCGTCAATATCAGGTTTTTATTAACAACAGGCGCCTCAGAGGAGGGGTAGAAGTCTACATTGGCGGATACATCGACCGAGACTCCATATCTGTTCCCGGTCGTATTGTAGCTTATTAATTCTCCTGTTATCATGATCAGCTGATAGGTGTTACTCCAGCCTTCTCCGTAGGCTTTGACGCCGGTAGGTGTAATAATGATAGTAGTGGAACAATCGTCGTAATGAATCGTATAGTCGCTACCTTCTGTTAATTGTACAGTCTTTCCGGAAATTCGTTCCTGTAGTTGCATTTTGGAGACTTTTACGAGAGAATTCGCTACAATTGTATATTGATTGATTTTATCGTTCGGCCGGAATTCATTAGGAAAAATTTCAGTGCCGTTGATAGCTACGGCAGGTATCAGGGCTATGGCATTGATGACTTTAGGACCATTGGTATTGAATGTTTCTCCGAAGTTTGATTTTGCGTACAACCTATCCATTTTGTAGTCAGCCAGATAAAAATTGTTAGCCAGTTTGTTTTTTTCGGGATCATAAGAACTATCATCGATATAGGCCTGCATGGAAAACTGTGGAATGATTCTGAGCGATGTCGGTAACGATTCTTCCACGGTTTGGGTATAAAATGTAACATACAATACATCGCCTGGTTTCAGCGTTGGAATCGTGGAACTGAGATAAGGAGTTATTTTTAGTTTCAGGGAGTGAGTGGGGATCCCGTCATTTATATAGAAATCTTTGAAAAAATCCTGAGCATTGACTTGTATTGGCTGGTTGCTGTTATAGGTCAGCGTAGCGCTGAGATTATTGAAATAATAGTTTGCCGCATTGTCGGCACCTTCATAACTGACTACAGCCCATAAATCTTTATTTCCGGGATCAAATCCTTCGGATATGGTGATTTTCCCGGTCATTTGGATGTTGTCGTAAGGACCTGCGACATCTCTTCTCACTTTGAATGTTCCGGCATTCACCTCGGTTTCGGTAATCCGGTGAGACATACTTTCGTCGCTCCATCCGAAGGTAGTGCGTTCTGCTTTGAAAGACTCCAATGTCATATTTTGATAGGTTTCTATCTGTTGGTAATTGACCGGCATTATTCCGCATCCGTAGGGAACAGGGTCATTTCCCGGTATGGTAA
Organism: Bacteroidales bacterium; assembly: GCA_031553775.1. Lineage (GTDB taxonomy): Bacteria > Bacteroidota > Bacteroidia > Bacteroidales > Azobacteroidaceae > JAISFI01. The sequence continues at coordinate 5,312 of JAVBLA010000003.1, forward strand.
ACGTATGCCGGAATATGGCCTCTTTATTGGTTGCTTTTTCGGAAGTAGCGCTCATTTTGATCTCATAGACAATACTTGTTCCTGTAACAGCCCGGGGCAATTTGACTTTCAGTTTTTTTCCGGAATTTGTTCCATCCATGATTGTGATATTGGATTTGTCGATACTTTCTACGGCATATCCCGGATTCTTAAATTTCAGGTAGTGGTTTGTATTGTTCTTATCGAAAATAAAACCATCCGGTATCGTAATATAGCCATAGTATTCAAAATCGGGATGATTGAAAGCCCATCCTGTGGAGTAATTTTCCGTAGTGGTGAGGGTGAGGACGGCAAGATCGCCTGCTTTTACATTTTCCGGGGCCAATGAGATGGAAAAAGTGTTTTTTAAAGAATCTACATCCATTGGAAAACGAATCCTTCCGGTGAAAGCAAGGGTTGAATTGGTTTCTCCGACACCCCTGGAGAATGTGTTTTTCTTTCCGCAAACATCGGTGTAGGTGAAATTTCCATAACGATAAGTTTCATACAGAGCAAAATCATTACAATCCGTCAGGCTTTGTTTGCTGAAATTAACATTCCATTCCACAGCCAGGTACACATCTTTTCCGGGAGGGAGGTCGTCGTAAATACCATCCCCGTTCAAATCTGCCAGTCCATTATATGCAGAGATCAGGTCGATATTACTGCTATTTACATTTTCAAAGCTGGTTTCCCATCTGTGGTATCCGGTGCCGTCTATTATATCTTTAAGTACGATGGCGGGAGCATTGCCTATTTTATTTTGAGCATTATCTGTGAAATAAGCTGTCCGGTATTCATATTGGTCATTCCCATATGTGTATTTTCCCCTTTCATTGTATACAATAACAGATACCTTGTACATCAGGTTTCCGATATTATTATCCAGATTCGATAGTTTGAAATACACAACACCGTTTTCGTTGCTGCTTGTTGGATAAGTTATTTTCAGGCATTGGGCATCCGGGGAATATCCGGGCACTTCTGCCTGTTTGGTAATGGTCACGCTTGTCCCTTCAGCAGCCTGACACCAGTTAGTTGATTGGGTGCCTTGGCTGGCATCATAAATTTTATTTCCGTAAACCATTGTATAGATCTCTTTTCCCAGGCTGGTACAAGTTGTATAAATCATTGTTTCTCTGATTTTCAATATTTTCCCGAATTCCAGTTTGCCGGTAGGATATGCTTTTCGTATGACAGATTCATCCAGGATGTAAGAATAACCAACTCCTCCTGATTTTACAAAGTTAATAGCAGATAAATCTAAAGATTCCCAGGTATTATCAGATGTATAGATCTCTATTTTTTGAAACTTTACCCCTTCCCTGTTGGCATTGGTAGTATATTCAATACCCATTTTCAGGTTTTGTACATAAGCTCCGTTAGTTCTCTGTTCGATTTCCCATTCCTGCACGTGTTCTACGCCGGGCATAATAATATTATTGGAAGGAGAGGAGGCAAATTGTAGCAAGGGTATTTTGAAGTTTGTTATGGCATTGATAGTCACCGAACTCACGGTATTTACTCCGGATAAATCGGTTCCCGTGAGCTTGAATGTTACCTGTTCGTTGCTGAGGTTCCCTGCGGATGCGGTATTTGTTAGTTTGATCCTGACTTCCGATGTTCCGGGAGCGATAGACGAAATACTGAAAGTGGGAGTTAAGTTACTACTTCCCGTACGGGTAGCACCCACAGCAGTTTTAGCAGCTCTCAGAAATGATGATAAAGTAACCGTCAGCGTGTTGTTCGAGAATGTTGTTGAGGTATTGTTGTTAACAGTAACAATGTATTCGTTTTCTGCCCATTTAACAAACGGATCGGGATTCGTTATGGAGATGCTTACATTTTGAGCTTGCAGACTGAGAGAAAATATCAGCAGTGTGCCCATAACAAATAATTGTTTTTTGAAAGAAAAGAATCGCTTGTTCATTTTTTTTCGGATAAGAAACAGAAAATAGAATAAGGACAGAGAAAATATCATAAGCCATCCGTCGGATACGGGAGCCATTTGACCCAAACCATCGGAATCATCGTCAATTCCACCTAATCTCAGAATTGTTTCCTGAGAACTATCCGGAAATGGATTCAAAAGACTCTGTTTGGAAGGAAGCATTTCGTTTTGATATATTCCGGGAGATACTATACTGAAAGAATACGTATTCTTGCCGGAATCAAGAGGTTTATTTTCGTATAAAAGAATTTGCCTGTTGTAGGAATCGGAACTTTGGCAGGGTGTTCTTCCTATCTTATTATCCATATATTGCCATCATTAATTATAATTTCCCTTGTATTTAGGATATTGAATGCCTAAATATACGTGTATTGTATACACAAAAATTGTGCCAATTATTCAAAACAGCTTTCATTATTGAAATATTTATTTGAAATTTTAAGTGAGGATCTTTAGTAAATGAAATACAGGGGTAGAGGTATGAATTATTGATAAAATCTGAACCTTGATATCTTATTTCTCTTTTGCAGGAGGAAAATATTGATACTGCACATAAGCATAGGAATAATAATTTTCCGCATTTTTTCAACATCAGGTTCTTCTGAAATACCTTGTTTTTTGAATACTTACTGATTCCTATAACCTTGTTTGTTTTTTTTTGAATTGTTCCATGGTATTGTATTTTTATTAAAGATGTTATTATTTATACGGATTTCCGGCAAGTCTTTGGGTTATACTGTTTTGGTGATTCAATGTTCCATGTTATTTTTCAGAGATCTCCCAGAAATAGTCTGGATTATGAGTAATTACACTTCCTTTCAAATACCGGTTTTCTTCATTGTAATCAACAGGTATTAACGAAATATATAACAGGTCACCAGCTCTGTCCCTATACCTGCTTTCTGTATTAAACCGGCTGATATTCGTACATTGAAGACAATACAAATTCTTGGCCATGTAATAATCCAGATACCAATCTTTTTTTCTGTTTGTTTCTTTATTCAATGCGAGTGGCTTATCGTTTTTTAGTCGTTCTCTTACTTCGCTAATACTTAGTAGGTTATTGTTCTCATCAGTTACATATATGCCATGTGAAGGGTCCATCCAAAGCCATTTTTTCAAGGTTTCAGAATAAACAGAAGTAATAACGTGGCAATCAGGATCATTTTGGTCTTTGGGCATACAGGTTACATAGCGGGATTTGAATCCCATGGCAAGATACATTTCATTCAATGTCATGGCTTTGTGTCTGCAATTTATTCCCTTTCCGGTTGCTTTGTGATAATTGTAAAAGTCAATAGCATCAAATTCGCATAATGCCCAATTTGAACCGTCATATTTGATACTTTTAGTTACAAAAAGCAATAGGTTTATGATTTTTGTGATTTCATCACCATTGCCTGCAATAGAATCAAGGTTAAAATATTTTTTAACCTCTTTCAGATTCTCATTGTTGTCAGATTGATAGATAAATTCAGGCAATGAATCTGTGTTTTCCTGTTTATAGTTACCTGAACTTTGAAGGATAAAAAGTTTGTCGGATTGTTTCATTTTATCCATTAAGGCAATAAAATTCTTTTCTTTGCGAATATTATTCAGATCACGGTCTACTTTCACATGCTGATATTCTGAATAACCAAGTTCAATTGCTTTTTCAAAGGCACTTATTGCTTGTTCCTTTTGATTAAGCAGAGAGTAAGAACATGCTAAATTATAGTATGCGCTTGCTTTGAAACTATTAATTGATGGTTGGTAGTCGGCAATTTCTGCATCTGATAATTCAACTTTTTCTGTTAAAGCAATCTCTTCCTTGAGAAGTAATATGGTTTGTTTGAAATTTTTTTCTTTGTAACTTTTGCGATATTTGTTTTGTAATTCTTGAAGCTGGGTATATAACTCGTTAAAAGCCGGCGAATCCGTTTGTCCGAATGCTGTTAATGAGATAAATAATACTGTGTAAAAAAGGAATAGTTTCTTCATATTTGTTTTTATTTTTTATTTGCTCCTAATTCGGTTACTGTTATTCTGTTTTATAAAGTTGTATGCAATAGCTAAAATGACGGCGACAATTATTAAGCCAAGTAAAACAAGAGTCCAGAAAACTGAAAAAGGAGGATGAATATGTCCCCAATAATTACTTGCCAGAAGTAATGCAAATCCTACTATTACTATTAGAAGATTTTTCATCTTTTAAGATCATTTTGTCTGCTTATATCAGTAAAAAGTTTTGATTATCAATGAAATTCCTATCTATTTTTTATAGAGGATGATTTCTATATCAGATTTTTCTCATGTACTTAGAAACGTTCATTTATCCTTTTCAGATCTTTGCTGAAATATATTGATAATACTTTCCCTTGTATTTGCTCTCTTTGTATAAATCCAATATATCGGCTATCGAATGAAAAATCACGATTGTCTCCTAATAAGAAATAAGAATCATCAGGGACAATTATTCCTTCGAATGTGTCATTCCCCCGAAAAAGGGGCGTTTTACTTCTTACGAATTTGTATTTAACTCCATTTGGTAAAGTTTCAATGAATTCTTCCATTTCATATTCATCATAAAATAATGTGGATATTAACTTAGAAGGCATTTCTTTGTTGTTATACTTAACTAATTGATTTTCTACGCTCAACGTGTCATTGGGCATTCCAATTATTCGATAAATATATCTTTCTCCATTGGGCATTGAGAATATGACCAAATCTCCGTAAGCTGGTTCCTGAGAATTATAAAAACCATAATCACCCAATATATGATCTCCTAAAGAAATAGTTGGAAATCCAGAGTCGGACTTTACGACCGATATTATGTATCGTGTCTCATCTGCTATACGTTCAAGCAAAGAAACAGCAAAATACCCTATTACTACCGAAAGCAAATAAACATACCATTTATTGTAACTTTTTGACTCGTATTCTTTACTCCTATTTGCAGTAATAATTGCTTCTATGGCAATAAGTAATCGTAATATCACAACTATGGCTAATGCTATAGCATATATCCAAAAATAAACTTTAAGATCAAGTATGCTGATACTGATTGAAAATAACAGTATGCCAAGTGAAAAAAATAATGCTTTTCTAAGTTGTCCGTTATAAAGTTGTCCTAGTCCGGGCATTATTATTGAGAGTAAGAATGCATATATTGATTTCCTGGGATTAACGTTCTTTTCTTCTGAATTTTCTATACTCATTGTGTATTTAGAATTCTAATTTATCTAAAAGCAAACAATCAGTTGAGTGCAGGTTTTAATGTATCACAAATATTAATCCTGCTCCCATGCTTAACGTGAAAATATTCTTTTTATAATCAAAATATTCGGTGATACTTTCTTTTGTATACAAATTTGTAAATTTTTTTTCATATACAATGTTTGTTTTGTAGTATGAAAGCATAATGTCGGCATTAATATAGAGTCGGTTACATACTTTGTACCCAAAGGACATAGATGGGGCAAATGTAAAATACTCATTAGGTGTTTTTCCACTTGAATATGAAACCCGGTATTCTTTATTTGAATTTTTTTCTTTCAAATCAGCTCTACCCCAATCGGTGTAGAAAGAAGTTATTCCAATTGAAAATTTAGGGTATACATAAAATTTGTTTGTCTCAAATCGATAAATTGTACCTATATATATTCGCTCAATGTCTCCGCTGTAAAAATTAGAATCATCATACATGCCAGCTGTCCCCGAATGAACATAATATTTATCACCATATTCTGATTGCATGCTTGAGATAAAATCATCAGCTCTTTTTGTAATAGTTTTATTCTCAGCAGTTTCTCTGAGGCTGTTAGAAGTTCCTGCCTGGTAGTTAAATTCTATACCCCAGTGTTTATGAAAAAAATATGACAAGGATATTTGCCAGTAATATGAATGGTCGTCATATTGGAATAGATAATCGATATCAGTACCTTGTAGCAGTTTTGTTATTGGAACATTTGTTCCAACCAGAACTTTAGCTTGCCATTTGGATTTGTAAGCCAGAGAGTCCTGCCCGAAAGAATTATATGACAAAACTCCAAATAAGAAAAATATAAAAAATAATTTACGTGTCATAATAGTTTTACTTCTCTGGTTTGTTGTTCTAAAACACGTCCGTCTGATAATGCAATCTGAATCTTAAATTGATGATTACTATTTATCTCAGGAGCGATCATGAGTAATAAATCAATTTCTAATGTTTTTTCCGTAAGTTCTTGAATGTCATACTCATAAGTGTAGTGGATGCTTGTTAAGTGATCTTTAACACTGGAATACGTGTGTGCTATTCTAAAATAATCGGTAATATCTGAATTTTCAAAATGCTGATTATCAAAATTGTTCAATGTAAATATTTTGATTGATATGATACTATCACTTGCAGAAAAAATGTATTCGGGCGGACATTCACAACTTGTAGCATAGGCTGATTGGATAAAGATAGAATTTATTTGTTTTATGTTTTGAGCAATAGTATTCTTTTCTCTTGCCAAATAAAGCCTGATACCATAAGCATTTTTATTAAGTTCTGAAGCTTCTGATTCAATAGCGTTCTCTCCGCTATTGTCCAGGTTTTTTAAAGATAATGTTTTGTGTGAATATTTCACATGCTTCGTTGTGACATCACAAGGACAACATGCAAAAAATAAGTCTACTATTGGGAGCAATAATAAAAATAGGATTACTAATTTTGTTTTCATGGTTTTAATTTTTGATAGTTGTATTGAAAGCCGGCAGGCAATTGCATGCCGATTACATCTCCTTTATCATCTCAAATTGTTTTCCTACAATCTCAACATTTTTCGCCTTTAGAAAATCCACAATCGCAGTACATGAAATATCCGTGTTTAATAATTTTGTTTTTGCAATCTTATTTAGTTTGCTTATTTCATGAAGTAATAACGAAGCAATTCCTTTTCTTCTGAAAGGCTTATCAACGGCGATTTGTGTAATATCGCCTGAATTGGGTTCAAAAACACAATATCCTACAAGTTTTTTGTCAATAAATGCCCCTAAACTAATAAAATCCTCTTTTGTTCTTTGAATTGATTCAAAACCATTTTGCCATGAAGGATAGAAGTCCCAAAAATCTGAAACCGCATGATGTTTTTCTATGTCAATTTTCTCAATGGAACAGCAAGAATAAATATTTTTGATTTCATTATGTACGTCTTCATTTTTCCAACTGAAATAGTTGAACTCACGGGTTACTTCAAAACCGATATTTCGATAAACAGAAACCGCTTTTGTATTATGTTGTAATACTTCCAATAGATAGTGCTTGATATTTGCTTCTTTTAAGTAAGGAATTGAATAGTCAAAAATTTTTGTTGCTAATCCTTGTCCTCTGTACTCTTTCAACGTTCCTGTCCCTGTGTCGTAAGCCATTTTTATTCCGTTGAAATTTCCAATACCATTTAATGTAAATGCCACAATATTTTCTCCATCAAATGCGGCAAACGACAAATTGGGATTCAAACCGCGCCTTTTCCACATGGTTTTGAGTTCTTCTGAATTCAGTTGAATGTCATAGTCGGCAAAAGCCTGACTAAAAGCTTTGAATATCGTTTCAAAATCTGTTTTTCCAAGTGATTTAATTTCCATTTAATTGCCTATATAAAATATATCACTGCAAGTTTACAATACTTTTTCCTTTTTACAAATATTTTTCTATCAATATTTTTCTTTTAAAAAACAAAGGGTTGCAGTAATACCCTGCAACCCTCCGAATCAAATAGATATGTTTTGTTTTATTTTCCCGACAATTTATCTTTCAAAGCAGCCAATTCTTCGATATCTCCCAAAGTGGTTTTTTCCATTACGGAGCCACTGCTAACTGGAGCTTCTTCTTTTTTAGTTTTCCTGGCTGAAGCTTTCTTTTCGTCTTTTGCGCCTCTTTGTTCATCTTCGAAGATGCGGCTGTGAGAAAGAATGATCCGTTTGGAATCTTTATTGAATTCGATGACTTTGAAGTCTAGTTTTTCGTCTAATTGAACGGAAGAACCGTCTTCTTTGATCAGGTGTTTCGGAGTAGCGAAGCCTTCCACACCATAAGGCAGGGAAACTACAGCACCTTTATCCAACATTTCGATTACAGTACCTTCGTGTACGGAACCTACGGTGAAGATGGTTTCGAATACGTCCCATGGATTTTCTTCCAGTTGTTTGTGCCCAAGGCTCAAACGACGGTTTTCCTTATCGATTTCCAGTACCTGTACTTCGATATCTGCACCGATGGAAGTAAATTCGCTCGGGTGTTTGATTTTCTTTGTCCAGGAAAGGTCGGAAATATGGATCAATCCTTCTACGCCTTCTGCAATTTCCACAAATACACCGAAGTTAGTGAAGTTACGCACTTTGGCGGTGTGTTTGCTGCCGATAGCATATTCAGTTTCGATATTTTCCCATGGATCGGATTTCAATTGTTTGATACCGAGTGACATTTTCCTTTCGTCGCGGTCGAGTGTCAGGATTACAGCTTCCACTTCGTCGCCCACTTTCATAAAGTCCTGAGCGCTTCTGAGGTGTTGTGTCCAGCTCATTTCCGAAACGTGAATCAGGCCTTCCACACCCGGTGCGATTTCGATAAATGCACCATAGTCGGCCATTACAACTACTCTTCCTTTCACTTTGTCGCCTACTTGCAGGTTTTCGCTCAAAGCATCCCATGGGTGAGGAGTAAGTTGTTTCAGACCGAGGGCGATCCGTTTTTTCTCGTCGTCGAAATCGAGGATAACCACATTGATCTTTTCGTCGAGTTTAACCACTTCTTCCGGATGAGTAACACGTCCCCAGGAGAGGTCTGTGATATGGATCAATCCGTCTACGCCACCCAGGTCGATAAATACTCCATAAGAAGTGATATTTTTGACGATACCTTCGAGTACCTGTCCTTTTTCCAGTTTGGAAATAATATCTTTCTTCTGTTGTTCGAGTTCGGCTTCGCTAAGCGCTTTGTGGGAGATAACCACGTTTTTGAATTCCTGGTTGATTTTTACCACCTTGAATTCCATTGTTTTGCCTACGAATACGTCGTAGTCGCGGATCGGTTTCACATCGATCTGAGAACCCGGTAAGAATGCTTCAATACCGAATACGTCTACGATCATACCGCCCTTCGTTCTGCATTTGACAAAACCTTTGATGATTTCGTCTTTCTCCAGAGCCTCGTTTACGCGATCCCAGGAACGGGTAGCACGGGCTTTTTTGTGAGAAAGAAGTAATTGTCCTTTTTTATCTTCCTGACTTTCGATGTACACTTCCACTTCGTCGCCGATTTTCAGATCGGGATTGTAGCGGAACTCAGTCATGGAAACAACACCGTCTGATTTGTAACCGATGTTTACCACAACTTCTCTTTTGTTCAAGGAGCTGACACGACCGATAACCACTTCGCGGTCGTTGATTTTATTCAACGTCTGGTCGTATGTGTTGATCAGATCCTCTTTACTTACAGTGCTGTAAGTTTCCCCTTTATCGTAAGCATCCCAGTCGAAATCTTCAGCGGGAGCACTTGCTTTGGGCGTTTCTTTTTTGGGTTTGGCCGGGGCTGATTTTTCTTCAACAGCAACTTCTGCTGCAGGAGCTTCAGCCTGAACCGGAGCCGTTTCAACGGCAACTTCTTCTTTTGCCTCAGCAATCGGAACTGCTTCAATAGCAACTTCTTCCTCAGCTTCAGCAACCGGAGCTGTTTCAACAACAACTTCCTCTTTTACTTCGGCAACCGGAGTTGCTTCTACGGTTGCCTCAACCTGTTGTTCTGTCGATACTACTGTTTCTTCAGTATTCTCAACGTTTTTAAGTTCTTCACTCATGTTTTGTTAATAAAAAAAATTAATTGGTTAGACATTATATTGTCGATAAAAAGTGGCGCAAAGGTAGAGTTTATTTTCTGAATATCAAAGAAAAAGGAAGAAAAAAAGAACAAAAAAAGGTGTTTGAAAAGTCGATCTCAGATTGTTGTTGTGCAGATTTTGCTTGTCATTGCAAGGAGAAAGAATGAAGCAATCTCCTGGTGTTTGCGGGAGATTGCTTCGTTCTTTTTTTTCGTCACCGGGCATTGACCGGAATCAGGAAAAACGACCATTCATAAGTCCGGTCGGCATATATCGTTGCTTCGGGAATCGGGCGTGCTCCCCAACTGTCATATCCTCCGACTCCCTGCTGGCGCCAGTCCAGACAGATCTCCACAAAATTACGGGGATGGATGTCATCGATATGCGTCTGCTTGGGTATGCGGTTCTTTGCATCGTTTTCATTTCGTTCATCAATTTCCTGCTGGGAGAAATTGTGCCATTGATAAGGTGCATCCGATTCCTGACAATCAAAATCTTCTACTGAATTTCTCAAGGCATTGAATTCGAGTTTCTCTGTGGCCCGGATCAGCAAACCTTTGCCTTTGGGGGAGGTTACTTTCATCCAGCGGACATCCGTTCTGTGTCCGTTTTCCTGCGGACGGACATAAGGAACATACATCTTTTCTGCTGTGGTTTGATAAAGGCCTACCAATGATCCGCTTTTCCGGTCGATATAGTTTTCTTCGGGCCCTCTTCCGAAGTATTCAATCCGGTTCATTTCTGCCGGTAGCCTGAAGCGGACTCCGATACGCGGGACCTCTATTTCGCTTCTTCTAAGTTTGTCGGATTGGGATCTGGGTGAAAATGTAGCTGCAAGTTCTGCCTGCGACTTTCCGGCGTTTTCTTCCTGAGTTGTCAGTGAGGTAAAGCGGGTATCTATTTTGACCATTCCTGATGGAAATATTTCATAGTTCATGATGAAATGATTCCCGGCAGCCAGTAAATAATCGATTGTGAGCAGAACATTATCTTCTTGTTCCCGGATCGAATAATCAACAATCTGAAGGTTCTTTCCTGATTCTTTCCAGATTTGTAAACGTTTAGGCGCCTGATTTCCATAATCGTTATCATTGGGAGCCCTCCAGAAATTCGGCCGGATACCGAAACGGTCCTGGAAAAATTCAAGTCCGTCTACCTGATAGGAAGTGATTACTCCTTTCTGTAAATCCAAAACAAAACGGAGCTTTTCAGAAGTAACTACAATTTCCTGATCGTTTGAGGAGAATGTTAGCCGTGGCCCTTTAGAAGATACTTCAGACTTATTGTTTTGAAGAAACGGCAATTCAAACTGGTCGTATGCTATGAGATGTCCCGCCGGGACTAACCGTTCGGATTTTTTGGAAGTTACTTCAAAATTTATAAAATACTCAACGCCGGCTTCTTTTTTCAAAGATGCAACCGGCAAAGAAACGGTTGTTGATTCCTGTGGTTGTAAGTTTAAAGGAATCGAGGCCTCTTTAATTACCTTTTCATTGCGGAATATTTTGTATTTGATTTGATAACCCGACAGGTCTGTGAAATAAAAGCGATTGGTAATTTCAATTTCACCTTTAGATAAATCGACGGCTTTAAAACCGATATTCTGATGGTTATATTTTACTTCATTCATTCCCGGATGTGGCTGTTGGTCTGGTCCGATGATTCCGTCAGCGACAAAGTTTCCGTCGGATGGCTGGTTTTTTCCATAATCTCCTCCATAAGCCCAGTAAGGTTTACCTTCCTTATTATAAGCCAGTAAGGCATGGTCCATCCACTCCCAGATATATCCTCCCTGTAAATGAGGATAGGCATATATGGCATTCCATTGTCCGTGAAAATCTCCTGTAGAATTTCCCATGGCATGAGCATATTCAGAAGGGATGACGGGGCGGTCTGCTCCCGATTTCCCGATTTCTTCCAGCCAGGAGGTAGAAGGGTATTGCGGTACATACATATCCGTATTCCATTCCCACAAGGCCCTTTCATAGCAGACCGGACGATTCATCAGGTTTTTTTCTTTTTCTTTCATCCACAGATAAGTCTGATAAAAGTTGTAACCGTTGCCTGCCTCATTTCCTAAAGAAAAGATTGTTACACAGGGATAGTTTTTATTTCTTTCATACATATTTTCCGTCCGCCATAAATGATTTTCCAGCCAATCCGGATTATTTCCGAGGGAACCTCCTTTTTTCAGATCATAACGCATGCCGTGTGATTCGATATTGGCTTCATCGTATACATATAATCCATACTCGTCGCACATTTCGTAAAACTTCCGGTCTTGAGGATAATGGCTTAACCTGACTGAATTAATATTATTCAAACGCATCAGTTCGAAGTTCCGCTTCATTTCTTCGGGAGTAACATAATGGCCTCCTACAGGACTTACTTCGTGGATATTGACTCCTTTGAACTTGATAGGTTGTCCGTTTACATAAAACAGTATTTGTTTTTTTCCCTGAATGAGATGATCGCTTTCCTTCATTTCAAACCTGCGGAACCCGACATTGAAAGGGATTACTTCTTTTACCTCATTGTTTTGCCTGATCGTCATCAGTAAGGTATACAGATAGGGCGACTCTGCCGTCCATGACTTTACCTGGCGGATATCAGCCGCAAAATTTACTTCTTTTTGTTCTTTTGAAGATAATGGAATGGTACGGGTATCGGTCGATACTGTTTTTCCGGAAGCATCTATCAATTCATAACTTACCTGGATATCGGTAGGAGCGGGGCCGGTATTTTTTACTTCCATATCCAGGCGGAAGATCCCGTTCTTATAACTGTTGTCTAATATGGAAGCTATTTTGAAATCCCGGACAGAGACTTTGGGTTGAGACCAAATGAATACATCTCTCTCGATTCCGCTGATCCGGAAGAAATCCTGACATTCCAGATAAGAACCGGTACTCCATCTGAAGATTTTCAATACGAGGGTGTTTTTTCCTTCCCGGACAAAGCGATTGATCAGAAATTCAGCCGGATTTTTAGAATCTTCGTTATATCCCACTTCTTTTCCGTTGATATATACATATACTCCTGATTTAGCCCCTGCAATATGCAGGTAAATATCCCGATCCATCCAGTTTGCAGGGATCTCGATTTCCCTGCGGTAGACGCCTGCCGGATTTTCTTCCGGTAATGCAGGGGGATTCGGATTTTTCGGACAAAATTCATAATTCAGATTAACATAAACCGGAATACCGAAACCCTGTATTTCCCAATTTCCGGGAACCTTTATATCTTTCCATCCGGAAAGGCTGAAAGTAGGATCGGTAATGTTTTCGGGCAATTTGTAATAAGCATCAGTATAATAAAATTTCCAGGTTCCGTTCAACAGGCGATAATATGGACTGTTTTCGTAATTTTTGCTAATTGCATTTACACGATTATCATAAGACATAAATGTTGTCCGCGGTTTTTCTTTGTTCACAGAGAGTACATGCATGTCTTTCCAGTAAGGGATTGGCTGGGCGCGCAGTTGTAGTATATTTATACAGGATAAGATGGCCCAGAAAAAGATTATTCGTTTCATGATATATTTGTTTTAGTGCTTTTATGTTCAGATAAGTATTTAGGTTTTTATCGCCCAATCCAGTAAATTGGGTATTGCAAAGTAAAGCAAAATAATCCAAAAAGAAGCATTTCTTGCTAATATTAATATATCTTATAAAAACCGATTTTCTTTGTTTGGCGTCATTTAAAAAGATAATACAAACATATTTTTTATATTTTTTTGTTTAAAAAAATGACAGAATGCGCGGAAGCTTTGAAATATGCGAAAGAAATATAAAAAATGCAGTTTTGGTAGGGAGAAAATAAGATTCATTGTACATTTACTTCATGAAAAATTTAATCAAACAAAACGCTTATTATTTTGTAGCATTTATCATACTTCTGATAGCTGGGGGAATTATTTTATCTTGTTTTACCAAGGCTGAATTTACGTTATGGGTCAACGCTCGTTATAACTGGTTTTTCGATCGTATTTTTCTGTTATCCAGTGGAATAGGGAATATATTATTCAGTCTCTCCGTATTGTTGGTACTGTGGTTCTGGAAAGGATGGAAGATATCCCTGCAAGCATTCAGCTGCATATTTGCAACGGCGTTGGTGGTGCAAATGCTCAAGCATATTGTTTTTCCGGGCTCACCCCGCCCCGTACTTTATTTCGACGGAATAGAAGATTTGCGTTTGCTGGGAGGGGTGGTTCAGTTACAGACCGAGAGTTTTCCTTCCGGTCATACGGCAGCCGCTTTTGCCCTGGCTACGTTTTTTGCACTGATGCTTCCGAAAAAGCAATATCATTGGATGCTGGCCCTGTTAGCTGCTTGCGTAGGTTATGCGAGAATTTATCTTTCCCAGCATTTTATTACGGATGTATATACGGGAATGATAATCGGAGTCGTAATTACCACAGTGGTATATTACTATGCCTCGATGGCTCTTAAAATTCCGAAGTGAAATGAAACCGGATGTTTTTAAAATCCTGTTGTGCCATTTGTAAAACGTAGGCGGAATCAGCTAAGAAAACATCCCTGCCTTCCTGATCTTTAGCGATATACTGGAATTTTCTTTTCTTAAAGTTTTCCAATTCCTGCGGGTCGTCGCTTTCAATCCAGCAGGCCTTGTACAGGTGAATGGGTTCCCATTTGCATTGAGCTCCGTATTCATGCAGGAGGCGGTATTGAATGACTTCAAATTGCAGCTGCCCTACAGTTCCCACAATTTTTCTTCCGTTGAACTGATTGGTAAACAACTGTGCCACACCTTCGTCCATCAACTGATCCAGACCTTTATTCAATTGTTTGGTCTTCATCGGATCGGCATTTTCTATGTATTTGAACATTTCGGGCGAAAAGCTCGGTAATCCTTTGAAGTGCAGGTTTTCTCCGGCAGTCAGTGTATCTCCGATTTTGAAATTTCCGGTATCGGGTAAACCGATGATATCACCGGCATAGGCTTCGTCTACCACTTCTTTTTTCTGCGCCATGAATGCTGTAGGAGAAGAAAACCTCATCCATTTATCATGGCGGATATGTTTGTAGTTGACATTCCGTTGGAATTCCCCGGAACATATTTTGACGAAAGCGATGCAACTACGGTGATTGGGATCCATGTTGGCATGGATTTTAAATATGAAGCCGGAAAATGTTTCTTCGTGTGGTTGTACGGCCCGTTCAATTGCCTGGACGGGGCGGGGAGAGGGCGCGATTTGAACGAAGCAATCCAACAATTCTTTTACGCCGAAGTTATTCAATGCCGATCCGAAAAAAACGGGCGCAATATCGCCTTTCAGATAGGTATTTACATCGAATGATGGATATACACCTTCGATCAGTTCGAGGTCTGCACGCAATTTTTCCGCCAGGTTGTTCCCGATATGTTTTTCCAGGTCGTTGCTTTCTATATTGTCTATTTCTACTTTTTCAGTAACATACTGTTTGCTGGGCGAATATAAATCCAGTTTTTGTTCGTAAATATTGTAAACCCCTTTGAAATGTTGCCCCATATCGATGGGCCAGCTTAACGGGCGGACATGTATTTGCAATTCCTGCTCGATTTCGTCTAACAGGTCGAAAGCGTCTTTTCCGTCCCGGTCTAATTTATTGATAAAGACAATGACCGGTGTTTTCCGCATCCGGCAGACTTCCATCAATTTGCGGGTTTGGGTTTCAACGCCTTTGGCTACGTCGATTACGATGATAACACTATCGACAGCGGTCAGAGTACGGTAGGTGTCTTCGGCAAAGTCCTGGTGACCGGGAGTATCCAGAATATTGATTTTATGATCCTGGTAATCGAATGCCATAACGGAAGTCGCTACTGAAATTCCGCGCTGTTTCTCGATTTCCATCCAGTCGGATGTTGCTGTTTTTTTGATTTTGTTCGATTTGACAGCGCCTGCTACGTGGATGGCGCCTCCGAAGAGTAGTAATTTCTCTGTCAAAGTTGTTTTCCCGGCATCCGGGTGGCTGATAATGGCGAATGTTCTCCGCCTGTCGATCTCTTCTATCAGTTGGCTCATTGTTGAAGAATTGTGATGCATTTCTTCAGGCTTTCCTCCCAATGGGGAATAGTTAACTGGAAAGTCTGTTGAATTTTATGTTTGTCCAGCACACTATATTGCGGTCTACTGGCTTTTACCGGATATTCCTCCGTGGTGACGGGGCTCACCCGGCAGGTGGTGATTCCTGCTAATTCGTGTATTTTCAGTGCAAAATCGTACCAGTTGGTTTCTCCTGCATTGCTGTAGTGGTAAATACCTATCGGTAAATTTTCTTTCTTTTCCACCCAACTGATAATCTCCATAATTGTTAAAGCCAGGTCGGCAGCATAGGTAGGAGTTCCTTTCTGGTCGTATACCACGTTCAGGCTGTCTTTTTCCTTGCCTAACCGGATCATGGTTTTCACGAAATTGTTTCCGAAAGACGAATATAGCCAGGCTGTCCGGATGATGATACTTTCGGGACAGTACTTTTTTAATATTTCTTCTCCGGCCAGCTTACTTTTTCCATAAACCGACTGTGGATGGGTGGTGTCGGTTTCCCTGTAAGGAACGGATGCTTTTCCGTCGAATACATAATCGGTAGAAATGTGAATTATTTTAGCTCCGATTTTTTGTGCTGATTGGGCCAGGTGCATAACTGCGTCCCGGTTAACGGTGTAGGCTGTTTCTTCGTCATCTTCTGCTCTGTCTACGGCAGTATAGGCGGCACAGTTTACGATGTACCCGAAACTATTGGAGCCGACAAAGTAATCGACTTCTTCTTTATTGCACAGATCCAGGGTATCTATATCGGTAAATATAAACTGGAATTGGGGAAATAGTGCCGATATCACACGTATTTCATTACCCAACTGTCCGTTAGCACCGGTAATCAGTATTTTTTTCATTGTATTTTAGACAAAGTCTTTTTTGTTGATTGTTTTCTGCCGGTTTTAACCTTGCATGGATATTTCGGAAATGGCAGTGTAAAAATCCTTATCGGAGACGCCCAGGTGACGGCAGGCATATCTTGCTCCGTTCAGGTTTTCCAGAAAATATTCATTGTCAATTTGAACGGGATATTTTCCAAACCGGGTATCTAAGTAAACCTTAGTTCCTTCCCTGATCACCAGATGTTCGGTATAAGGAATGGCCGTGATGTCTTCTCTGATTTCTTCCGCAAATTCTTTCAGGACTTCATCCTGTTCGTTATAAATAAATTTGCCGTCCCGTTCGATGGTTTGGGCAAAATCCCGGAAGATCCTGATCGTATCTTCCTGGGTAGGAAGTGTATCTTCCTTCCATATGATATTGGGAATCAGAGCAATATGGGGTCTGTAAAATTCAAGCTTGTGCTTTTTTGCTAAAGAAGAAGTCAATTCTTCTGCTTCTATGATGGCAATACGGGCATCATAACTCAAATGTACCAACTTGTCTATTCCCGGAATAAAATGGCTGGTAATATAATCGAAGGCGATTTTTTGCTTTTTCAGTACTTTAAGAATCATGGACATTAATTCCTTCTTTCCTTTGGTGCCTGCGATCACGGCACGGGTTTTGCCTTTGAAACAATCGTATACAAATTCAGGCATCGACAAAACTTGCAATTTTAATGTTTTTGCTTGTAATATTTCAGGATTGTCGGCCGGGATATGTGCTGCAGGAACTATGTAATCGGCATTGATATCTATCAGTGAAGGATTCCAGGGTATATGATAAGAAATACCGACAGCATCAAGACGTTGCCGGTTTTTTTCGGATATTTCTTCATCTGATCCTGATATCTCTTCATAGCCTTTTTCTTTTAAAGCAACGGCCAGGTCAAGTATAAGAGAATTGTTTAGTCCTATTAAATATACTTTTCTCATGTGTACGAAAGGGTGTTATATAAAATGACAAATTGAGGAAAATAATTGGAAGTACATTCTTTATTGGAGGTTTTCCAATAATTTTTTGAGGGTTTCTGAAATAACTCTTCCTTCCGCTTTACCGGCTAATTGTTTGGATGCAACACCCATCACTTTTCCCATTTCCTTAGCCGATGTAACTCCTGTCTGGCTAATGATTTCCTTTAGTGCAGTTTCCAGTTCCTCTCCTGTCATTTGTTTAGGTAGGTAAACTTCAATACACAACACTTCCGCCAACTCTTTTTCTGCTAACTCCGGACGATTTTGTGTTTGGTAAATATCAGCACTGTCTTTTCTTTGCTTCACCATTTTTTGCAGGATTTTCACTGCGTTTTCGTCTGTTAGCTCACCATTAGAACCTTTGGCAGTTTTGGCTTCCAGAAATTCTTTTTTGATGGCTCGTAAGGCTTCCAGCCTAATTTTTTCTTGGGCGAGCATGGCCGACTTGATGTCGGTACTTATTTGATCGAACAGGTTCATGACTATATTTTCCGTGTGTTTGTTTTTATCCGGCAAAAGTACATTTTTTTTGCGAATCTCACAAATTAATCTCTATGCCATTGTAAAAATCGAGAATTTTTGTTCGGAAAATATAATCGTATTTGGCCTGTATTTGTTCAGAGAGACTCTGTATCAACTTATTTCTGGCTTCATTAAACTCAAAAACAGTTGATTTTCCTTCTTTATACCGTTCTTCTGCGTATTTGAAAGACTCTTTACCTGCCTCCACGGCATGATTTGATGCGTTATATTTTTCTCTGGATCCTACAGCATTGTAATATGCCGTCTGGATTTCCTTATATAAAGTTTTTTTAGTGTTGTCCAGGATAAGTTGCTGGTTTTGGATACCGAGACGGGCGCTTTTTACCTGGTTCTTTACTGAAAACCGGTTGAAGATAGGTATATTGAGGCTCAGGCCGATGTATTCTCCCGCATTGTTCCGGAATTGATCTGAAAACGAACGGTTTTTGTAGCTTTCTCCCGTTGTCGGATCGGTCAGGTTCTTTAATCCGTAATCGTAATAGTAGCTGGTACTGTAACCCATACTCAGGTTAAGAGAAGGATAATATCCCGATTCCGCGATTTTCAGGCTTTTTTCAGCACTTTTTACCTTCAGTTCGTACTCTTTGATCTGAGGCTTGATTTCCAGGGCATTATCGTAAACAATGTCTGGAGAAAGAATACTTTGTATACTGTTTTCTAATAAAAGATCTGTTTCGGGAACTACAATATCAAATGTTGTATTTTGTTCCAGTTCGAGACTTTGCGCCAGATCGAGCAGAGAAAGTTGTAACGTGTTGGCAGCCTGTACTACAGATACTTCGTCTTTGGCAACCTGTGCCTTGATATCGTACAATTGTGAAACAGGAACTTTTCCGCTTTCTACCAGAATTTCGGTACGCTTCACCTGAGACCGGGATAAGTTCAGTTGCTCTTCACTCACCTTTAGTATTTCTTTATTGAAAAGTGCCTGCAGGTATAAGGAAGCGACATTCAGAGCCAGGTCGTCTTTCGCTTTCTCCAGATTTTGCACGGCAGCTTCCAATTCCAGTTTGTTCCTGTCTATTTGATTGTTGATACGAAATCCGGTGAAGATGGGCATGGAACTGCTCATTGAAATACCGGAATTGTATTTGGTTGTGTTCTCATACAATCCGCTTTCTGTGTAATTACTACGGCCAAAACCCCAGTTTTGGTTAAGCCCCGCATTCAAATCCGGCAACCTGCTCATTTTACTGGTATGCAGGTCTATTTCCGCATTTTCCTTTTGCAGCACCCGCTGTCTGATATCGATATTGTGCCCAACGGCATACTCAATACACTCTTTCAATGTCCATTGCTTAGTCTGTACATCCTGGGATTTTACATACGAGCAGCAGATAATCCCTGCCGTCATTAGCAATGAGCGTTTCAGGAATAACTGAAAATTGAAAATTGAAAATTGAAAATGATTTCCTCCAGCCATATTTTAACTTTTAACTTTTAACTCTTACTATTTCCCCTGCATCTTTTTTTTAGGATCAATCGCATTTCCCCGGATCGGCTCGTTATATTTCAGTCCCTCTTTGATTTCAATCTTGATGCCGTCGGATAGTCCAACTTTTACGGATTTCCGGGTGAACTCCTGGGTATTGTCTTTTTTTGCTATATATACAAAAGCAGAATCGTTGCTGAATTCGACGCAACTTTCCGGAATGGTCAATACGCTATCGGCTTTAGCAAGAACAATTTCCGCATTGGCGCTGTATCCGGCACGGATATACGCACTGTCGGGAATTTTTACGGCAGCTTTGATTTCGAACAAAACTGCTCCGTTTTCTTCGGTACCTTTAGGTGCGATGTATTCCAGCACAGCTTCGAATTTCTGACTGTTGAGGGCACCGACGCTCAGTATAATCTGCATTCCTTCTTTGATGCGTCCCACTTCGGTTTCATCCACTTTTCCTTTGAAAATCAGGTCGTTCATATCGGCTATAGATGCGATGGTGGTACCGTCGTTGAAAGTATTGGCCTGTATTACGGAATTCCCGGTTTTTACAGGGATATCCAGGATTGTTCCGGTAATGGTAGAACGGATTTGCGTATTGCTGATACTGGCAAATTTTTTGGAAATTCCGTCTTTGATGATGTCTAGGGCATCTTGTGCATTCTCCCGTTCTTCCACTGTTTTTTTATAGGCGGCCTCCGCAGTTTCGAATTCTTCTTTTGAGATCACGCCGTTCCGGAAGAGGTTCATTTGGCGGTCGTGTTCGAGTTTGACCTGTGTCAGGTTGATATCCGCCACCCGCAAACGGGATTCTGCGGAATTCAGTTGTCCCATTTCCGGGATTACTTTGACCTTGGCGATAACTTCTCCTGCATGGATTTTTTCTCCGGCTTCTTTCAATACTTCCGAAACAATGCCGGATATTTGTGGTTTGATGAGGATCTCGTCTCTCGGTTCGATTTTTCCGGTGACCACTGTTTTGTTTTCGACTGTATTTTTTTCCGGATTTACGATCTCGTATACGGTTACTTCCGGCCTGGATTTTTCCCAGAGGAACCAGAAAGTTCCCAGTACGATAAAAGCTAAAAAGATAAGAATGATGATTTTACCTGCTTTCATATGAGGATAATTGAAAATTGAAAATTGATAATTGAAAATGAAAATAAGTTTCATTTTCTTTGGAGAATATCGATATATATTGGTATTTCATTTGTAAAAAAATTGATTATTCTTCTCGGATGGCATCGATAGCCTTGATTTTCAATGCTCTGTAAGCGGGTAGGGCGCCGGCGATCAGTCCGCATAGTAATACTGCTATCATAGCACTGATCGCTCTCCAGAATGGAACCATCGGATCTGATAGAAATACGTCTTCTGCTTTTTGCAACCAGTAGGTATCTGCCAGATAGAGAGTCAGTATACCCGCCGAAAGTCCGAGTACTCCGGCTATGGATGTCAGTAAAAGACTTTCCGTCATGATCTGTGTCAGGATATTTCCCGGGCGGGCTCCCAAGGCTCTCCTGACTCCTATTTCCCGTGTTCTTTCTTTGACGGTAACCAGCATAATATTGCTGACTCCGACTACTCCTGCGATCAATGTGCCGAGCCCGACAACCCATATGATTGTATTTATACCCAAAAAAAGGAGACGGAACATATTGAATTGATCTTCCAGATTGAAACTCCATATAGCCTGCTGGTCGGTAGGGGAAATGTCGTTGTATGCTTTCAGCGCCTGCTTTAATTTTTCTTCCATGATTTTTGCAGATTTCCCCTGTTTGGCTGTTGCCCCCACCATGTGTACAATATCTCCCTGGTTATTGATTTGTTGCATGGTGGAAAAAGGTATAATAACAGATTCTTCTGCCCGTCCGCCGATATTGATATTCGATACCCCGGCTGAAACACCTGCTACCTGATAATATATCCCGTTGACCCGGATGTATTCGCCTAAAGGATTTCCCTTTTTTGGAAAAAGTTCTTCATAGACTTTTGTCCCGATTACACAAACTTTCCTGCGTTGAAGAATATCTACTTCGTTGATAAATCTTCCGTAAGTAAGTCTTTGTTGTTCGATATTGACATAATTGGGATATAATCCGCGTACATTATAAGAGCCTGCGTTTTCATCTTTCGCCACATTATTTGTGCTACGGTTTCCGAATAACATGGGAGAAATATGTTCTAACTCGTCTACAGATTCTTTCAACAGGAGTATATCTTTATTCCGGATGTTCCAACGCCTTCCCTTCTTGAAGCCTTTGTATGCTTCTCCGGTGTTTGATGATCCGAAAAAGCAGGAATTGGTTTCGAATCCGTCGATATTTTTCATGATACCGCGCTCCAGACCATTTCCTGCTCCCAGCATCAGCATCAGCATGAAAATACCCCAAAATACCCCGAATCCGGTAAGAATACTTCTTACTTTATTCCGGGTGATTGTTACCCATACTTCCTGTAAACGGTCGGCGTCAAACATAACTTCTTTTTATTCGGCTCTCATGGCCTCTATGGCCGTTATTTTTACTGCTCTCCTGGCGGGAAAGTAACCGGCAAGCACACCGGCTATAATTAAAGTAAGCACAGCTCCCAGGGCAATATCGATACTGACAGTGGGATTTTTGAAGACAGACATTCCTTCTTCTCCGGGAATTGATTCTATAATATAATTCACCAATTCGCTGATGGCGATGCCTGCAACCATCCCGATATATCCGAAAACCGATGTGATCAATACGGATTCCATTAAAATAGAACGGAGAATAGACGACGATTTGGCTCCTAATGCTTTACGGATACCAAATTCTTTTGTCCGTTCCCTGACGGTGATCAACATAATATTGCCGACCCCGACAATTCCGGCAATCAGAGTGCCGGTGCCCACAAATAAAACAAACCAGGTAATTGCATTGAATATGCCGATGGTTTGCAGATAATTTTCCAGGCGGCTCCAGATACCGATGGCACGGTTATCTTCCGGATTGAATTGGTGCAGGGCGGCTAATTTTTTTCGTAGATTTTGTTCGAAAATTTCATTTTCTTCTTTGGTTTCCAGCCCTTTAACCGTGAAACTCAAATCGTCTAAACCCCAACCCTGATGATATAATTGCTGGGCTGTGGTAAAGGGAATGTAGCCTTTTCCTTCATTTCCCCATTCCTGACCCTTGTAAACGCCAATGACTTTGAATCCTAATCCATTAACCAGTATATATTTCCCTATGGGATCTCCGTTTTTGAAGAGGATTTCTTTCATCCGCTGATTGATGACAACCACTTTCCGGTGTTCCTTCAGGTCGATGTCGTTGATAAATCTGCCTTGACCGTCTTTGATGCTGATTCCATTGATTTTTGTATAAACCGGATAGACTCCTTCAAAATTGCAATTGCTGGATTCTGTTTCGTAACTGGCCATCAGGTAAGATGATATGCTTGCAGAGATATGTTCCGATTCTTTGATTTGCTGTTCTACCAGGTCGAAATCTTTTTGGTCCAGGTTGATTCTCCGGGATTCCGGATAACCATTATAAGCCATGGAGGTCGATCGTCCCCACATTTGAAAACTATTGGTCGCCCGTTCTCCAAAGTTCGACATGACACCGTTTTTTAAACCGTTGCCTGCCGCTAACAGAATAATCAGCATAAATATTCCCCAGGCAACCGAAAGCCCCGTGAGAAAAGTACGGAGTTTGTTTTTACTGATCGTATGGAATATTTCTATCCAGTTATCCTGATCGAACATATGCTACCGGATTTCTGTAGATTCTATAATTCCATCCTTCAACCGGATGATTTTGTTGGTAGAGTCGGCCACGAATTGCTCATGCGTGACGATAATCATGGTCATTCCGCTTCGGTTGACTTCCCGGAGGATGTCTATCACTTCTTCGGAAGTTTTACTGTCTAAAGCACCTGTAGGCTCATCGGCCAGGATTACCTGCGGTTGGGCAATCAATGCCCGGGCAATGGCTACCCGTTGTTTTTGTCCGCCTGAGAGTTCGTTCGGCATATGGCCGGCCCATTCTTTCAAACCTAAACGGTCTAAATATTCCATGGCCAGAAGATTTCTTTTTTTTCTGTTAACTCCCTGGTAATAAAGTGGTAATGCCACATTTTCCATGGCGTTCTTGAATGTGATCAGGTTAAACGACTGGAAAATGAAACCGATCGTCCGGTTTCGGAATTCTGCGGCTTTTGTTTCGCTCAGGTTTTTGACAAGTGTACCATTGAGATAGTATTTTCCTGTATCGTAAGTATCTAAAATACCCAAAATATTCAAGAGGGTGGACTTGCCGGAACCCGATGCTCCCATAATAGAAACCATTTCTCCACCGGAGATCTCCAGGTCGATTCCTTTCAGGACATGCAGGGGGGCGCCATTATGGTAAGTCTTATTGATTCCTTGCAACCGGATCATATCAATCAGTTAAAGTGAAATAAAACAGGGCAAATGTAAGCATATAAATTTATTTTTTGTTTATTTTTCCTAAACCGTTCACACGTTTTGTTGATGTTTCAGGTTCGTTAACGTAATTAATTTTTCCAAGCCCATCAACACGTGCTTTGAGCTTTTTGACCGGATTGCAGTCGATTTTGCCGATACCTTCCACCTGGGCTTCTATTTCACCGGCAATCAGATTGGATGATTCTATTTTTCCGGTTCCTTCCACACTTAACCGGGCCGTTTGAACTTCTCCTGAAACATCGATAGATCCTATGCCTTCTACTTCTGCCTGAAAATTGCCACAATATACGCTGTCGGCCTGGAAACGGCCAATGCCGTCGACTTCAATCGAAAAATTTTCGGAAGTTAATTTTCCGGGGATATGGAATAAGCCGACAGAGTTTGTCTTTATATCTCTGACGGAAGGAGTAAAGAGCTCAATGTTTATTTTGTCATTAGAGCTCATTTTCAGATGGCCATGAATGAAAATCTTCAATTTCCCATTATCGATGGTATACCCGATATGGTCGAGGATACCGGAATCTCCTTGCATTTTGAGAAAAGAAGAATCTGTAGCAGAAAAATGCAATTGAACATCAGAAATAATTGGAGTTTCTATCTCTATAACATCGAATGCAGGTAAAATTTCTTTTTTGTTGCCGGGAATCCCGTTACCGGAAATGGTGATATTATCTAATATAGTAATTTCAGAGTGTTTATTCCATTTAATGGGAGAAAAGTACATAAAGCCGGATGGGATTAATGCCAGCACCGAAATGATCCAAAGGATTAAACAGGTTAATTTTACTCCCTTAGACATTGGACGAAGTTTCCAGAAATGTGCAATAACCATATATATCAGTACGGTTATGGGGATTAATATGGTAAAAAGAGCAGCTAAGGCAGTCCAAAGAAAAGTGCTGGAACCTAAAATTTCCATGTTATTCCCCATCAACGGGAATTCTGACAACCATCCGCCAAGACCGAATAACAAGGCAATAAATACAATGAGGATAATGAATAAAGCGAACAGGACGGGGATAGCAATTATGAGTCCGATACCTACTAATAAAACTTTCAGGCAGGCAACGAAAATATCAAGCAGTGTGCCGGCGCAGCCTCTTTTTCCTGATATTCCTGCTTTTTCTGTTTTTTCTTCGGATACAATCTTTCCTATATTTTCTACGGATACTTTTTCTCCCCGCATCTGTAATTTTTCCTGTGCGGTTCTGGCAACCGGAACGATGATCCATGCAAGTAGGTAGAGCGGCAAAGCCCATCCGGCGGAAACAAGCAGAAACAATGCAACTCCCAGGCGAACCGCAACTACATCCCATCCTGTATAAGCAGCAATACCGGAACAAACACCTCCGAAAATTTTATCATCCCCATCTCTGAAAAATTTCTTTTTTTCTTTTTCCTGTGAGGACGACTGTGCTCCGGACTGGGATTTTCCGGTTTCTTTTTTCTCTTCTTTTTCTTCAGGTTCCCCGAAATCTTCCGGTTTTCCCATCTTCCCGATCAGAGATTCTACCTGTTCTATTGTGATAACCTCATGTCCCTGCTGGATATATTCCCTGAATAATTCTTCGATACGGGCCTCGAAATCGGCAATAATCTCACTCGATCCTTCTTCTTTCCTGAAGTAGATGCGCAGGTTGCGGAGATAGTCGTCTAACAACTCGTATGCGTCTTCGTCGATGTTGAAAACCCTTCCGTTTAGGTTGACTGTTAATGTTTTTTTCATACGGAGTAAATATAATTGAAAATTAGAAATTGAAAATTGAAAATTAGAAATTCTTGGTAAACCAAGCGGAAAATAAAGGGAATTTCAGATGTTTTTTAAATGAGAGATGGTATTGTTTATTTCCATCCATGCCGATTCCAGTTCAACAAGAAAAGCAGTCCCTTCAGGGGTGAGTTTGTAGTACTTTCGGGGAGGACCCTGCGTGGATTCAATCCACTCATAACCGAGGAGTTCCGAATTCTTTAACCGGGTCAGTAAAGGATATAACGTACCTTCTACTACAATCAACTTTGCATCTTGTAAAGTTTGAATGATGTCGATGGCATATGCCGGTTCTTTTTGCAGAATCAGCAGGATACAATACTCCAGTATCCCTTTTCTCATTTGCGATTTGATGTTTTCTGATTTCATATTGATTGATTCACGATACAAATGTATATATAAATATAGTACTATGCAATACAAGGTACTATATTTATTTTATTTTAACAATTTGTTTGGAAACCAAAATTTTCCCATATCTCCATTAAATACGATTTTGTCTGATTTCATTGAGATAACAAATGTCATTCATTTTTATAACACCCATATTTGAATTATCTTTGTAACCGTAAATAATCAGCAAATTTACCGATGGGAAAAAATAAGTTACAGAAGTTTGATGATATGGTTTCTTATCCTCATGTGTTTCAATATCCTTTTGCCGTTTTACAGGAAAAAGGTTTTGAAATGAAAGGCAGGTGGAACGAATTATTCTTCCGGAATCATCACCCGGTTGTCCTTGAATTGGGTTGTGGAAAGGGTGAATATACGGTGGGACTGGGAAAACTATTCTCTGAAAAGAATTTTATAGGAATAGATATCAAAGGAGCAAGAATGTGGACGGGTGCCAAACAGGCATTGGAAGAGGGTATGAAAAATGTAGCTTTTCTTCGTACTCATATCGAATTGATCGAATCTTTCTTTGCCCCCGGGGAAATTTCCGAAATATGGATCACTTTCCCAGACCCGCAAATGGCAAAAACCAACAAACGGATGACCTCCACCCGTTTCATGAAACTATACCGCCGGATATTGCAGCCGGAAGGAATTGTTCATCTGAAAACAGACAGTAATTTTATGTTTACTTATACTTCGGAAATGGTTGCAGCCAATCATCTTCCGGTGCAAGTGCAAACCAACGACCTGTATCATTCGAACCTTGCAGATGAAATCCTTTCCATCCGTACTTATTATGAACAACAATGGCTGGACCGGGGTTTAAATATCAAGTATTTGAAATTCATCTGCGAAGACCGCGATAACTGGGTCGAACCGGATGTCGAGATTGAAGAGGATGATTATAGGAGTTTTAATCGGGGGAAGAGGGGAGGAAGGAACTAAGAACTAAAAACTAAAAACTAAGAACTAAAAACTAAGAACTAAAAACTAAGAACTAAAAACTAAAAATTGGGAGTTGAGATGGCTATATATCCGAATTTAATTAGGGATGCACTGAAAAACGTGCGTTACCCGGGAACGGGAAAAGATATTGTCAGTTCAGGGATGCTGGAAGATGATATTCATATTGAGGGAAATAAAGTTTCTTTTTCTATTTTCTTTGACAAGCCGAACGATCCTTTTGCCAAATCGGTAATTAAAGCGGCGGAATCTGCTGTTTTGACTTATGTGGGAGAGGATGTGGAGATCAAAGGGAATGTCGAAGCAAAATTCAAGCAGTTGGCAAGGCCGGAACCGGATAAATTATTGCCACAGGTAAAAAATATCATTGCGGTTTCTTCCGGTAAGGGAGGAGTGGGGAAGAGTACGGTAACTGTGAACTTAGCAGTTTCCCTTGCTGCTATGGGTTATAAAGTCGGTTTATTAGACGCTGATATTTATGGTCCGTCCATGCCTAAGATGTTTAATCTGGAAGAAGCTCGTCCCCATCTTGAAAATATCGACGGAAGGGATTTGATTATTCCGGCGGAGAATTATGGAGTGAAAGTCCTCTCAATCGGTTTTTTTGTGGATAAGAATAATGCGGTGGTCTGGAGGGGAAGCATGGCAAGTAATGCCCTGCGCCAATTGATTGCTGATGCACACTGGGGCGAACTGGATTTTTTCCTGTTAGATCTTCCTCCGGGTACAAGTGATATTCATCTGACATTGGTACAGACCTTAGCAATTACCGGAGCGGTTGTGGTGAGTACTCCCCAGGAGGTTGCCTTGGCCGATGCGCGGAAAGGCATTAATATGTTTACCGGAGAAAAAATCAATGTGCCTGTACTGGGTCTGGTAGAAAACATGGCTTGGTTTACACCGGCTGAGCTACCGGAAAATAGATATTATATCTTCGGAAAAGAAGGCTGTAAAAAATTGTCGGAAGAACTGAATATTCCTCTACTCGGACAAATCCCGTTAGTGCAAAGTATCTGCGAAGGAGGGGATGGTGGCGCTCCGGTAGCATTGAATGAAGAAAGCATCACCGGACAGGCTTTTCGCAATCTCGCAGTTTCCCTGATTGAGCAGGTAGAATACCGGAATGTACATCAGGAGCCAACTATGCGGGTTGAGGTGAAACCTGGAAAGCATTGAAATCATTCATGATTTCTAGGCACATCCTGGCGTTATGGTACGGACATTTCCAGGGACCCAATTTATCATCGGAGGTATTAATTTCTCCCGATTCCCGGATGCTCCAGTACCATTCTCCATTAACAGGGTCTATCAAATGGTTTTTGATATAGTTCCAACATTGAAGTGCTGATTGCAGAAACTTTTCATTACCCGTGTACCGGTATGCGTACATATATCCGGTTACTGCCTCTGCCTGTACCCACCAGTGACGATCTGTATCCGTGTGCCGGGTGATGTTATTTCGTTCGTATACCATACTTCCATCGAACAGAATACCTTCTGATGCCGCTTCGGCAATTTGTGTTACTGCAGGTATTATCTTTGTTTTCATTTCCGGATATCCGGTTACGGCCGCAGCTTCGTATAACAGCCAGGATGCTTCTATATCGTGTCCGTATGAAATTTTGTCGATGTGGGTTTCCCAGCAGTCGTTAAAGAACAGTTTCAGATGGTAAGTATTTTTGTCCAGTATATATTCCAGGAAAATCCCCAGCAGTTTTTCAATACTTGTTTTCAGCCTGTTTTCTGGCCATATCCGGTAGAGGTTAGTATAAGGTTCCAGAATATGCAGGTGTGTATTCATGGTTTTTTTCTCGTTGATATCCTTTTTGCTCAGGCGAACATCATCCAGATTGCTCCAGTTTTCAGTGAAAGCCTCGTAATATCCTCCGTGAACAGGATCGTAACTGTAT
Source organism: Bacteroidales bacterium (assembly GCA_031553775.1). GTDB lineage: Bacteria > Bacteroidota > Bacteroidia > Bacteroidales > Azobacteroidaceae > JAISFI01. The sequence continues at coordinate 34,489 of JAVBLA010000003.1, forward strand.
TGTTCGATTGTTTCATATAAGCTGATGGCTATTTCCATCGCTTCCCGGTCTTTCGTAGCCCGCGAATATTCGCTTAAGCCGTAGATAGCGAATCCTAATGCATATATCTGTTTCTTTTTGTCAACAGGTTTTCCCTGGTAGTCAACCATCCAATAAACACCCCCATATTGTTTGTCGATAAAATGATCGATAAAATAGTCTTTGGCCCGTTTGGCATAAGACAGTAAGGTTTTATCATGAAGTTGCCGGTATGCTGCAGAAAATGTCCATAGGATACGGGCGTTGAGAACAGCACCTTTATCTGCATTCCGGATCAATTTACCCGAACCGTTAATCCTTCCGGCAAAACCTCCGTTTTGTTCATCGGTCGCCTGCATCCAGAACGGAAGAATATTTTCTGTTAACTCGTTTTTTACGGCTGTTTTCAGTTCGTTTATTTCCTTCCGGATAGTTATCATATATAGTTCTTTTATCTATTTATTTATCTACTGAGAAATTATTTTATTTCCTGTGCTTCTTCTGCTCGGGAACTTCTTCTATTCTCCAATTCGCAGGTAATATCGGATAGCTTTTCCTTCGACAGAGAGTACAGCGAAATGAAAAGAACGGACAGCACCGTTCCTATGGCAGGAAAAATGCTCAACATCAATCGGATACCGTGTTGTACATCTACACTTTGCTCTACATTGGCCTTAAATCCATAAAATCCCAACAACCATCCGGTTAAGGCTCCTCCAATAGTCCATCCGAATTTTTGGGACATAGAAGACGACGAGAAAATCAGGCCGGTGGCGCGACGGCCGGTTCTCCACTCCGAATAATCGGAGATGTCGGCATACATGGCCCATAACAGGGGGAAGATACTGCCTGCGCACATGCTGATTAAGACTTGCAGTCCCATGATTAACAGGATATCGTCTTTACCGGCGAAGTAAAATAGTACATTCAGCACCGAAGCAAATGCCATGGCGTACAGATAAGTTTTCTTTTTCCCGATTTTATTGGAAATGGGTGTGACAAATAGAATTCCGGCAATATTGGCTGCTTGTCCTAAGACCAGGTATAAGGTTACCAGCGAAAATGATCCGTCTGTTCCCGGTATGCAAAACAGATTACTTCCTTGTACATAATATTTGAAATAGTAAATGGCGGCTCCGTCTCTGATAGAATTGAAAATCAGGGCGGCTATACCGGCGCCGAGGAGTATCCACCAGGGACGATTGTGGTACAGGTCTTTCAGGTCGTCTTTAAATGAATTATTTTCGGTCGCAGGACGGATGCGCTCCCGGGTCCAGGCAAAAGTAGCCATAAACATGAGTATGGCCAGTATGGCAAAAACAACGGCGGCCATTTGCCAACCGAAAGACAGGTCGATCATGCCGTGGCTTCCTTTGATTTTTCCGAAAATTTGGGTGAGAGGTTCTACCAGTATCAGGGCAAGGATACTTCCTCCGAAAGCAAAACTCATCCGGTAGGAAGAGAGTTCGGTTCTTGTTTCCGGTTTTCCCGATATAACACCCAGTAGTGAAGCGTAGGGTACATTGATAAAAGAATAAACCATCATCATCAGAGTGTAAGTGATATAAGCATAAACCAATTTTCCGGAGGCTCCGAATGCAGGCGAACTGAAAGTCAGTACCCCGAATACTCCGAAGGGCACGGCCATCCACAGGATATAGGGCCTGAATTTTCCCCACCGGGTATTGGTTCTGTCGGCCATGATACCTACCACCGGGTCGAGGAAGGTATCCCATATTCTTGTAATCAGGAACATGGTGCCCACAGCAGCAGCAGGAAGCATCACCACATCAGTATAAAAAAATAAAAGATACATGCCGAATAGCTTCCAGAACATGGAAGAAGCGGCGTCTCCCAGTCCGTAAGCGATTTTCTCCCTGATTCTGATTGGTTCTTCCATGAAATTTATCTGTTTAAAAATGCTTTGTTTTTATTGATCAATCGGGTGATGTTCCTAACCGACAAGGCCGATCTCATCCCGTCGGGAGGTGTATTCATGCAATAGTCTACCAGTTTCTCTACAGAAGAAGTGGCAACATGCATGCGGGTATCCGACGATGCATAATACAGGTAAACCGTACCGTTTTTGTCTGTAATCCATCCGTTGGAAAAGAGCACATTCGATACATCGCCCACTCTTTCTTCTCCCTGTGGAGCCATGAAATAACCCGCCGGTTGGGCGATCAATTCCGAAGGATCTTCGAGAGAAGTCATGTAAAGATACAAAACATATCTTAATCCGGCAGCACAATTTCTAACTCCGTGCGCCAGGTGCAACCATCCCTGGGATGTTTTGATGGGATGTGGGCCTTCTCCGTTTTTTAATTCCTTGATGGTATGGTAATAACGGAAATCTATAATTTTTTCATCGCCAATGCGGGCCTGCTCGATATTGTCTAACAAAGCCCATCCGATACCTCCTCCGTTTCCGGCATTGATAAAATCGTCTTGCGGACGGGTATACAAAGCATATTTCCCATTTACAAATTCCGGGTGTAATACAACATTTCTTTGCTGGCTCGAACATTGGAGGTTGGGTAAGCGTTCCCAGGTTTTCATATCTTTGGTACGGGCAATTCCGGCAGCTGCTACAGCAGAAGATAAATCTCCTTTCGGTGCGCCCGGATCTTTGCTTTCCGAGCAAAAAATGCCATAAATAAATCCGTCTTCATGCAAGGTCAGTCGCATATCGTATACATTCGTTTCCATTTCTTCATTTTCCGGTATCTCGACCGGGTATTCCCAAAAACGGAAATTGTCGATTCCATTCGGACTTTCCGCAATGGCAAAAAAAGATTTGCGGTCTACACCTTCCACCCTTACCATTAATAGATATTTGTTGTCCCATTTGATGGCTCCGGCATTCATGGTCGAGTTGAATCCGATTCTTTCCATCAGGTGCGGATTGGTTTCCGGATCCAAATCGTACCGCCAGGTTACAGGTATGTGTTTGTGCGTGATTACCGGATTCTTATAGCGGGTGTAAATCCCGTTGTGATTGCTTGCAGGGACATTGGGTAATGACAAGATAACTTCCTGTTCGGCAAAAAGCTGCCTGGCATTTTCTTTATTATTCATGATCGTGTTTTTCTTTTAAATATTAATCGATTTCTCACTGCCAAAGGTATGCATTACCGGCCTTGTCCGACAAATGCAATGTTATCAAAAAATGATACTTATTCAGCAGACCCGATTCTTTGCTTATTCTTCCTGATCCTGTAATAATAGTATTATGAAAAAATAGATTGCCTATATGTTTGATTAGTATCATACCAGGTATAAAAACTGTTTTTTCGTCTAATAATATGAAGTATACAATAGTGAAGCGAGTATCATTGTTTGATAAAATAATATTATTTATAAGACAAATAAAGTATCACCTTTGTAAAGTGGTTTTGTCCATAATGTGACCACAATAATTCAAATGAAAATCTATTATTATGACAGACATTTATTTTATGAAAACACCAGGATTAACAGGCCGGCTTTTATGCCTGGCTGTTTTTTTTCTTTTTGCCAATGGCTTGCTGGCACAACGTAACATTACGGGAGTGGTAAATGATGATGCCGGGGAACCGGTAACCGGTGCCGTGATCGCTGTAGTAGAGGTCTCCGGATTGGGAACTGTTTCCGATGCGAATGGAAAATTTTCCCTGAATTTGCCTGAAAAAGGTAAAACCATACGGGTCTCGATGATGGGATATGCCCCGCAGACCATTATGGTAGGGAACCGTAATCACTTGAATGTAATATTACCGGTTTCTAGCGAAGAACTGGATGAAGTTGTCGTGATCGGATACGGAGCTGTCAAGAAACGCGATCTTACCGGTTCGGTAGGTAATTTGAAGAGGGAAGATCTGTTATCGTCTAACCCTACCAGTATTAATGCCGGTATGCAGGGTAAAATAGCCGGGGTGAAAGTCGATCAGAACGATGGTGCTCCCGGTTCGGGTGTTACCATTCAGATTAGGGGAGCGAATTCGTTTTTAACGAGTACAGAACCTCTGTATGTAGTTGATGGGATTCCTTTCGGTACGGCTTCGACGCCTACCGGGCAAACCCTGTATAAGTCAAACCCCTTATCGTCTATCAATCCTAATGATATCGAATCTATCGAAGTATTGAAAGATGCATCGGCTACTGCTATCTACGGATCGAGGGGAGCCAATGGAGTGGTATTGATCACCACCCGGAAAGGTTCCGCAGGGAAAGATAAGATAGAGTTTTCCGCTACATTCGGCATGTCTACAGTAAATAAGCTGAAAGTGTTGGATCCGTATTCTTACGCCAATTATATTAATGAAGAAGCGATCAATGGCGCTGAATATAGCGGGCGTCCTTATTACCGGCTGCCATACAGCGGTACCTGGAGTTATTCCTATACTCCGAATAACCAGATTATTCCGGGTTCGGGAGTCTATTCACCCAGTCCGGACGATTTCAAAAATCCAGGTCAGATAGTAACTGATCAGTATGGAAATCAAACGGAAATCGGAGGGGCTGACTGGCAGGATCAGATATTTACCACAGGAATTACTTCTGAATATAATTTGTCCGTTTCCGGGGCGAACGATAAAGGCGGATATGCTATTTCAGGAAATGTACTGGATCAGGAAGGTGTAATCAAAAACTCAGGATATACCCGTTATACTATCCGTACCAACAATTACCGGAAAGTCCGCGAATGGGTAGAAATAGGTCTGAATGCAAGTATTACCAATGCGAAAACCAAACTGGCCCAAACCAGTGCCGGAACCGGAATCATCCGGTCGGCCCTGCTGTTTCCGACTACATTGGCTGTGAATGTGGGAAACCGCGACGACCTGATCTGGTTAGCTGCCAATCCGAATACTTACCTGGAAGAATCCAAAGATAATGTAGATGCCCTGGATGCATTTACTTCCTCTTATGCGGAACTAAAATTTACAGATTATCTCAAATTCCGTCAGAATATAGGCTTCGGATATTCTACGAATCGCAGGGGATTCTATTATAACAGGCATACCGCAGAAGGACGCTCGCCGAACAATGGCCTGGGTGGCCAGTCGGATAACTGGTATTCGGGATTTACATCAGAATCTTTATTGACATTCGATAAAAAAATCACTGATTCGCAATCTTTGAATGCAGTACTGGGTATAACTTATGAAAATTCGGGTTACGGAGGGAAATATGTATATGCCAAGAATTTTCCCACAGACATCACTGAAGAATATAATCTGGGTTTTGCAACGGAATACGGTAGACCGTCCAGTTACAGGGGAGGAAGTAAATTATTATCCTTTTTAGGCCGTGTAAACTATTCTCTCTTTGATAAGTACCTCTTTACGGTTTCGTTCCGGAGAGACGGTTCGAGTAAATTTGCCGATGGAAATAAATTTGCCGATTTTGCTTCCGGTGCTTTTGCCTGGAGATTTTCTGAAGAAAACTTCCTGAAAAATCAGCGTATTCTGAGCAATGGAAAATTAAGAATTAGTTATGGTGAAACCGGAAATCAGGGATTGGGTTCTTACGCTACTATTCAAAAATTAACACCTTCTAATTATCCTATGGGTGGAGGATTAGTGAGTGGACTCGCCGAATCGGAATTATACAATGTTGCTTTGAAATGGGAAACCACTTCTCAGGTGGATGCAGGGATCGATCTCGGATTCCTTAAAGACCGGATTAGCCTTACGGTAGATATGTATTATAAAGATACGAGAGACTTGCTGCAAATGCTGAAGATTCCGCAATCGACCGGTTTCAGAACCGTTATATCGAACAGTGGCAATGTCGTCAACAAAGGTCTTGAAATTACCGGCAATTTCAGAATCCTCACCGGTAAACCGTTTGATTGGACATTGAACGCCAATCTTTCTTTCAACCAGAATGAAATTTCCGGATTAGAGTATGATCAGTTTGCAGAAGGCTTGTGGTATGGAGCCGGTGAAGTATTTATACAACGCGACGGTTATCCTATCGGTGTTATTTATGGATATGTGGAAGACGGATTCTGGGACAATGAAGCGGAAATCAGGGCCAACCCGAAATATGCTTCCGAAAGCAATGCCGTTGTGAAAAACATGATTGGGGAAATCAAGTATAGAGACCTGAACGGCGATGGAAATATCGGACCGGAAGACCGTACAATTATCGGAGATACTAATCCGGATTATATGTTCGGTATTACCAATACATTCTCCTGGAAAAACTTTACACTCGGAGTGTTTGTACAAGGAGTCGTCGGAAATGATATTTTCAACGGGAACCTGGTAGATGTAACCATGAGTAATATTGCCAATATTCCTCAGTTTGCTTACGATTCCAGGTGGACCAAAGATGATTTTGAAGGTGCCAGATGGCCCAAACCTTCCGGAGCATATGACAGATCGTGGCTCATATCCGACCGTTATGTGGAAGACGGAAGCTATGTGCGACTTAAAAACCTGAACCTGGGCTATAAGTTTATTCGCCCTGTGAAAGGAATTGATGTACTGAACGTCTATTTCAATGCCACCAATTTGATAACATGGACCGATTACAGTTGGTATAATCCGGATGTGAATGTATTCGGAGGAGATCCGGCCCGGAGAGGAGTAGATTATTATTCTTATCCGACAAGCAAAACATTTTCTTTGGGTGTGAATGTAACGTTTTAATCAATTAGTAAAATTATAAGATCATGAAATCAAAAATAATAATATTGCTGGCGGGATTTTTCTTCTTCTTTTCGTGCGATGATATCCTGGAAGAGCAACCGTATGATTTTATCAAACCGGATCAGGTAGGCGATTCGAATGCTGCGGCAGATACCTGGGTGATGGGTGTTTATAACGAACTTTCGTTAGATAACTACGGATGGGGTATTCATCCCAAACTCCTCGAATACGACTGTGATTATGTATCGGGTCCGGATTGGGCTTTTGCTGCATTTGGAGCCGGAAACTTCCAGGGGGAAGCCAATATAGACGATATGTGGGACCATCCGTATATCATTATTCACCGGGCTAATATGGGAATTCAGTCGGTTTCTCAAATGAAAAATGTTACCGAACGGCATAAAACAAACTGTATAGGAGAATTGTACTTTATGAAAGCATACGCGTATTTCTTATTGGTACGGGCTTTCGGAGAAGTGCCGATCTTTACTAAAACGGTAAATGAAGGCGAAAGTTATTACCAGCCCCGGCAAAGTATTTCCACTGTATATGCATACATCATAGAATTGCTTTCGGATGCTAAGGATATGATGTATAAAAATACCGAGTCCGGTTTTAAGGAAGGACGTCCCTGTGCTGCATCGGCGGCGGCTTTGCTGGCGAAAACTTATGCTACGATGGCATCGGGAGCTTTGCCTTCTACGGAATACATCAGGGTAAAAGGAGGACCTCCCGTAGTGAATAACGGAGGAACCGCCATGCTGACTCTGCCTGTTGAAAGCCGTTATCAGAAAACGCTGCTAACCGGATATGACTCGTTCGATCCTAAAGTATATTATGCTCTGGCTAAAACCCTGGTAAAGGAGATCATTACCGATAAAAAATATGGAGATCACAGCCTTTTCGATCATTTTACAGATATCTGGCAAAGTGGAAATAAGAATAAAAGGGAGCATCTTTTTGCTTTGCAGGCTAAAGCGGGCGACGATGTGTTCGGAAATTCCTTAGCTATGGTTTATACCGGAGTAGAAAACGACGCAGGGTACCTGACACAGGGTCTGTGGACCGGAGGCCGCTGGCATTGGTATAACCTTTTTGAAAAAGGCGACGAACGGATCGAACAAGGAGTTATGCATAAATGGCACTGGTGGGACAGCTCGAAAGAAGTACCATACGAATACGGATCGTTTTATCCGAACAATGAAGAATGGGTGAAAAAATCTCAGGGATATACAGATGATGATGGAAATTCTGTGCCGCCGGTACCTCCGTTCGACGATGGGGTAATTTACATTACGGATATTTCATACCTGGCATATCCCACCAAATATTATTTCGTGACCAACCGGGCCCAAGAAAAAACAGATGCTATCTGGCCGATTCTCAGATTGGCCGATGTCTACCTGATCGGGGCGGAAGCTTCGAATGAATTAGATGGACCGAACCAGGATGCTTTGTGGTACCTGAATGAAATCAGGAGACGGAGTAACGCTTCACAAAAAAATCTGGCAGATTTTGCTACCAAAGAAGCTCTCCGGTCGACTGTAATAGAAGAAAGAGCCCGGGAACTTGCATTTGAAGGAGACAGGAGGTGGGATTTGATCCGCTGGGGAATTTACCTGCCGGTAATGAATGCTATCGGAGGTAACGACGAAAGAGGAGTCAAGAAAACCCGTGAAAATAAACATTTGTTGTTCCCTATTCCGTCTTCCGAAATATCTACAAACAAAAATATTCATTCGAATAATCCAGGTTGGAATTAACCGTAAAATGATAACAACATGAAAAAAATACATTATTTGCTGTTTTGTTTTATCGCAGTAATATTCGCTTCCTGCGAAAATTATGTGACGTATAACGATGATTATGATGATGGAACTTCTTCCGATGGTCCCCCTTCTATTGCAAAGGTTTCTCCCGTAACAGACCGGAAAGCTTCGCTAACTTATGGAGAACTAAATCAAATGATCATTATACAAGGGAAAAATCTCAGTCCGGTAGTTTCTTTATTATTTAATGACGTGGCGGTCGATATGAAAACATTCTATGCCCGATCGGCAGAAATAGTAGTGCCCGTACCACGGATCATTCCGGGGAATATCAATAATAAAATCACGCTCACCACAGAACTGGGTACTACCACATTCGATTTTCCGATAGAAATACCTTCAGTGAAAATCGACGGATTATCCAATGAATTTGCTGAACCGGGAGATACGATCAATATCATGGGCGATTATTTCGACCTTTGGGAAGTTACCAAAGAATCGGGTACCGTGAAGCTGAATGCGCAGGTACTGGAAATTATCGAAGCAACAGCTACAAATATAAAAATTGCTATCCCGGAAAATTACGACAGTAATCCGGCAGATATCTTTGTAAGTAGTCCCAAATTGGATAATCCGGTGAAAATACTCTTCCATAACTCCGGTAATACGATTTGTCTGGATAATCCTACTTTTTCTTTCGTGGGAAATTATCCTGCCTGGAGTTGGCTGACTTCCGACTACCTGAAATATACGATATCGGATCAGGATATTATCGATCATCCGGAAAACTATTACTTCAAATTTGAAATGTTAACCAACAAACCCATCAATGTTGTCGGCTTGCATTTTTACATCGCTTTCGGACCGGATGTGGTTTACAGTTGGAATAATATGTTGATAGAAAATGGGGGAGTAGAACTTTATACCAATAAAAAATGGGCGACGAAATCTTTCAGCCTGCTCGATTTTCCCAATACAAGGGATAAGTTTACCACTTTGGGAGAATACGATTTTGTTATTCTTTTCCAGCCTCATGATCAGATCGATTCCGACTTCAAATTCCGCAATTTCAGAATAGCGAAAAACTAAATAATCAGGGAAGCTGTGCCGGAAAAAGAAGGCACAGCTTCCTGCTTTTGAATGAAACATGATAGATAAAACCATTTTAATCTGTTTTTTGATCCTGTTGCTGCCGGCATGCTCCAAACAGGAAACGTTCCGGACTCCGGAAACGGTTAATCTGTTGAAAAATATGCATAAACTGTCAGCTTCGGGATGCATGGCCGGACATCAGGACGATCTGGCTTATGGCGTATTCTGGGAATATGAACCCGGAAGAAGCGATTTCCTGGAAGTGACAGGACGGGAACCGGCTGTGTTCGGTTGGGATGTTGCCGGAATCGAGCATGGAAACGCATTCAACATCGATAGTGTTCCCTTTCAAAATATCAGGCAATATATTATCGATGTGTATGATAAAGGTGGAATCAATACGATCAGCTGGCATATGGATAATATCCTTACCGGTGGAAATGCATGGGATGTTTCTTCGAAAGAAGTGGTTCGCAGTGTATTGGAAGAAGGAGATAAACACGAAATGTTCAAACAATGCTTGGATGCTTTTGCCGCATTTAATGCCACGCTTAAAGGATCGGACGGGAAGCAGATTCCTGTTATATTCCGTCCCTGGCATGAATTGACGGGCAGTTGGTTCTGGTGGGGAAAAGATCTGTGTTCTCCGGAAGATTTTATCCGTTTGTGGAAATTTACCCACCGGTATCTGTCGGAGGTAAAAGCTGTGGATAACTTATTGTATGCTTATTCTACCTCTGCAGATTTTCTGACAAAGGAAGAATTTATGGAACGCTATCCGGGTGATGATTTTGTAGATATTATCGGCTTCGATAATTACCAGGGGACTGGAGAGAACGACAGGGAAAAATTCAAGGAAACTACCCGCCGTGGCATTAGCATTGTATCTGCCGTGGCCTCGGAAAAAAGTAAAGTATGGGCGTTGACGGAAGTGGGTTGCGGAGGACTGCCGGATTCCGTATGGTTTACATCCGTGTTGGAGCCCTTACTGAAAAATGTAAAGTGTTCGTATGCCTTATTCTGGAGAAATGCAAACGACCGTGTATATAAAAATCATTACTTTATTCCTTACCAGGGGCATCCTGCTGCCGGAGATTTCAGAAAATTTGTTTCGGATGGGAATATATTAACGAGAGAAGATACCGGTAATATTTATAAATAATATTTTATTCATCCAAATCAAAATGAATCATAGCATTTCACGTATAATCATTTTTTGCACTATATTTCTTTTGCAGTCCACAGGAGCTTTCTCCCGGTATAAAACATCAGATCCCCTGGCTAATCGCTCTACTGTAAATCTTTTTAATCACATGGCCGGATTGGCGGAGCGGGGCTGTATGAGCGGACATCATGACGACCTGGCTTATGGTGCACAATGGCACGATATTCTGGGAAAAAGCGACCATAAAGATGTCACAGGCGATTATCCGGCCGTTTTTGGCTGGGATATGATCGAATTGGAGCGAAGCCGGACGGAAGACCTGAAATCCAAACGGCTTGAAGATATCAGACAATATATAATGCTGGCTTACAGCCTCGGTGGAATCAATACCTTGTGCTGGCACATGGATAACCCGCTTACGGGAAGTTCATCCTGGGATGTCTCGTCGAAAGAGGTTGTAAAAAGTATTCTCCCGGGAGGGAAAAATCATGAAATGTATAAATCCTGGTTGGATCGTTTCGCCTGGTATATCTCTTCCTTGAAAGATTCGGATGGAGATCCGGTTCCTATTATATTCAGGCCTTTTCATGAACTGACCGGAAGTTGGTTCTGGTGGGGAAAGGATCTCTGTTCACCGGCCGATTTTATTGCCTTGTGGCGTTTTACTCACGATTATCTGACCGGAGAGAAGCAGGTGCACAATCTCTTGTATGCCTATTGTACTTCTGCTGAAATCAGTTCCGAAAAAGATTTCATGGAACGTTATCCGGGCGATGCCTATGTGGATCTGCTGGGTTTTGATAATTATCAGGATGAAAGTCTGGAGGCGGAAAAAAATTTTACGGAAAAAACATCCGCCTGTCTGAAAATTATTTCTTCTGTTGCCGGAAAGAGGGGAAAGTTATTTGCCTTTATGGAAGCCGGTTATGCGAAAATGTCTCCGGATACTACCTGGTTTACAAAGGTTTTACATCCCTTGCTGAAAGATACAGAATGTTCCTATATTATGTTCTGGAGAAATGCGTATGATATTCCTGACCATTATTTTATTCCTTACCCGGGACATCCTGCAGCCGATGATTTTAAAGCTTTTATTGATAAAAAATCTGTTTTTTCATTGAAAGAAATCGGTGATGTATACAACCTTTCTTCCGCTGACCCTTTTGAAAGGAAGAGGCCGGAAGAAGATGTACTGAATCTGCTTTTATCGAAGGAAATCCTGCCTTCGGGCTGGTTGCGGTCTCATATTGAAAAAGATATGCAAGGATTTGTGGGGCATTTAGACGAATTGGTGCCTGATCTGATTACTAAGGACGATATTTATGTGAAAAACCGCTTGTCACGAAAAGATAAATCGAAAAATGTGGGAACCGGCTGGGAAGGTGGAGATTGGGAAGCACAATGCCTTTGGTGGAACAGCGAAACCCAGTCCAACTGGAGAGACGGCTATCTCAGAAACGCATTCCTGCTCAGGGATGCCGACATGATGACCAAAGCTTCCCTCTATGTGGAGCACATCCTTTCTTCCCAGGATCAAGATGGGTATATTGGTATCTATGAACCTGATCTGAGATATCGTTTTGACGGAGAAAACGGAGAACTTTGGTCGAAAGCTACCTTATACCGGATGCTCCTGGCCTATTATGAATTTACAGGAGATAAAAAAGTATTGTATGCGGTGGAGCGGGCAGTGGGAAATGTAATGGAGAACTATCGGATATATCAGTCTGAGCCTTTTAAAGTAGGGGTACACTATGGTGGAGTTACCCACGGTCTGGTCTTCACTGATGTGCTGGACCGCTTGTATCAACTTACCGGTGAACGAAATTACCGGGATTATGCTTTGTTCCTGTATCAGGATTACTGCTGTCATAAACTGATAGACGAAGATATCCAATATGGAAATATTATCGATCCGTCTTACCGACTGAAAGGACATGGAGTGCATACTTACGAACACCTCCGTTCTCTGATAGTCGCAGCTTCTGCTTCCGGTAATCGACTGCTGGAAAATGCACTGGATATTTATCTGAAACGGATTGCCGGACTGATAACTCCTACCGGAGCAGCTATCGGTGATGAAGATATCCTGGGGAGGAAAGCCGATCCTTCTAATATAGGATATGAATACTGCTCTTTACATGAGTTATTCGATTCTTATATGAGATTGGTTCAAAAAACAGGAGAGATGCAATGGGCGGATAAAGCTGAAAAATTATTCTATAATGCTGCCTTGGGTGCAAAACACCCGGAAAAAAGTGCCATTTGTTATCTTAAAACCGATAATTCATACGAAATGACAGGCCCCAGAAATGGAAAATCCGATCCTGACCAGAAACAAACCCGCTATAAATATTCGCCAGTACATCAGGATGCGGCAGTTTGCTGCTCTCCCAATGCAGGTAGGATCACGCCTTATTATGTCAGGGATATGTTTATGAAAGACAAGGATGGCATCATGGCGGTGTTGTTCGGTGCATCCGAAGTGAATACCATCATTGGGGGAACGAATGTGCGTATTGCAGAAAATACGGATTTTCCCTTTAGCACAAGCCTGCATTTTGAAATAGAAACAAGAGAACCTGTAACTTTTTCCTTTAAGATACGAAAACCTGTCTGGGCCGGAGGTATAAAGATGAATACGGAGTACGAAGAAGAAAATAATCTGATTGTAATCAGAAAAACATGGGAGGGAAAACAAACCATCAGCCTGGAATTTATTTCTTCGGTAGAGAAGCAGAACTTCAATGACGAAGTTTATTTTTCTTATGGTCCCCTGGTACTTGCCCTGCCTTTCGCATCCTCGGAAACTAAAGGCCGGGAATATGCACCGGGCTATACGGACCTGAAATACATTCCTAAAGAAAGAACTGTTTATGAATACAAAGGAGGAGTTCCACAGCAAAAAGCTTCTGAAATGAAGTTCGAACTTCTGCTGTTTAACCCATCTTCGAAAAAAATGGAAAAAAAGATACTGGTTCCGGTGTCCGGGACTATTTTAAGGCAAGTAACATTCAAACAGGTAAGCAAATGAGAGTAACCGGATATATAAAAGTATTTTGTTTTATACTGACAGTAATTTCTGTCGCGGCGTGCAACTCCGAAGATGCAGGGTCGCCTTTCGAAAAGAAAAAAGCGAAGAAAGAAGCCATGCAGAACATTCCACCCGGGGAAATCATGCCCGGAGGATGGCTGAAAAATACCCTGGATTCCGATTGGAACGGACTGGTCGGACATTTAGACGAAATGGTACCTGTGTTGACTGTGGACGACGATATATACGGGAAAGAACGGCTGACAAAAAATATGAATGCCAAATCGGTGGGAAATGCATTGGACCTCGGCGACTGGGATATCGAATATCTGTGGTGGAACAGCGAAACTCAATCCAACTGGAGAGACGGTTATATCCGGAATGCTTTTTTATCGGGAGATATCGAACGTATCGCGAAAGCTAAAACTTACGTGGCCAACATCCTCTCTACTCAGGATACAGATGGCTATATGGGTATCTATGCACCGGATTTGAGATACCGTTTTACCAGTGAAAATGGAGAACTCTGGGCCAAAGCATCGCTCTTACGCGGATTGCTGGCGTATTATGAGTTTACCGGATACAGGGAAGTCTTGTTAGCAGTGGAAAAAGCGGTAAAAAATGTCATGGATCATTATCCCGCCGGGAAATCGACTCCCTTCAAATCAGAAAAACCCTATGGCGGATTATGTCATGGTTTAATGTTTACCGATGTGTTGGACAAATTGTATCAACTCACTTCTGAAACTGTTTACAGGGATTATGCTTTATTTCTCTACAGAGATTATTGTATGCATGAAGTGAGTCAGAAAGACGTACAATACGAAAATATTATCGATTCCTCATACCATCTGGCATGTCACGGTGTGCATACTTATGAACATTTACGTGCGCTGACGGTTGCGGCTTATGCTTCGGGAAATCCATTGCTGGAAGAGGCTCTTTCAAAATACATCGCTAAAATCAGGGAAGAACTGACCCCTACAGGCGGTCCTGCCGGAGACGAATGGATCCTGGGACGGAAAGCTGATGCCACCGATACGGGATATGAATATTGTTCTATTCAGGAGTTGTTCGACTCTTTTATGCTATTAGTCCAAAAAACAGGAAATCTTACTTATGCAGACGACGCCGAAAAAATATTCCTCAATGCGGCACAAGGAGCTAAACACCCGGTAAACGGAAGTCCCTGTTACCTGAAAACGGATAATTCGTACGAAATGACCGGAAGAAAAAATGGAAACTCCGATCCGGATTCAACACAGGTCAGATATAAATATTCGTTCGTACACCAGGATGCTGCAGTCTGTTGCTCTCCCAACGCAGGAAGGATTACCCCGTATTATATCCAAAATATGTGGATGAAAGATCAGAACGGGCTGACAGCCGTGCTTTTCGGAGCTTCCCTGCTGAATACCCGTATCGAGGGGAAAAAAGTCAGCATCCGTCAGGAAACTGCTTTTCCCGCTGACCATAAAATCGCTTTTATTGTAAAAACGGACAAACCGGTCGATTTTACGCTGTCCGTGCGAAAACCCGCATGGGCAAAGAACTTTACATGTAATATGCCGCTTCAGGAAAAAAACGGGAGATTGTCTGTCCGGAAGCAATGGGCCGGAGAAGAGACGGTTATACTGGAATTTATTCCCGGGATAGAGAAACACGAGTTCAAAGGTGAAACTTATTTTTCCTTTGGTCCCCAGGTGCTTGCATTGCCCATAGACGGAGTGGAAATCCCATCGGTTACTTATGCCGGCAGGTTTCAGGATTTGAAGTATAAACCGGTTCGGAAAATACTGTATGAATACAAAAATGAACCGGTGAGTCGGGTAGATGGGCAACTGAAATTCAATGTACGATTATTGAATCCGGAAACGGGGCAAAGGGAGGAAAAATACCTTATCCCGGTGGGTGAAACTATTTTAAGACAAGTAACATTCAAATAAACAACAGAATATGAAACTCAGATATTTAATCGGATCGATCATTTTATGTTTCTCGTTCCCTGTTCTCCGGGCCGGAGGCATGATCGTATTAACCGCCGACAAAATGCAGGGAGGAGGCATGACCCCTGCTTTCAGCTTTCATTTCGACAGGTATGATGTCAATGCGGTTTATGCTACCTCTTCCGGAGAAAAATCGATGATGACAGGAAGTTTTGAACTGGAAAAAATTCCCTTGTATCCTACTCTGGAGCTAGATGCACATGCGTTTCCCGAAAAACCGTTTTGTGAAATCCGGATCAGTATTAATGGAAAGGCTATTTTTACGGGAGATGCCGGATTTACTGGAAAAGACTGGGAAATCCGTGAGTTTATAATTCCTGAAGGCATATTAGTGAGCGGTAAAAATAAGTTGCAAATACAAAATATTATGCAGGAAGGAAATGCAGGCACACCTCCCTGGCTGATAATCAGCAGGGTGGGAATCGGTGAAAAAAACGATGGTATCGTTGCTGCGCATGATCTTTTTGAGAATTTTTATATCACCCTGCCTGACCGGAAAAAAGATTTCGCTTCCGGAAACAACGGGAATGCTCCGGGCTTCAAATTACGGGGAATCAAAGGATGGAACTGGACCCCGGAACAAACCATGGAAGAAATTCCTTATCTGAAACAATTCCATATGAATTTCTTTATGAATTGTTATACCTCCATGTACGATCATCCGAATCCCAATGAGTGGTGGAAACCTTATCCGGACGATTTTAAGAAGAAATACGAGAAAATCGTAAGCCTCTGTAAAGAAAACGATATCGAATTCTGTTTTGCCCTGAATCCTAATTTTATGGCTGAAAAGGCCTTCGATTACGATAACAAGGAACATTTTGCAATGATCTGGAAGCATTATGAATGGATGGCAGGACTGGGTGTAAATTGGTTCAGCGTTTGCCTGGATGATATTGAAAAGGGTCTGGATGCTTCCGGACAAGCTCGTTTTGTAAATGCGCTGTTGAAAAAAATAAGAAAAAAAAATCCGCAGGCACAGATGATCTTATGTCCTTCCATTTATGCAGGTACTTATGTAGTGGGAGGCGTGAACAACGATCAGTATCTGCATACACTGGCCCGGGAATTGGATCCGGATGTCTATTGCTTTTGGACCGGCGATTATTTCTGCGGACCGATTACTGCCGGAAAGATGAAACAGGTCAGGGATATATTGAAACACAGACTGATTGTCTGGGATAATTATCCGGTGAACGACGGTTATCCTTCCATGAACCTTGGGCCGGTAGTGCTCCGGGATAAGGAACTGCTCTCTATCTGCGATGGCTATATGGCCAATCCCATGCGGACACAAAATCAGATGGGGCGTATCCCGCTCTATACAATTGCCGATTTTGCCTGGGATCCGCAAAATTACGATCCTGCGGAATCTATCGGACAGGCTATCCTGCATTTGTCGGAAAACCGGGAACAGGCGAAAACATTGAAAAATGTGGTGGAAGTATATTTCGGATTCCTGCTGAGCCAGAAAGAAAATTACTGGTATGCCAGGAATACCGCCCGGTATACATTCGAAAAACTGATGAATCAGCCGCATAGTAAAGTTCCTGTAAGTTTGTGGGTCGATCACATGGAAGAGTTATTAGCCGGTCTTGAAAAAAACTTTCCGGGAATGTACCAGGCCGAATGCAACACCATCCGTCAGGATATCGATTGGATGAAAAAAAAAATGAAAACCAAATATCCGTAAACCAAAATATTTCTGTTATGAATGAACAATTGAAAAATACCCACAGATATCTGCAAACACCTTATACGGGCGATAAGCGGATCTGTTTTCATCCGATACTGATGATGAATGCCGCCCATCATTCGGGGAAAACCTATACGGAGTTTATGACCGATTATAAGGTTCTGGTGGAATCTAACCTGAAATGCCTGGAAATGTACGGGCACGATGCGGTGAGTGTGATTTCCGATCCCTATCGTGAAACTGCAGCTTTCGGGGCGAAAATAACATTCGACGGCAACCATTCTCCCCAGGCGGAGAAAATAATTTCCGGAATGGACGATGTGATCCGTCTGAAAACTCCCGATGTATATGCCTGTGAAAGGACTCTAGACAGAATCAACGGCGTAAAATATTTCAGAGAAATATTGGGAGATCCGTTTCCCATTATCGGTTGGGTGGAAGGTCCCCTGGCGGAAACTGCCGATTTATCGGGTGTATCCGAAACCCTTATGAATATGATGCTGGATCCTGAAATGGTCAAGGCACTCATGCAGAAATGCCTGATTACAGCCAAGGATTTTGCATTGGCCCAGATAAAGGCAGGAGCCAATATCATAGGAGTCGGGGATGCCGTTTGTTCCCAGATATCGGCAGATATGTACGATGAATTTTGTTTTTCATTACATAAAGATTTATTCGATTTTATCCGTCGACACGGAGCGATTGTTAAAGTACATATCTGTGGAAATATTACGCATATATTGCCGTCTTTGGCCCGGACCGGAATCGATATACTGGATGTCGACTGGATGGTCGATATGGAGAACGCTTACCGGATCATGGGAGAGGAGGTTGTCTTGTGTGGAAATCTCGATCCCGTATCTGTTATCATGAATGGAAATAAACAATTGATTAAAGAAAAATACGACCGGATCAGGGAAACGATTCCCCTTGAAAACTGGATATTGATGGGAGGTTGTGAAATCCCGCTTGCCACTCCGGTCGAAAATATGCTTTATCTGAGAGAATTATCATTGAAACCATAAGAAACTGTTTCTAAATATTATTTCAATATACCCGGTATGAACGAATTAAATAATCTGTACGAAGCCATCCTGTCCGGAAAATTACCCCAGGCGGTAGAGGTCACCGAAAAAGCGATCGCAGCAAACATAGATCCGCAGCTGATTATCAATGAATATATGATGAAAGCGATGGAAGAGGTCGGCGCCCGTTTTGAAACCGGAAAAGCCTTTGTCCCGGAACTACTGATGGCAGCCCGGGCCATGAAAGGCTCACTCGACTTGCTGAAACCGGTGATGGGAGCCGGAAATATACAATCGACCGGAAAAATTGTTATCGGAACCGTTAAGGGTGACCTGCACGATATCGGGAAGAACCTGGTGGCATCGATGTTCGAAGGTTGTGGCTTTGAAGTGGTCAACCTGGGAGTGGATATTTCCAGCGAAAAATTTATCCAGGCCGTGAAAGAAAACCATGCCGATATTTTATGCATGTCGGCTTTGCTCACTACGACGATGGAGTATATGAAAGAGGTAATTGCCGCTTTAGACGCAGAGGGACTGCGAAAACATGTAAAAGTGATGATCGGCGGTGCTCCGGTCAGCGAAGATTTCGCCAACCGGATCGGTGCGGATGGATATAGCGACAATGCCAACGCCGCAGTGGCTTTAGCAAGGAAATTAGTCTCCTGAAATATGAAGGGAGTAGGGATACCTTTTGCTTCCCTCGGTTATGATCCGGAAGAAATATATCGGATAATGGGGTATGGAACAAACACGCCCGGCAGGCGGATAAGGCAACGCACCGATCAGCTGTGGCAGATTGCATCCGGAAGGGTATTCCCGTCTTATTATTACGAAATTCTGCAGGGAGAAGTTCATCCCCGGTCGCTGGTAGCCGGACCGGTAGCGTTCGATACCGGAGCTTTGATTGCCGGTTTAATGAAAAATTCCCTGCAATTTGCCGTGTTTGTGGCTACTGCCGGGAATGGGCTGGGAGAATGGATTGCAGAGAGTCAGAAAAAGCAGGATTGGGCCGAAATCTATATGATTGATTGTATCGGCAGCTATATTGCCGAAAAAGCCGGAGATTATATGGAATCAGAGCTTGAAAAACAATTAGGTGGTATAAAGCATACCCATCGTTTCAGTCCCGGTTATTGTGGCTGGGATATAAAGGAACAACAGAAACTGTTTTCTCTTCTGCCTCCGGGAGCCTGTTCGGTTACCCTGCACGAAAGCTGCCTGATGGAACCTGTTAAATCGATCAGCGGAATTATCGGGATAGGAGAGCAGGTACAAACCAAACGCTACGGTTGTGTCGTATGTGAATCGGATAGCTGTTATAAACGAAAAATAAAAAAATAGAAAATATGAACATCAGACAATGGATTGTGGAAGTAATTGAATCCGGGAAAAGAATAGCGATCCCTATCATGACACATCCGGGTATTGAATATACCGGAAAGTCGGTGAAGTCGGCAGTTACCGACGGAAGAGTGCATTATGAAGCCATCCGTGCTTTGAACGAAAACTATCCGGCTGCCGCATGCACGGTAATTATGGACCTGACCGTAGAAGCGGAAGCTTTTGGTGCGGAGGTGCTTTTTCCGGAAGATGAAATACCAACGGTTACCTGTCGTTTGCTTACCGGTCTGAGTGCCGTGGAACAATTACAGATCCCGGATATGCAGGCCGGCCGTTTGCCTCAGTATATACTGGCAAACAGACTTGCCGCCGAAAATATTAAGGATAAGCCCGTATGGGGAGGATGCATCGGTCCTTTTTCCTTGGCCGGTCGTTTGTACGATATGTCGGAACTGATGATTGCCTGCTATTGCGAACCGGATACCGCCCGCCTATTACTTGAAAAATGCAGCCGGTTTCTGGTCGATTATTGCCTGGAATTGAAAAAACAGGGAATACAGGGTATCGTCATTGCCGAACCGGCAGCCGGTTTATTATCGTCCGAAGGATGTGAGGAATTTTCTTCACGCTATGTGAAACCGGTAGTGGATGCAGTACAAGACGATCATTTTATTGTTATCCTGCACAACTGTGGAAATAAAGGTCACTGTACCGATGCCATGCTCTCTACCGGAGCTGCCGGATATCATTTTGGAAATCAGATAGATATGTTGCTCGCATTGGAGCAATGCCCGCCGGATGTTCTGGTACTCGGAAACCTGGATCCTGTAGGATTATTCAGAAATGCATCCGCCCGGTTGATGAAAGAAGCTACTGCCGATCTTTTGAATACAACATCACAATACGCTAATTTTATCCTGTCGTCCGGTTGTGATATTCCTCCGCATGTTCCGGAGGCCAATATTGTTGCTTTTTACGAAGCTCTGGAGGAATATAATCAGAAAATCTTATTCAATGCATAAATTGTCGAATTCCACCCGGTCGTAACTACTTCCGATTCCTACCATCCCTTTTTCGAGCGTAGTGTCGACTATTGAAATCATTTTCCTGTGATTGAAATATGCGGCAATTTCATCACCTTTCACTTCAATAGCCATTGAATGCCAGGCGTTTTTATCAAAGCATGCCGATCCGTTTCCGATGATTTCGGCTCCGGTTGACAATTGCCACCGGCCGGTATTATATATTTTGAATTCGTAGGCTTTTGGCGGTTTATGGGAGCAATAGGTGTCTGTAAGTCTTGCATATACAGCTGCATAAGCCGTATCTTGTTCTACGATATGAAAATCGACGCTTACTTTCATGTCTTTCCAGTTTTCATCCCCGCATACGGATGAGATAATATTATTATCTCCTTTCCACTCGATACCCGGTTGATAGATTTCCTGCCGGATACATTTCCCTTTTCCGTCTGCTTTTTCTTTTATTTCGAAAGCTCCGGATTGGTCTATCAGGTACTTCGGAGTGCTGTTTGGCTGGTAATTTTCAAATGTATCTGTGTAGGGCAGGGGAAATCCCTTATTTTCCGGCGTTGTATATTCTCCTTTTTTCTGGCCGGAAGTAGTAGTCAGCGAATAAAGTGATTTTTCTTCCAGGGTAATATGGAACTTTCCATTTTCTATGGGAATACTTTCCATTTGAGTAAATTCTTTGCCTTGCAAACGGGTTTTCCATACCGACAGATTTTTGAAATGGAAATCATCGGGCAGCTCAAAATAAAGTGTTTGTTTCTTTGTCGATTCCATGGTTTCTATGATAATACTGAGGTCGGAACGGAGGTCGGGACTCATCAGCGTGACATAACTTGCCGAATCAACTGAATATCCGCAGGCCGAATCGATATATTTCCATCCCGGTTCTGCAAATTGGGTGGTATGGGCAACTGCCCAGATCGCAGGCTCTATATAAAAATGTCCGCTCCAGGGAGATTTGGCTGTCATCAGGCCCGAACGGGGCAGGGTGAGGTTGTCGTAGTAAGAAGTGATCAGGCTCCAGGTGATATTTTTGGTCATTTTGCCGTGGATATAATTCCTGTTGTACATTTTTGCCAGGTAAGAAAAACCTTCCCAGTCACTTTTCCAGGGACCTCCTTCGGAGTTCCATACCGGAATATTCCAGTCCTGTAATTTCTGTGGAGAACCGTAATTTTTGTTTCCTTCCGGATAATGGTCGCCGACAATACCGATACTTTGGAATAATTCAGTATCCAGCGCCATATCTTCCGCAATTTTCCATTGATCGTTACAGCATTGGTCGGCAGCAATGATTTGAACCTGTTCCAATCCGTTTTGGTCTAACATCTTCCGGTATTTTTTGATCCATCCGGTATTGTAAGGATGCTCGTTCCATACCCCACAGTACATAATATCCAGATGGTGGTAAACTTTCGCCCCTTTGATAAAAGCGATAATATAGGAGATGTTCTCTTCCGAATAAAACTCTCCATCACCTACCCATCCGGGAGCTCCCCACTGTAATGCATCCAGCAGGATATCCGGATTTCTTTTTTTTGCTTCTTTCATTATTTGCCACTCATATCCCCTTTCATAATAAGAGCGTAAAGGCGACAGCATTTCCGACCGGGTACGGGCATGCGACGGTTCGCTACCACAGGTGGAGTTAACATCTCCCCCGATTTCTACTTTCAGGTGTTGCAGGCTTGCCGCAAACTTGGGCTTGAATAAAATATCGAATATCTGTATTTGCTGTTCTTCCGGGTAATCGGCTAATAGTTTAGAAGATGCTCCGGCGCTCAAGGCCCCGATTCCTTCATAAGTCCGTATACTACCCTGATGGTCAACTTTAATATGTTGGGCAATTGAAATATGGCAAGATAAAACAAATAAAATGCCCGGAAGCAGAATTTTTTTTCTCATGGAATATAGATTGTACTGTTTACTTACTGCAAATATACGAGGCATGTGAGTATACCGCACAATACTATTTTAGCAGAGTGTAGTACTTTTTTTTCAGACAATTACTTTCTTTTTCCGGTATTGTTCCCGGAATTCTTTAGGTGTTTGGTTTTTTCTTTTTTTGAAAATCCGGTTAAAGTTTGAAAGATTATTGAATCCGCATAAAAAGGCAATTTCGGCAATAGAATGGGTAGAGTCGACCAACATTCTGATGGCATGTCCTATCCTGATGTCTATTACATAATCCGAGAAACATTTTCCCGTTCTTAATTTGATAAACCGGCTAAACGAAATATCACTCATATTGACGAGGGAAGCGATTACCGTCAGTGTAATTTTTTCCTGAAAATGTTTTTCAATATACTCCGACACTTTTTTTACCCGCCTACTGT
Source organism: Bacteroidales bacterium (assembly GCA_031553775.1). Taxonomy (GTDB): domain Bacteria; phylum Bacteroidota; class Bacteroidia; order Bacteroidales; family Azobacteroidaceae; genus JAISFI01. The sequence continues at coordinate 57,646 of JAVBLA010000003.1, forward strand.
CGAATGTTTCAACTTTTCCGGCGAATGAAGAACTGGATAAAATACGGGCATTGAAATGCAGAGACAATTCGTGCAATATGGTCATCAGCTTAATCACAGAATAAAAACCATGTTTTTCCAAGGTCAGCGACATTAATAAAGGACGGATTTTTTCAATGGCCTCCCTTGGAAAAGAGACTCCTTTTTGTGCCTTTTCGAACATTTCCTTGATGCTTCGGAACTGATTTTTATTGATCAGATTATCTTTGAATAAATTGGGATGGAACTGTACGGTTATTTCCCGTATGGAAGCAGACTGGCAATGATGGTTGATCCATGCGTGCTCCAAATTTTCCCCGGTAATCAGAACCAGTTCCAAATCGTCGATTTTTTCAATGGAATCGCCTACAATCCTTTGGGCTCCTTTGGCATTTTCTATAAAATTCAACTCATATTCCGGATGTACGTGTATGGGAAAATTAAATTCGGATTTTAACCGCTCGATCACATAGAAGCAGTCTTTCTCTGATAATGGAGCAATCTCTCTCAAAACATCTTGCGTGCTCATGGTATTCACTATATTGACATGCAAATATAACTGAATATTTTTTATTTCACAGGCTTGAAGTCTTTAAAAATTGCTGTGATTTATTCATGTTTATGAATAAAAAAAAGCTTATGCAGTATTTAGTCTGACATAAGCTTTTTTTATTACAAAGATTCTTTTTTACTCTTCTACAGCATTTTCATCTTCAACAATCCCCTTTTTCTTTCTTTCCATCTTGATTACGTCGTACGCAACCGGAGCTGCGATGAACAGTGTGGAAACCGCACCGATAATTACCCCGATCAACAGAGCGAACGTAAAACTGCGGATTGTACTTCCGCCCAGAAGGAAGATACAAAGGAGAACGACGATAGTACTGAAAGTAGTATTGAATGTTCTGGAAAGAGTTGTATTCAATGCTTCGTTAATTACACGGAACCTGTTCCGTTTCGGATAGATACCGACAATTTCACGGATACGGTCGAATACAACCACGGTATCGTTCATGGAGTAACCGATAACCGTTAGGACGGCAGCAATAAATGCCTGGTCGATTTCCATGGAGAATGGCATGACTTTCCAAAACAGAGCATATACGAAAATAATGAATAGACCATCGTGCAGAACCGATGCCAGTGTTCCCCAGGAGAATGCCCAGTCGCGGAAACGTAACAGAATATACAAGGCCATACAAATCATAGACAAGACAATTGCCCAGATAGCTCCCGTTTTAATATCATCGGCAACACTCGGTCCCACTTTCTGTGAACTTTGGATATTGTTTGCAGCAGAGTCGTGGTTGGTGAATTGTTCAAAAGAAACTCCGTTCAGATAGGATTGCAGTCCGTCGAATAATTTCTTTTCGATTTCCTGGTCTACTTCAGGCGTATTTTCATGAATTTTATAGTTGGTTGAAATACGAACCTGATTGCTGGTTCCAATGGTAATTACACTTACCTGCCCGTCGAATGAAGGATCTAAAGCCTCTTTGATTTCAGTAGTTTTCACAGATTCTCCAAAGCGAACTACATAATTACGCCCACCGGTAAAGTCGATACCTGTATTCAGTCCGATCGTAAAGTAAGCAACCGCACCGATTAACATGAACGCACAAATGACAATATATCCTTTTTTCCTCATTCCCAAGAAATTGATCTTAGGCGATACCAGGAAGTTCTTCATGAATCCGGTAGTAAATTTGAGGTTTTGCAGTTTGCCTTTATCTAAGAATGCTTCGAAAGTGATACGTGTCAGGAATACCGCGGTGATAAACGAAGCGATGATACCTATAATTAATGTAGTGGCAAAACCTTTGATCGGACCAGTGCCGAACCAGAACAGGATTACCCCGGTGATGATAGAGGTAAGGTTGGCGTCGAAAATAGCAGAGAAAGCGTGTTTGTAACCATCTTCCACTGCTTTTTTAGTGTTCTTACCTGCTCTGAGCTCCTCTCGAATACGTTCGTAAATCAATACATTGGCGTCTACCGCTATTGCAATAGATAATACCAAACCGGCAATACCGGAAAGAGTCAGTGCTGCCCCGAAGGCCGCAAGGGTTCCCATGGTAAAGAAAAGGTTCAGCAAAAGAGCAGCGTTGGCGATCATACCCGGGATCAATCCGTAAACGGCACAGATATATACCATCAGAAGAATAGCCGCTAATATAAAAGAGAACATACCTGAAGTAATGGCTTCCTGTCCGAGTGACGGGCCGATTACATCTTCCTGTACAATACGTACGGTAGCAGGCATTTTACCTGATTTCAATACGTTTTCCAAGTCTTTTGCTTCCACATCCGAGAAGTTTCCGGAAATAGAAGATTGTCCACCTGTAATTTCGTTATTTACGCGCGGGTACGAATATACATAGTCATCGAGAACGATAGCGATACATTTTCCAATATTTTCTTTGGTAAGGATAGCCCATTTTTTTGCGCCATCGCTATTCATAGACATGGAAACAGCCCAACTGGTACGTCCTCCTTCGGTATGCAGGTCGGCTTTAGCAGCAGTTACCACATCACCTTCCAGTGGAGCTTTCCCTTTGCGGTTGGTAACTTTTAATGCAATCAGTTGGTAATATTGATTTTTCGGATCGATGGCTTTAACCGTCCATTTAAAAAGAATGTTCCGCGGTAAAACGTCGCGTACCTTTTTTAATGCCAGATATTGGTTGACAGTAGCAGTATCTTTGTAATGAACAGCTCCGATAGCCGGACCTTCAGATACTCTTCCTTCTTGTTGGTTGATAGCCAGGACAGCAAAGAGCGGGAAGTTCTTTTTCCATTCGGCTTCTGTTTGGCCGGCTTGTTTGGTTGTGTCGGCTTTACTGATTTCTGCCAATAATTTGTCAGAGTCAGACAGCGTTTTAGTTGTATCTGTATCGGTGGTTAATGCCGGAGTTTCCGGTTGTACTTTTGCCTGTACGGCTGTGTCCTGCACTGCTTCTGTATGTGAATTATTATAATCCCGGATGATCTCGTTAGCGGAAACCAGTTGTTGGTATATTTCCGTCAGTTCGAATGTTTCCCAGAATTCCAGATTCGCACTTCCCTGTAGCAGCTTTCTAACACGTTCGGGTTCTTTGATACCCGGTAGCTCTACCAGGATACGTCCGTCAGTTTCCAGTTTCTGGAAGTTAGGGGCAACCACACCGAAACGGTCAATACGCGTACGGAGTACATTATATGAGTTGTCAATTGCACTTTTTAATTCATCTTTCAGGAAAAGAATTACCTGCTGATCGGTTTTATTCAGTTCACGGGGAGTGAAAATAACGGAGAGCCTTGCACCCGGATCCAGTTTGTGGTATTCTTCCACGAACAGGGTAATGTAATCTTTTCTGTCTCCTTTCGATTGGCGGGCGGTAGCGTTAGCCAATGCCTGATTGAAGTTAGGATCTGTATTCTGGTCCGATAAAGCTTTCAATACATCGGCTACGTTCATTTCCAGAATAACGTTCATACCACCTTTCAGGTCAAGACCCAAACCGATTTCTTTTTCCTGGCATTGTTTCAATGTACTGCCCAGCCACACTTTTTCTGTTGACAGGGAATCCAGATAGTAGTTCTCCTTGGCTAAATCTCCTGCCGCATATATTTTGGCTTCTTTGGCATAATGTCTGGTAACAAAGTTAAACGACAGGTAATATGCACAAACCAAGATCAATAATACAGCAAAAGTCTTGATAAATCCTTTGTTTTGCATTTGAAAATAGTTATTATATTTGTTAATTAATTATGCAATTTTTATCAGCGTGCAAACTTACACAATAATTTTCAGATTTCGAATAGAATAAGTGAATTTTGTGCTGTTTTTTCTGCGTAAAATATCTATATTTGTTCCGGAATCTTTATATGTGACAATAAAAATTATGAAAAAGATAGCTTTATTAATTGTAGTGTTTCTGAGTTCGTTATCGCTGATTTATGCGCAAGTCGATCAAAAATACCTGGCGGGCGCAGTTCCGGAGGTGAATGGAAAGGTGGTTTTCAGCACCACTTTTGCTTTGTCCGGGCTCTCTAAAGCCGATATTTACCAGCGGGCACTGGAGTGGGCCAAAGTCAATTATAGTGATGAAGAAAATAAGGTTGTATATACAGATGCCGATAAAGCTGTGATATCCTGCCGTGGTGATGAAGACCTTATTTTTCAGGAGTCGTTTTTAGCATTGGATAAATCCGGTATGACCTACCAGTTGAATATCTTTTGTGAGAATACTTCCTGTAAAGTGGAGTTGAAATCGATTACCTATACATATAACGTAGCCAATAAACCGGCTCCTGAAATATACAAGGCAGAAAACTGGATTACGGATAAGGAAGCACTTAATAAAAATAAATTATACCGGAACAATGGGAAATTCAGGATGAAGACTATCGATCTGAAAGATGAAATTTTTTACAGTATTTCTATTGCGTTGAAAACCGGTAACTCATTTAATTTTCGAGAAGAACTGCCGAGGGAAGCATTGGTCCCCTCTGCCGTTCCCGTCCAGAGCCAGACTGTAGCTATTGCCGATCCGGTTGCTTTGGCACAAAGCCCGGCAAAAATGCCGTCAGATCTATCGCCTGCCCTTTCAACCTTTAAAAAAATAGAACCGGATAAAATTCCGGGGAATATTATCAAAATGTTGAATAACGATTGGATGCTGATTACTGCCGGTACGGATGAAAAGTTCAATATGATGACTGCCAGTTGGGGTGGGCTGGGAATGCTTTGGCAAAAGCCGGTAGCATTCTGTTTTATCCATCCTACCAGGTATACTTATCAATTGATGGACCGGGGAGAATATTATACATTGTCTTTTTATACGGAAGCATACAGGGATGCCTTGCAGTATTGCGGAACTCACTCGGGGCAGGATTCCGATAAAGTAAAAGGTTCGGGACTAACTCCTGTAACGATGCCTTCCGGATGTAAATCTTTTCAGGAGGCCTGGTTGATTTTGGAATGTAAAAAAGTCCTGGGACAGCAAATTACGTCAGATGCCGTAGCCGACAACTCTGTGGAAAAGGAATGGAGCGGAAAACAATTTCATAAAATGTTTGTTGGAGAAATCATCGGAGTATGGATGAAATAAGATTCTGAATGTGTAAATAAAAAAAACATACGAAAAATTTGCAAATTCCATTTTTTATGCTTTATCTTTGCATTTCGAGAATATTAAAAAAGTCTAATCTAATTTAAATTGCCTATAGAAAGAACTTTACTCTGAACCAATATTATAGAGTAAATGGAAACATTCAAAATGATGACCGACGAACAGTTGGTTGTTTGTTACGCCAAAGGCAATAATTCCGCATTTGATGTATTACTGAGCAGGCATAGGAGTGGTGTATTCTCCTATATATATTTTATTGTTCGTAACCGGGAACTTGCGGAGGATATTTTTCAGGAAACATTTATGAAAGCCATTGTGACCATTAAGCAGGGTCGCTACACGGAAAACGGTAAATTTCGTGCCTGGATCAACCGAATCGCTCACAATCTGATTATCGACAATTTTCGCCAGGAAAAGAATGAACAAACCATCTCAAATGACGAATGCGAAGTCGATTTGTTCAATAATTCCAAATTATCAGACGGAACCATAGAAGACGAATTGGTAAAGACACAAATCCTGTCGGACGTAAAAAAACTGATTGAACATCTCCCCGATTCACAAAAGGAAGTGTTGCTTCTCCGTTATTACGAAGATTTGAGTTTCAAAGAAATAGCAGATGTTACAGGTGTTAGTATTAATACGGCTCTGGGACGGATGCGCTATGCGATACTGAATATGCGACGAATGGCCGACGAAAAGCAGATGATCCTGACAATGGATTAGTTTTATGCTTCTTTAATGAGTTATTAGAAAAATTACAGGGATTGTAATACAATAATGTCCTGAGCTTGTTCGTTTATATAGAAACTAATAGTTAGCAGCCTATGAAAAGAACAACTACTCCGGATTATTTTGGTCCAAACAATTGTGACTTGGACATGTATAAAGAAAAAAAAATAATTAATCTACAGCCCCGGAAACAAACATTGGATATGATTATGCAATTTGCAAGGTCGTATCACGTAGTGGGGCATCTCCCGAAAAACATTTCAGGTATGATTCTGAATTGAAAATTTAGAGTTAAAATTTCAGACTTAATTAAAACCGCCGGTATATTTCAACCGGCGGTTTTTTTATGATTGTTATCCGTATATGTAATTCTGGCACATTTTTTGTAAAGCCATATGCGAGATGGAGTGCCTTATAAGTACTCAAATGAAAAATAATAAGGAGTAAGCTCCTTACACATACATACGTGCATAGATTATAATTATGAATGCTTTTTGCATCCACAAGTGGGATTGTGTTTATATTTCACACTCCTTCAGAAATTTTTTGGTATTGTTTTTTCATATTTTGAAATGTAGGATTAAGTCTTTTATCCTTATTTCTCAGTTATTGTTATCTAAACCAGCTAATGCACCTTAACTATTGACCTATATGCCAAAAAACTACATCTCAAATACAGAAAATAACTTCCTGACATTTTTTTAATCCGGCATAAACTCAGTGTAGAATGTGTGGATTTTTATTGGGAATACTGATTTTTACGTTCTTGTTTGATATGTAACCTATTCCATTCGTTTTCCATAACTACGCTGGAGGATAAGCTAAATGTAAAAACAAAATCGCACATACAACACAATCTGAAAAAAAATGAAACGTAACTACAAATTATGGACAGGGCTCACTTTGTTCTTCCTTTTCATGCTGACAGGAATCTGTAATTCATCCCCGGCACAGGGACGGATTATGTATAGAAATCAGCTGCCTTCTCAGAGACTTTATCTCGCAGATCATTTCCTTTCTAAGAAAATGGATTCTTTTCCTGATTACTATTGGAATCCGGGGGTTGGAATCGTCCGTAACTATCCTTTTGCCCCTGGAAGCGGAACAAGAAACGAGATGATCTGGAATGATCTTTTTTCTTCTAATCCGGAGATCGGAATTAACTGGTTCAGCCCGTCTTTCTCCGGGCTGGAAGATTCTTTAGACCCGTTACTTCGTGGGCTACCTGGTATCGGTGGCGGTGATGATGGCGGTCCGGGACAAGGATTTATTGAAGACGAAGTACCTGTTAGCGGCGGCTATTGGGTTTTGATGTTGTTTTTGTTTTTTTATGGACTTTTTAATCGTTTTAGACTTGGTAAAAATATGAATCTGAAAAAAAACTTCATTTTACTATGCTTGTTTCTGCTACCGGTGGTAGCCAATGCACAGACTCTTGTTTTCTCGACCTCTTCGTCTGGAATAGATGGTGATTTCGATATAACAGGAAATACGAAAGCTACTTCAAAGACGACCATTTTGATGGGATCGGAAGTTACCTTTAAATCTTTTATTGTTAACACAGGAACTAACCCAACGAGCGGTTTATCGGGCAAAAAAATTACGGTCTCCATAACGGGTTCCGGTATGCTGGAGAAAGAATGGAGAATTACCGGTATTACCTGTGGTGGTGTGCCAGGCACCTTTTCTAATAATGGCACTAGCTATATTGCAGAATTTACATTAACATCCGAATTAGCGGGAAAAGCCTTCCTTCCTATTGAGTTAAAGGCTCTTCCATTGGAAAATAGTGATGTGAATCTAACACGTTATGTAAAATATCAACTGATGGGCGGTGTAGAAAACCAGTTTGTGATACCCAACCGGACGGATTTTATTTGGAGTTCAATTTTACTACCTTTCAACCGCAATCTGCCGGTTGGTGGGACGGAGAAAGTAGGCATTACTTTCACCATCGGTAGTAGTGGAGGCATTCACTATGCATCCTACATCCGGCTTAAAACTTCTTTAGCCGGTATCTCAGGATTAGATATTGGGAAAATAACCGTTTACAAAAATACAAGTAGCGATATCAATAATCCAATCTGGGGTAATCCTGTAGTAATCAGAACTTCAGGTGATGTATATCAAAATGGAGCAATTGAGCGGCCTGAGTATCTGGCGTTGGGGTATCATTGCTTCGAGTTGGGTCCTACTGTTTGGAATTCATTGCTTGGTCATGGTTATATATCTTATGACGATCATATCAAAGTCGAGTTTGATGCCCTAAGAACAGGTTGTAATGAAATTGTTATTGAGGAGATATTGGAACATGGCAATGGAACAGATTTTTATGAAGTAGCAGAGGCAAAAAAGACTATTACTTTTGAAGGAATCAATCCCAAACCAAATCTTCATAATGACATACGATTTGTTGCTCCCGATTGCAACGGAAATGGATATATTTATGCCTGGTTCTCGTTATACTCAGGATCTCTTTCTCCTGTCAAAAATATTTCGAAGTTCATATTGGATTTCGGAGGGCAGGATTTTGAATTTGGAGACGCATGGATCGGAACGGAGTTCGCCTGGAGTGATTGGTGGTATATGGAAGAAGTCAGGGGATCTTTACTTGGCTTAACGAAATCATCCGGGAGCGGGACAGAAGTAATCTATACCCTGCCCAATATCAGCAATTCTACTTATAGTGCAATAGTCCGATATCTAAAAGATACTGAAACGGGAGAGGAAGATGATCGTACAGTATTGCCCGGCCTCTCTGCTTTGGATGGAGATGGAATCTACAATGATATGAACAATGACCAGACTGATGGCGACGAGACATATGTTCTGCTGAAGGTAGCATATCATTTAAGCCAAAAGGACAATGCTGACTGTGCCGGTGAAGAGGATTGGGCTGGATCCAAGCATTTTTTTGATTATTCCGGCAAGTTGGATGTTAAAATGGTTTATGACAACGGTTGTGGAGATGTGACATATGACACTGAAGGAGAAGGCTATTGGTGCGATCACGAAATGACAATGCCAGACACCAAGGCACATTTGAGTTCAAACATTTTAGCTGAGAATGAAACCTATACTCTGAACTTAACACGCACTATTTCATTTTATAACAACTGGACCTGGCTAAATCCGGCAAACCCGGCTTTTTACTACGACCAACCAGATAAAGTTACCTGGGGATGGGAAATTGAAATACCTGTGGGATTTGAATGGACAGGCGGAAATATTACCATCAGCGGAGCTAAATGGATCTATAACGAATCAGAAGAAGATTATGAGCTGGATCAGATCGCTAATGCAACAATATTTGCGAATACTGTTACTTATTTGAACGGAAGTACTGTTGCCGGTAAACGTACCCTGTTTATCCCCAGTCCGAATGTATATGTAGGAGAGATTTCTATCGACATTCCCGTTAAATTTACGGGCAAAGCTGATAATGGAGTTTCTTTTATAGCGAGTAGCACTCCCGGTGAAGTTTTTTCCGGCACTGTAAATAATACAGTCAGAGCTTGGATTGCAGGTAAAGAAGTAACTGTACCTCAAAGTGCCGCTTGCAAATTAAGCCTCTGTGCCGGCAGGGAAGGCTATCCGGTAAGTTATAAACTTGAAAGAGAGGAGGGATTTAGAGTGGATGCGTTTGACGTAGAGCGTCGAACGTTCGGGTATCCCAAAGTTACCTCCGCCGATGGGTATAACTACAATTATACTTACCCGAATAGAACCGGCATGATGGATTATGCTGCCGCCCAACTTGTGGAAGGCGGGGTTAACTATTATGTAGCCAGTCCGAACGACAACGTCAATTTCTATACCCGTATCATACCGGGAGATTTTACTTCCTTCTCTGGTATGACTGTTTTGTTTTCATACGAAGAATCAACAGCATTCCTGCGGTATTTAAACGAAACCGGGTTTAAGACCTATACAGTTAAAGTGACTCGGGCTGCCGGAGGTGTCACTACCTATACCTTACCCTTGGTTCCTGGTGCATTCACTTCAAGTGCTGGTGTACACAAAGTAAGCGTTTCCTTTTTAAGTTCTCAAATAGGGAATATTACCAGTTTCGTAGAAGGTGATCAAATTGAAGTCAGTCTCAATTGCCGGGTATTGAGAGGTAAAAATGGAGATCCGTGGGATAGCAATTATGCAAAGCAAGGATTATTTGAGTTGAGAAATTTTAATGTTAAGGCAACGGCTGGGGTTGAGAATGACACCCGATTGATCGACCATCCATTTTCTCTGCTGGATAATTCTCCGCTTACATGGATTTCTTCTTTTTGGGGAGTCAACATGGAAGCTCATAGATACGACAACCACCTGCAGGACAAATCTCTTAAACTTCTTGGAAAGTTTTCCAAAATTATTTCCGGATCAAAATACAATGAGGTGTATTACAATGAGTCTCGTCCGACCATTGCACTTCCTGCATCAGGAGAAAATTTTGGACACATCACCTATCCCGGTATTTTCAAAGCGGATAAAGTATGGTTAACGGTGTACCGGAATGAAGAAAACAGCCGCATACCTCAGTACGATACGACGGTCAAGGAATACTATGAGTTAATACAGGAAACAGATTATACCCTTGTTCAAGGGCATGGAAGATCTGAGTACACATTCTTGTTAAGTGATAAAATACGAAAAATCATGACAGAAGTATTTTATAATCCAAACGAAGATGAAAAGTACAATTTGTTCCATTTCGAGTTGGAAGGAAATGGAATCTGTATTGAGAATGGGGTGAGCGTCCCGTATGGTTATGGATTAAATTACATTATATATCCTACCTCTGAAGTCCCTGAAGTAGAGAATGTAGAAATAGCAGAAGATGAAGGCGATACTCATATTGAAGGGAATCGCTATTCCTATAATATCACATCAGATATACCTTACATCAATGACCTGACAACTGAAAGTGTTAGTTGGAATTTAAAAATTCACAATGAGCTTAACCATCCTATGGGATGGGCACAATCCGGACACTTGAGTCTGCCTCACAGTTATATTGCAGTAGACGACCCTACTAATTCTCTTAAATCAGAAAGTGTCAGGATTGATGTGACCAACTATATAGCATATATAGAGGCTTTCAGAAATATCCAATGGGAGTGGAAAAATTATACTTTAGAACAACTTCTGGAGGCGGCAAAAAGCAATTCATGGTATTATGAAGGTGTACATTGTAATGTAGCCTTGGAAAAAATAAAAACGCTGACAGAAGCAGGCACCAACCTGATTAAACCGGAAGTAATACCGTATGGAAATGGTTACCGTTATGTATTCCGTTTGGATGAAATATTTGTAGAACCGGCAAAGTTTGCTCCCATGATATTAGTAGGAACCATCAATCCCCGTGTTGCCGGCGCCACCAATAAAGCAATACTCAATGTGCGTTATGGAGCTAATGCCGGAGCTTATCCTGATCCGTGGAAAGGATTTTATGAAGGTGAGAATTTATTAGCTACATTTGCCGAGTGCCCTTCCTGTATCCAGGCCAACCAAGATTTGTCGTTTTTTACCCGTATCAGTAACTTTTCATCATCTATCAAAGTGGGAAGCGGCTACCTGAGATATAATGGTGTTATGAGAGATGAGGCTGGAAACCTGTTGCTTGAAGATAGCCCTTATCCGGCTAACTATTGGATTGATTTCGATGGCGATGGTCAATATGACCCCGGTAAAGGTGATATTTTAGTCGGTACGGTTCAAATGGATGGAGATGGACAACCGCTCGAGACTGAAACAAAACTTACATATTCCAAAGCAGATGCTTTGAGTGGTGCTACCGGACATTTGGGTTACAAAGCGGATGGATCGGGTGACTTTACCACTACTCCGATTATGATCAACGATATTTGCGGTCCGGTAACATTAGGCCTGACGGTAGCCAATGGAGACGAACAAACAACAGTCAAAGATCCGCATGTTTTTATCCGTGTACCCAATCACATGGAATTAGTGACAACAGCGGGTGCTAACTATTTTGATTATGCAGGAGTAAGATATTCGGGTACAGATGTCGTATTAGAAAACTTAGGAGTAGATGTCGACGGTTTTGAAACATACATCATCCGTCCGGCAAAGGGACTTCTTGCAGGGGGGACTGATATTATTCTGGACAGATACGACCCATCTTCAGGAAGAACAGAACAACAAATTTATGATTCTCCCGATAAGATTCACTTCTACTACCAATTGAAAGCCGATTGCGGATACATTACCGGAACCCGGACACATACGGAAGGCCGGGGTACTACTGCTAACGGAGTTGATAAAATAACTTATCCTCCGATTCAACCGGTGATTTTCTACGAAACGGATTATACAAATTCAAAGACTCCTGATCTCATACTTGATGATAAAGCGATAGCGGTATCTCTCCCTGTCTCGGGAACAAATCTGGGCTCCTTGTCTAAATATGAAGATTCCCCCACCGTGATACAACACGAACTGGCTACGGATGGCACGTTTAAGTTAAATGGATTATTTAAATGGAACACTGCTGATCCGGATATGGCCGATGAGTTTATACCCAATACGACTATTTATGTGAGTGTTTCGGATTTTTGGGAAGTGACGGGATATATTAAACTTCCGGATGAACTTCTAACTCCCACTGATCCGGAAGCTGTAGCTCTAACTGCAGCGGAACTCCAAGTTCCATTCGTACTGCAAGCCGGAACCAACCGTTATCTGGCTAACTTAGGTGAAAAAGAGTTCCAGGTCCCATTTGAGGAAGCCGAAATTGTATTGAACATTCGTCCTAAAGGAGGTGATTTAACCTTGACCGACTGTAATGCGCACGAAATGGAATTGGGATATGGAGTTTTTAAAACCGTTGAATGTATCGAGGGATGTGAAAGCATCTTCAATAAATTAGGTGTGCATAAATACTATGCCAAATATGACAATATCGATCTGGATTTGTCCGGAGTAACGTTAACAGTGGATAAAGGCAGGTATTATATTTCTGGTACTGCAAGAAATAATTCAACTACTGATGAATATAATGGCGCCGTTGGTCTGTATCATGACTACACTCTAAATACACTGACTCCGGACGATGAGCTTCTCGGAAAAACAAGTCCGATTACAATCGCTGCAGGCGGAACTTATGCATTTCCTGCCAATACTGAGATAACTATTCTGGATGAAAGCCTTTTGTTCAATTTGGTTTTCTGCGGAGAATTCACTTGTGGAGAAAATATCGTAACCTTAGATATAAATAACACTGAGAATGAGGTTTGTGAAAATTATCCGAAAACAACAGGAATCACTTCGACTGCCGGATATACCTACTCCTGGTATCTGGTGAATGGAGAGACTGAAACGCTATTGACAGCGGCATCGCCTCATGCTGATTTCACTTTGTCGAATTATGAGATTGCCAACCCGCAATTTACATACACATCGAGTACAGTTCCTGCAGGCCAGATGATTAACCTGAGACTGAAAGTAAACAATGGAACGACGACCACCGATGCGGATTGCCCGATCAAGGTAACCATGCTTGCTTCCAACTGGACTGGGGCTAAGAACTCGGACTGGAACGATATGGCTAACTGGAGTAATGGTGTGCCAAGCAAATGTACGCATATAATTATTAAGGAAGGAGTTGCCAATTATCCGGATTTGACCCCGGATATGGACGCCCGTTGCGCCCATATCCATTTCGAGATGCACAGCGAGGTGGCGAAAACCAATCTGTTGGATTACGACCATACGACTATCGACCTGAGACTAACCCCGGATAAATGGTATATGCTTTCCGCCCCGCTTCAAAAGATGTATTCGGGCGACTACTGGTTAGCGCCGCACGGAGTTCAGAAAAACACGGGTTACAAATCGACGTCTGATTTCTGGCGTGCAGATACGGAACCTTTAAACACTAACTATCAGGATGTCAATGGTTATCCCTGGTACCGCCGCCACAACCATACGGTCTACATGCAGAAATACCAGGAAGCCAACCCTAGTTTCAGTGTAACGTCAGTACTTCCGGGACATTATTACGGAGTGGCTAAATGGTCTGAACCTTTCAATACGCTGGATGAGAAATTGGGCGCTGCCATGGGATTTGTTGCCGGTGTCAGTAAAGACGATAATCCTGCGAAAAGCATTGTGGATCTGAGCACCAACAATACCTTCCGCCTCCCGCGTCCGGAAACGCAATATGAGTATTTCTACCGGACCAGCAGGTTGCCGAGCGGCACATTTACAAGTGTCCTGTTGCGCGAAGACGGAGAAAGCGTGTCAATTCCGTTCCGCAAGGAAGCTATGCCCGCATATAGCCTTCCGGCCATGACCTCATATAGAAAGGGCTCTTCTTACCGTTTGGTTTATGATGAGTGGACCGTACAGGCCGATGGCTCAATGACTATCCCGATAAGCTGGGACAACAATGTTGGCAATGAAAGCCAGGGTTTGAAAACGCTGATCGTAGGAAACCCATTCATGTCTCACTTAGACCTGAGTAAGTTCTTTGCTACAAACTCGGGTTTCGAGGGACATTACTATATCTGGGACGGTAGCGTTTTCGATGCCTTCGATACGGAGGGTGTCACAACAATACCCGGAAACTGGTCGAACAATGTATTGATCGCACCGATGCAGTCGTTCATCCTGGAAAAAACCGACGGAACCTATAAATATCCTTCACTGAAGTTTACACCGGAAATGTCGGTAACAGCACCTTCCGGCAATAGTTTGAGGTCTGCCGGAGAAAATCCTGTATTGAATGTGGAAATTTTGAGGGATGATGTTCGTGAAAGTGGCGCCGCCTTGTATGTCAACGATCAAGTCACAGAATCCGGAATTTCGACCCTGTTCGGAGAGGAAAATACAGATCCGGCCGTGGTATTCTTCCGTGAAAATGATGCAGCATATTCCATTCTTAAAAAGCAATCGCTCAGAGAAAAGGTTGAAATAGGTATCCTTACCGGGAAAACCGGCGCATTGACTTTCCGTTTCAGCGGAGTGGAAAAAATAGCCGGCAATCAGATTTTGTATCTCGAAGACCGTCTGACGGGAACCGAACGGAATTTGAGTGAAAATCCGGAATATTCGTTTGAATCGCTTACTGCAGGTACGCAGGGTCGATTCTTCCTAAGAATGGATGTACAGAGCGGAATCGATGAATTAAATGCTTCCGGAATCAAAGTCTATGCTTACAAGGGTTCTATTACCGTATCTTCAGGAAGCGATGATCTTATCCGTTCTATCGAAGTTTACAATACAATCGGTCAATTGATATATAGCCAGCAGGATATGCATACCAGTAACCATGTATTCAAACTGAGTAATCATCAGAATCTGATTGTCAAGGTCAAAACAGATAATAATCTGCGTACACAGAAATTGCTGATTGAATAGTAATTTGCCCGGACTATTTCCGGAAATAAAAAAGGCTGTCTCACAATTCGTAAGATAGCCTTTTTTATACCCAAAATATTCAACAAGCATCAAATCCCTTTCCCAAAAAAAGGAATAATTCTTAACTCTTAACTTTCATTCCAACTCCACAACCGTAATCCCTGCTCCCCCAAACTGTACATGCTCATCATGAAAGCGTGCCACTCCGTGAACGGTTTTCAAATAATCACGGATAATCTGGCGAAGCGCACCCGTACCTGTGCCATGCAGGATCCGGACCCGGCCCACACCAACTAAAATGGCATCGTCGATATAATACATCACGGTTTGGAGGGCTTCATCGCCACGCATTCCACGTACATCGATATCCTGCCGGAAACTTAATTTTTTCTCATGAATATCGTCCGAAGTTTGTGATCCGATAAAAGTATGTTTTACATTTTCTTTTTTGATCTGCGTTTTGCTGATCTTTTCTAATTGATCTGCTTTGACAACAGACTTGATCATCCCGAATGCAACGGTAATATTCTTACCCTGTACTTCCAGTACTTTTCCGGTAGATGTTTGGCCTTTGAGTCTTACATCGTCGCCTTCCCCGATAATATCCGGATTGAAGACCGGTAATTTTTTTTCAGGAACGGGTTTCTTTTCCTGTTTTCTTTTTTCTTTTTCCCGGATTTTTTCCATTTTCCGGGTGATTTTTTCATTGGATATCTCCGGATTACTGATTTCATTTCTGAATTCATCCAGGTTTTTCCGGACTAATTTTGTTTTTTCTTTTTCAGCCTGAGCCTCTTTGATTTCCCGGATGGTATTTTCTATCCTGGCATTGGCTTCAGCCAGTATGCGTTCGGCATCGGCTTTGGCTTTCGCCAATATTTCTTTCCTTTGTTTTTCTAATTGTTGCCATCCTGTTTCGTACCGGGAAGAAGCTTCCTCCAGTTTCTTTTCCTGTTGCCGGATATTCTGGCGTTTGTTTTCCCAGTAGCGTTTATCCCGGACAATATCCTGCAGGTATTTATCCATATCGATGTAGTCGCTTCCTACAATGGAGGATGCTTCTGCAATAACTTCTTCCGGCAGACCTATTTTGCGGGCAATTTCCACGGCAAAAGAACTGCCGGGATTCCCGATCGACAGTTTGAATAAGGCCTGCATCTGGTGCCGGTCGTACAGCATGGCTCCATTGATCACCCCTTCGTTCTCTTCTGCGAAATTTTTTAAATTCCGGTAGTGGGTAGTGATGATCCCGAAGCTTTTCCGCTCGTTGAACCTTTTGAGTAAAGCTTCTGCAATGGCACCTCCGATCATAGGTTCGGTGCCGCTTCCGAATTCGTCGATAAGTATCAGGGTTTGCGGGCTACAGTTTTTGACGAAATACTTCATATTCGTCAGATGAGAACTGTATGTGCTGAGATCGTTTTCTATGGATTGCTCGTCGCCGATATCAATAAATATCTGTTTGAAAATTCCGGTTCTCGATGATTCATGCATAGGAACAGGCATGCCGCATTGCAGCATATATTGCAGGAGACCCACTGTTTTCAGGCAAACGGACTTTCCACCGGCATTCGGACCGGAAATAATCAGGATCCGGCCTTTCTCGTTATTGAGTTCAATATCTAATGGGACAACTGTTTTGTTTTGTTTCCTAAGTGAAAGATAGAGCAGGGGATGGATGGCAGTTGCCCAGTCTATCTGCTGCCTGTCTTCCAATGTAGGGCGAATAGACTGTATGTCTAAAGAAAACAATGCTTTGGCACGGATAAAATCCATTATGGCCAGGAATTCATAAGATTGGAGAATTTCCGGTATTTCCGGACGGATGAAATCGGTAAAAGACATCAATATCCTTACGATCTCCCGTTTTTCTTCTCCTTCCAGTTCCCTGATCCGGTTATTGGCTTCGACTACTTCTGCCGGTTCTATGAATACGGTTTTTCCGCTGGCGGACTCGTCATGTACGATTCCTTTGATTTTGCGTTTATAGGCAGGTGAAATGGGGATAACCAACCTTCCGTCTCGCATGGTAGGAGCCACGTCTTTGTCTACCAATCCCTCAGATTGTGCCATCCGGAGAATCGATTGCAGGCTTTTGGAGATCCCGTTCATGGTGGAATTCAACTCTCTTCTGATCCGGGCCAGATCCGGAGAAGCATTATCCCTGATCCGTCCGAATTTATCCAGGATCTGGTCGATCTTTGAAAGAATAGCCGGAAAAACTATTGTATTTCCGGCGATATCTTTCAGGTAAGGATAAGCGGTTTCATCTTCTTTTGAAGCGAAAAAACGCACAATATCCACAATGGTTTGCAGGGAGCGCCGGAGATCGAAAAGTTCTCTTTCATCCAGAAAAGTTCCTTCTATACGGATCCTTTTGAGTGCTGGCCGTACATCGTAGAAAGCATCCGAAGGAAAATTGTCTTCCTCTTGCAGGATACGCATAAATTCTTCTGTCTGGTGTAGTTGGCAATCAATATTGTCGAAATCGGAAGAAAAACACATTTCATGTACTTTTTCCTCTCCGAGGCTACTCAGACATTTGTTGGTTACCAACAGGCGGATCTGGTCAAAGCCTGTTTTTTGTTCGAAATTATCCGGATAAGTCATATCTTATAACGAAAAGTGAAGAATTATCATTCTTATTACCGGAATATAATTTTTCACTTTTCACTTTTCGTTTTTCACTTCTTCGCCGCTTCTTTTCCTGCGGCCAATGCTTTCAGGTTCATTGTTACTACTTCTTCTCCTTTTCTTGCGAAAATACTGCGGATACCGTCTTCCAATTTATGATAATCGATCCCGATAGATTCGGAAGCGGCGCCTAACATAACGATATTGGCGGTACGGATGCTGCCGGTTTCCTTTTTGGCAATTTCTTCCACATCCAACAAAATTTTATTGGGAATCGCCCGGATCGCATCGTACACTTTTTCTACATCCGGATAGTTGGATATGTTCTCGAAGGGTTTGGAGTTGGTTACCACCCAACCGTTTTTTTTTAGGAAGGGCAGGTAACGCAGGGCTTCCATCGGCTCTAAGGAAATGATAATATCGGCCGAACCGGAAGCAATCAAGTCGGAAGCTACGGGCCGGTCGCTGATGCGGAGATTGGATTGTACATCGCCGCCCCGCTGGCTCATACCGTGTACTTCCGATTGTTTCATGTATAATCCGTCTTTGATGGCGGCTTCTCCGATGATGGTCGCGATGGAGAGGATGCCTTGTCCTCCTACGCCGGATAGTATGATGTCTGTTTTCATGTTATTTTGATTTTGCTTTGCGGGCGTGGGTCTGGATACATTCCCGGCAGGGAACGATTACGGAGACGCCTTTATATTCGATTTCTTCACGGATCATTTGTTTCATTTCTTCGAAATTTTTCCGGAGGGGCACCACTGTGCGTACATGTTCAGGTTCAACACCAATACCTTTACAGATGGAGGCGATCCGGTTTTTGGCGGAAGATTCCTGTCCACCGGTCATACCTGCTGTTTCATTATCGGAAATGATGATGACTACATTGGCATCATCGTTTACGCAATCTAATAATCCGGTCATGCCGGAGTGGGTAAAGGTCGAGTCTCCGATTACTGCTACCGATGGGAACTGTCCTGCATCTGAAGCCCCTTTAGCCATGGTAATGGAAGCTCCCATATCGATACAACTGTCGATTGCCTTGAAAGGAGGCAAGGCTCCTAATGTATAACAGCCGATATCGCTGAACACTTTGGGACTCTCGTATTCTGTCAGAACTTCATTTAGTGCTTCGTAAACATCGCGGTGCCCACATCCCTGGCAGAGTGCCGGCGGACGCATGGCTACGATTTCCGGTATCTGGTAGTATTTATTGACTTCTTTTCCGAGTGCCAGGGCTACTTTATCAGGATTCAGTTCTCCATCCCGTGGCAAGGTTCCGTCTAATCGTCCGTGAACTTTGATGCCTAATCCGAGGTATCCTTTCAGTTGGTTTTCCACAAATGGAAACCCGTCTTCCAATACCAGAATTTCTTCGCAATTTTCAACCAATTGCATCAATTGTTTCTTGGGTATCGGATATTGGCAGACTTTCAAAACCGGATGTTCGAACCCGTCCGGATAATTCTCCTGCAGGTAGTTGAATGCAATACCGCAGGCTATAATTCCCCACTTTTTATCCGGAGCATCAAAATACTTGTTGAAAGCAGAGTTTTCCGAATGTTCCAGGAAATCTTTCTGTTTATCGATCAGTACTTTGAACCTTTTCCGGGCATTGGCCGGTAATAAAACAAAACGCTGGCGACCATCTTCCGGGTTTTTCAGCGGATTTTCCGGTTGTACATTCCGGCGTATAACTCCTGACCGGGAGTGTGCCATCCGGGTGGTGATCCGCAATAACACAGGATATCCAAATTTTTCAGACAATTCAAAACCTTCATATACCATGTCGTATGCTTCCTGTTGATTGGACGGCTCCAGCATCGGGATCATGGCGAAATCGCCATAAAAACGGTTGTCCTGCTCGTTTTGGGATGAGTGCATGGAAGGATCGTCGGCGGTAACGATAATCATTCCCCCGTTGATACCCGACATGGCAATATTCATAAAAGCGTCGGCAGCTACGTTCAGCCCCACATGTTTCATACAGGAAATCACTCTTTTTCCTGTATAAGACATGCCCAAAGCTGCTTCTAACGCTGTTTTTTCATTACAACACCACTTGGAATGAATCCCTCTTTCCCTGGCTAAGGGAGAGGTCTGTATATATTCTGTGATTTCGGTAGAAGGCGTTCCCGGATAGGAGTAAACTCCTGATAATCCGGCATCGATAGCAGCCTGTGCAATCGCTTCATCACCTAAAAATAAATATTTTTCCATCATCTGCTTTTTATCTTGTTTTTAAACGGCATCAAAAATACGAAAGAATTAAGAGTTAAGAATGAAGAATTTTATTCCGAAATCAGAAAGAACACCCCTCCTAATTCTTAACTCTTAACTTTTAACTCTTAACTTTTAGCTCTAATAGATTCCCCTCCTGTTAAGCGCCTGCCGATACTTTGCCGCATTCTGGTTGTGCGCAGCAATATTGGTGGCGAAGTTGTGTCGTCCCGAAAAATCTTCCTTGGCACACATAAAAATGTAATTATGTTGTTGATAGTTGAGAACCGCATCAATACTCCTGATAGAGGGTAAACGGATCGGTCCCGGAGGAAGTCCCTTGTACAGATAGGTATTATAGGGAGAGTCTGTTTTCAGGTGGATATTCAGTATCCTTCGCAACGAGAAATCTCCAACAGCAAATTTTACAGTAGGATCTGCTTGCAGGAGCATGCCGTTTTTCAGACGGTTAATGTACAATCCGGCAACAGTGGCATACTCACCTGCTACGGCAGTTTCTTCTTCTACAATGGAGGCAAGAATGGAAACCTGTACGGGTGACAAAGGAATCGCTGCTGCTTTTTCCCGCCTGGCTTCAGTCCAGAAACGATCGTATTCTTTTTTCATCCGTTGCATGAATTGTTCCACGGTGGTATTCCAGTAAATTTCGTAGGTGTTGGGAATAAACATGCAGAGAATTGTGGTCGTATCCAGGTCATAGCGAGCACAAACTTCCTGCCGGTCTAAACAGGCAAGGAGGGAATCCCCCTTGAACATCAGTTCTTCTCCCATCCGTTTGGTGAAATCCTGCTTGAGACGAATGTTATTAAAAGTAAGTTTGACGGGCGATTGAATACCGTTGGCCATGATTGAAAATGCTTGTCTGATGGTCATTCCTGGCTGGATGGCATATCGTCCTGTTCTCATTTTTTTTTGATAACCTGTAGCAGTAGACAATTGTTTAAAGGCATTCAGGTCTTTGATATGGGCGGCGGTTTGCAGTTGCAACAATAATTCGTTGTAATCTTTTCTCTCATCGATATAGACATATGCCGTATCTTTGATATCGAACGCAGGAGAGAAGAGTTTGATATATACCAATGTACCGCATGCCACCAGGATAATTGCAAACAAAAACAATATATTCCGCAGAAGTTTTATACGGGAAGATTTCTTTTTTTTCATCCGGATTCTTAATAAATTGATAATCAGAATTTGCTGGAAATTTTTTCAACAGCCTTTGCTGATACGGAGTACAAAGTTAAAACAAATTTCGAAAATAGTTTATCAAAACTTTGCTCAGAAGAAAAGAATCTCCTATATTTGCACCGCCGTTCACAAAACGAAGATCAAGAAGCGTCTTGGAAGGATGGGTGAGTGGCTGAAACCAACAGTTTGCTAAACTGTCGTACGGGTAACTGTACCGGGGGTTCGAATCCCCCTCCTTCCGCAACAAAAGCGACTATAACAGAGAGTTAGGTCGCTTTTTGCTTTTAAAGGATTTTCTAAATTAACAAAGTAATTTCTCGCGGTCGCGGACACGCTCGGCGAGATTGTCTTTTTTGAGCTGGATGATTGCGTCGTGGTTCTCATTCATCGCTTTAAGCAACGCTTGTTTGTTTTCATCTGTCGGGGCGCGCTTGTATCCAATAACAGAATCAATATATCATGTGCTTTTTAGAGTTTTTTTATCTTTATATTTCGGTGATCTATCACAAGATTATTCTATTTTTGTGACAAAACTATTGTGGATGAATATGAAAGAACTTTTAATAGAAAAAATACAAAAGCCAGAAATTGAAGAAGTCGCAGATATGCTTACTGCTGTTTTCAAAACAAATCCGGCATATTCGATCATTTTTAAAAACAAAAAACAATTGGAAAAAGGCTTATTCTGGTTATTTAAAGCAGATCTTCTTATTCATAATTACAAGCAGGCCTTAACGAGTGTTATAAGGGAAAAAGATACCCGAAAAATAATTGGTACATTTACATTAGTACCTCCACAAGGTGTGAAGAATAATTTCTCTGTTTATCTGAAAATCGGGCTTCCCGGTTTTATTTCAAAGTTTGGGATAAGCCAGTTAATCCGGATGCTCAGTTTAGGTAATTGCAATAAGTCGACACTAACAGAATCAATCAAAGCTTCCGAGTATTATTATTTGTCGATGGTTGCAATTAGGGAAGAATTTAGAGGAGCGGGAATAGGCTCATATGCTATAAAATATGCGATTCAAGAACTTGTTACCTCTAATCCTGCTTGTAGTTTGTTGGGATTGACTACTCAACTTCCTGAAAACGTAATATTTTATTCCCGGCTGGGCTTTGATAAACTTGATGAGGGATATATTGACTTTAAAGGAGATCAGTATTATAATTATAATATGAAACTGAATATATAAAATTGAATAATTAAATCCCTCAATCCCTCTTTCTCATTTTTGTTTTTGATAGCTTCTCCAACCCGCAAAATCACTGATTGCCGGGTAGAAAAATTTAGACCACAATATAGAGTAACTACATTATGTAGAATATTTTGATGTTTGTAGCTTGTATATTTTGTCTTCGTATATATTTTCATTTTGTTTTTATTAAAAAGCAATAAACGATTATAGCTGCAACAAATTTTAGAATTTGCATATTTCTGGTTGACAGAAGCCTGTTTACGAAAATAAAAGCCATCCATTATAATATTAATACTCAGTGTGTATTCTATAGAAAACATTAAAAATACTTAATGTGTTTGTTTGACACATTAAATGTTCGTGGTTTGGTATTGAAATTGATGTGTAGTTTATACACATTAAATTTTGATATGAAAACTATTAATTATTGAACATTAAAATGGAAACAACAAACATTAGCTCTTTTAACCCTGCATCAGATCAAAACATAACCAATCTTTTTGATTATGAAATGCAACAAACGAAATTGGATTTGATTGTCCGATTGGGATATGAACGTGAGCCTTTTGACGGCAATAATCTATTCGGCGAACAAGCAGATCAAATGTTATATGCTCCTCCGGGACCTCCGACAGGTGGAGTTGTAGTTGTTAAAGATGGTGGATGGGTGCTGGCAATCGGTGTATTTTTCTATTTCGTATTGAAATTTATGAAAAACATCACTTCAAACAGGAATAAAAAGATCAAAAGAATCCATTTTAAAAAAATGGTGACTCTCATGATAGGGTTATTATGTGTTTTTTCTTGTTGGACGGTAAAAGCACAAATATCTCTTTCCAATGAATATTTTGCTTGTCCGGGTAGTCAGGTTATTATCGGCATGAAAACCGAATCTGGAGTAGATTATTATTGGTATACTTCGGATACAGGCGGGGCACCCTTACGAGCAACTCCATCGGATACGATTACGGTATTCAAAACCGACACAATACCGGAAGTCTGGTATGCGGAACGGAGAACAGGATCCCAGCCATACCAACGCTATCCTATTACTGTTTATGTAGGGGAAAAATGTGGTGGCGGAACATCGGCATGTGAAGCGGGACGTTTATTGGCTTCGGTAGACTTCGGCAGTTATAACGATAATAACAGTTTTTGTACATCTACACCACTGGGCACGAGTATTACAACCTATAACTTCGCCGACGTGGCATATGATGGAAATTATGCTATTTGTACCTATACGGGTGCCTTGTCTGACTATTGGTATACAGTTACTCCTGACCATACAACAAGAGATTTTTATAACGGCCGCTATATGATTGTCAATGCAGATTATACGCCGGGAACATTTTATACAATACCTATCGATGGTCTCTGCCCTGGAACAAAATTATATTTTTCCGCATGGATAGGGAATCTCATGAATCCGAACGGAAAAGCATTTACTTCCGGAAGCCGGAATATCAATGAATTCTCTGATCCCAACCTGCTTTTTGAACTTAAGGATGCAGTGACCGGAACTGTATTAGCCCAATTTACGACAGGCAATATTCCTAAAGTAAATTCAAAAGCTGAATTCTGGAAACAATACGGTTTTACTTTTACCACAGAATCTTCATCTTCTGTTATCCTGACATTAAAAAATAATTTCAAGGGAGGAAATGGGAATGACCTGGGATTGGATGATATTCAGATACGTCTTTGTGTTCCGCCGATCAATGTTCAGTCTCCTATGTATACTTGCCCGGACAAGGATTTTACATTCAGTGTGAATTTCAATGACAACAATACTTTCGGCTCTTCAATGGCTGCTGTTTTAGAATATTCGTCTGATAATGGAAATACCTGGTCGATGCTGCACAACTCTATTTGCACTGTTTCGGGAAATAATCCGGCAAAAATCACTTGTACAATACCGGGAATCACAAGTCAGCATTTTACTTATCAATACCGGTTGGGAGTAGCAAATCAGGATTCTTATACTGATGAGAACTGCCGTTCACAATCCAATCCCTTCCTTATTAAGGAAACGCCTCCTTTAATGTATTGGACCGGAGCTGTCGATGGCAACTGGAATAATCCGTCCAACTGGACCGATGGACCTGATGGAACTGTATCGAAAACCGTTCCATCGAGTTGTACTGATGTACATATACCTGGAAATCTTGTTAATTATTCATCTTTGGATGAACAAACATCTCCCCGGGACATTTATGCTAAGCCTACCTGTAATGATATATATTTTCACTTTGGTGGCGAAGTGGCAAAAACCCAGGAATTGACTTATCACAGGGCATATGTTCAGTATAATTTCGGCTATTACGATGCTGCAAATGTTTATAAAACAGATGGTGATAAATTTTCTGCAACACCTATGGCTCGTGGTCGCTGGTATATGCTGGCAGCTCCGTTAAAGAAAATCGTAACAGGCGATTTAGCTGTTGGCGGATTCCCCAATCTTTGGCATCGCAGTTTCAAAACAGCTTCAGGTTATGAAAGCAAAATTGTTGGTGAATGGTATGATGCAGAAGCCAACAATGCAATGGAATTAGGTGCCGGCCAACTTTATGCCGTCAGCATTTGGGCCGGAGAATATCTTCCTGGTGTGATCGGAGAAAACAATCACAAAGATCTTAACGCATTGAAAGGGGTAATGCAAATTCCTTATTTCGAAACATCCTACAGTGTAAATCATCACCGGGACCATAATTATGATGGCATATACAGTTCTTTCAAGTACTATTATTATGATGATCCGAACCTTGGTTTTGCGGATGAAAACAAATATCCTCCGGGAAAAATTGCCCGGAAAGAGGAAACATACCGGTTTATATTTGAAGACGATTTTAAGAATCCTTACGATCCGTTCAGAATAACCGTGCCGGTGGTCGACAAAAATAACGACGGACAGGTAGATGAAGTAATGGTTGGTAATCCATTCCTTTCCAGTCTTGATTTTGATTTGCTTTATGCAAACAATCAGGATAATATGGAAAATTATTACAAGTTGTATACAAGTGATAGCAATTATGATACTTATATTATAGGAGCAGGTTCGCAATTTTTAACCAAACTGGTGGCTCCTTACCAGGCAATTATTATCAAGCCGAAAGGAAGCATCGGAAGTTCTACTACCCTGAATTTCGGGAAAAACACTTCTGTTACACGAACCGGAAGTACTCCGCTCAGGAGCTCACAGTGTACAGCTTCCCGATATCCTGAAAACGTTATTTATATACAGGCATCTAATGCGGAAGGGTATAGCAATATAACGCTTTCATTTGCTGATATCGTAGAAAAAAATGTGAATCGGCTTTTCTCGGATGATAATCCCGGTGTACCGCAATTGTATGTTCCGGATGAGAAGCAAGGAAAGTATGATGTGTTTTTTGTTGATAAACAGGTAAGGGAAATTCCATTGGGAATACAGAGTCATAGTGATGGTGAAATACAATTGCAATTCTATAATCTGGAGCGGTTTTCAGCAGGTTCGATTGTCTTGGAAGATAAGTATTCCGGTAAGGAATATGACCTGTTTACAGATCCGGTTTATACATTTAAATCTATTCCGCAATATAATGAAAATCGCTTTTTGTTAAAGATCGGAGATATTGCCTCAGGTATTGGATTTGAAAAACTTTCAGGACTGGAATTGAATGTATATATGCAAGATAAAGTACTTTATGTTTCGGCCGGTGATCTTATTTCTGATATAACAATTTCAAATATTGAGGGGCGGAGAGTATTATATATTGCAAAAGTAGGAAAAAGCCGGGTTGAAAGTCCTTTAAATTTTAATCGGGGCTTGTATTTAGTTTCTGTTAAACTAAGAAGCGGGAAAATTAAAACGGAAAAGCTAGTTGTCTATTGAGCGAAAATTAAAATGCAGTTAGTAGGCCGGGATTAATTTTTGCTTGTTTGCAACCTGTGACAAAACAAAGACAAGCCCTGCATATCGGGATTGAATATGCAGGGCTTTGTCGTGTGATACAGGAACAAACCGGAAATTATTTCAATTTCAGTTTGTTATTTACTTTTGCAGGATTCGATGCATTTACAATTTTCATTACTTTATCTAAATCTGCTTTTTTCAGGCTACCGGTTAAAGTGACTTCTTTATCTTTCACCTCTACTTTTACTTCTTTAAAACCTCCTGTCAACAGACCGTCTTCGATTACTGTCCTGATTGTGTCGTCAGGACTGATTACCGGTGCGGGCGGAGGTACAATAATATTATTTACCACCGATTTTACAGCATTGAGCGAACTTACCAGTTCTTCTGCATTTGCTTTTTGCTCATCAGAAACCAGAACACCTTCCAGTGTGACTATCCCATTTTTTACTGTGGCTGTAACAAGATAATTGTCATCGGCCAAAGCTTGTTCTACCTCTGCTTTTATTTTTTCATCGCTTGGTTTGCAAGCCTGAAATATCATTCCTGTCAATAATACACAGGAAAAAATCAACAATACTCTTTTCATAATCATTTACTTTAAATTTCAATCATAGCTTAAACAGACTTAATATGGTATTTGTTCACTTCATTTTATAAGTTTAAGAAAGAGAAGAATGTTGCAAAATAAGAATAACAGCATTTTTAGAAACAGGAAAATAAGTGAAAGGGTTTATGAAAATAATTGTACTTTTGCTTTTACGTAAAAATGATAAATTTGAAATCGTTTGGACTTTCTGGAAATGTTGTACAATTATGCCTTGATGAATGATGTCCGTACGGAGCACATTTGTCGTCTTATGAAAGAGAAATGATTGCTCGATAGTATTAAATCTAACCTTATAATGTCTAAAAACGATGAATATAGAAGAATTGCGGGAATACTGCCTTTCAGTAAAAGATGCTACAGAAGATATGCCGTTTGAAGATGAATATCTTATTTTCAGGGTATTTAATAAATGGTTTGCCGTTATTCCTTTAAACGATCCGGATTTGAAAATATCTGTAAAATGTGATCCTGTACAAGCAATTGATTTGCGAGAACGTTATCAAAGTGTGGAGGCTGCCTGGCATTTTAATAAAAAATACTGGAATAGTATTTCTCTTAACCGCGAGATGGACGATGAAACCGTGAAACTCTGGATCCGGCATTCAGTTTCTGAAGTGGTAAAGAAACTGCCTAAAAAAATACGACTGGAATATCTGGGCCAATAAATTTATGAATAATCCGGATGATTTTTATTCGGAAGATAAGATACTGTTTGTAGAAAATTAACCGGCCGGATTCCGGCCGGTTAACCCGGAATGTAATTCTAAACGCTTCTCTGAAAATATTCCGGTAGTATACTCATGAAAATATAGATTTATTTTTGGAATAAAACCGGACAAAAGTACAAGGATAATAAGTATGAATCCTTATAAGAATCCATAAACTTTTTAGCAATTCGTATAAAATATTTAGCCAATGAACAAAAAGCAGAAGAAAATGCTTCTAGAATAGTTTCTTTTTCTGATATTCCCTGAATGTCATTCCGGTTTGTTGTTTAAAGGTCCGGCTGAAAGAAGATGTGTAGGAAAATCCGGAGCGTTCAGCAATCTCTTCCTGAGTTAAATTGGGCTGACTATCCATCAGTTCCTGTGCATATTCAATCCGCTTCTGGTTGATTATATCGGAAAAAGTGCCCTGATATTCTTCGTTCAGCATCCTGGATATGTAAGTGCGGTTGGTCCGCATCAAACGGGCGACATCATCCATCCTCAGGTTGTTCTGCAGGTAGACTTTATTTTCGATAATGATTTCGTTAAATTCGTAGAGGAGTTCAGCTTGCTTCTTTTTGGCTTTATTCCTGAATTCATCTTCCGGACTTATCTCATTGGTGGGATAAATGTCTTCTTCTCTTAGTGCATACCCGTATTCGACTGCTTCCAGGTCACCTACTTCCAGGTCTTTTGCAAATTTATCAACAGTATATTTTAGCTGGTAGACGTTATATCCCATATAATAAAGCAGTATGCTCCAAAGTAACATCAGTGGAGTTGTGAATATAGGATAGCCACTGTAAGCAAAGCGCCCCTTATAAGTAGTCAGGGCTAACAGGAGAATTAAGTAAAAACCTATCAATATAGCAAGGTAATTTCCTACGGATTTATCTTCCAGGCTTGAGAAAAAATTCTTCAGGGATTTCCGGTAACGAATAAAATGAATCGTGGAATATACTAATATGAAAACAATCTGTGCCGATAAAAATATGCTGTATATATGGACACTGATCAGGTGTTGTATCTGGGAAACGGAATCGGTGAGGGTTACAAGTTTGCCTTTGAAACGGATAACTTCCTCTATATACGCAATTGCATTCGTACTTCCCATCAATGAGTAAAGAATAAGCATGTTGGAGCCGATGAGTAATGCCGGAGTCAACCAGATATAATCCCTCCATCCGAATGCTTTTTCGTTGACCAGTGATTTGAAACCGAGAAATAAAGTAGGAAGAAGTAACAGAGAGGTAAATGCTTCCAGCACATCTAGTTTGTAAAATATTTTGTAGTTGACATTCCCGGAAAAGCTAATACTCCAAATGAGAGTACTAACAGACATGAGAAATGCAGTCACAATCCATATGTTTTGAGACCGGTTGTTCGTTTTCCTCTTCAAAAACAATGTAATTGCCCAAAATAGACATACAGAGCAGGGAAGCAGTAAAATAAGATGATAAAGGGTGTTCCCCATTTTCAGTAATTTGAATCGATTTGTTCGAGTATTTTTGAATTGATTGCCAAATATACTGAAAAAAGAGAAATAAGAACAACTATTTTTTAAAAAAATGTTTTTACAAGAAAACTATTTTTAATCCTCCGAAATAACTCCGTGGATAAACCGGTCCGTATATGTATCCGGCATCCCGCTCTTTACCCTTATCGAAATCTTTTTGGTAAGCATTGAACAGATTATATATGCCTGCATATATTTCTATACCGGTGCTTCCATTTAATTTAAATGTGTAGGATAGTTTGAAGTTGGCATCGAAGAAATCCGGACTTTTTTCAATCTTATCTTTCGGTATATCCCCTGCGAAATGTTCAACGTACATAGATCCGGTGTAAGTTCCTGACAGAGAAACTGAAAATTTTTTCAAAGGCTTCGCTGTGCCGGTAAAATAACCGTATAGATCAGGAGACCGGAACATCTCTGTAACAAATGGAGCATCGGGATCATCGCTCCATTTTTCCGGTTTTTTGTACTCACTCTGCTGAAGAGTAAGTCCGGCCTGTAGTTGATAATCCCTGCTTGGAGCCACTTTTAATTCGATATTCATCCCTTTCACTATTGCACCTGAACCATTCCGTTTTTCCTGTATCTCATTTCCGTCTGCATTGGTTCCGGTTTTTTCCAATACGAAAACATCTTTCAGATCGGTGTAAAAAACTTCGGCCAGCAGATTGGTTTGTACCGATCCGAAAGTGTGGTATAAGTCGGCCGATGCACTGTAGCTTTTTGTGTGTTCCGGTTTCAGGTCAGGTGCCGATTCTATTAGCACTACAGTCCCTTTTACCGCCAGGATATGAAGATCTTCGGAAAATACCTGGGGAGCCCGGAAGCCTTCTGAATAGCTTAGACGCAATCCGATATCTTCAATGGGATTGTATCTGAAGTTCAGCCGGGGACTGAAAACCACGTCCTCTACCATATTGTGCTTGTCTAACCGTCCGCCTAACAAAATGCTCATTTTTTCGTTTTTCCACTCGTTTTGCAGGAAAAAGCTTCCGATGCGTGCGGTTTGGTCGGTAGAGCGGTGATAACCCGGGGCTTCATCGATCAAATGATCGGTATTGTATTCGAATCCTCCGGCTAAAGAGGCCGGCATAAACCACAAGTGGTTAAAATCGTATGTGTAACAGGTTCCGGCATCGGCAGTCATATCTGTGGTTGATCCGTAGGCGTTGGGATCTTTCCCGGCTCCGTAATAACTGTCTCTTTCTGTATACTGTGCAGATCCGTAGATGCTGACTTTATGTTTGTAATTACGGGAATATATATCGTATTTCAGACCTCCTCCATTGATGTTGTGTTCTGCCGCTTCTGCTACATCTGCCTCGTGTGGAGGAAGATTCAACAGGTTTCCTCCCCGGCGTTTCTCGGTTATATTATGATATTCCAATGTGATTTTAGAGTAGCTGTCCGGTTTGTAAAAGGCTCTGAATCCGGAAGTATTTCCTTTGAGTTCACAGATTTCCGTAAATCCGTCATTGTCATTGTCGTACGGATTTCTGTTTTTGATATTTGAAAAAAGGTAGAGGCCGCTCCGGTTGTTACTCCCGACAATAGAAGCGCTCAGGCTCGTGTTGTTTTCTGCCGATTTTCCGCCGATCATGGTCAGATTATGAGCAACTGACCCTGTATTTGTAAGGGCTTCCCGGGTGATAATATTGATTACGCCTCCGATGGCATTGGAGCCGTACAATGCGGATCCTCCGCCTCGCATTACTTCAACCCGTTCGATCATACCGGCAGGAATCTGCTCTATCCCGTAAACACCGTTCAATGCGCTGATAATAGGGCGTCCGTCAATCAGCAATTGGGAATATTGTCCGTCCAGCCCATTGATCCGTACCTGTTGGAATCCACAGTTCTGACAGTCATTTTCCACCCGTAATCCAGGAAGGAAGCATAAGCCTTCGGATAACATATTGGAGTTGGTCGATTCGAATACTAAAGGTGTCAATACATTCACAATGGCCGGTGCTTCTTTTCGCTTGGTTTCATTGCGGTTGGCCGAAACAACTACGGTACTCAGCTGCACGGCATCTTCTTTCATTTGAAGCGTAATGTCGCTTTTCGTTCCTTCTTTCAGAATAATTTCCTGTTCGGAAGAATGGTATCCTATCAGGGAAGCGATCAGCATATGTTTACCCGAAGGGAGTTGTGTCAAAAAGAAATGCCCTGACGCATCGGTAGAGGTTCCGATAGTAGTTCCTTTGATGCGGATGGTGGCATAAGGAAGATGGTCTCCTGTGGAAAAATCCACAATATGTCCTGAAAGTTCGCATGTGCCTGCTACATTTCCGGCATATCCTGAAAGTCCGTACAAAATGAATATAAGTATGAAATATAGATTTTTTTTCATTGTTTATTTTGTATGTTGGTTTTATTGCACCGGCCAACACATCTGTCCTGACAAATGCGTAATCCTTCTGCCGGAATGTAAATTTCCGGGTGTTAATTTTTCGTATCCGTATAACAACGGAATAAATCAGTGATTTGAATAGATGAAAAAATCAAGAAAAGCAAGGAGGACCTCTTAACCGGGTGTTTTGGAAATATTCGGACAAAAAGAGTTGCCCCTGTTCATTAATGTATTTTATCTGACAAATCCGTCCTTCAGGTTCTATACCTGCCGGTGACGTGTGTTCTGTAGAGATGTAATGCGACAGGAAAGATATCAGTTGAAGTTCCGGTATACTATGTTTGTGCCCGGTTTCTCCGCCGCTTGCCTTTTTATATGGGTGGGAGTGAACGATCGTAACTCCGTTAACAATATGTACATGGGAGAAAGAAGTAATGCAGCACAGATAAACTACAAATATTGCGGCCGGCAATAGTTTGAATTTTTTTGTTACTTGTATAAAGGTCTTTTGCTCCAAGGTAATTGAAAATTGAAGATTGAAAAATGCTTTATTTTTAGTTTTCAACTTCTTTTTTTTGATAAAACAGGGTACAAAGGTAAGTATATTCCTGTAGGCGTGCAATAAATTAAAGGTGTTATTTGGAAAAATTCTAAATATCTTTATCTAAATTATTATGGAAGGATGAAAATATTTTCCGGATAGTTTACCGAAACTAAAAATAAGGCATTTCCAGGAACGGATGTGCCAGCTTTACTCCGGTCTTTGGCTTCGATGATCCGGCAAAAATCGTCTGCAGATATTTTTCCACGTCCTACATCTAAGAGGGTGCCTACGATGGCCCTGACCATATTTCGCAGAAAACGGTCGGCTTGTATCGTAAATATATATTCGTTATTTACATATTCCCATTGAGCATACATCATTTGACAGTTGTTGGTTTTGACATCGGTATGCAATTTGCTGAAGCTGGTAAAGTCGGTATAATCGAATAAGCGCGCAGCGGCATGGTTCATTTCATCCACATCAATTTTTCCATGTATTCTATGGGTATATTCATGCCTGAACGGGTCTTTTCGTGAGGAAAGGTAATATTTGTAGGTGCGTGAAATCGCATCGAAACGGGCATGCGCATTTTCAAGTACAGGGACTATCTGGGAAACAGCAATATCGGCAGGAAGTATCCGGTTGAGTTTTTCCACCAGTTGAACCGGATCAAGATCACTTTCGTCCCAATCAAAATGGGCGGGCATCAGGGAGGCATGTACTCCGGCATCGGTCCTTCCGGCTCCCGTAACACTGATTTCTTTTCTTAATAAAGTACTTAGGGCTTTTTCCAGGGTTTCCTGTACGGAAATACCATTCGGCTGGATTTGCCATCCACAATAGTTTTTCCCGTTGTATGAAAGATAAATGAAAAAACGTTTCATTTTACCGGGCAGTGATATGGAAACATCCTTGTTTTTTTTCATGTTTGATGTAACAGGTGTTTTCTTTTTTCAGATCCCGTAACACCGAAGCTAATACCATTTTGAGTTGTTCAGGAGTCAGTGTCAGGGTATCTTTATTATCCGTTTTGATATATTTATTCCAGGCAATATCGAAAGTGGTCCCATACAAATGAGCGGAATTTTGTGTGGAATTTACATTTTTCTTTCTCAGTTTTGTAATATCTTCTGATGTCCGTAAAATACTTGTAATCCGTAATTTGTAACAGGGAGCATGCAGACTTTTCAGAGAATCGCAGAAATTTTCGCCTATCTTATTCAATAAGTCGGCTGCTTTAGGTACTAAAAAAGGAATGGAATGTGTTAATTCTATTACTTCGTATGCATCTGTGGACGTAATTTCTTTTAGTTTTTTCTTGTGCTTTTCCGCTTCTTCCCTGGAGGCGACAGGTGTGACTCCTATACCCTGAGCTGCTTGCAGATGCAGGTCGTTCTTATCATTGAAATCACGGGTATAAGATCCTGTATAACGGATATTTTTAACTGGTTTGCGTTCTTCTTTACATGCGTTAATAGAGAAAAGGATTAAAAAAATCAGAAAACAGGAAGAAATGCGGCGAAATTTCATTCGTATGCGTTTTTATAATAATAATAATCGTTTTTTATTTGCAAAAGTATGAATTATTCATGTACTTTTGTGAAAAACTAATCAGTATTTTTGAATGATAGAACGCATCATCATTTTTGACAGTATAGACCCTGTGGTTTTTTTCGGGATCAACAATACCAATATCCAGCTTATTAAGTCTCTGTATCCTAAATTGCGCATCGTTGCCCGCGGAAATGTAATGAAAGTGATCGGGGAAGAACCCGATCTGGAGTCTTTTGAAGCAAAGATCCGGGAAATGGAAAAATATTGTGTGGAATTCAACACACTGACAGAAGAAAATATCCTGGGGATAGTGAAAGGAAATGCTCCTGCGCCTATGCTGCAGGATAACCTCATTATTCACGGGATGAATGGCCGTGCGATTACGGCCCGGACTGAAAATCAACAGAAGTTAGTCAAGTCGTTCGATTCGAACGATTTGATTTTTGCAATCGGACCGGCAGGCTCGGGAAAAACGTATACTGCCATCGCTTTGGCTGTGAGGTCATTGAAAAATAAAGAAGTAAAAAAGATTATCCTGAGCCGTCCCGCAGTAGAGGCAGGAGAGAAGCTGGGATTTCTTCCGGGAGATACCAAAGACAAACTTGATCCGTACCTGCAGCCGTTGTACGATGCTTTACAGGATATGATCCCTGCCGCTAAACTGAAAGATTACCTGGAAAATAATATCATACAGATTGCTCCGTTGGCTTTTATGCGCGGACGGACGCTGAACGATGCTGTGATCATTCTGGACGAAGCCCAGAAAACAACGATCCACCAGATTAAAATGTTCCTGACCCGTTTGGGCTTGAATGCCAAAATGATCGTTACGGGTGATATTACACAAATCGACCTACCCACCACTCAAAAATCCGGTTTGATCCATGCTATGACGGTATTACAACGGGTGGAAGGAATCGGTAAAATCGAGTTTAACAAAAAAGATATTGTTCGACACAAGCTGGTAATGCGGATTGTGGAGGCATATGAGAAGTTTGAAAAAATTAAGAGTTAAGAGTTGGATTTCTAATATCCGGATCGTTGTTCATTTACTCTAAATAGATAAAATGAATATTGAGTTTCTCCAAATAATCCTAATATATTCAACTCTTAATTCTTCATTCTTAATTCTTCATTCTTCATGAAAGTCAAAGATATAATTTCAGAAATAGAAAACTTCGCTCCCCTGGCTCTTCAGGAGAGTTTTGATAATTCCGGTCTTCAGGTGGGTGAGGTAAATGCATCTGTTACAGGCATCCTGCTTTGCCTGGATGTAACGGAAGAGGTAATTGATGAGGCGGTGGAGTTGGAGTGTAACCTGGTGATTTCCCATCATCCGTTACTTTTCAAGGGCTTGAAATCGCTTACTGGTGCTTCTTATGTGGAAAGGTCTGTGATGAAAGCCTGTAAGCATGGAATAACAATATATGCAGCGCATACGAACCTGGATAATGTAACCGGAGGCGTTAGTTACCGGATGGCGGAAAAATTGGGTTTGCATAATATCAGGATCCTGAGTCCCCAGAAAAACTCCTTATTGAAACTGGTGGCATTTGTGCCTGACAAATCTGCCGAAAAGGTACGGAATGCTTTGTTTGCTGCCGGAGCCGGATCAATCGGGAATTATGATTCTTGTTCCTATAATGTGGCGGGAGAAGGAACTTTCCGTGCCGGTGAGTATACCCATCCTTTTTGTGGAGAGATAGGTGAATTACATGCGGAAAAAGAAACCAGGATAGAAATCATCCTGCCTGTTCACAAGAAGAATGCGGTAGTACGGGCCTTGTTGTTGACGCATCCTTACGAAGAACCTGCCTACGACCTGTATCCTCTGCTGAACGATTGGGCTCAGGCTGGATCCGGTGTTGTGGGCGAACTGCCCGGCGAAGAGGATGAACTTAATTTTCTTCAGCGAACCAAAAATGTTTTCCATGCAGATTGTATCAAACATTCATCCCTATCAGGAAGAAAAATCAAAGAAGTGGCCATTTGTGGAGGCAGCGGCGCTTTTCTTATTCCTGATGCCATTCGTTACGGCGCCGATATTTTTATTACCGGAGAAGCCCGATATAATGACTTTTATGATGTGGAAAAAAAGATCTTACTGGCTGTTATCGGACATTATGAATCGGAAATATGCACAAAAGAGATATTTTTTGAGATAATTACGAAAAAAATACCTAACTTTGCCGTTCATTTTTCGAATGTAAATTCAAACCCCGTTAATTATTTAATATAACAATATGGCTACAGATAAACAGGCAGTTGAGAAAGACCTGACGGTAGAGGAAAAATTGACCGCTTTGTACAAACTTCAAAGTATGTTGTCTGAAATAGACAAGATCAAAACATTGCGCGGAGAACTTCCTCTTGAAGTACAGGACCTGGAGGATGAAGTCGCCGGATTGGATACCCGTATCCAGAATTTCCAGGCCGATCTGAAGGATCTGGACGTGGCGGTCGTGCAACAAAAAAATAAAATCACCGATTCCAATACCCTGATAGGGAAATATAAAGAACAGCTGGAAAACGTACGGAATAACAGAGAATTCGATAATCTGACGAAAGAAGTGGAATTCCAGGGACTGGAAGTGGAGTTGGCTGAAAAACGGATTCGTGAATTTACGGCAGAATCTAAATTGATTTCCGAAGAAATCCAGAAAAGCAAAGATATCCTGAAAGAAAGAATGATCGATTTGCGTTCTAAAAAAGAAGAACTGGAGGAAATCGTAACGGAAACCAAACAACAGGAAGAACAACTCAGGGAGAAAGCCAAACAGTTGGAAACAACCATCGAACCCCGTTTGCTTACAGCTTTCAAACGTATTCGTAAAAGCGCCAGAAACGGATTAGCAGTGGTTTATATCCAACGCGATGCCTGTGGCGGTTGCTTCAATAAAATTCCGCCTCAGAGACAATTAGATATTAAACTCCGCAAGAAAATCATTGTATGTGAACATTGTGGACGGATTATGATTGATCCGAAATTGGCGGGAGTCGAGTAAAATTGAAAATTGAAAATTGAAAATTGAAAATTTAAGTTACCCTATGTAATTATAATTTTCAATTTTCAATTATCAATTCCTTTTAATCTGCATCTTCCCTTCCTTATCCAAATAAATAAAGTAGTATTTCAGATTTTCGTGACCGCTGGCGTTTAAGCGCTCTGCCAGTTGTACGGATTTTTCAACCCCCAACACCATAAATGCTGTGGCATAGGCATCTGCAGTCATGCAGTCTTTTGCAAATACGCTTGCACTCAGCATGTCGTTTTCTGCCGGATAACCCGTAATCGGGTCGATGGTATGGGCATATTTTTTTCCGTCTTTAATATAGTAGTTCCGGTAATTACCTGATGTGGCCATACTTTGGTTGCACAAGTCCACAACTTCTTGTCTTTCGTTAATTGTACTTGTATTGTCGTCTATAGGTTTGGATATTTCAATCTTCCAACAAACACCATGAGGATTCTTTCCTTTAGCCCTGATTTCTCCTCCAATTTCAACCATATAGTCATTTATTCCGTAGCTATCCAGTAGGTCGGCAACCACATCACAGGAGTAACCTTTGGCTATGGCGGAGCAATTAAGTGTGATTCTGGGGTCTTTTTTGACTACACGGCCTTTTTTTATCCATACCTTATTATAACCTACAATTTTTTTCAGGCTGTCTATCATGGTGGGTGTGACGGTATTCATTTTTTGAAATCCGAATCCCCATAAATTAACCAAAGGAGCGCAGGTAATATCGAAAGCTCCTTCCGACTGTATGGAAACATCTTTTGATTTATTGAATACGCGGGTAAAAAAGGTATCTACAACAACCTTTTCATTCCGGTTGACTTTACTGATAATTGATTGTGCATTGAAAGGGTTCAAAGATACATCGAAAGTGTTCAGCCTGGCCTTGATTTCTTTTCCCAGATCCTGGGTATGTGCATATTTGATATGGTAAGAAGTGTGGAATACTTCACCCTGTGTTAAATAGTATGTGGAGTTTTGTGCACATCCGTATCCTCCGAAAAGAAAAAATGTAAATAATGCTAAAATGCTGATCTTCAATTGTTTCATTTTGTAAAAAATATTTGGCACATAATTTGCTTGCAAAAGTAATAAAATAACTTTGTATCACACTAATACATAACATACACATTTTTATTAAACGATGGATTAGAATACCATGGGCTTGTTTAACTCTTTAAATATGTATAAGGTAGAAGATAATGTAATATCTTTGGATGATCTGATGCAATTGTTGCGGATGGAAACCAAAGGGCAGTATCTTGTTGAGCCTTATCGGAAGACAACGCAATCTTCTTCGGAGTCGAACATGCTCATGGTTAAAAAAAACAACAGACACGGCCTTTTACTTACTTTTGATCCTTATCTTGAAGACCGTAAATATGCCATCATTTATACAATTCCTTATACTCCGAACGAGTTGTTGAACTGGTTGACTCACCGGATGAACTTTTTTAATCTCTTTTCCCGGACCGTATTATGGAAAAATAGTAAAAAAATACAGACGGATATCAGTAAAATACTCCTTGCCAGATTGAAGGCTTGCTCTGTTGACAGCAGCCATGGCGTATAGTCTCTAAAAAACGTTAAATACCTTTCCCTGTCTTGAATAAAAACTAAAAAACTTTTTTTGTTCCAAAAGTTTTCCGTTCCTTTGCAGCCGAATTTCACCGCAAATATAAATGGGCATAAAAGATCGGATTGTGGAGGGAGCATCTCAATTATTCTTTCAAAAAGGAATAAAGAGTATAACGATGTCGGATATTGCCAACCATATGGGGATATCTAAACGGACACTCTATGAAAATTTCACAGATAAAGAATCTTTATTGTCCGAATGCCTGGATGTTAGCATCAGGCAGATGAGTGCCGATATGCATAATCTGGTAAAGGAATCGGAAAATGTGATCGATGCGATGATGCGATTGTACGCAAAGCATTTGAGTGAGATACATAAAGTCAATAAATCTGTAGTTTACGATCTGAAAAAGTATCATCCCCGGCAGTACCGTAAACTGGAACATGATCAGAAAGAAGGGATTGATATTTTTCAGCCGTTGTTTAAAAAAGGAATTGAGCAGGGTTTGATCAGAGAAGATATTAATTTTGAAATTTTGATATGGTTACTGAAAGCCCAGTTTAAAATGTTGATGGAGACAGATTTTTTCCCTACGGAAAAATATTCTATCAGCGA
This sequence comes from Bacteroidales bacterium, assembly GCA_031553775.1. GTDB lineage: Bacteria > Bacteroidota > Bacteroidia > Bacteroidales > Azobacteroidaceae > JAISFI01. The sequence goes on from JAVBLA010000003.1 coordinate 96,543, forward strand.
TTTTACCGAAGCAATTATTCTGAGTTTTGTACGTGGTATTGCAACTGCTCAGGGAAATGAAAAAATTGATTTACTGATTGGAAAAATAAAAAATCGAAAATAACGAATATTCAAAAAGGTTTCCAAAAATATATAATATAAGTAATATTTAATTATGAAAATGATTTCAGGCAAAAAAATGATGGTCTGGGGGCTGCTTTTCGCTTTTCTTCCAACGGGAAAAGCACAGGAAGCACAACCCGCATTACAATTAACATTGGATAAGGCAATAGAGATTGCATTGAGTGAAAGTCCTTCGGTCAATGTAGCCAATCTGGAAATTCAGAAAAAGAAATATGCAAAAAAGTCGGCACAATCGGCTTTGTATCCGCAGATCGATGCTATCGGGCAGTATCAGAGAACGCTCCAGAAGCAGGTGATGTATATGGATGGGGCATTCGATATTGCTGGAATGCTGACACCTGTTATGGAGTCGGCTTTAACCCCTGTCATTGCAGGTGCGGAACAAACATTTCAACAAGATGTACCCGGTTATACATCGGGAGATTTAGTCAAGAATATCGAAGCAAATACACCGAAACCTACTCCTGATGATGGAGGTAGTAGTGATTCGGGTGGAGGTATTACTGTGGGACGGGATAATAACTGGACTGCCGGCTTCAACCTCAGTTGGCCCCTGGTAGTGCCCACACTTTGGAAAAGCCTGCAAATCTCAAGCCTGGATGTGGAATTGTCCGTAGAAAAAGCTAGAGCATCTAAAATAGACATGGTCAATGCTATCCGTAAATCTTTTTATGGAGTATTACTGGCGCAGGATTCTTATCAGGTTCTCAAACAAAGCTATGATAATGCTGTGCTGAATTACAACGATATCAAGAATAAATATAATCAGGGTCTGGTTGCTGAGTTCGACCTGATCCGTGCCGATGTACGTGTGAAAAATGTAAAACCAAATGTAATCCAGGCACAAAATGCATTGAATCTGGCTTCTTTATCTTTGAAGGCACTGATGGGAGTAGACATGGATCAGTCGATTACCATTTCGGGTAGCCTGAAAGATTATGAAGAAGGTTTATTTGCAGAAATTGTCAGTATAGATACTTCGTTGGTAAACAACTCGGCATTGAGACAGTTTGATCTCCAGAATGAACAGCTACAAAAAACGTTGGAGTTATACAAAGCCCAGTATCTTCCTACTATTGCCGTATCGGGAAGCTACCTGTATATGTCGATGAATAACGATTTTAAATTCGGCGATTATAAATGGAATCCATATTCTTTTGTTACACTGAATGTTTCAATTCCTATTTTCAACGGATTCAAAAAACAGTCGGATATCAGGCAGACCAAAGTTTCCCTGGAACAAATGAAATGGCAACGGGAAGATGTAGTTCGCAACCTGAAACTGGCTATCAACAGTAATGTAAACAATATGACCAATTATGTGGAACAGGTAATGTCTACAAAAGATGCGGTGGCGCAGGCACAGAAAGGGTATGAAATTTCCCAGAAACTTTACGATACGGGAATGGGAACCCTTTTGGACCTGAATGATGCCCAATTAGCTCTTACACAAACCAGTCTGGCATTCAACCAGGCTATTTATAACTATCTGGCGTCTAAAGCCGATTTGGACAAAACTCTCGGGATAGAGCCGGATTTTATAGTTAAGAATTAAGAATGAAGAATTAAGAATGAAAATTGCATTCAATAACATGTCTGGTAATTGGATTTCTTAACTCTTCATTCTTAACTCTTAACTCTTAACTTTTTAATTCTGTTATTTATAAATTACAATTCATATGAAGACAAAACAATTATTCAGGTTATTGCCTCTCTTGTTTCTCGGAATCCTTGTTTCCTGTATGGGTAAAAAAGAAGAAAAAACAACCGAAGCTGTAGCCGTTAAAGTTACAACCAGTGTGGCTCAGCTCAAGCCGGTAGAAAAATTATCTACCTATACTGCAAACGTGAAAGCGGATGTAATCAACCAGATTACTCCAGCTATGCCGGGCCGTATCGAAAAAATTTATGTGGAAGTGGGCGACCGTGTAGGCAAAGGTCAACTGTTGGTTCAAATGGAATCGTCTTCACTTCAACAACAGAATGTACAGTTGGAGAACCTGAAAAGGGATTACGACCGTTACAACGAGTTGCTTAAAGTGGGAGGGATCGCCCAGCAACAAGTAGATCAGATTAAAACGCAGATCGATGTGCTCACTACAGCCATTAAAAATATTGAAGAAAATACGAAGTTGAGAAGTCCGATCGGCGGAATCATCACTGATCGTAATTATGACAACGGAGATGTATATGCCCAAAAGCCGATTCTGACTGTACAACAGTTGAATCCTCTGAAAGCCGTGATCAATGTTTCCGAATCGGAATTTTCTCTGGTAAAGGTAGGCATGACGGTAGATATCAAGTTGGATGTGTACGAAAATGAAAATTTTACAGGAAAAGTAACTCTGATTTATCCTACTATCGATGCTGCTACTCATACCTTCGGTGTGGAAGTAACAATCAATAATGCCAATATGCGGGTGCGTCCGGGAATGTATGCCCGGGTAACACTGAATTTCGGTACCGGAAACAGCATTGTCGTGCCGGATATGGCAGTACAAAAGCAGGCGGGTTCTAACGATAAATTTGTATTTGTTATTGAAAACAATGTAGCCAAATACAAAAAAGTGGAACTCGGACAACGCCTGGGCGCTTCCTATGAAATTCTTTCAGGTCTGGCTGACGGGGATGTTATTGCAATCAGCGGACAATCTCGCCTGATCGATGGAGCCAAAGTGGAAATATTGCAATCTGATAACTAAAAAAGAGTCTGTCTGATTTTTTAGTTCCTGGTTTTAGTTTTTAACTTATAATATAAATATATGTCATTATATTCAACCGCAGTCAAAAAACCGGTTACCACTGCACTTATCTTCGTGGGTGTGGCAATTCTCGGTTTGTTCTCCTATTCCAGGTTGGCAGTGGATTTGTTTCCCGATATAGAAACCAATCAATTGACCGTTATTACGGCTTATGCCGGAGCCAGCGCCTCGGATATTGAGACGAACGTTACACGTCCGATCGAAGATGTCTTGAACTCTTGCGAAAACCTGAAGAAAATTACTTCTCAGTCGAAAGACAATATGTCGCTCGTAACCCTGGAGTTTAATTACGGTACCGATATCAACACGGCTACCAACGATGTGAGGGATAAACTCGATATGGTGAAATCCCGGCTACCGGATGAAATTTCCAATCCGATTATCTTCAAGTTCAGTATGGATATGATCCCTGTTGTGATTTATTCCGCAACAGCCAAAGAAAGCGTTAATTCTCTTTATAAGATACTGGATGAAAAAGTAGCTAATCCCTTGAACCGTGTCAATGGAGTAGGAGCTGTTACTGTTACAGGTACCCCCCAGCGGCAGGTACAGGTGAATGTTTCGCCTGAGAAACTGGAAGCTTACCAACTTACTGTGGAGCAAATTGCTAATGTGATCCAAATGGAAAACCTGAACGTTCCGGCCGGTAGTTTCGATATCGGAACCGAAACGTATGCTTTACGTGTGGAAGGCGAGTTCAAGGAAAGCGGCCAGCTATTGGGTATTGTTGTCGGAAACCGCAATGGAAAGAATATATACCTGAACGATGTGGCTACGGTTAATGATACCATCCAGTCACGTATTCAGGAATCGTATACCAATGGGGTGAAGGGTGGTTTGATTATTGTACAAAAACAATCAGGAGCGAATACGGTGTCCATTGCTCAAACTGTAAATGAAAAAATACCGGAACTGCAACAAACACTTCCTCCCGATGTACAGCTTTCTCTGGTGATGGATACATCTACATTTATCAACGATTCTATTCATAACCTGACGGAAACTATCTTGTTAGCTATTGTTTTTGTGGTGATTGTGGTATTGTTCTTCCTTGGAAGATGGCGTGCTACTTTTATTGTTGTAATAGCCATTCCGATATCATTGATCGCTTCTTTTATTTATTTGATGGCGACCGGTGGAACGCTGAATATCATTTCCCTCTCTTCTATCTCGATTGCGATCGGTATGGTGGTGGATGATGCGATTGTGGTGCTTGAAAATATAACTACACATATAGAAAGAGGTAGTAAACCGAAGGAAGCAGCCGTTTATGCTACCAATGAGGTAGGGGTGGCCGTTATGGCTTCTACGCTGACAATTGTTGCTGTATTCTTCCCATTGACCATGGTAACCGGTTTGGCCGGTGTAATGTTTGGTCAGTTGGGCTGGATGGTTACTATCATGATTATTGTTTCTGTTATTGTGGCATTGTCACTTACACCGATGCTTTGTTCACAGATGTTGCGGCAAACAAATTCGCAGGGAAAAGTTTTCGACAAACTTTACGCTCCGATCAAAGGTTCTCTCGATAAACTGGATGTGTTCTATGCAAAAACGGTGAATCTGGCGGTAAGGCACAGGATAATGACTTTACTGATGGCTTTTTCTCTCTTTTTTATTATTCTGATTGCATCTATATTTTTTATTAAGTTTGACTTTATGCCGGCTTCCGATAACAGTATGATTACCGTGGATGTCTATCTGCCTACGGGCACCCGGATGGAGGTAGCCAGAGCTACAGGTATAAAGATAGATAATATTATTAAAGAAAAATATCCGGAAATTAATGTCAGGTCTTTCTCTGTGGGGCAGGCGGATGAGAATAACTCTTTTGCCGCCATGCAGGCGAATGCAACCAACCTGATCAGTTACAGGCTCAGGTGTGTTGATTTGGATAAACGTGATCGTACGATCTATGATATTGCCGATGAATTCCGAAAAGATCTCGAGAATATGCCGGAACTGTATAAGTTCAAGGTAACACCCGGAGGAAGCGGAGGAATGATGGGTACGGGGGCCAGTACTGTAGATGTCGAAATCTACGGTTACGATTTGCCTACTACGGACCGGATCGCAGAAGAACTGAAACACCGGTTGTCCGGAGTAAAAGGATTGCGTGACCTTACCATCAGTCGTCAGGATTACCGGACTGAATATCAAATTGTGTTTGATCGTGAAAAATTGGCGGAAAATAGTTTGAACTCGGCCACTGTAGCAAATTTCGCGCGTAACCGTATCAATGGTTTGGTCACATCTAAATACCGGGAAGACGGGGATGAATACGATATCGTTGTTCAGTATGCCGAAAAATATCGCCAGTCGATTGAAACCATTGAAGATATCACGGTATATAATAACATGGGAACTCCCATCAAAATCAGGGAACTGGGAAAAGTAGTCGAAAAATATTCACTTCCTCAGGTTGACCGCGAGAACCGCCAACGTGTAAACAAAGTACAGGGTTCTCTTTATCAGGCTGCATTGAGCGAAGTGGTTGCGGATATAAATACTGTTATTTCGCAAATGCAGAAAGAAGGACAGATTCCTTCGGAAATAGGTATCAAGATCGGAGGGTCTTATGAGGATCAACAGGATACGAACAGCGATCTTGGTATATTGATGTTACTTTGTGTTTTATTGGTTTATATTGTAATGGCCGCACAGTTCGAATCTCTGACCTATCCGTTTATCATTGTTTTGTCTCTGCTTTTCGGACTTGCAGGGGTGTTACTTGCCCTGATGCTTACCGGACAGCCCCTGAGTTTGATGGCTATGATCGGTTTGGTTATGTTGATCGGTATTGTGGTGAAGAACGGTATCGTATTGATCGACTATATCAACCTGAACCGGGAACGGGGAATGTCGATCGATAGGGCGGTTATTTCTGCCGGTAAATCGAGGTTGCGTCCGATTCTGATGACTACAGCCACTACTGTATTAGGGATGATTCCTTTGTCGATTCCGAGAGGTGCCGGTTCTGAAATGTGGCAACCGATGGGTATCGCTATTGTCGGTGGTTTGACATTCTCTACTATTTTGACTTTGATTTATGTTCCTTCCCTGTATTCCATATTCGGAGCTAATGGTGTGAAACGACAGAGAAAGAAACTCCGGAGACAATATGGAAAACATTAATGGAAACATAGCAGACAGTAATAATTTTATCATTCAAAAAAATGAAATCAGTATTCATTCCTTTTAACGAGGCATATAAAGATCGTATTCTTGAAATATTAGATAAATTGTCCATCCGTGGCTTTACCCAATGGGAAGCTGTGCAGGGACGCGGGACAAAAAGGGGCGAGCCGCATTACGGCTCGCATGCCTGGCCCACTATGAATTCTGCAGTTATCACAATTATCGAAGATGAAAAGGTCGATAAATTATTGGATGTGCTCCACGAATTGGATATGCAAACCGAAGCACAGGGACTGCATGCGTATGTTTGGAATATTGAGAAAGCAATCTAAATAATTGAAAATTGAAAATTGAAAATTGCGGAATGTCTGATTTGTGTATACATGAATTACTTTACAGAAAGGTAAATCAAATATAAGATACCTCAACAATATATTTTTCTCAATTTTCAGTTTTCAATTTTCAATTTTCAATTATGCCCACCCTCACCATCCTCGGCCCAACCGCCTCCGGCAAAACATCTTTTGCCGCAGCATTGGCGGCTATTACCGGTTCTGAGATAATCAGTGCCGATAGCAGACAGGTGTACAGGGGGATGACCATCGGTACAGGAAAAGACCTTGATGATTATGTGGTGAATGGGGTACAGGTTCCATTTCATCTGATCGATATCTGTGATCCCGGATACAAGTATAATGTGTACGAATATCAGCATGATTTTTATATAGCATTCAATGACATTAAAAGCAGGGAAAAAACGCCTCTCCTTTGTGGAGGAACCGGCCTGTATATAGAATCGGTGTTGAAAGGCTATAAATTACTGTCAGTCCCTGAAAATCCGGAATTGAGAGAACGTTTACAGCACCATTCTCTGGAAGAACTCGAAACCTTATTGGCATCTTACAAAACCTTACATAACAAAACCGATGTAGATTCTGTCAAAAGAGCAATCCGGGCCATAGAAATTGAAGAATACTATCTGACACAGGATCCGGAAATAACGGAGTTTAAACCATTGGAAAGTTTGATTATCGGATTGGAAATAGACCGAAATTTCCGCCGGGAGAAGATAACACAACGTTTGAAAAAACGATTGGAAGAGGGTATGGTCAACGAAGTACAAGCTTTACTCGATCAGGGTATCTCTCCTGAGGATTTAATTTATTACGGACTTGAATATAAATATCTGACTTTATATTTATTGGGAGAACTGGATTACGACCAGATGTTTTCTCAATTGGAAACAGCTATTCATCAATTTGCCAAACGACAAATGACCTGGTTCAGAGGAATGGAACGCAGGGGATTTCATATTCATTGGATAGATGCAATGTTGCCGATGGAAGAAAAAGTTAACAGGGTATTGTCGTTGTATGAAAATACCTTCTGAAAGTATTTTTTAATAGTTACTAAATCTCCAAGTGTTTTTTTGAAATTTCAAGTAAAAGAATACCGGAATAGTAGAAAAACTTAATTTTTTATTCTATTTTTACAACGGATTATCAGGGATTATGTTTTTTTTTATTAGAAATTGAACAAAAACTGCACATATTTGTTACAGTAATACAATGGTAGCCCTTTAAAACGTGAAAGCAATGAAATACTTTTTTTTAATACCTGTATTTTCTTTTTTCTTCTTTTCTTGCAATTGTAAATTCAAAGATAAAAAAAATGATTTTGCTATTCAACCCGTATTCCTCAATGGGTATACGGTACAGAATTTGTCTAAGAACAGTGCCGGAAAAACAATCATGTTATTCAGGAATCAAAAAGAATTTGATGTTTTTCTTACATCTAATGATGATAAAGATGAATTGATAAAGCCTGATTTTGATAAGAATTACGTATTGATGATTACCCATAATCCGGATATCCGTGAAATCCAGATAGCTATAAATAAAATTGAAAATTTGAATAATCAGATCAATGTTTATTATGGATTTTGCAAAACTCCCGGTATCAGAAATGTCAAAACGCGTGCATTGTCGTTATTTATGCTTCCTAAAGATAGTTCAGTGAACAATATTGGCCTGATCGGAGAAATAGATACCATTTTATTAGATACCCGATACCAGAATTTACCACCGGTACAATGGGAATATGTATATGAAGGTGTTTTCCCTTGTGCCGATTGTCCGGGGATCGACGCTACACTGAAAATATCACCGGATTTTCAGGAATACGAATACACAAGATTTTTTATGGGACAACAGCCTATATCTGTCAAACGGGGAAAAATGTTGGTAGAACATGGCTATAAAAAGGACAAAGATGCATTGATTTTTTGGATGAACCCTGGTGATGAAAAAGAACAACGCTATTTTTTGCAACCGTCAGATCGTCGTGATGCTGTTATTTTGCTCTCTCCTCAACGAGAATTTATAGATTCCGACTTAAACTATGTGTTAGTTAGGAAACAATAGATTGAATACTCTTGCTGATATTCCGGTATAGATTTTTTTTATGTTCATCGAGCAATTTCATGTGTTCTTCCATTACTTCCGTATCAATGCGAACAGCTGGTCCGGTTTGTGCCTTTTGTGGATGAATGGTTTTTGTTTTTCCTGCTGTTTCTTCTATCAAAGGCAATAAGATGCGCCAATTCAATTGTTTATTCTCTAATATACAAGCAGCTAAGGTATACATATGGTTGGTGAAATTGCATGCGAATACAGCTGCTAAATGAATGTATTTTCGGTCTTCGTATGAAGTGAAATATACAGAATCAGATAATTTTCCAGCAATTTCATGCAGTATTTCCCCATCGGAAGGGTTGGTACTTTCCAGCAACAAAGGAATATGATCAAAAGAAATCTCCCTGTTTTTACTGAATGTTTGCAAGGGATAAAAAACGCCATACCTTTTTATATATCCGGAAAAGATATCCATGGGTATACTACCTGCCGTGTGCACGTACAAACCATTTCCAGCCGGCATGGAAGATAGGATTTCTTCGACGACGGAATCTTTAACGGCTATGAAGTAAATATCTGCACCGGTAATAATCGAACGGATATCTGCGGTAAAATTAGACTCTAATCGGTTCCCGAGGAGTCTGGCTGCATCTTCAGTACGGCTGTAAACCTGTTCAATACGATAACCTTTGCTTTTAAGTGCCAAGCCCAAATGGGTGGCAACGTTTCCGGCTCCAATCAGAACGACCTTCATACGTAAATAATTGAAAATTAAAAATTGAAAATTGAAAATTTCTGTATGATTTTCAATTTCTTCTGGGGCATGTTTTTATTTTTTTAAGACTAATATCAGCAGGATGGCACCTGTAATGACCATGACTACCGGCCAAAAGTATATGGAATAAGTGGGTAACCATTGATCCAGTAAGTAATTAAAACGAAGGATAATTCCGATTAATACCAACATAAGTCCCAGTGTTTTTTCTTTTTTGGCACAAAGAAAAATGATCCCTGCGTAAAGAAAATAATTTCGCCAGTCCATTACATACCGTTCAATGTGGAGCGCCCTGAATGCACCAAGTATATCAAGCAGGAACAATAATCCGAAAAAAACGAAAGAAAGTCCATAGGCTAATTTGTCTCCCGATTTATTACTTCTTGCTTTCATTTGGTCTCTATCGATGAATATTGTTCAATATGGATCTTCTCCCATTGGAGATTTTCTTCGTCGAACGGTTTTTTCTCCTGTTCTTTATGTCCGATGGCTATAACAGCCAGTACTTCCAGTTGGTAAGGAATATTCAGTATATCGCGTATATTCTGTTCCGCACTGTTTCCATTGGCATCTGTCCGGTTGCGCATTTGCACCCAGCAGCTTCCGAGTCCCATATCTTCTGCCTGTAATTGGATATAGGCCGATACGATGGAAGTATCTTCAATCCAGACATCACTTTTCTGTGGATCTGCGACGATCACGATAGCCAGAGCGCAATCGGCGATCATTGCACCTCCATGTGCTTTAGCCTGAGATATTTTTTGCAAAGTCTCCTTGTTTTCCACCAGTACGAATTGCCAGGGAGTACTGCTTTTGGAGGAGGGAGCCATTAAAGCGGCTTTCATTAGTATTTCCACTTCTCCGGGAGTCAGCAGTTTGCCGGTAAATTTGCGGATACTGCGGCGTTTTTTCACCAGATCTATAAATTTTTCCATTGTATTTACGATTGATCAGAATGCAAAGGTAATGAAAAAACTTCCTGCTTTTTCTAATAAAAATCACATTTTCCCGTTTAGAAGATAATATTCAAAAAAAGATAGATGAAACAACAGGCGCTGATAACGCTTCTCTTCCTTTTAATTTCTGCAATGGGCTTTTCGCAGCGGGTGAAAATCTCGGGAACTGTAGTCGATACGGATAATCAGCCTTTAGAATTGGCTACAGCGCAGGTATCGGGAACAGCCAATCTGGTAATGACAAATGAAAAGGGTTATTTTGTTCTTTCGGTGAATGCCGGAGATTCTATTACGATTGTTTTTTCCTGTTTAGGTTATAACAGAACCAAGAAGGTAATTCAGGATCCCAGGGAAGGCATGCATTTTACGGTAGTTATGCGGCATATGTCGGTTGAACTAGGTGAGTTTACTGTTCGTGCACAACGATCTCAAACCGGCATGACTCAGAAACTGGATTTAGGCAACACCCGTTTGAACACAGATGCATCAGGAGGTAATATTGAGTCTCGCCTGGGCACGGAAATGGGAGTTTCCAATAAAAATGAATTAAGCTCCCAATATTCTGTTCGTGGTGGAAATTATGATGAAAATATCGTATATGTTAATGGTATTGAAGTTCATCGCCCTTTGTTAATCCGTAGCGGGCAGCAGGAAGGACTGAGTTTTATCAATCCCGATTTAACAGGAGAAGTCCGTTTCTCATCCGGAGGATACGAACCGAAATACGGAGATAAAATGTCGTCGGTATTAGATATTATCTATAAAAAACCGGAAGCGTTCGAGGGAGCGGCTACGGTCAGCATGATGGGAGGCAGCCTGTATGTGGGAAGCGCCGGTAAAAAGTTTACCCAGATTACAGGTATTCGTTATAAACAGAATTCTTATTTGTTGGGTACGCTCGATACAAAAGGAGAGTATGATCCTGTTTTTCTGGATGCACAAACCTATATGACATATCGTTTTTCCCCGAAAGTGGAATGGAATTTTCTGGGAAATTTTTCCAAAAACAAATATAATTTTACTCCGGTCAATCGGAGTACATCTTATGGCTCCATAGAAGCAGCGAAGAATTTTACGGTTTATTTTGATGGACAGGAAGTTGATAATTTCGAAACTCTTTTCGGTTCTACCGGATTTACTTTCCGCCCCCGGGAGAGTACGGAGCTGGCTATACAACTGTCTGCTTTTCAGTCGAAAGAAGAAGAAACTTACGATATTTCGGGCGAATATTTCCTGAGTGATGTAATCTCCTCCGACGAGATGTCGCTGATCGGTGTAGGCAACTACCATGAACATGCCCGTAACCATTTGAAATCGGATGTGGTGACACTGACTCATATGGGTTCTCAGAAATATGAACAGCATACTTTACGCTGGAGTCTTGGGTACCAGCATGAAAAGATCAACGATCGTATCCGGGAGTGGGAGATGCGCGATTCTACAGGCTACTCACTTCCATATGATGGTATCCGTGTAAATGTTTATGAAAATCTTTATTCCCGGAATGATATTTCATCGAACCGTTTTTCCGGTTATCTTCAGGACACCTATAAATTTCGTATTGAACAGGGAATTTTCTCCTTAACAGCAGGTGTGCGGGGAAGTTACTGGGATTATAACAAAGAATTTATTGTCAGTCCCAGGGCTTCAATCGGTTTTATCCCTTCTTTCGATCAGCGGTTTACTTTTCGTTTTGCCACAGGACTGTATTACCAGGCTCCTTTTTATAAAGAATTCCGGATGACGCAAACCGATTCGGAAGGAAATTCCGAGATTGTACTGAACCAGGATATCCGTTCGCAACGCTCTATCCATTTTGTATTAGGCGGTGATTATGCGTTTTATGCGATTAGCCGGCCATTCAAATTTACCGCAGAAGCGTATTATAAAAAATTAGACGATCTGGTGCCTTATACCGTGGATAATGTTAAAGTACGGTATTATGGGCAGAATATTTCTTCCGGATATGCCACGGGATTGGATATGAAAATTTTCGGAGAGTTTGTTCCCGGAACCGATTCCTGGCTTTGTTTTTCTTTAATGAAGGCCGAACAGGATATTGAGGGCGTAAAAGTTCCGTTGCCTACCGATCAGCGTTACAGTATTTCTATGTTCTTTACCGACTATTTTCCCCGGTATAAAAAGGTACGCTTGAATTTACGGGCTATCTGGTCGGCCGGACTTCCTTTTTCCCCTCCGGGACAAGGGTATGAATCAGGGTATTTTAATTCTTCTGCCTATCGGAGGATCGATGTGGGGATGACTTATCAGTTATCGAAAGATACTGATGAATTTATGAATAAGGGTTTCTTCCGTCATTTGAAAAATATTTATTTCGGTCTGGATTGTTTCAATCTTTTTGCTATCAACAATGTCAATTCGTATTATTGGGTGACTGCTGTGAATAATGTTCAGTATGCTGTTCCCAATTATCTTACAGGTAGGCAATTGAATGTGAAAATGGTTGTTGAGTTCTGATTCTTAATCCTTTGGTTATCTTCTGTTTCCGGAAGATTGCCTGCTACGATTTCCTGTACCCGACCGTGAAGGCATTGTGCTACTTTTCCTGTATTCTTCGATATTTTCCCGGTTAATTTTTCTGTCGGTTCTTTTGGTTCCCATTTGGTTAAACCTGTAGGAAAAGGAAACAAGGAAAAAGCTGGTTAAAGTGTTGTATTCGCTATCTTCGATATAATTCACGTTGACATTCCGGTCTATACTGAGCGCCTGTTGCAGGATATCTGTCCATTTGACCCTGACAGATGCCTGTTTCCTGCTTAAAAATTGTTTGCTGATTTCAGCATTCCAAACCGTTTCATTTTTATTATATCCGGTGCTTAAGCCTTTGTTGGCACGGTAACTGATATCGGAAGAGAGCGTCCAGTCGTGTGGGAAAAATAATTGAGTATTGTAAGTCAGCCCATAGTTGGTGCTGATCTGGTTCTCCCTGTCTTCGATAGAATTACTGGTGTTGGAATAACGGATATTTCCCCGGAGTTGCCCATAAAACCAATCTTTGCTATAGCTCAGGCTAATGACTTCGGATGTACTGAACGTTTGCGAAATATTTTGATATGCTTGTCTGCTGATCCTGACGAAACCGATCCGGTTGTTGAAACTTCCCCGGGTATGGGTACTGAACTTCAATCTTTTAAGTGCACCGAAAGGGGTATTATACAGTACATCTCCGAAAAGACTCCATGAACCGCTCACATTAACAGGTCTGGTATGTTGTACTCCTGTACCGTTCCCATTAATGTCTTCCTCGTACGAAGTATAGTTGACTATATCGTTTTCCGTATAGGTGTAGGCGAGGTTACTGGCTAAGGAACGTTGCGATTCCCTTTTGTTCAGATTGTATCTGAATGCCCCTGTATGTGTGAAGGAGGGCAAGAGATCCGGATTCCCTCTCCGGATATTCAAAGGGTTGGTATTGTTCTCGGTCGGATCCAATTGTGTTACACTCGGCTGCTCGATCCTTTCACGATAGGAGAACCGGATATTGGATTCCTTACTGAACCTGTAGGTGAAATTCAACTGAGGCGCATAGTTTACTATACTGCGTTTGGGAAAATCATATATCAGAGAATCACTTCCGTTTCCATAGTAATCTTTAACAAAAGTCTTGCTTTGGGAGTACGACGGAAATACATTGACTCCTACATTATAGGAATATTTGTCATGAACAGCATTGAAACTTGCTCCTAATGTCTGGTTGATAAATATGTTTTCCATACTTCGGCTGTATATCGGGTTCAATATGGAATAACTTTCGGTAAAAGGATCGTAATCGTAAGTCTTTCTGGTGTTTTCTGTTGGATTATACCGGATATTGTAAGTAAATTGCAGGGTATTATTTGTTTTCCAGACAGGCTCTATATAACTTGCCCTGAAACGATACATATCGCGGTTTGAATTGTTGAACAATTCCTGGTTTAAATTCCTGTTATTGATAGGTCTGTTTCTGAATCTACTGGTAGAAATATTAGTTCCTTCACCGCTGTTCCTGTTGAAATTTACTTCTCCGGTGAAGTTCAGTCTGCGGCCTTTTTTTTGGAATTTGTGTGCATAGGTCAGTTCTGCGTTCATCACCCTACCGTTGGTATTGAGGATTGTGTTGGCTTCGCTGTAGTTTACCAGGGTGGAATCTATATCTCCGGCTAAAGTATTCTGGAAAGAATAATCATTGGAATATGAATCATTAAACGACAACCGGGTGGTTAGCACAAAAGTATTCATGGTATCCGGGGTAAATTCTACTTTACCGTCGAAGGCAATATTGTTGGAATAACTTTGATCGTTAGAAAGAGTATTCCGGTAGGAGGTACTGTCGTTTTTCAGGAAATTCTGGCGGAATGCTTTTCGTTTGATTAACTCGTCTGCATAATTGTACCGGATATTGCCTCCCAATTTCCATTGGTCGTTGATAATCCCCATGCCGTTCAATCCTCCTGTAACCGAGCTGCTGAGTCCGTTTCCGTCACCTCTTGAGCCTCCGCTTCTCATGCCTGAGCGGGAGATGTTTCCTCCATCCGTGAATCCCCGGTTGTTGACGTTATTAGAATTAAAAAGCAGGGTAAATTGTTTGTCGTCTAAAAAACGACTGACAAAGGCATTGCCGGCATAACGGGCATCATTTTCCACCTGGTTGTCGACAAAGGCTCCGGCGCCGATAGCCGTATTAGATATCCAGCCTTTTTTCATCCCCTTTTTGATGGTCAGATTGATCACGGTTTCTTCTTCTCCATCATCTACCCCGGTCAGCAATTCAAGATCGGATTTTTTATCGATTACCTGTACTTTGTCAATAATATCTAATGTGAGGTTTTTGGTTGCCATTTTCGGATCATTTCCGAAAAACTCTTTTCCATCTACAAATATACGCGTAACTTCTTTTCCTATAACTGTTATCTTTCCGTCATTATCAACTTCAACGCCCGGCAGGCGTTTGAGTAAATCTTCAACAACTGCACTTTCCGGCATACGGAATGCCGCCGGATTGTATTCCATTGTATCTTGTTTAACTACTACTTCGGGAATTTCGGCGAGCACGATGACTTCTGAAAGCATCACAGCATTTTCATCCAATTTGATTTTTCCGAGATTGATAGTGTTTCCGGGGAATTTTTCGGGTGATATTTTTTGATAAGTAGTGTTGTAACCAAGAAAAGAGATGCTGAGAATATAGTTGTTTTTTTCCACCGAAGGCAGTACAAAGATACCGTTTTTGTCGGTTATGGTATACTTTATTGCAGAACTATCCCGGGAACTTAGCAGGCGGATGATTGCATTTTCCACAATCAGATCCGTACTGTCGGTATGTTCTACGATATTGCCCCTGATTTCTTTCCATGTAGAAGATGTTTGTGCATGGATACATTGAATGGAAGCCAATAATATGAAGCAGATCAGCAGGCAATTTTTTTGATATTTCATGGAAAAAATAGTTATCGGATTTCTTAGACGAAAAAGAATCTGTATGGTTTAATCGGTGTTTTTATTTCTTTATTTTTCTATCCTTTTGCTTAAACAAAAACTTCACGTATATTTGTATAACTATAAAAACAACGAAAAATGAGAGTGGTATTATTGATGGTAGCCGTATTCTTTTTACAGAATACATATTCTGTGGAGAGAAATACTTTATCGCGGAGTATTACCCGCCAGGAATTGTTCAATGTGCTGGATAAAGGTACGGAATGGGTAGATTTTCCTGCATACAGCGATAGGGGAAAGTGGGAGAGTATTGATCCTGAAATAAGAAAACAAATTATTGAAAGGGGTGAGAAATCACTGACTTTTAAATGGGATATTATAAAGGCGACAGATTATATCGAATTTATTCGATCCGGCGACCGGGATGGCATGCAGGCCCTGGGCGATGCCCGGGAAAAAAATCTCCAGAATCTGGCAATGGCGGAATTGGTGGAAGGGACAGGTCGTTTTACGGAGGCTTTAGCTAATGGAGTATGGGCGATGTGTGAACAATCTACATGGGTTTTATCGGCACATCTGAACCTGCAAAAAAGAGGAGCAGGACTACCCGATCCGGATGATATCGTTATCGACCTGGCTTCCGGAAGGATTGGGGCAACTTTGTCGTGGATACACTATTTTTTTGCTTCGGAATTCGATAAAATACACCCTTTGATAGCTGAAAAAATGCGAAAAGAGATAAACAACCGGATACTGATGCCTTATTATACCCGCACTGATTTTTCCTGGATGGCCTTTAACCGGGATTTTGTCAATAACTGGAACGTATGGGTGAACTTCAATGTTTTACAATGTATTCTGCTGATAGAGACAGATCCGCAAAAACGGACAGATAATATCTACAAAGCAATGACTTCCATCGACAAATTTATCAATTATTATAAAGATGACGGTGGTTGCGATGAAGGACCTTCATATTGGAGCCATGCAGGTGGTAAGTTTTTTGAATGTCTCGAAATCCTTTCCCGGGCAACTTCAGGGAACGTTGATATCTATTCCGACGAATTGGTCAAAAATATCGGCCGCTACATTTATCGCGCTTACATAGGTGATGGATACTTTGTAAATTTTGCCGATGCTGCTCCTGTGGGAAATATTTACCCGGGCTTAATTTACAGATACGGAAAAGCAATTCACGACCCGGTGATGCAGGATTTTGGAGCTTATTATTTCAAAAAAGATATTGTTCCCGGAGGAACGATAGAAGCTGTGATCCGGGATATATTCGATGGTCCGGAGATGGCTTTAGCCGAGAAAAAAGAGCCTTTGATCAAAGAATGCTGGTTATCCGGGACCCAATTTTGTACAGCACGTGATAAAGACGGTTCCAAGTCCGGTTTTTATTTTGCAGCTAAAGGAGGTTTCAATGATGAAAGTCATAATCACAATGATGTAGGAACTTTTGTACTATATTATAATACAAAACCTGCAATGATCGATGTAGGAGTGGGGACCTATACCCGGCAGACTTTCAGCAAAGAACGTTATACGATCTGGACAATGCAATCTGGTTATCATAATCTTCCGGTTATCAACGGGATAGAACAGAAAAACGGTAGGAAGTATGCAGCGAAGCAAGCTGTTTTTCAGTCAAATTCCTCCACTGCAATTTTTTCAGTCGATATTTCGGCTGCTTATCCCGAAGATGCTGCTGTAAAATACTGGAAGCGTTCTTATCAACTGAAACGGAAAAAATCTTTTACTATTACAGATGATTATTCTTTGTCTGAAAATAAAGGTGGGTGTTCACTTCATTTTATGACGGCTTGTCAGGCTGAGCTTATCAAACCAGGTATCATCCGGTTGTTTTCTACTGATTTTGCCTTGGAAATGAAATATGATCCCAAAGAGTTAATAGCAGATCTGGAACCTGTAACGATCGATGACCCCCGCTTGCAACGGGTCTGGGGAAAAGAACTTATCCGTATAAAGTTGGATTTTACTGGATCCGGATTATCCGGTAAAAAAGTGATAGAGATAAAACCATTGCCATAATGCCATAATATTGTGCAGTACTAACAGGAAATTTGTGTACTTTTGTGCCGCTAAAATGCGGAAATATGAAAATGTTTGATACTGTGGGACTGTTAGTCCTTGCTAATATATTTATGACCTTTGCCTGG